>JAOPWC010000192.1 GCA_025965895.1 Mycobacterium sp.
TGACCTTGGCGATCGCATGGCTTGCGATACCGACCGCCCTGATCCTCATCTGGTCGGCGTTGGTTCACCCGATCTATACGCCGCGCTACCTATGCTTCACCGCACCGGCGATGGCACTGGGCCTCGGCGTCTGCATCGGCGCAGTGGCCGTCACGCCCTGGGCAGCGGCGGCACTCCTGGGTCTTTTCGCTCTCGCGGCCGCGCCCAATTACCTTCTGGTGCAACGGGGGCCGTACGCGAAGTACGGCATGGACTACAGCCAAGTCGCGGATCTGATCACAGCTAAAGCAGCGCCAGGTGATTGTTTACTCGTCAACGACACGGTGACGTTTCAACCCGCCCCCATGCGCCCATTGCTGGCGGCGCGCCCCGATGCGTACCGGAAGCTAATCGATCTCAGCCTTTGGCAACGGGCGACGGACCGCAACGAGGTGTTCGACACAAATCTGATCCCGGAGGCCGTCGCCGGGCCGTTAAGCGACTGCCGCATTGTGTGGATCATCACCGAAGCCGACAAGTCGATGCCCGCTCACGAGCGGGGTTCGATGCTGCCACCCGGCCCAGGATTGGGCGGCACCCCCGCCTTCTCGGTTCCCCACGACCTGGGTTTCCGGCTCTTGGAGCGCTGGCAGTTCAATTTGGTTCAGGTGCTCAAAGCGGCGCGCTAAGCGCGCAGGTGTCTACCAGACACGTATCCAGTCGATGACCATAGCCGCCGGGAAGTTACCGAGGGCGGGATCGCCGCCGCCCGGCCCACCGACGGCAAGGGTGAACATCGGAGACATCCAATAGCCGGGTTGGTTGAACGGCCACCGCGCCTCGCCGGGTCTGTCGTGGATCGGTATGGGTTTCGGCGGCACACTGAAATAGGGTTTCGCACCGTCAACGTAATCCCGCCAGAATTTGAAACCGTCCTCGTCCCAAAGCATTCGCCAGTTGTGCCACCCGCCTTCCACCAGCCCGGGGATCGATTTCCCTTCCCATGTTTTCCCGTTGGATGCTGCGTGGACCGTGGTTCCGGGAGGCCAAAGTCCGTTGCCATACCACTCGAACAGGTCAACTTCGCCATCAGGCACAGGATCCTCATTCACCGTCCAGACCGCGGGCCAGGCACCGGGGGTCAGGCAGTCCAGTTTTATTCGCGCCTCCCAGGTGTGGCCAATGAGCCCCCTCCAATTGCCTCGCAGTTTGCCGCTGAAATACTGGTCGTCTTCGTGGGTGGCGAGGAGGACGAGGTTGGAGTTGCCGTCGAGGAACACGTTTCGGCGATCGTCGCGATAATGCCCCAGAACCGGCGGGAAGACGTCATCGTCCCAGTTCTGTACTGTCCACTTCCCAGGATCGGGGGCCGAGCCGGCGGGACCATCGAACTCGTCCTGGAAAATGTAGGCGCCGGTAGCGGCTGCGGGTGGCGCGGAAGGCGGTGGTACCCGACCGGCCGGTGAAGCGCTAGCGGGAGGCACAGGGACGCGGGTCGCGGCTGCCAGCGCGGCGACCCCGGTCATCAACAACATGCTGCGACGATCCATTAGGCACAACCAATCGGTAAATTCGTAACTTTGACCGGGCGCGAATCGCTGTTCGCCAGTGTTCGCGAAGGGTGCTCGGATGAAACCACGTGAGAGAGGGGCCGCGCAACGAAATCCGGCTGCCTCCCAGCCTCGTCCCGAGGCATTCCACGTGTGCCACAGTTTGTCAACCGCAATCGATTGGGTCGCGCAGCGATCATTGGCAGAGCTTACGATCCCTCGGATGCGTTCGTGAGTAGACCCATCCCTTTGAGATACGTGCGCGCCCACGCCAGCCGGTATTGAACCCCTGTTGATGGTCCGCCGGTGTGCAGTACCGCTTGAACTCACACCTCGTGGTCGGCACGTCCTTCATCAATATTCGGCGCGAGCTCAAGCTGTCCGGCCTGGGCGCCAATTCGGATTGGCCACCGAGTTCTCAGGACCCGCACCCGCAGCCCGGTTGACAGTGCAAGGTACTTGCCCAGAGGCTGATTGAATGCGCGCTGGCCGGGATATTCCCCATCGGTTATGACCGAGCCAGGACACGCCTCAGGTGGTCAGGAACCGTGCCCACCAGCGCAGCGCAGTCGGCATCGTTTCCGCCGCCCGCGAGTGCGCCACTGGCTGCCCGTCGGCCCCAAGATGATTGCTGCACTGGTGTCGGCAGTCCTTATTGTGGTCATCGGCGTGCTGTGGATCGCCTACCGCAATGCATCCGCCGGCATCACCAGGTCTGACGCGTTGGCCGGTGAACCTCCCTCGCCGGGGAGCGATCAAAACATCCTGGTCATGGGACTGGATGGCCGCCGCGATCAGCAGGGTCGACCCCTGCCCCAAGACATGTATGACGCGCTGCACGCTGGCGACGAAGATTCCGGCGACAATGACGCGGATGTGCTCATCGTGCTGCACCTGTCGGCCGGGACCGGCCCGGTGACAGCGATCTCCATCCCCCGTGACGACTATGTCGATCTAGCTGAATGCCCGACCTCGGATTGCCGCGGCAAGATCAAGGAGGCATACAGCCTCGCCTACCAGCGCGTGGTGGAGTCCGGCCGCGTGGGGACATGGTCCTCCGCCGAAACCCCGTCCGGCACACCGTCGTCTGCCGGACCAGACGCCGCCGCGCAAGAACAGGCGGCACGCGAGGCCGGTCGCAAAGCCGAAATAAGCACCGTCACGCATCTGCTACAAATCCCGATCGACCACTTCATCGAGATCACCCTGGCGGGCTTCTTTGAGATAGCCCGAGTGGTGCAACCCATCACGGTGTGCCTGAATGAAGACACCTCAGATTCCTACTACTCGGGCGCGGACTTTCATAAGGGCATCCAGCAGATCAGCGCCACGCAAGCGCTGGCCTTTGTGCGGCAACGCCGCGACGCCAACGACGAATCGTTCACCGACCTTGATCGGACCCGCCGTCAGCAGGCCGTTATTGCCTCGTTGGTTGATGCGCTGCACCACAGCGGAGCGGTCTCCAGCCCGAGTGCGCTGCTCAGCCTGCTCAACGTCGCACGGCAAAACATAGCGATCGACGCCGGTTTCGACCTGGACGGTTTTATCCATGACGCGTCTGCGCTTACTCGGCGACCGGTCGAGCTCTATACGCTGCCGGTGACTGATTTCCGCGAAATCCCGGACGGTGAAGACGTCAACATCATCGACGTGCCGACCATCCGCTCCATCGTCCACGACCTCGTAGCCCCCGACTCCCCCTCCACGATCGCCCCGACAGAACCCAACAGTGCATCCGCGGATCCAGCAGACACCACCCAATCGACACCAGGCAACGTAGTGCTCAATGTAATCAACGCCTCTGGCCAGCAAGGGGCCGCCACGGCGCTCGAAAAGTCGCTCGCCACAGGGCGATTCAGCCAAGGGAAGACAAGCACCGCCGACTCGATCAGCGAGAACAGCAGCCTAGTGTATGGGTCCGGCGCGCAGGCGGCCGCCACCGCGCTCGCCGACGAACTTCATATCAGCGCCACCGCATCCGATGCAGCGGCCCCCAATACCGTGCAACTGACCGTGGGAACCGATTCTCGCACCTCCGAGTATTTCCCAAACATCACCTCCACGTCGGAATCGCCCACAGCCAGTCTCGCGGCTCCTGTCCCCACGGTGCCCGCCACCGCAACCGGCACCGCGACGCCGGCGCCTGGCGGCCTGACCCGAATGACCGCCGACGACATCCCGTGTGTGAAGTGACACACGTAGCCCAATCGGTCGCTTAAAGGGCGTCGGCCGCATCCCGTCATAGACCTCGCGCACATCGCGCAGATACTTCCTGACGATAGGCACCAAGTACAGCGGCGACCTGTCGGCAGTGATCGGGGCGGGCTCGTCACCCACGGCGGCTCCGGCGAGCCAGGGATTGTCGAGCCAGACCAGCATCAGCGCTGTTCGAAACGTTCGAACACCGATGTCCGTTGTCCGATGTCCGATGTCCGATGTCCGATGTCCGATGTCACAGGTTGTGACAGCTCGCGGACAACTCGATCCAGCGTCGTACCGGCGCGTCCGTGGTCGTCTGCCACTGGCCAGCCAGCCTCACCGAAGAGGAGCTGCACCGCGCGGCGAACCTCGGCAAGAACGGGTCATGAGAGGCCGTCATTGCAGTCCTGGAGAAGGGCAAGCACGACGGATCGGTGCGTGAGAACGTCATTGGCTCCCGTCCGGCCGCCCGTTCCGGGCGCAACCCCACTATGTCAGATTGACTGTTACTCCTGGTGAATGCGTCGATTCATGGAGCACCACCAGCGTCGGCTTCGCACCTTCTGGCATGACGAATATCGCGGCAACATCCAGCTGGATACCTGGGTTGATATCGGTCCAGAGCACCGTCAGTGCTCTCGAAGCTTCACTCATCGGGGCCGATGCCATCGCGTGAGAATCGACAGAGAACTGTCGCCCCTCGCTGTCCATTAGCTTTTGGTCAGTCGCGAAGTATGTTTGGGAGCTATTACCGACGTTCTTGACTGTGAACAACACAGCCACGCCCTTGCCTGTCATGTCACCGGCTAAAGGTCGTACCTCGGTGACTGTAAAAGCGAAGTTGCCGTCTCGGGCTTCTTGACCTATACCCACAGCCGGGGCCGCGTTGGTGGCTTCTTGCGGCGCCGTCGGTGCCGCTGGAGTGGCGATGGTGACTGTGTGGGTCACCGTCGGAGCGGGAGCGGGCGTTTGTGAGCTGCAGGCTGCGACGAACACCGCGACGGTCAGGGACACGACCAATGAGGCGTGTTTCACCCGCGTCCCCATTCTCTGTTCTCGCGACCGGTGAACCTGAGTATGCCCTACCTGCTGAGCGGCGGTAAGAGGTGCCCAGCCGGCCGGTCATATTGTCGTGAAGGTCAGAAATTTGCGCGATCGGAAGCGCGGCATCGCAACGCGCTGTTACAGTTCCGTCGACGGGCAGTTCTTCAGTTAAATATCGACAGTTTGCGACGCTAATGGTCTGCATTGCCCATTCAACTTCGTATGAAGGGGAGGCAACGACATGGGGCAGTACAACAGGGTTTCCGGAGGTTTCCTGCCGGTGAACTGTTCGCCACCCTATCTTGGCTATCGTCGATGTGATTATGCGGCGAGAGCAGAACGAATGTCCTGGCCGGCTTTCGCAAGACAGGTCGCCAACTCCTCGCGTCCAAGCCCATCGATTAGCGGAACGATGCGGTCATGTCGCCGCGATTCTCGATAGCGCTGCTGGGTGGGTTCAGTGCTCGCCGCGACGGTAACCTGTTCGAACTGCCGCCCGGATGCCAGCGCGTCGTAGCGTTGCTGGCATTGGCTCGCCGCCCGGTTGATCGGGAGTGGGTCTGCGAACGGCTGTGGCAGGGTGTGCCGAGGGGCTGCGCCACCGCAAGACTGCGGTCGACGTTGTGGCGGCTACGGTGCTACGGCGCCGAACACGTGCTCGTGACAGATCCCCGAACCTTGGCGATCGCACCCGGGGTCTGTGTCGATTGGTGGCGGGCGGGCGATCTGAGCGCTCAGGTATTCAGCGACTGGGCGTGGACGGCTCCGCCCGATCCGGTGTTGGTGGCAGAGCTCGTTCCGTTGCTGCAGGCGGGTGAGCTTCTCGACGGCTGGTCCGATGGGTGGGCTGTCCGAGACCGCTCCCGTTACCAGGTGGTGCGATCTTTGGCCCTGGACTGGTTGGCCAGGTGGTCACCGGATTTGGCGAATCACAACGACGCGTCGGAGCTTGTTGGCTGCGCGGACACGGTGCGGGAAGCGGCACCAAAGATGTCGCCGGCGGTCAGTTATTCGGCGCAGTCGGCGGTGAAGCCGACGCCGTCGATGTGCCCGGTTTGACGACCGAAAACGACAGCGTCTGCGTATCGGAGCTGGAGTCGGCGCGGCCGTTGGGCCGCGGGTACACCTGTACGAAGTCCATCGGCTTGGGAATCGCGATGGTAGACGGTTCCTGACAAGAGACGCTGGACCGCTGCCATGAGGCCGGCGGTCCAGCGCGGACCCTTCCCTTATGTCGGGATTATGTTAGCCACTCACTTCCAGTCAGTACGTCGCACCGCCAGTGCCAGTGCCGATATAGACGTTGCTGGCGCTGCCGTTTCCGTTGCCGTTGGCATCGTTGACACTAGTGGTGTTGTTGGATGTGTTGCCGACGGCACGGCCGGGGGTTCCGACGGCGATCGCGCCGTTGAGGGCGTTGGTGGCGCCGCTGGAGGCGTTACCGCTGGTGGTGTCGCCGGTGGAGTTGCCGCTGCCGGTGGTGGCGTCGCCGCTGGAATTAGCGCCGAGGGTGGCGCCGCCGGTAGTGGCTGTGCCGGTGTTGCCGTTGCTGCTGCTGGTGGCGGTATTACCGGTGGCGCCAGTGCTCGCGCCAGTGCCACTCGCGTTGCCGCCTCCATTAGCGGTCGACGAGGCGCTCGTCGTAGCGTTCGCCCCGCCGCTGGTTGCCGTGCTGCTTGCCGGGCCGCTGGTTGCCGCGCCGCTGGTTGCCGTGCTGGTTGCCGCGCCGCTGGATACCGAGGTGGTTGCCGAGCCGCTGTTGGACTGCGGGTTACTGACATTGCCCGAACCGGAGGCACTTTGTGTCGTGTTCCCGTTGCCGATCGCACTGTCGGTGACAGCGGTGGTTGAGCCAGTGGCGGGACCGGCAACCATCGCGCGCGGCGAGACGGTCGCGCCGCTGCCAATACTGACGGTGGTGGTGCTGGCGCCGCCGTTGTTGTTGGAATTGTTGACATTGGTGCTGTTGCTGGATGTGTTGCCGGCAGTGGTGGGGCCGGCGGTGGCGTTGCCGCTGCGGGTATTGCCGGTGTAGTTGCCGCCGCCGCTGGTGGCGCTGCCGCTGGAATTGGCGCCGACGCTGGTTGCGCCGCTGCCGGCTGAGCTGGTGTTGCCGGTGGTGTTGCTGGTGGCGGTATTACCGGTGGCGCCAGTGCTCCCGCCACCGCCACTCGAGTTGCCGCCTCCATTAGCGGTCGACGAGGCGGTCGTAGTAGCGCCGGCCCCGCCGCTGGTTGCCGTGCTGGTTGCCGCGCCGCTGGTTGCCGCGCCGCTGGTTGCCGTGCTGGATGCCGCGCCGCTGGATACCGTGGTGGTTGCCGAGCCGCTATTGGACTGGCTGTTTCTGATGTTGCCCGAACCGGAGGCACTTTGTGTGGTGTTTCCATTGCCGATCGCACTGCCCGAGACAGAAGTGCTGGGACGGGGGCTAGGGCCCGGTCGGGGGTGCCCCCTGTCGGCATTCGCCATCGGCGCGCCCACGGTGGAGAGCAGGCCGAAGCCAAACGCCGTGCAGCCGGTGATGGCCCCGGCAGCGATGGTGCGCGTCAGCATTGACGGGTTACGCGGCTTGCTGTGATTACCCATTTTCTTGAACTCCTTTTGTTTTGCTGCTGTTTGCATAGACGTGATGGCGTCGGTCGTCGGCCGACGTGGGTAGATGCGATGATTCATGGAGGACTTATGTGGTGCGCACGTCTCGGCCACGCCGATAGCCGTATCTTTGGCAACGCAGGCACAAAATCACTCGACACTGTGGGGGACCTCGACAAACGCACGGGCGACACGCAGTAACACCGCTGTGCGCAGTCACCTCAACAGCACCTCCCCCCAGCGCCTCATGTGTGGCGACGATTGGCAATTACGGGTGAATACTACTGCCGTAATTAGCCCGATTGCCTCGGAATAATCAAGATAGCTGGGGTTTGCTGTACTTCTTATATGAGCGACACGCATACCACAATGATGTAGTATTCCGCGCGCGCAATATATGCCGAGCAGGTCGCGCATACTACAACGATGTCGTATTGTTCAGGTGCGGTAGAAATCGTTGAAAATACAATTAATTGATTGGCGGTGGTCACCGTATTTAACGTTGGTCACCGCCGGCGGCGCGGCTCGTAATGCCTCGCCCCGCTGGTATCCGGTGGCGCGCGGAAAGCGAAGGATTTGAATTCCCAAACGGTGTGATCGAGATCCGCGAACTCTAACGGTTGACGGGCGCCATTTCCGGCGACCCCGCCAGCAGGTTACGCGTCATGGTGTACCAGTCGGGGCCGGGAGGCCTGGCCCTGCGCCGCCACCAGGCAGTCGGCGGTCCAGCGCGGCGACCGTATCTCGGGCGTTCGTCAGCACCCCGGGGATACGCCCTCAGTGGTGGGAAACGGCAGTGTGGCCGCCGGCGTCACGCGGGCGTGTATCAGAAACACGAGTGCTGCTGGGGTTGTCGTTGCCGCTGGCGGGGTTACCGGAAGTTGTGCTGCGCAGGCTGCCGAACCCCGGACCGAAACTCAGTTGCGGGTTAGCCGAAGTTGTGCTGCCCGGGGCGACTGAGCCGGGACTGGAACTCCGCTGCGGGTTGAAGATGTTTCCTGCGTGGTTGGCGGTCTGGGTGGTGTTGCCGTTGCCGGTCGTACCACCAGCGAGAGTCGTTCCGGACCCGCTGCTGGACGTGACCTCAGTGCTGCTGTGGTTGCCGTTGCCGTGGGCAACGTTGGTGATAGTGGAGTTGTTGCTGAGGTTCTGGCCCCCGAAACTCTGCTGCGGGTTGAAGATGTTGCCGGAGAGGATGGCGGTCTGACTTGTGTTGCCGTTGCCCGTCGTACCACCAGCGAGAGTCGTTCCGGACCCGCCGCTGGACGTGACCTGAGTGCTGCTGTGGTTGCCGTTGCCGATGGCAACGTTGCTGATAGTGGAGTTGTTGCTGACGTTCGAGCCGCCGATACTCAGCTGCGGGTTGATGATGTTGCCGGACAGGATGTCAATCTGAGTGGTGTTGCCGTTGCCCGTCGTACCAGAAAGGGTCGTTCCGGACCCGCCGCTGGACGTGACCTGAGTAGTGCTGTAGTTGCCGTTGCCGATCGCAACGTTGCCGATAGTGGAGTTGTTGCTGACGTTCGAGCCGCCGATACTCAGCTGCGGGTCGACGATGTTGCCTTCGAGAATGTTGATCTGGGTCGTGTTGCCGTTGCCCGTCACACTGGCTGGAATCACGATGGACAGGGCGTTTGCGGTCGGGGCGGTCACGTCGGAGACCACGCCGAAGCAGAAAGCTGCGCCACTCACAGCGATGGTGCGGGTGAGTACTGACCGCTTACGCGGCATCCTGTGGAGACCCATTTCGTGAGTTCCTTTTGCTGTTAACTGCTTTTGCTGTCAGTGACTGGCGCTTGTTGGATGCGGTCGATTCCCCGTGACGCTTAGTCGCGATGCTTTTTCGAAGCGAGCACCCAGATCGCTCAATCGAGCAGAGGGACCCGCCCGGGGGGGCGATCGCCGGTCCCCAGCGCCGCTGCTATGAGCGGTCATCGGCGTCCCCTTCCCCCTGCGCAGCTGCGACAAACCTTAAAGTGCGCTAAGAGCAGACTATGGCTTTGCTAACTCCTGTGTCAAGCGTCACTCTTAGTCTCGTGGCGAATCGCTCCGACAGGTCATTAGCTAACATCTGCCTAACCGGCAGGACTATTTGCCGGGGGCCTGTGTCGTAACGATAGAAGTGCCGTTTTATCAGGGAAGATCGGTGTTCGGAAGGGTTTGATAATTTCACAGGACAGGCAGGTTATTCGCGTGTTATTTGCAGTCAGGCAAACTTGGGCTACGTTTAGAACCGAATCTTGGTCTAAGATAGGCGGTTTTTTTGCTGGGAATTCCGTTAGCTGAGCTGGCCGGTGTGGTACTCTTTTCAACCCCTCAAAGTTCGGGTGAACGCTCAAGTCTGCGCCAAAGCTTGTGTGAAGGTTGATTGGGCTGATCGCGAACGATCGCTGGCGGTGATGCCGTCGATGGTGCACTTGTCGCGCCCACGGCGCGATCGGACCAAGTCTGGCGAGATCTGCGCGCCGCCGTCCGCGTTATGACGGCAATGACGTTGGCACAACCGCAGGCCTGATCGGCGCCGCGACGGTAACCACCTGCGCGCGACTTATTCGGTAATCGCGACCGCCATGGCAAGCATGATCCGGACGAGGCGCCGGTTCTTCGCGGAAATGGGCCCTAATCTATGTTGTCAAACAAGGTTTGCAATCACCCTTGAATCTCCGTCGCGACAGGCGGATCATATTGCGGGGAACGGCGACAGGGGCCGCCATCTGGAGGGGGACGACGTCATGGCATCGAGACCACCCATTTCTGGTCTCGCACATCTGCGTCGATTGGCGTCCCTGGCGATATTCGGCGCGGCGGCCACGCTGAGTGCATGCAGCTCTCAAGGCTCCGCAACCGCTGACCCTGCCGTGTGCGCGAATGGCATTAACGATGGAGGCAACGTGGTCGGGAATGGTAACACTACGAGCATTTCCATCGACAGCGGTAACGTTTTCGCCCCAAGCTCTCCCGGTAGCACCAGTGTCAATAACTCTGTAGGCAACGTCGTTGTCGGCAACGGGGGTGGCAGTTCAGTGTGCTGCGTGCAGAACGTGTGCTGCGTCCACTCGGGCGGAGGCGGCGCCGACATCTCTTCGAGCTGTCCTCCCGGTTAGCTGTTCTGACCTGAGAGGTCAGGTGGCGGGTGCTTGGGCCCCCGAGTGCGGTCTGGCCGCGGTGATGATTGTCAGCCTGCAGCGTTTAGAGCTTGCAGCGGTGTCTCGCCGAACATCGCCTTGTGCGCACCGGCGAACCTTCCGAGGTGGGTGAACCCCCAGCGATGCGCGATGGAAGCGACGGTGCTGTGGGAGGGATCTGCGCACCGCAGATCCCGGTGGGCTCGGCCAAGTCGCACCACGCGGACATATGCCATGGGCGACATGCGCAGGTGACGCTGGAATCCCTCCTGCAGCGTGCGCACGCTGACGTGGCATTGCGTCGCCAGTGTTGAGGTCGTCAGCGGCAGGTGCGGGCCGGCCTCGATGATGTCCATCGCGTCACGAACCGCCGCCGGTCCGCCGGCCCCGGCAGGCGCGGCCAGTGTTTGGCGATAGGGATGGTCAGCGACCAGCAGCAAGCCGTGAATCAGGCTTTCCACCAACGGGTCCCACACCAGCGGATTCCGCATCAGGCTGTCCGGGCGCTCGTGCTGACGGTGCATCATCAGCACCAGCCGCACCCAATCCTGGGCGGCACCGGCATGCAGCGGCAATGCTGCACCGAAGGGGATGGGCGAATCCAGCGTCCCGTCGAGCAGTGTTTCCAGTGCGCGGTCCACGGCGAATTGGTCAATGCTCACCGCCAGATGGCGACTGCCGCCTGGCCAGTGGGTCACCGTCACCTCGGCGTCGGGCCGATAATTTGTGGCCAGGGCGGGAGTCGATGTCAACTGCTGGCCCCGATGCCGCGACTTCACCCAGCCCTTGAGGGGAACATTGACGTGGTAGCTGGCGCGCGGCTCGACGAAACTGAGTGCTACGTCGGTCTCGTAGGCGATGTCGCCGAGGGTGATCGGCCCCACCTGGGTCACGCGCAGGGTGAGGCCGAAGCCGTGCGACGGTCCCAGCGGCGCGAGCCTGTGCGGGTAGAAGGCAGTTCGACAATGGTGAATCGCTTCCTCTGGCGACCGTGTGCGCAACCACGGATCCGGCGGCGCTATCTGGGAAGCATCGTCACTCATTGCTGTCCTGACTTCCTTAGAACTTCTTCCGACTTTCGACATCGTCACCTGCGCGGCCGGCCGCGAAATAGCAGCGCCGCCTCAAGTGGTGATCAGAGTTGTTGTTTGTCACCAACAACAATTGCAGCCTACGCTCGTCATGTGGACCCTGTGGTACCGCCGGAAGGAGGCCGCCGCCGGACTCGCGCCCAACAGAACGCGGCTTCCGGCCGCCGCCTTTTGGAGGCTCTGATCGAACTAACCGCGGAGCAGGGTTACGAGGCGACCGCCGCCGCCGCGATCGGCGTGCGGGCCGGGTTCAGCAGAGCTATGGTCCACGCCCGCTATGGCACCAAGGACGCCTTGCTCGACGAGCTGATGCGGACCGAGTATGAGGAGCGCATCGTCCCCGCCCCCGACGACACCACTACCGGACTCGATCAGGTGTTGGCCCGGGTGGACCGACTCGCCGACCTCACCACCGAGGACGAGCGGTTCCTCAAGGCGATGTTCGTCCTGAGCTTCGAGGCCGTACGCGGCTCACCGGCACTTACCCCCAGAATCACGGCATGGATGACGGAACTTGAGAAGGGCGTCATTGGCGCGCTGGAGACGGGCAAGCACGACGGATCGGTGCGTGAGAACCTCAACACGTCTACAGCGGCCCGGGACATTCTCATCGCCGGCGTCGGCATCGCCTACGCGTGGATCGTCTTGCCGGGAACAGATCTGCACGCGCAACTCGCCCGATGGCGCGGCCGCATCGTCAGTGACTGCGCGGCCGCCTGACGCCACGTCTCAGGGTGGAAACTGAGGCCGGGTTCTTTCCGCGCACAGCGTCTCTAGCTCGCACTATGTGACAGTTGTCGCAAAACTAAAAGTTTTGGCGACCCAACGTTGACCGCCCAGGCGGAAGCAGCTCTTGGCCCGCTTACGCGGTGGCCGTCTTCCTCGTGCGCGTGGTTACCCAGAACGCAGCCAGGACGGGGACGACAAGGTGCGCCCCGTTCAGGACGTAGAACATCGTCCAGTTCAACGGCTGCACGTCGCCGGTCAGCTCCTCGACGAAGTAGGTCCCCACCGTGGCGAGAATCATGCCGGCGAGTGGCAGCACGACGTAGGGAAGCCACGACTTGCGTCGGAGGAACCCATACGCAGTCGCCGCGTAGAAGGGGCCGTACGCGAGCGCGAACCGGCCGAAAGTCTTCAGCCACGACGGCGGGTCGCGGAAGATCGGGTCGATCTCCCGCGCGTACCAGGCGGTCGACGTGTAGTTGAGGCCGAGCGCGACTGGGATGTCGAAGGTGAGCCAGCCGACGAAGAACCACGCGAAGAAGACGGCAAAGACCAGTTCGATCTTCCGGCTCACCCAAGTCTTTTCAGCAGCATGACAGGACCTGCACAGAATGCGCTGACTTCTCGGCCCGGACAAGGCGCCCAGCGGGTGCCGGGAAAGGTCATCGACAAAGCAACTATTTCCTCCACCCACCACGCGGACCGACGGGCAGCAAAGTGGCAAACCCTCGAAAACTATGGGTTGCCTTGGGAACTCAGGCGTCCCTTCCGACCCGAGCGGGGAGAGGTCCAGGCGGCGTTAAAAACGGAACTCGCACATGGAAACGATGAAGACCACAGTGGTCGCGGCGGTGTCGATGGCAGCCGCCACGGCAACGATTGGTTTCGCGGCTCCCGTACATGCAGATGAGAGCTACTACGAATTTTTGTCCCCGTCAGCCAACATCGCGTGCTCGGTGGGCACAGGCTCCGACGGCAAAAGCGGTGCCGGATGCGATATCCGCGACCACACCTACACGCCGCCGCCGAGACCGCTGGACTGCCACCAAGGTTGGGGTGACCGCGTCAGCCTTGAGGGGGGCAGCGCGCCTGTCTTGCACTGCCACGGCGACACCGAAGTCTTTCCCGGAAAGCCCACGCTGCCGTACGGCCAGACACGCTCCGCCGGCCCGATCACGTGCGACAGCGAGCCCACGGGCGTGACGTGCACCGATACCAGCACAGGTCATTTCTTCCGTTTGTCACGCGACTCATACCAATTGGGGTGACACCTGGATCTCTCCAGCAGCTCCGGTGTTTCCGCCGACTCCAGAGCGGCCGACAGAATTGGAGACAACACCGTGAACAGACGTGCCATCCTGGCGGTCTGGGCAACCGCCGCTACAGCGGTGCCTCTGGCGGCGCTCTCGCACGCCGACCCCCCGTACCAGTGGCAGGTCGTCGAGTTTCAGTCACCGGATGGAAACATCCACTGCCACCTCATCAACGACCACGGCAAAGGCATCGCCGCGTGCCAAATCACGGACTACACCTACGCGGTGCCGCAGCCACCGGGATGGTGCGCGGCCGAGGTAGACGCCGGGCGATGGTTTTGGGGCGACATCTTGCAGCTAGAGCAGGGCGAGCAGCCTTTCATGCAGTGCCACGGCAGCTCGATCGGTCCCGGCGGGCAGGCGCTCGATTATGGCCAAACGCGGAGCCTCCTCACGATGACTTGCGACAGCGAGCCCACAGGCATGACATGCACCGACAGCAGCACTGGGCATTATTTCCGCACGTCGCGGGAGTCCTACGACGGCGGCTGAGAACCCCGTGAGCGGATTAGCTCACCTGTACGAGGACTCCCTCAACCACCCCGGCGACAACCTCGGTGGCCCCACGACGAGCCCATCGCCGGACATGGTGCGCCACGTCCTACCAGACACGTACCCAGTCGATGAGCATATCGGCGGGATAGTTACCGATGTTTTGATCGCCGCCGCCCGGTCCACCAACCGCAAGACTGAAAAGGCTAGACATCAGGTAGCCGGGCTGGTTGAACGGCCACACCCCCTTGATGGGGACCGCCGGAACAGTCAAGTAGGGTTTCGCGCCGTCAACGTAGTCTCGCCAGAATCGGAACCCGGTGTCATCCCACCGGCATCGCCACGTGTGCCACCCGGAGTCCACCAATTCGGGGACATCTCTGCCCGCCCATGTTTTCCCGTCGGATCGTGCGTGAACTGTGCTTCCCGGCGCCCACCTCCCGTTGCCGTACCACTCGACCACGTCGACTTCGCCGTCAGGAAGCGGCTCCTCATTCACCAACCAGAACGCGGGCCAGCAACCGGGAGTTAGGCAGTTGAATTTAATCCGGGCTTCCCAAGTGTGACCGATGCCCACCTTCCACGGACTTTGGATTTTGCCGCTGAAGTAGTCGGCCCCTTCTTGGGTAGCGCGGATGACGAGATTGGAGTTGCCGTCGAGGAACACATTTCGGCGGTCGTCGCGCCAATGCCCCACAATTGGCGGTGTAACCGGTTCGTCCCAGTTGAAAACCGTCCACTTGCTGTAATCGAGGGGTGCGCCAGCCGGGCCATCGAATTCGTCCTGGAAAAGGTAGCTCCCGGGAGCGACATCACGCGGCGGCGCAGTGGGCACCGGCACCCGACCCGCGGGCGCGGCCCAGGCCGCTGGGACGGGGATCGTGGCTGCCAGCGCGCCGACCCCCGTTATGAACATCATGCTGCGACGATTTATCTCAGGCACGACTGACGATAAAAGCAGGAACCTCAAAGGGGACGCAACTCGCTGCACGCAACTTTCGCAACGGGTGCCCGAATGGACCACGTGGAGCTGGTCGCTATCCGAGAGTGGAACTTGCGGTGGCCGGGCCCGCAACGCCGGTTGACTGCGGGTATGGTCGAATCATCTTCTGCTGATCGGTGGTTGTGGTGCCGAATAACATTTCGTTGGGAGTCAGCGGGATCGAAGCGGCGCTCGGCGATCACATCTGCGGTCTGTATTCCGGTGCGTCGCAACGCGATCAGGTCCTCATCCCGTTCCTCGAAGCTGGTCTGGCGTCTGGCGACAAGTGCATCTGCGTCGTCGACGGAACCGATCCCGCGGAGATCGTCGCGACCCTCGGTACTCGTGTCGAGCCCGGGGAGTTCGGGTCCAAGCAGCTCGAGGTCATCCGCTCGACCGACATGTATCTGCGGTCAGGCACCTTCTCCGCCGACGAGATCATCAGCTCGTGGAAGTCGGCGATGTCCGACGTGATGTATGACGGGCGGTTCGACGTCGTGCGCGCGGTGGAGACCTGGTCGCGCCGCGACGTGGTGCCCGACGCCGAAGAGCTCCTGGTGCTCGAGTCGGAGATGAACCGCTACCTGCCGCTCTACCCGCAACTCATCGTGTGCTTGTACGACATCGAACGCTTCGGAAGCGGCATCATCGTTGACCTGCTCAAGACGCACCCCCGTATGCTCGTAGGCGGGATGCTTGTTGAGAACCCGTACTACCTCACACCCGATGAACTCCTGAACGAGGCGCCGCAGAGCGAGGCTGTCAACCCCAATGCCGAGATCAATGAGGCCGCGCAATGGTACTTCGCCGAGACGACTGGCTGCACGTAGCTCGTAAGGTCGACTGGACCCCGCGCTATGTCGACGAGCGGGAGCTGTTCCCAGAGGAAATCAGCGGTCGGCCCTGGTTGCCCCGCGAGGCATGGCGCGACTGGAACGAGGCCTACCGCACCACCTATCGCGAGTACGTCGCGAACCAGCGCGAGAAGGACGCCGCGGTGCTCGGCGTGCGCGCCGCTCTGAGCAAGCCCCGCCTCTTCGACGATCTTGACCCCGGTTGGGTCCAGCTGGTCAAGTTCCACAACGGCGCTGTCACGCTCGTGGAGTACGCGGGCGCGGTCGCCGAGCTGCGGATGGCCCGGTTCGGACGCGACAGCGCCTGGCGGATGATGTCGACACTGGGCGCGCTCGACGAGATCCGTCACACGCAGATCCCATTGCTGATCGGCCACGACATGCTGGCCCACGACGGCAACTTCGACTGGACCCATAAGGCGTTCTACACCAACGAATGGGTGATTCTTGCTGCACGTCACCTCTTCGACGACATGTTCCTGGCCGCCGACGCGATCGACTCCGCGATCCAGCTGAACTTCGTGTTCGAGACGGGCTTCACCAACCTGCAGTTCATGGCGATGGCGGCCATGGCCGACCGTGCCCACCATCACCTTTTCGAGAAGACGCTGGCAAGCATCCAGACCGACGAGGCCCGCCACGCCCAGATCGGTCACCCGGTCATGCGGACACTGCTCGAGAACGGGTCCCGTGAGCGGGCTCAGTACCTCGTCGACAAGATGTGGTGGCGATGTTGGCGGCTGTTCCTCGCGCTGACCGGAACCGCGATGGAGTACCTCACTCCGCTCAGCGCCCGGACCCGGTCTTTCAAGGAGTTCATGACCGAGTGGGTGTGCGACCAGTTCATGAAGAACCTCGCAGAGTTCGACCTCGAAAAGCCTTGGTTCTGGGACCTTTTCACTGAAGAGCTCGACTACGCGCACCACAGCTTCCAACTGGGGCTTTATACCTACCGGACCACATTGTGGTTCGACGTCGCCATGCCGGACCGCGCCGAACGCGAGTGGCTGAATGACAAGTACCCGTGCTGGGCGGAGACGTACGGACCGCTCTGGGACCAACTCGAGCGTCGCTGGGAAGCCGGTGGCGAGAGCAACACGTTGTCCTACGGGCTGCCCGGGCTGTGCAATCTCTGCCAGCTCCCCGCGTTGTTCATGCACCCCGGTCGGAATACGGCGTGCACGTTGGAGATGGACGGTCGACGGTACCTGTTCTGTTCCCAGCCGTGCCGCTGGATCTTCGAGCAGGAGAGCGCACGCTTCGCCGATCACAAGAGCGTGGTCGACCGCATCGTCGTCGGCGAGGCGCCCGGAAAGCTCACGGACCTGCACGGGTGGATGGGCCTCGAGGCGCCCGTCGAGACCGGCAAGGACCTGCGCCGGGGCCTCAATCCATGGCGCCTCGACCCCATCCCGACGACGTGAGTGTGCAGCGATGCGCATCTACCTCTTCGGGTACGCCAGCGACGACTTCCTGGCCCGGGTGATCGTGACTCCGAACCAGCGCACGGTGGCGCAACTGGCCGACCAGCTGGTGGCTTGGGGCCTGGCGCCTGACCGGATCGGATGCGTGAAGGTCCGCAACGAGGTCGGCGACATCCTCGATCCCTCTCTCACCATCGCTCAGGCAGGTCTCGGAAATGGCGACATCTTCACCGTCGAGCGAGCCTGAACGTGCCGGGACAGTGTGGCAGTACGCAGCGACGCTGGACGACGTCTGGGAGGGCGAGATGCTCGCGATGACCCTCGGCTCCGTCGACGTGCTGCTGTGCAACGTCGGCGGCGAGCTGATCGCCTACGAGGATCGCTGTCCTCACCTCGCGAACCCGCTTTCGCAGGGCGTACTGGCTGAAAACGTTCTGACCTGCGCTGCGCACGAGTGGGTCTTCGATATACGCACGGGTCATGGGGTGAATCCGGAAACTGCGTGCCTGCGTCGCTTCCCGGTGCGACTCGACGGCGATCAGGTCTTCGTCGACGTGGGGCATGACCAGTGAGCGCGCCGGGCGCGGGAGACGGCGTGGGCCCGGTGCTGCAGGCAACGCCGTTCGCGCGTGTGGTCGTGTCGGTGATCAAGGACGAGAACGAACACGTGCTCGTCCTCGATGAGGATGCTTACCTCCGCGTGCTGGCCCCCCGAGTCTGTCGGCTGTCCCGGGCCGGGGTCGAGGCCGCACTGGGAGCAACCGTCCGGTTCCCCGGCGACCTCGAGCTCGTGATGTCGTCGTTCACGGGTGTCCTGAAGCTGACCGAGGACGGCGCCGTCTGGCGGCTCGCGAGTGAACATGCCCAGCATCCGGCCACTCGCCTGGCAGGTGACCGATGACCACACCGTCTCGTCCACCGGGCCGCAAAACGTATTCCCGGCTTGCGGCGGGACGGCGCGTGCCATCCGAGTACGAGCTGGTCAGCTCGGACCTGCACTACAACCATCCGCTGCGCTTCGAGCTACCGGAAGGCAATCCCGTTGTCGACTGGTACTACCGCCACCGTGAAGGCTCTGCGCTGCAAGCCCGCAATTGGGAGCAGTTCGCCGACCCGCGTCGCACCACCTACCGGGTATACACGCAGCTGGAAGACGGTCGCGAAGACGTTGTCGACGGCTTGCTGCGGGAAATCGATGAGACCGCCTACGACCGGCAGCTGGATCCCGAGTGGGTGCGGTTCCTTGATCGCTGGTACTTCCCGCTGCGCTTTCCGGTCCACGGGTTGCAGATGCTGGCGTCCTACATCGCGCAGATGGCGCCCTCTTCCAGGATCACGAATTGCGCCGCGTTCCAGGCGGCAGACGAGATGCGCCGCGTCCAGCGGATCGCATACCGCGCCGTGCAGCTTAACGGTCCGCCGTTGGACCCCGAGACGGCGCGTCGACAGCAGGCGGCGTGGGAAGACGCCGAAGCATTCCAGCCCCTGCGAGAGCTCATCGAACGCGCCCTGATCACCTACGACTGGGGCGAGGCGTTCGCAGTGACCAACGCCGTCATCAAGCCGTGCATCGATCGGCTCATCAACCAGGAGGTCGCGGGCACGCTGGCAACCGCGAACGGCGACCCGATCCTGACGAGCATTCACTTCTCGCTCCACGAGGATGCGCGATGGCATCGGGCATGGACAGCAGCGCTGCTGCGGCACCTCATAAACGACACACCTGCCAATGCGGAGCTTGTTTCGGCGTGGGTCTCGAAGTGGCGCCCGCTCGCATCCCAGGCACTGGAAGCTTTCGCGGGCGTCGTGGCGGACGCACCGGTGAGGTTGGATCCGGCCGCGCTCGCTGCCCGGATCAGCGACGAGGTGTCGCGTGAAACGGAGGTCGCGCTGCAGCGGCAAGCCGGCGAATAGCGCGTGGGCGCAACGAAGGTGGGAACTTCTCCTGGCCGGTTGGCCAGGAGAAGTCGTGGGCTTGATGGGTCAGGTGTCGGAGTCGTCGACGGCGGTGACTGCGACGGTGCCGTCATCGGCGATCGTCACCACCACGTCGAGGTCGTCGGAGTCGTCGATGATTGTCAGGAGCTCGACCACCGCATTGCGGAGCTCAGGTGCATTCATGTTGTCAATGGTCGCTCGGTTGTCCGGATTTCCGCCGGGGGCTTGAAGATCCGTGGATGTCGATGATTGGGATTTGTCTGCGTTGTCAGCCATGAGGTAGACGCTACGGAGTCGCGCGACCGGAGAAATCGGCCCCGCAAGCCGGATCTGCGCCCCCGATTTCACATCCCAGGTCAATGGCCACCAGGGCGAAAAACGCCACAATCCAAGCTTTTCCAGGCGTTCCGGACCTCCGGTGGATCAGCATCGATGGTACCGATGCGTCAGGTAACGGAACCGCAACGGTGCTACTTCCCGCGTGTTGAAGGCCAGGAAGCGCGATCGCCGGGCGCCGGCTATTCCGAGGCGTCGAGGACGCTGACCGCGATGCCGTACGGCACGAACCGCACCATGCGGTTCGAGTCTGTGTTGTTCTTGTTGGCCCGGAGCGCATCGAGTTCGGTCGCATACACCTCTTCGACTCTGGCGCCGCCATCTGAGTCGACGGTGTAGATGGCCCAGACCCCCTCACCTGCCTCACCCGTGGTCTCCGGTTCACCCCGGGGGCGCGAGTACCGCGCGAACTCGTCGAACAGCGCCGACCACCCTGCCCGCTCGCCCGGTAGCGTGACGAATCTACTGAATCGGTCCAACGCGTCGCGCAGACCCTCGCCCGCCTCGCGGACAACCCGCTCGAAATCTGCGGGATCAAATCCAAACGGGCCGTTGTCGCTCATGACGGTCCTCCTGCCAGGCACACCGCGGCGCTCGCGGTTATAGCAAGTGTGCGCGCCGCAGGCGTCGCGCGCCACGGCACGCCTCCGTAGCCCTCAGCGGTTTGGCCACCACGGCGCCTGGCCGCCACCGCTGCCCGTCGCGGCGGACGACCTCGAGGGCGTCTGCCAAAGCGAACGCGGTGGTGGCTGACTCGGCGGAAGTTGTTCCGGTGCCGGCTCAGGCGCCCACTGCCGGGTAGGCGGTGGTGTCCACTGCGGCGTCCATTCCGAGGTCTGAGGTCTTTGCGGCGGTGTCCACTGCGGAGCCTCGGGTGTCCGCGGCAGTGTCCACTGGGGAGGCTCCGGTGGCGTCCACTGCGGAAGCTGCGGCGGCGTCCACCGTGGAGGCTCGGGTGATTGCTGTCGGGGCCAGGACCCGAATGGCGAAGACGGCAGCAGCTGCTGCGGTTGTCCGCCTTGTGGCTGAGGCCCCAATGGTATCTGGAGTGGCCCGATCCACAACGATGGCGCCCTCCACGGCAAGGCCGGCGCCTGCAGGGCAGGCGCGACGGGGGCCGCGGGCGCAGGCGGCGGCAGGGCAGCGGGCGGCGGCAAGGCAGCCGGCGGCGGCGCCAACGGAGGCGGTTCCGGGATGGCGGCCGGAACAGGAGGGTCTTGGGCAGGCGGAGCTACGGCGGCTACCGGCGCCGCGGTGAGCGGCTTCTCGACGGCGACCGGCGTCGGTGCCGGCACCGACTGGGCCTCGGCGGGTTGCTGCGCAACGGGAGCACTGGCCTTGACGGCCGGCTCCTGTGTCGGCGGCGGGGGCTGCGCCACGAGCGACGCCGGGTCGGGAATCGCGGCCGCGGGAAGTTGTTGCGGCGGCGCCTGCGCGACGGCAGGAGGACTTTGGATCACGGCGGGACGCTCGGTGATGGCCGGTGTCGGCGCCGCAGCGTTCGGCTTCATTGCCTTTTCGGCAGGGGTTGAGCCCTGATCGACGGTGGGCCGGATGCTGACCGCAAGCGACATGACGAGCGCCACGGCAGCTATCACGAAGACCGAGGCCACGAGGCTGCCGACGGGCATGAGTACGTTACGGACGCCTCGCGGGTCTGCATACTCCACTGACTCCGCTGACCCCGCGGACTCCGCCACGTCATCGATGTCGAGGTGACCGACCGGGCCCAGTTCCGTGTCGGCGTCAGCCAATTTCACCGGTGGACCACTGAGTGCGACGGAGCCATCGGGATCCTGCGCATACGCCAGGCCAGTCGTCGACGCCTCGAAGCCCGGCACCACCGCGGCGGCCAGCGCCGCACCGCGGGCCAGGGCCAACTCGGGTTCCTCGGGGACGATCACCGGCTGCGGTATCAGCTCCTCCAGATCCGATCTCACCGAGCGGACATCCGTGCCGGAACCCACAATGAACACGCCCTGCGGGGGCGGGACGCTTTCCTCAAGGCTCCTGACCATCTCCTGAAGGACGTCCTTTGCGTCGGGGCTGCCGAAGCTCCAGGTGCGCACCTCCACGATCGACCCGTCGGCGCTGTTGACGAACGTCAGCGTCGCGGTGTCAGGCTTCATGAGGATTACTGCTGTGGTGTCGTAGCCCAGCGCACGGCCGACGGTCTGCGCCAGTGCACCGGCGGCGCTTTGCTCCGACACCACCACCACGTTGTCGAGCCCGCGAGCCGCGATACTGTCCTGCAACGGGCACGGCACGGGCTGGTCGACCCACGTCACTCCGCTCACCACCAAGTGGTGACCTATGGACAGTGCGCTCTGCCGAGTTGCCAGAATTGCAGCGCTAACTTGCTCGGACGGACTGGGCTTCAGACCGTCCGCGGGCGCGGCCGTATCGAAGGCCTCGCTTTCTACGGTGACGCCATCGGCCCTTTCGCCCTCGATTAGCACCATGCGGACCGTAGTGGCTGCCATCGACACACCAAGCACAATGTCCATTGGCCCCTCCAGAAACTCGATATGCAGTTTTGGGTCTTCGGAGGCGTTAACGCGACGCTACTCGGGTGGGCGCTGAATTGCACTGCGAATCGAATGATCGTTATCTGTGGATTTCGGCCGGTGCCGCACAGTGTGGGGCTGACTGGGCGCAGGTGACCAAACGGGCTGACCGCATTGGCTTTTCAACCACTGTCGCCGCTACCGGTCGATGTCCGGGACCGCCGTGGCCGGGACCGGAGGTAAGCCCCATAAAAGCGGCGGTCATGGAGAATGCATTGGTGCCAAGCACTCAGCGGAAAGGCTTCGGTCGTGCGCCATACTCCCCGGTATGGCTTTCAAGGTGTGGATCGTCGATGAGGAGCCCGCGGACTGCGGCGACGGCGACATGTACGAGTTCCTGGCGGGCGGCATCCTCGCGATTCACTACTCCACCCCGGGACGTTGGAGCGACTATTACCAGCCCACGGTGTGGAGACGGGTCGCTGCCCAGCCCAACCACAGGCCCGGTGAACCGGCGGACACCTCGATAGGGCCCGACTTCGAGTAGCCCTACCTCGCGACGAGCCGGCAGCGGCGGCGTGTTGGCCGCGAAGCTAACCCGCCGTGGCCGCAAAAACTGCGCACAGGTAGCCGTGACTTACGGCGGCGACAACCGAGCGCGCATAACGTCGGTGCCATGACCACCACGCTTCAGGACTCCAAAGTCGCGACAACCCTTGACCGCCTTTACAGCGCGGCCGCAGAACAGATGCCCAGGCTGCGCGAACGGCGGGGGGAGCTCGCCCAGCTGTCCTCGGCCACCGCGCAGGAGCGCGCCGACGCGCTGAGCGAGATCTACATGCCGGTCACTCCCACCGCCGGGCGCCTGCTGTATTCGTTGGTGAGGGCGACGCGCCCGACCACAATCGTCGAATTCGGCATGTCGTTCGGCATCTCCGCGATCCAGCTCGCGGCGGCGGTGCGCGACAACGGCCGCGGTCAGATCGTCACCACCGAGCTCAGTGCCGCCAAGATCGCCGCGGCCAAGAAGAATTTCGTCGACACGGGGCTCGAGGACCTGATCACGGTCCTCCAAGGAGACGCGCTCAGCACGCTGGCCAGCGTTGACGGGCCGGTCGACTTCGTGCTGCTTGACGGATGGAAAGAGCTCTACCTGCCGGTGATCAAGCTGCTCGAAGCACAGTTGTCTCCGGGAACCATCATCGTCGCCGACAACACCAACATGGAGGACACCAAGCCTTACCTCGACTACGTGCGCGACCCTGACAACGGTTATGTGAGCGTCAACTTCCTCGCCCGGGAATCAGACAGCATGGAGCTCACCTGCCGCGCTACCAGAATGTGACAGCGCCACCTGAGCGAGTGCGTGAATGTCGTTGACGGCCAGTGGGGTTACCCGCGACCCGATGGCGCGATCGAACAGAACCCCGACGCATATTCAGCCAAACGCCCCCACGCCGCGGCAGGGACAACAGGATCCACCGGGCCGTTCCGTCATCGCCGCAAGTGTGCTGCAATGACCCGATGAACGACTCCGCAGCCGACAAAGAGGACATCGCTCTCGTGAAGTACCGGTACCTGCGGGCCCTGGACACCAAAGACTGGGAGGAATTCGCCGGCACCCTCGCCGAGGACGTCACCGGCGACTACGGTGACCGACTGCATTTCACCAACCGCACAGAACTCGTCGACTACATGCGGTCGTCGCTCGGGCCCGGCGTCATCACGGAGCATCGCGTCACACACCCGGAGATCACAATCGACGGCGACGAAGCCAGAGCCACCTGGTATCTGCAGGACCGGGTCATCGTCGCGGAATTCAGCTTCATGCTCATCGGCGCGGCCTTTTACCACGACACGTATCGCCGCAGCGACAACGGCTGGAAGATCAGCGCGACCGGCTACGACCGCACCTACGAGGCAACGATGTCGCTGGAGAGCCTGAACTTCAAAATCAAGCCCGGGCGAGCGTTGCACGTCTAGGTTACTTTGCGATCGCGATCAGCGCGCCGGGCCGCATCCACTTGATGATGCCGACCAGCGTGCCGTCGTCGATCGCGACACATCCGGCGGTTGGCCCGCCGTCGGTGGCGTGCATGAAAAAGCCGGCCCCGTTGCCGGGCACCCGCTCTTTGTTCACACCCATCACCACCGAATGCACGTACTCCGGAATGTCGAGGTTCTCGCTCGCCGACGTGTCGAACGGACACTGCTCCTGTTTGCACCGCTGTTGTGTGTTGAACGCCGGACTTTTATCGTCGCCATCCCACCAGTCGTCTGGCCCGACCTGCTCGTACTGCAGGCCGCCGCCGGGTGATGGTGCGGTGCCGAAGACGTAGTCGAGGGTGAAGATTCCCATCGGTGTCGCCGGATACCCGTCCTTGGCCTGAGGAGTCATTCCCGCCGAGCCGACATGGGCCGGGATTCCGACGCCCACCGGCTGCCAGCCGCTGCTGCTGCGTTGCCAGACGTCCATCTTCGCCGACGAACCGCCCACACCGACGACCGAGACCACCTGTGTCGCGTTGCCCACCGACCGGGCGAACCAGGGGTTATCGACTGCGTGGCTGGCCGGCGCCGTCACCAGCAGAAGCAGGCAGCATGCAGCCAGCAATGGCGGAAGTCGACGCACGGATCTATGGTCGAGGGCTGCCATGGTCAACGTCAAGTAAAGGTTTAGACACGGTCCCTCGCTGAGTACTCACGCGCGCCACACGGGCTCACGGGAGAGTTCCGACGATATCGGGGCGCGGGCCTGACCGCGATCAGGCCCCGTTTCGGCGTTCTTTGCACAGCGCGACCGCGTCCCGGGTAATACCGCTTCGCCTCACAACACCCATGAAGGAGTTGGTCATCGTGCTCGGGGTCCGTGTGCGCCGCGGTGCGGTAGCCGCGGTCCTCGGTGGCGGGACGATCGCCGCCGTCTCGTCCGCGACGGCTAACTACCTGGATGCCCATCCCGACGTCAACGCGTTCTTCACCGGTCTGAGAGGCCAGACTCGGGACGCCGCCCGCGGTCAACTGGTCGGTTACCTGGCCGCGAATCCAGGCGTTCGGAACGACCTGCTCGGGATCCGTCAGCCGCTGATCGACATGCGGAACCGCTGCGGGCCCTTCTTCGCTGGACCTCCAGCACCGCCACCGCCCGGTGCGCCGATGTAGGCGGTGGCGGTAGTCGTTGACTGCGGCCAGGGCGGTTAGCACGCTTTCTGGCCCCGCCGCGTCGAGTCCCGGTTTGCAGCTTGTGGTTTGGCGCCTGCGGGCGCAGGACCGAGATAGGTTGACGTGATGGACGTGCGGCGGATGCGACGGCGCCGTGGCTTGCGGCAGATCACCAAAGGCCTTGGAGCGCTGGACGAAGAGGTCTTTGAAGCGATCGCGAACTCGCCCAGTCAGCTGCTCGACATCACGATGCCGAAGCTGACCAGGGCGGCTGACCATTCGCTGCTATGGTTCGCTCTCGCCGGCGCGCTGCTGGCGACGGGACGGCCGTCGGCGCAGCGCTGCGCAGTCCGCGGCGTCGCCAGCCTCGCCACCACGAGCCTGATCACCAACCAGGTGGCCAAGCGGCTGCGGCGCCGTGCCCGGCCGAGCTCGGTTCTGGTGCCGACCGCTCGTCGGGCGCGACGGGCACCCACCTCCAACTCGCTCCCGTCGGGGCATTCGGCCAGCGCCGCGGCGTTCGCCGTCGGTGTCGGTCTGGAAAACGCGCCGCTTGGTTTGGTGCTGGCGCTGCTCGCCGGGCTGGTCGGCCTGTCCCGTGTCGCCACCGGTGTGCACTATCCCGGTGACGTGTTCATCGGTTTCGGCATCGGTGCGTCGGTCGCGGTACTGGGCGCGCGGCTGGTGCCGCCGATCGTGACAACCCGCGTCGCCGCATCGGAACCGCTGGTGGTCGACGCGCCGCCGCGGCCGCGGGGCGCCGGCGTGGTGCTGGTCGTCAACGCGGCATCGGGAAGCGGCACAGGAGCTCGCATCATTGGCGAGGTCCGGGCACAACTGCCCGAAGCCGAGATCGTCGAGTCGGGTTCCGACGACGACCTCGAGGAGGTGCTGCGGTCGGCGGCGCAGCGCGCCGAGGTGCTGGCGATCGGCGGCGGAGACGGCTCGGTGTCGTCCGCCGCCGGCGTCGCAGTAGACACCGGGGTCCCGCTGGCGGTGTTCCCGGGCGGCACGTTCAATCACTTCGCCAAGGACATCGGCTGCGATACCTCCGACAAGACGATCCGGGCGATCAGGGACGGCAGCATCTCGTGCGTCGACCTGGTCTGCTTCAACGACGAACAGACCGTCATCAACACCGCCAGCATCGGCGCCTACCCCAAGTTCGTGCGAACCCGCGAGAAGCTCGAGCACAAGATCGGCAAGCCGCTCGCAGGGTCCTACGCGATGCTGCACACGCTGCGACACCACAAGCCGGTGCGGATCAGGTTCGACAACCGGACGGTCCAGACCTCGCTGGTCTTCTTGGGCAATTCCACCTATCTGCCA
Source organism: Mycobacterium sp. (assembly GCA_025965895.1). Lineage (GTDB taxonomy): Bacteria > Actinomycetota > Actinomycetes > Mycobacteriales > Mycobacteriaceae > Mycobacterium. The sequence goes on from JAOPWC010000192.1 coordinate 26,644, forward strand.
TCCGGTTTCGCGCCGTCGCGTCGCACCAGGATGGACGACGGGTTGATCGATGTCCGGATACTCGAGACCGGCAAGCGGTTCAGCACCCTGCGGATTCTGACGGCGCTGGCGCTGGGCCGGCTGGAGCGCAGCACGCTGTATCACGAACGCCAAGTGCCGCAGTTCAGTTTCACCTCGTTGGACGGGCCGACCACAATCGCACATGACGGCGAGGTGGGGTCGGCGCAGGAGAGCGGCAGCTTCAGCGTGCGATATCGGGTGCTTCCCGTTTTTCGTCCGCTGCCCCGGCGGTGAGGTGCGGGTGGGGCGGCGCTCGCGCCGACAGGGGCGACGGCCGAATCAACAGAAGCCACACGAAAAACCACAGATAACCCAGCGCCCATCCGGCCGCCACGTCGGTCGGGTAATGGACGTTCAGCGCGACTCGGCCAAAGCCGACCGCGATGACGATCAGCACGCCGGCCACGATCGTCATCAGTCGGACACTGCGCCGAAAGACGCCCGTCGACACCGCCAACAGCGCGAGCACCGCAGCCATGACCTCGAGCGCGTGTCCGGACGGGAATGAACTGAACCCGGTGTGGACCAGCGCTCCTGAGGGGCGCGGCCGATGAGCCAACGCCTTCGCCGCCTGGGTCACGAAGCCGGAGAGCCCGATCGTCGCGACCAGGAACAGCACCACCCTCACATTGCGTAGCAACACAGCGATCACAACGACGGCCACGCCCACCGCCCGGAAGCCGGACGGCCCCAGCACCGTGCACAAGACATCCCAGAACCGCACCCACCCGGGATGGCGCAGACCATAGTCATGCAACGGCCTCAGCACGGCCGAGTCGGCGGCCTGCACCCAGTTCCAATGCGACCGGTGGCCCACCCACGTGAGTGCGTAGACCGCGACGGCGATCACTGCCAGGGTGAACCCCTGATAGGTGTGCCGCGTCACACCTCCACCCTCCCAGAGAACGCCCAGCCAGCTACTCACACGCGGAAAACACAGACGTCACGATCCCGCAACACACGCCAGCTACCTTCGGCCGATATATCGCAGCTGGAAGGGCTGGCATGACACAGGAAGTTGACAAGGACCTCCAGACCGAATCGGTGGCCGAGGTCGATCTCGACACGATGACGGCTACCAGGGAAACCCTGGAGGACTACACGCTGCGATTCGCGCCGCGGAGCTACCGCAGGTGGACCACCGGAGTGGTCGGGATTTCGGCGCTCGGCGGCATCGCGTACCTGGCCGACTTCGCGATCGGCGCGAACATCGGCATCTCCTACGGAACCGCGAACGCGCTCTGGGGAATCTTGATTTTCGCCGTCGTGATCTTCACCACCGGACTGCCGCTGGCGTACTACGCCGTGCGTTACAACATCGACCTCGACCTGATCACCCGAGGCAGCGGATTCGGCTATTACGGCTCGGTGGTCACCAACGTCATCTTCGCGACGTTCACGTTCATCTTCTTTGCGCTTGAAGGCTCTATCATGGCGCAGGGCCTGCAACTGGGCCTGCACATTCCGGTGTGGATCGGATACGCGTTCTCGACGTTGATCATCTTCCCTCTGGTGATCTACGGCATGAAAGTCCTTTCCCAGCTGCAGCTTTGGACGACTCCCCTGTGGCTGATCCTGATGGTCGCGCCGTTCGTCTACCTCGTCGTCAGCCACCCGGAGTCGATCAACCAGTTCTTCGCCTACGGCGGTAAGGACGGCCACGGTGCGGTGAATCTCGGTTCGACGTTGCTCGCGGCCGGGGTCTGCCTGTCGCTGATCGCTCAGATCGCTGAGCAGATCGACTATCTGCGGTTCATGCCCCCACGCACCCCTGAGAACTCGCGCGGCTGGTGGACGTGGATGCTGCTGGCCGGTCCGGGCTGGGTGATCTTCGGTGCTCTCAAGCAGATCATCGGGTTGTTCCTGGCGGTCTATCTGATCTCCAACTTCGCCAACGCCACGTCGATCGCCAATCAGCCGGTGCATCAGTTCCTGGAGATCTACCGCAACTTCATGCCCGGCTGGCTCGCGCTGACGCTGGCCGTGATCCTGGTCGTGCTGAGCCAGATCAAAATCAACGTGACCAACGCGTACTCCGGGTCGCTTGCCTGGACCAATTCGTTCACACGGGTGACCAAGCACTACCCCGGCCGGGTGGTGTTCCTGGGCGTCAACCTATTGATCGCGCTGATCCTGATGGAAGCCAACATGTTCAGCTTCCTCAACACCATCCTCGGGTTCTACGCGAACTGCGGCATGGCGTGGGTGGTCGCCGTGGCCTCCGACATCGTCTTCAACAAGTATCTGCTGAAGTTGTCACCGAAGAAGCCGGAGTTCCGCCGCGGCATGCTGTATGCGATCAACCCGGTCGGCTTCGGGTCCATGCTGCTGGCGGCCGGGCTGTCGATCATCGCGTTCTTCGGCGGCCTCGGCGAAGCCATCCGGCCGTACTCGCCGCTGGTGGCCATCGTGATCGCGCTGGTGATGCCGCCGATCCTGGCGATCGCGACGAAGGGCAAGTACTACCTGCGGCGCACACACGATGGCATCGACCTGCCGATGTACGACGAGCACGGCAACCCGTCTGACGACCACCTGAAATGCCATGTCTGCCATCATGATTACGAGCGTCCCGACATGCTGGCGTGCCAGACCCACGACGCGCACATCTGCTCGCTGTGCCTGAGCACCGACAAAGTGGCCGACCACGTACTGCCGGCGCACACCTGAGAGGGCGCAGAGGGATTACTTGCCCACGCGCTCGCCGGTGTGGGGGTTGAACAGGTGTACTACCCCGTCGGCGCGCTTGCGCAACCGCACGGTGTCGGCCAACTTCGCGGGCAGGCGATCCAGGCAACGGGCGACCAGCTCGATGCCCGGCTTCGCGTGGGCGTAGATGTAGGACTCGCTACCCAGATCCTCAACCAGGTCGACGATCGCCTCGATGCCGCCACTGTCAGACACCTCCAGCTGCTCGGGGCGAACCCCGACCGTGGCGGTATCGAGTTTCGCCTCCTGCAGCAGCGCCAGCTGGTCGCGCTCCAGCTCGAGCACCGAGTCGCCGATCTTCGCTCCACCGGAGACGATCTCCGCATCGAACATGTTCATGGCCGGTGATCCGATGAAGCCGGCGACGAACGAGTTGGCCGGCCGGTCATACAGCTCCGACGGCGACGCGAACTGTTGCAGCTTGCCCTTTCTCAGCACCGCCACCCGATCGCCCATCGTCATCGCCTCGACCTGGTCGTGGGTGACGTACACCGTGGTGGTACCCAATCGGCGCTGCAGCGCCGCGATCTGCGTGCGGGTCTGGACCCGCAGCTTGGCGTCCAGATTCGACAGCGGCTCGTCCATGCAGAACACCTGCGGTTCGCGAACGATGGCGCGTCCCATCGCCACCCGCTGCCGCTGACCACCGGACAACTTCGCCGGCTTGCGATCGAGGAACTCGGACAGGTCCAGCAGCTTCGCGGCCCCCTCCACCTTGCGGCGACGCTCGTTGGCCGACACCCCGCGCAGCTTCAGCGCGAAGCCCATGTTCTCCGCCACGGTCTTGTTCGGGTACAGGGCGTAGTTCTGGAACACCATGGCGATGTCCCGGTCCTTGGACGGCACACCACGCATGTCCTTGCCGCCGATCTCGATGCTGCCCTCGTCGATGTCCTCCAGGCCGGCGAGCATGCGCAGCGCGGTGCTCTTGCCTGATCCCGACGGGCCAACCAGCACCACGAACTCGCCGTCCTGGATGTCCAGGTTCAACGCATCGACTGCCAATTTGTCGGACCCTTCGTAGATGCAGGTCGCGTTCTTGTAGTTGATCGTGGCCATGGCGATTACCTTTCTGAAGCTTCTCGACGGCGGTTACTTGATGGCACCGAAGGACAATCCACGAACCAGTTTGTTCTGGGCGATCCAGCCCGCCAGGATCACCGGCAGCGCCGCCATCGTCGCCGCCGCGCACAGCTTGGCCCAGTACAGGCCCTCACCGGCGATGAACCCGACCAAGAACACGGGCATGGTCTGGGCCTGAACGGCCGTCAGGTTGACGGCGAAGAAGAACTCGTTCCACGCGAAGATCACACAGATCAGCGCGGTCGCCGCGATACCGGGCGACACGAGCGGCAGGATGACCTCGCGCACGGAGCGCCACGTGCTGGCGCCGTCGAGGCTGGCGGCCTCCAGCAGCTCGCCGGGCACCTCGAGGAAGAATGACCGCATCATCCACACCGCGATCGGCAGGTTCATCGAGGTGTAGAGCACCGCCAACGCCCAGATATTGTCCAGCAGGCCAAGATTCGAGACGATCACGTACAGCGGAATGATCGCCGCGACGATCGGCAACATTTTCGTACTCATGAAGAAGAACAACGCGTCCTGGGTTTTGCGCACCGGCCGTAGTGACAGCGCGAACGCCGCCGGAATACCGAGCGCCAGCACGAGGATCGTCGAAACCACCGTGGCGAAAAGCGAATTCAGCAGCGCGGTTCCGACGCCCTGATCGAACACCGCCTTGAACTCGGCCAGTGTCGGTACGAAGAACAGTTTCGGCGTCGTGGTGTAGGCATCCACTTCCTGCTTGAACGCGGTCAACACCATCCAGAAGACGGGGAAGAAGAAGCCAAGACCGGCGATCCAGGCCACCACACCCCAGGGATCGAACTTACGCCGCTTGACCTTGGCTTTGGCTGGTGGTGCCGCACCCCCGGATTGGGCCGTTCTCGTCGGGGTGGCCGACGTTGATTCGGGAATCGACGACGTGCTCATCAGGCGGCCTCTTCCTTGCCGGTGAACGATTTGAAGATCAAGCGCAACGCGAAGCTGGCAATGATCATGGTGAAGATCACCACGATGACGCCCATCGCCGCGGCCTGACCGATATCGAAGCCCAGGAAGGCCCGTTGGTAGATGTAGAACGGCAGGTTCGCGCTCGCGGTACCCGGGCCGCCCTGGGTCATCATGTAGATCGCGTCGAAGGTGTTGACGAGATAGATCGCGCCGAGCACCGTGCCCAGTTCGATGAACCGCCGCAGATGCGGGAGGGTCAATTCACGGAAGAGCTGGAACGACCCGGCCCCGTCCACCCGGCCGGCCTCCACAATGTCGCGGGGCATCGACTGCAGGCCGGCGAGGATCAACAGCATCATGAACGGTGTCCACTGCCAGACCAGGTTGATCATCACCGAGGTCAGTGGGAATTTGCTTACCCAGTCGACGTGATGAACGCCGAACGGGGACAGAACCCAGTTCACGATGCCGAAGACCGGATCGAGCATCGCGGTCTTCCACATCAGCGCCCCGGCAACCGGGGTCACCAGAAACGGCGTGATCAGCAGCGTGCGAACGACGCCGCGGCCCAGGAAGATCCGGTCGAGGAGCAGCGCGAGCAGCAGGCCGAGGAGCGCCGAGATCAGCACGGTTCCGACGATGAGGACGACGGTGTTGACGGCGACTTGCCAGAACACGCTGTCTTGGACGACATCGACGTAGTTCTGCAATCCGATGAACTTGCGTGAACCCGGCCGCACCAGGTTCCAGGAGAGCGTCGAGTAGTAGAGCGTGAATAGGAACGGGATCTGGGTGACGACGATCATGAAGATCAGCGCCGGGAGCAGCGGTCCCCGACGACGCCACGCTTCGGCGCGGGACAGCCTGTCGTCCTTGCCTTCCCGAATGTGTCGGACCCGTTCGGCGACGTCGGCGTTGTCTTCGGTGGCGGCGCCGGCCGCAACAGCTGTCATTGCTTCCCCTGATATGTCCTGCCGACGACCTCGGCGTATTGCTGTGACTGCTTGAGCGCGTCATTCACGCTCTTCTGCCCGGCGATCGCCGCGCTGATCTGTTGGCTCACCCGCGTGCCCAGATCCTGGAATTCGGGTATCGCCAGGAACTGCACCCCGGTGTACGGCACGGGTTGAACGGTGGGGTGAGCCATGTCCGCATTCTCGATCGACTCCAGCGTCAGTGGTCCGTAGGCCGCCGACGCCTTCTGGTACTCCGGGATCTGGTAGGTGGAGAGTCGGCTGCCCGGCGGCACGCGCTCCCAGCCGAGCTGTTCGCCGACCATCCGCAGGTAATCCTTGCTGGTCATCCATGAGATGAACTTCCATGCACCGTCGCGGTTCCTGGCCTTGATCGGAATCCCGAGCGACCAGGTGTACAACCAGCCGGAGTGATCCTTCACCGCGATCGGCGCCGGCGCGTACCCGATCTTCCCGACGACGGCGCTCTGCTGGGGATCCTCGAGCACCGACACCGCGGAGGTCGCGTCGTACCACATCGCAGCACGGCCCTGCCCGAACTGCGTTGCACATTCCTGGAATCCGCTGGTCGCCGCTCCCGGCTCCCCGTACTTCCGGACGAGGTCGACGTAGAATTGCACGGCCTTCTCGGTCTCCGGACTAGTGAGCTGAGCGTGCCAACTCATGTCGTACCAGCGCCCGCCGAAGGTGTTGATCACGGTGTCCAGCGGCGCGAGCACCTCACCCCAGCCCGGCTTACCGCGCAGGCAGATTCCCGCCCGGTCGGGAGTGGCCAACTTCGCAGCGGCATCGGCGACCTCCTGCCAGGTGGGCTTCGGCGACAGCGTGATGCCCGCCTTCTGGAATACGTCCTTGCGGTACATCAGAAATGACGACTCGCCGTAGAACGGCACCGAATACATGTTGCCGTTGTACGAAAGTGATTCCCGTACTGTCGGAATGAAGTCGTTCTCGTCGTAGCCGGAAGTCTTGCGTGCGTAGTCGGAGAGATTGACCAACCAGCCGTCCTTCGCCCATTGCGGCGTCTCGTAGTTACTGATCATCACAACGTCGAACTCTCCGCCGCTCATCGCCGTCGATGCGGTGATCTTGGCGCGTGACTGGTTCTCCGACAGCGTGATGAAGCGCAGCTTGACACCGGGGTTGGCTGCCTCGAACTGCTTGGACAGCTTCTGGGCGTCGGTCATCTGCGAGTTGGACACCATCGCGATGGTGACGGTGCCACCGGAGGCGCCGAAGGAGCCCGCGCCGGCACAACCGGCCAGGGTGAGGCACGCCGCCGCCGCCACGGCAAGCGTTGCGCGTATCGGATTGCGTTTCACTGCTACCTCATCTCTGCTGCTTGCTGGGCCAAAAGCCAACGTGCACAATCAAGGTCGCACACCAAATACCGGACGAAGCCGCCACGAAGGGCACCGAGGGCGGCCTCGCGCTTGGCCGCTCCACCCGTGAGGAGGATCGACGTCGGGCAGCGCCGGACGTCCTCCAGCGGTACCGACACGGCCCGGCTGGTGATCTCGGCGTCGAGGATGGTGCCGTCGGCGGTGAAGAACCGGCCACCGATCTCCCCTACCGCGCCGACATCGGACAGCTCCTCCAGCATGTGGTTGTCGAGAAAACTGCCCTCGAACAGCGTGGTGGACGTCGACACCGGGCCGACCCCGAACATCATCGCCGCCGCATTCCGGCCGGCCTCGAGCGCGCGCGAGATCATCGAGTCGGTGCGCAGCGAGGCCACGGTGGCAGGGTCCGCGTACAGCGGTGCGGGCAGCCGGATGACCGGGGCCTGCAGGTGTTCTGCGCAGCGGCCGAGCACGTACTCGGTCCCGGTCTGATAACTCACCTTGCTCTGCGCGCCGTCAAGCTGCACGACCGCCTTGCACGTTGCCGCGCCGCTGGGCAACGCCTTCGCCACTGCCACGACTTCGGGACCCCAGGCGAACCCCAGCATGTCGCTTTCATTGAGGCGACGGATCAGCAGCCGCGCGGCGGCGCGGCCCACCGGCGCCCAGGTGGCCGGGTCGTCGAGTGGGCCGACGTCATCGATGCTGCCGCCGAGGACGACGGCCTCGGCCAGGTCAAAGGCACGCTCGAGTGCGGTCTCCTCGTCGGCGTGCAGATTGTCGCGCTGATCCGGTGGCACGACCACCTCGATGCGCACCAGCCCCTTTGCCTTGGCCCGGGCGACGAGTCGGCCCGCCGTCGGTCGCGAGACGCCGAGTCGGGCGGCCACACCGGCTTGGGTCAGGCCGTCGAGGTAGTACAACGTCGCCGCGCGCAGGGCGAGTCGCAGATCGTCTGTGCCGGACGAGGCGCCGGCCCCGCTGCCGGCACGTACCGCGTGTCCGTACACCGCCAGGCCGGCCATGAAACCCCTCCGTCCATCACCACCGTGAGCAGATGCTCAGGGGTGCGTCGAGATGTTCATCACGTTAACATGATGGTGTGATCCAGACAACATCGATGCCGAGGTCAGCGGGAATTCCATCAACAATGCGGGCCGCAGTGCTTGTCGACACCGGTCGGATCGAGATGCAGGAGCGTCCCGTGCCGCAGCCTGGACCCGGCGACGTCCTCATCCGTGTCAGCTCGGTCGGGGTGTGCGGATCCGATACGCACTACTACCGCGAGGGCAGAATCGGCGACTTCGTCGTCTCCGCGCCCCTGATCCTGGGTCACGAAGCCGCGGGCGCGATCGCCGCGGTCGGCCAGGGCGTGCCGGACGAGCTTGTTGGGCAACGTGTTTCGATTGAACCCCAGCGTCCCGATCCCGGCAGCGATGAAACCCGCCGCGGCAACTACCACCTGTGTCCACATATGCAGTTCTTTGCCACGCCGCCGGTGGACGGGGCGCTGTGCGAGTACGTGACGATCGGCTCTGCATTCGCGCACCCGGTGCCTGACGCGATCTCCGACGACGCCGCCGCATTGTGCGAGCCGCTGTCCGTCGGGATCGCCGCGATTGGCAAGGCGGCGGTCACCGGCGGCGCCAGCGTGCTGATCGCCGGCGCGGGACCCATTGGGATCCTGGCGGCGCAGGTGGCGCGTGCATTCGGCGCCACCGAGATCATCGTCACCGATCTCGACCCGCGCCGGCGCGATCTCGCGACACGATTCGGCGCAACCAGCGCGCTGGATCCCCGTGTCGATGACCCGGCGGAGCTGAAGGTGGACGCGTTCGTCGATGCATCGGGGGCGCCCAGCGCCGTCGCAAGCGGATTGGCAGCGGTGCGGCCGGCCGGACGCGCCGTGCTGGTCGGGATGGGCGGACCCACCATAGAACTTCCCGTGCAGGTCATACAGAACCGCGAACTGACCCTCACCGGCGTGTTCAGGTACGCGAACACCTGGCCGACCGCCATCGCGCTGATCAGCTCCGGGCGTGTCGAACTCGACGCGATGGTGACGGCCAGGTACCCGTTGGACAAGACGGCCGATGCGCTCGAATCCGACCGAGTGCCCGGAAACATCAAATCGATCGTCGAGGTGGGAACCGCCGTATGAAGCTGAGCACAGAGACCCTGAAAGATCTCACGATCGCCGTACCGGAGTACGACCGCAGCCAAATCGGCATCGGGATCGTCCATTTCGGAGTCGGCGGCTTCCACCGCGCCCACCAGGCGATGTACATCGACAAACTGCTCAACGAGGGCCTTGCGCAGGACTGGGGGATCTGCGGCGTCGGTGTGCTGCCCGGTGACCAGCGGATGCGCGACGCGCTGCGCAGTCAGGACTGCCTGTACACACTCGTTCTCGAGCATCCCGACGGCACCCGTGAACCGCGCGTCATCGGCTCGATCGTCGATTTCGGTTATGCGCCTGATGATCCGGAGGCGGTCATCGAGTTGCTCGCCGACCCTGCCACTCGGATCATCTCGCTCACCGTGACCGAGGGCGGCTATAACATCCGCGACGACAACGGCGAATTCGACGCTGACAACGCCGCCGTTGCACGCGATCTGGCCGGCGACCGACCGCCGGCCACCGTGTTCGGGCTGGTGGCCGCGGGGTTGAACCGACGCCGCGAACGCGGCCTTTCGTCACCGACGATCGTGTCGTGCGACAACATCGTCGAGAACGGCGAGGTGGCGCGCCGCGCGTTCACGTCGTATGCCGAATTGTCCGACCCTGAACTGGCCCAATGGATGCGCGAGAACACCTCGTTCCCCAACTCGATGGTCGATCGGATCACACCGGTCACCACGCCCGACGTCATCGATGCGCTCAGCTCCGAGTTCGGGGTGGAGGATGCGTGGCCGGTGGCTGCGGAGCCGTTCGCCATGTGGGTCCTCGAGGACGACTTCACCGACGGCCGGCCGCCGGTGGAGAGGGCAGGGGTCCAGGTCGTCGACGACGTGTCGCCCTACGAGGCGATGAAGCTCAGACTGCTCAACGCCAGCCACCAGGGGCTCTGCTATTTCGCGTACCTCGCCGGTTATCGGCTGGTACACGAAGCTGCCCAGGACCCCGTGATCGCTGAATTCCTCTCGCGCTACATGGATTCGGAGGCCATGCCGACACTGAAACGCATTCCGGGCCTGACAGAGTTCAAAGACAAACTGATCCCGCGCTTCGCCAACGCGTACGTCCGCGACACGGTAGCCAGGCTGTGCGCCGAATCGTCCGACCGCATCCCGAGGTGGCTGCTTCCGGTGGTGCGCGACAACCTGAAATCCGGCGGCCCGGTGCGGCTGGCCGCCGCGATCGTCGCGAGCTGGGCACGCTACGCCGAAGGCATCGATGAGAACGGCGAACCGATCGACGTGGTGGACCGGCTCACCGACACCCTCGTCCCGATCGCCCGTTCCCAGCGGGACAATCCCACTGCGTTTCTGGAAAACCGCGCGGTGTTCGGCGACCTCGTCGACGAGCCGCGCTTCGTCCAGCCGTACGTTCGGGCGCTCGAATCGCTGCACCGCGACGGTGCCCGCGCGACGCTGGAGGCACTGCTCAACGGGGGCGATTCGTGACGGTCCCGACGGGCCGCCCTATGTCGACGGGGCGGCCCCGGCGAGCGGGCCGCCCGTTGGTCGCCGGCATCGATTCGTCCACGCAGTCCTGCAAGGTGCTGGTATGCGACGCCGAGACCGGCGAGGTGGTCCTCGAAGGTCGGGCCGTCCATCCGGGCGGTACCGAAATCGAGCCTGCCGCATGGGAAGCCGCAGCACAGGAAGCTATCGGCTCGGTCGGCGGCCTCGGTGACGTCCAGGCCGTCGCGGTCGGCGCGCAGCAGCACGGCATGGTGTGCCTCGACCGAAGCGGCCATGTGGTGCGGCCGGCGCTGTTGTGGAACGACGTGCGCTCGGCCGATGCGGCACTCGGGCTGGTCGACGAGCTCGGCGGTGCGGGCGCGTGGGCCGAAGCCGTCGGGGTCGTCCCGTTGGCCGCGATCACGGTGTCGAAGCTGCGGTGGCTCGCAGACAACGAGCCGTCGAATGCTGATTGCACCGCTGCGGTATGCCTGCCGCATGACTGGCTCACGTGGCGGTTGCGGGGCGACGCCGACATCACGACGCTGACCACCGACCGCAGCGACGCCAGCGGCACCGGCTACTACGACGCGGTCGCCAACGAATACCGGTTCGACCTGCTGGAACTCGCGATGCGTGGCCGGCGCCCTGAGGTGCCGAAAGTGCTTGGCCCGGCGCAGCAGACGGCCGGCGACGAGCGAAGGTTCGGAGCCGGTCTTGGCGACAACGCCGCAGCGGCGCTTGGTTTGGGCGCTGAGCAGGGCGACGTGATCGTCTCGATCGGGACCTCGGGCGTGGTCGCGGCCGTCTCCGCCGATCCCGTCCACGACGACGCCGGGTTCGTGGCCGGCTTCGCCGACGGCACCGGCCGCTATCTACCGCTGGTGTGCACGCTCAATGGCGCCCGCGTGCTTGACGCAGCCGCGGCCATGCTGCGCGTCAACCACGACGAGTTGTCACAGCTGGCGCTCTCGGCGCCGCCGGGCAGCGAAGGCCTGGTGCTGGTGCCGTATTTGGAGGGCGAGCGAACTCCTAACCGGCCCAACGCGGCCGGCGCGCTACACGGGCTGCGAGTGTCGAACGCGACGCCTGCGAACCTCGCCCGCGCCGCGGTCGAAGGCCTACTGTGCGCGCTCGCCGACGGTCTCGCGCACCTCACCACACACGGCGTCATCGCCCGCCGGATACTGCTGGTCGGGGGCGGCGCCCGGTCGCAGGCGCTCCGTCAGCTGGCGCCGTCCGTGTTCGGGGTGCCCGTGCTGGTGCCCAGCCCCGGCGAGTATGTGGCGCGGGGCGCCGCACGGCAGGCGGCGTGGGTGTTGAGCGGTTCGCCTGAGCCGCCCACATGGAAACCGCCGCCAACCGACGAGTACACCGCCCCGCCCGCGCCAAACGTGCTAGAACGCTATGCGCGGGTGCGCGACCTGACCGAGGGAGTCTGATGAGCGAGACCGCATTGGTCATCGGCGAGGCGCTGATCGACGTCGTGCAGCACGAGGGCTTACCGCTTGGCGAGCACGTCGGCGGCAGCCCGCTGAACGTCGCGGTTGGGCTCGCCCTGCTCGGCCGTCGCGTCGACTTCCTGACCTGGATCGGTGACGATCACCGAGGCCGACGGATTGCCGACTACCTCCACGACGCGGGCGTGAACCTGGCGGAGGGAAGCATGGCGGCCGAACACACGGCCACCGCAGTCGCCGAGCTCGACGAACACGGCTCCGCCACTTATCGATTCGACATCGACTGGCAGGTGACGCAGAGCACCGATGGGACGGCGCCACTGGTTCTGCACACCGGCTCCATCGCCACCGCGCTCGAGCCCGGCCGCGCGCACGTTGCGGAACTGATTGACACACATGCGGCCGCATCGACCATCACCTTTGATCCGAACATCCGGCCCCAGTTCTTCAACGACGCCGACGAAGCGCGCTCTCGTGTCGAATCGGTCATCGCCCACGCGGATGTGGTCAAAGCCAGCGATGAGGACATGCGCTGGCTCGATCCGACATCATCCCCCGAGGAGTCGGCGGCGCGGTGGCTGGCGCTGGGTCCTGCCATCGTCGCCGTCACTTTCGGCGCCGACGGCTCGTACGCAATCTGCGCGGACGGCGAGGTGCGGATTCCTGCCTATCCCGCCGATGTGGTCGACACTGTGGGCGCCGGTGATGCGTTCATGACCGGGTTGATCGACGCGCTGTGGGACCTCGCCCTGCTCGGCGCCCACCGTCGACAGCAACTGCACGAGGTCGGTCGCGACACACTGCGCCACGTACTCGAGGTCGCCGCGTTGTCGTCCGCGCTCACCGTCGCACGCCCTGGCGCTGCCCTGCCCGACCGGGCCACCCGGGACCGGGCGGCGAACCGGCTCATCGCCGACTGAGCGGGAAGTACGTTCTCTCGCGCCCAATCCGCTCGTCGACGACTGTGCAGGTTCCGCAAATCAATACATCGGGCACATGATCTCGGTAGTGTGTGGCCCAGATCACAGTCTGCTGGCGAATGCGGCTTCGCTCCTCGGGCAGAGAGGCGTCGAGTATGACCACCACCGATCACGCCGACCAACCCGCCAAATCGCCAGCCGAGACACCGAAACCGAAACTTGTCGGGCCGAACCTGTTATTGCTGTTCGTCCTCCTCATTTGCTGCTTCACCGCATGGGGCATAGCAGCCGACCTCACCACTCCCATGGTGGCAGGCTTCAAGCGCATTTTCGACATGAACACTTTCCAGGCTTCCCTGGTCCAATTGGCGTATTTCGGCGCGTACTTCTTGCTCGCGCTGCCTGCCGCGTTCATCAACCAGCGGTTCGGGTATAAGGCGGGACTATTATCGGGCCTTTTTCTTGCCGCCGCGGGTGCCGTCGCATTCTATCCGGCCAGCAAGATCATGACCTACGAGGCGTTCCTCGTCGCATTGTTCGCGATCGCCGCGGGCTGCTCGATACTCGAAACCTCGGCGAACCCTTTCGTCCTTTCGCTCGGGCCGGAAGAGACCGCGACACGTCGGCTCAACTTCGCGCAGGCGTTCAACCCCCTGGGCACCAATATCGGTGTGCTGCTTGCGGCGACGCTGATTCTGCCCAAATTGGATGAGCCGGTGAACCTGGCGGCTCTGACCCCTGCCGAGGTTCATACGATTCGGGCCGGTCAACTTGCCGCGGTGATGGGCCCCTATCTCGGGCTCGGATTTGTTCTGCTGGCGATCGGCCTGATGATCGCGTTCAAGAGAGCGCCGGAGATCGTCGACGAGTATCCGTCGGCGGACCTCGAAGGACAATCGCCGCTGAAGATCTTGTTGTCCAACAGGCATTACGTGCTCGGCGTCATCGCCCAGTTCTTCAACGTCGCGGCCCAGGTCTGCACGTGGACATACCTCATCCAATACTCGCAACAGGCTCTGCACGGATCGCTCCAGTTAGGCGGTTACCTGCTCCAAGTCAGCCTGATCGTGTTTCTCATCTCTCGATTCGTCATGACGTGGGTGATCGGGCGTATTCGGGCGACCGCCGCGATGGCCGTCCTCGGTGCTTTAGCGGTCGTGCTGTGCCTCTTTGCGATCATCGCGCCCAACGTCGCCGGCGTCGTCGCCGTCGTCGCTTTGTCCTTCTGCCTGTCGCTGATGTTCCCGACCATTTACGGCGTCGCATTGAAGGGACTGGGCCCCGCAACGAAATTCGGCGCCGCCGGGTTGGTGATGGCAATCGTCGGTGGGGCGATCATGCCACTCGTCCAGGGCCACATCCTGGACGTCACCAGCCCCGCCGTCTCGTTCGTCGTGCCGGCCGTCTGCTTCGCCGTCGTGACCGGCTACGCGGTCTTCGACCTTGCCGCGGCGCCGAGTGTGAAGGGAGCAAAGGCATGAAGCGGCTCGCGATGATCGTGCTGGCATTGGTCCTCGCGGCGTGCGGCGGCGAACAACCGTCGAATTTCAAGGATCCGACCGATCGGCTCGAGGTGGTGTCGTGGTGGGTGTCGTCGTCCGAACATCCCGCTTTCGAGGTGTTGCTCAACGCGTTCAGGGCACAGCACCCGAAGGTGAATGTGATCGACGGTGCGATCGCGGGTGGTGCCGGAAGCAACGTCCAGGTCGCGCTCGCCGTACGCCTGCAGGCCGGCGATCCACCCGATGTGTGGCAGACGTTTTTGGGTAGTTCGCTGCGCGCCTGGGTCGACGCGGGACGCATCGAAGATGCAACCGCGGTATACGAGCGGGCGAACCTGGGCCCGACGATGCCGCCCACACTGCTCAATGCGGCGACGTATCAGGACAAGCAGTGGGGCGTGCCGACGGGAGCGCACAGGGGAAACAACCTCTGGTTCAACCAGAACGTGCTCCGGGACGCCGGCATCGCACCTCCCGGCCCGGGGTACAGCTGGGAGACGTTCACCAATGACCTTGAGAAAGTAGCGGCAACCGGACGAACCCCGTTGTGCCTCGGCGCCAAGGACCGCTTCACGTCAACCGAGCTTTTCGAGAACACCCTTCTTGCAGTGGTCGGTTCCGACGGGTGGGCCGAGATCACTGACGATTCCTTCGATTGGATGGGAGCTAATGTCAAAGAGGCGCTGTCGAGGTTCGGACAGGTCGTCTCCCGCGCCGACTCAAAGGCCGGCGCCCTGACGTGGGACCAGGCAGTGAAGAAGTTGGCCACCGGGGGGTGTGCGTTCCTGTCGATGAACGATTCCGTGTATGGCGATCTCATCGCCGACGGCGCCGCTGAAGGGAAGGACTTCGGGTACGTCGCCTACCCGGGGACCGAGGGCGTGTACTTGGCCATCGTGGACACGTTCGTCGCCTCGTCTGCCGCCAAGGACGGGGTCAATGCCATCAAGTTCCTCGAGGTCATCGCTGATCCCAAGACCCAGCTCGACTTCAACAAGGTCAAGGGGTCGGTGCCGATACGAAACGATGTCGACGCGTCATCGCTGCCGCCTTACCAACGTCAGGCCTCCGCGGCGTTGTGGCATGACAAGATCCTGCTGTCGATCACACACGGCGAGATGATGCCGTCCAATTTCCAACAAGCGTTCTACGACGGTGTCGCCGCGTTCGTGCAGAGCAAGGATTCGGGCGCCTTCATCAACACCTTGCAGAATTCGATCCGGGTGCCGGTCCTGGGTAGGTGACGGTGCGGCGGCCTGCGCTGGTCGAGGATCCTGACTCAGGCAAGCTGGTGGGTGTGACACAACGCGACAACGTGCTGCTCGTGCACTGGCACGACCTGGGCCGGTGCCTGAACGTCTACGGCCATCCCGGGGTGGAGAGCCCCCGTGTCGACCAACTGGCCGCCGCGGGCATTCTGTTCACCCGCGCGCACGCCACCGCCCCGCTCTGCTCGCCGTCGCGGGGATCGCTGTTCACCGGCCGCTATCCGCACAGCAACGGCCTGATGGGCCTGGCCCATCACGGCTGGGAGTACCGGGCCGGCGTGCGAACGCTGCCCCAGATGCTCGGTGCCGCCGGGTGGTACTCGGCGCTGTTCGGCATGCAGCACGAAACGTCCTATCCCGTCCGCCTTGGCTTCGACGAATTCGACGTCTCCAATTCCTACTGTGAACATGTGGTGCCCAAGGCACAGGCGTGGCTGACGGAAAGCGCTCCGTTCGAAGACGGCGATCCTTTTCTGCTGACCGCCGGTTTCTTCGAGACGCACCGGCCTTATCCCCGGGATCGCTACGAGCCCGCCGCCACCTCGGCTGTCGAGGTGCCCGACTACCTGCCCGACATTCCGGCCGTCCGCGGCGACCTCGCCGCGTTCTATGGCGCGATCGAGGTGGCCGATACCGCCGTCGGCCGGCTGCTCGACACGCTCAGCGAGACCGGGCTCGATGCGTCGACCTGGGTGGTTTTCATGACCGACCATGGACCAGCGTTCCCTCGGGCCAAGTCCACTCTTTACGAGGCGGGCACCGGGATCGCGCTGATCATCCGGCCGCCCGCACGGCTGGGTATCAGGCCGCGGAGTTACGACGAGCTGTTCAGCGGCGTCGACTTGGTGCCAACGCTGCTCGGCCTGCTCGGTGTCGACGTACCGGCCGACGTCGAAGGAATGTCACATGCCGACAATTTGCTACGCCCGGCCGGTGACGTGGCCCCGATACGCGATCACGTGTACACCGAGAAGACGTACCACGATTCCTTCGACCCGATTCGGGCCATTCGGACGAAGGAATACAGCTATATCGAGAATTACGCGCGCCGGCCGCTGGTGGATCTGCCGTGGGATATCGAGGAAAGCCCCTCGGGAAAAGCGGTCGAGCCGTTTGTCAACGTGCCTCGCCCCGAGCGAGAACTCTACGATCTGCGCGAGGACCCGGCCGAGACCGACAACCTTCTCATCGGTGGAAGCAATCACCGTGCCGAAGTCATCGCCAACGAGCTCGCTGTCCGCCTCCATGATTGGAGGGTGAAAACGGGCGACGTCATCCCTTCGGAATTCGCCGGCACTCGAATTTCAATCCGGTACACCGAAACGTACTTGAGCATTCACGGCCTGACACCCACCTCGCGTTCGGCAATCGCGGCGCAACGCGGCATCGAGGAAGAAGTCAAGTCGAAGCAATAGTTTTGTTCAGTGTGAAGGTAATTGCGTTTCGGCCACGAGATTGGCGTCCAGTTACGCTTTCGTGGTGGCTGGTAGTCCGTCGTCGTACTTGGTGCTCGCCTCCCAGCGGAGCGGCAGCACCTTGCTGGTGGAGTCGTTGCGCGCCACCGGCGTCGCCGGCGAACCCCAAGAGTTCTTCCAGTACCTGCCGACCACGAGTCAGGCCCCCCAACCGCGGGAGTGGTTCGCCGGCATGGACGACGAGTCGGTCATGCACCTCCTGGACCCGCTGGACGAGGGCACACCAGACATCGCGCCGTCCGAAGTGTGGCGTGACTACATCCGGACCGTCGGCAGAACACCCAACGGCATTTGGGGCGGCAAGCTGATGTGGAACCAGACGCCACTTCTGATGAAGCGCGCAGCCGGCCTGCCGAACCGATCCGGGGACGGCCTGCTGGCCGCGATCCGGGATGTCATCGGCGACGACCCGGTCCTCGTCCATGTCTACCGGCCCGATGTCGTGTCGCAGGCGGTGTCGTTCTGGCGCGCCGTGCAGACACGGGTGTGGCGGGGCAGGCCCGACCCGATCCGGGATGCGCGGGCCGAGTACCACCCGGGCGCGATCGCGCACATCGTGAAGACGCTCCGCGCCCAGGAGGAGGGCTGGCGGACCTGGTTCGCCGAGGAGAACATCACGCCGATCGATGTTTCGTATCCGGTGCTTTGGCGCAATCTCACCCAGATAGTGGGCAGGATTCTCGAAGCACTGGGGCTCGACCCACGGCTGGCCCCCCAACCGGTGCTCGAGCGTCAGGCCGATCAGCGTTCAGACGAGTGGGTGGACCGCTACCGCGCGGACGCAGAGAGAGAGGGGCTACCGACATGACCCCGACATTCATGTCGACGGATGCCCGGCGCGTCGACGAGTTGCGGCTGCTGGAGGCCGAGGCCGTGCACATCATCCGCGAAGTCGTGGCCGAACTCGAGCGCCCGGTCCTGCTGTTCTCGGCCGGCAAGGATTCGATCGTGCTGCTTCGCTTGGCGGAGAAAGCATTTCGGCCCCTACCGCTGCCGTTCCCGGTGATGCACGTCGACACAGGGCACAACTTCGATGAGGTCATCCGGTTCCGGGACCGCAGGGTCACCGGCCACGGCCACAAACTCATCGTCGCGTCGGTGCAGGAATCCATCGACAGTGGCCGGGTGGCGGACCCGGGACCGGGGGCCTCCCGGAACCGGCAACAGACCCGCACACTGCTCGACGCGTTGGAGGCCGGTGGCTTCGACGCGGCGTTCGGCGGCGCCCGCCGGGACGAGGAGCGTGCCCGCGCCAAGGAGCGGATCTTGTCCTTCCGCGACGAATTCGGCCAGTGGGACCCCCGCGCGCAGCGGCCGGAGCCGTGGTCGCTGTACAACGGGCGCATCAAGAACGGCGAGCAGGTCCGGGTGTTCCCGTTGAGCAACTGGACCGAGCTCGACGTCTGGCGCTACATCGAGCTCGAAAACCTCGAGCTGCCCACCATTTACTACGCCCACGAGCGCGAGGTGTTCGAACGCGACGGGATTCTGCTGGCCGTGTCGGAGTACGCCACACCGCGGGACGGCGAAACATCCGCGGTCGAATGGGTGCGCTACCGGACTGTCGGCGACCTGACGATCACCGGAGCGGTGCGGTCCACGGCCATCGACATCAGCGGGGTCATCGCCGAGATCTCGGCGGCAACGGTGTCCGAGCGCGGCGAGACCCGCGCCGACGACCGCACATCCGCCGCGGCGATGGAAGACCGCAAGCGCGAGGGGTACTTCTGATGCCCGCCGCCGAGAAGAGGTTGCCCCCGAAGGGGGTGACTCGCCAGCTGCTGCGGATCGCCACCGCCGGTTCGGTGGACGACGGCAAGAGCACGCTGATCGGACGGCTGCTACACGACACCGACAGCCTTCCGCTCGACCACTTGGAGGCTGTCACCGACGAACAGGGCATCGCCGACCTTGCAGCATTGTCCGACGGCCTGCGTGCCGAACGTGAGCAGGGCATCACGATCGACGTCGCATACCGATTCTTCTCGACCGACACCCGCAGTTACATCCTCGCGGACACTCCCGGCCACGAGCGCTACACCCGCAACATGTTCACCGGTGCGTCGAACGCGCATGTGGCGATCCTTCTGGTGGACGCCCGGGCCGGGGTGCTGCGCCAGACCCGTCGGCACGCGCGCATCGCGAAGCTGGTGGGCATCAAACACTTTGTCGCGACGGTGAACAAGATCGACCTCATCGACTTCGCCCAGGTGCGGTTCACCGAGGTCGAGGACCAGCTGCGACAGATGGCAGCTCGGCTCGGCGGTATCAACGTCACGGTGATTCCCATCGCGGCCAAGCACGGCGACAATGTCGTACACCGATCCGATCGCACCCAGTGGTACAACGGCCCGACCCTGCTGGAGTACCTCGAAAGCGTCGAGCTGGCCGCGCCGCAGGCACAGGCGTCGCGACTGCGGCTGCCGGTGCAGTGGGTGTCGCGACCTACCGCAGAGGCGCGCCGCCGCTACACCGGGCGGCTCGCGGCCGGGACGTTGAGTGTCGGCGATGCGGTGGTGTCGTTGCCCGCGGGGACCCGCTCGACAGTCACCGTACTGGACACCCTCGACGATGGGCGCACGACGGCCGTTGCACCGCTGTCGGTCTCGGTCGAACTGGTGGACGACATCGATGTCGGCCGCGGCGACGTATTGGTGAGCGGTGCCGACGACGCGGTGCTGCCGGTGCTGGCGCGCGAGCTCTACGCGACGGTGTGCTGGTTCATCGACTCGCCGCTGCGGGCCGGGGACCGGCTCGCACTCAAGCAGACCACGAAGACGGTGCGTGCCACCGTGCAGGTCCTTCATTCGCGGCTGGACCCGGAGACTCTCGACGAGTTCGATGGACCAGTTGAGTTGGCACTCAACGACATCGGAACCGTTACGTTACGTACCAGCTCGATCATCGTGGCGGACAGCTACGCCGATACCCGGGACAGCGGCGCGTTCATCCTCATCGACGAGGCCACCAACGACACCGTCGGCGCCGGCACCATCCTCGAGCCACGCGAGGTCAAGCCGGGCGCACATCCTCGGACCGACATTCGTTGGCACCCGTCGTCGCTGGACCGCACCCACCGCTGGCAGGCCACCGGGCAGCCGGGCGCGACGATCTGGTTCACCGGCCTGCCCGCGTCCGGGAAGTCGACGATCGCGGTCGCCGTCGAGCGCGCACTCGTGGAGTCCGGACGAGTGGCGTATCTGCTCGATGGTGACAACCTGCGTCACGGGTTGTCCGACGACCTCGGCTTTTCCCCTGGCGACCGAGCCGAAAACATCAGGCGGGTAGGGCATCTCACCCGCTTGCTCGCGGACGCGGGTGTGGTGGCGCTGGCGTCGCTGGTGTCGCCGTTGAAGTCCGACCGCGAGATCGCGCGTGCCCTCAACGACGCTGCGAAGCTCCCGTTCATCGAGGTTTACGTCGCCACGCCGCTGGCCGAGTGCGAAAAGCGCGACCCGAAGGGCCTGTATGCACGGGCACGCAGTGGTGACCTCACCGGCCTGACCGGTGTCGACGCCCCCTACGAGCCACCGGAGAACCCGGACCTGATTCTCGACACCGCCAACGCCCACCTCGACGACCTCGTCGCGCAGGTCATCGCCGTACTGACGGAGCGCAGCCCGCGGTAGCGGGTAGGTGTTCTCCTGCCGCGGTCAGTTACCGTCGAGACGTGATGCCAGCAGACGGCGAGTCGGTCCGAGCAATCTGGCGAGCACTCGGGCTGCCCGGGATTGTGGACGTGCACACGCATTTCATGCCGAAACGCGTGATGGACAAGGTGTGGGCCTACTTTGATTCGGCGGGTCCGCTCGTTGGGCGGTCCTGGCCCATCGCCTATCGCATCGACGAGACCGACCGCGTCGAAGCGCTGCGCCGATTCGGGGTGCGACGGTTCACCGCGCTGATCTATCCGCACAAGCCGCAGATGGCGGCATGGCTCAACAACTGGGCCGCCGGGTTCGCCGCATCCACGCCGGATTGTCTATCGACCGCCACGTTCTATCCCGAGTCCAGCGCGCCGCGCTACGTCCGGGCCGCCATTGCCGAGGGCGCCCGCGTGTTCAAGGCACACTTACAAGTCGGAGACTACGACCCCAACGATCCGCTGCTCGACGAGGTGTGGGGCACGATTCAAGATGCTCGGGTCCCTGTCGTGATCCACTGCGGATCGGGACCGCGACCCGGGCGGTTCACCGGCCCGGAGCCAATCCGGTTGCTGCTGAGGCGTTTTCCGACACTGCCGCTGGTCATCGCGCACCTGGGCATGCCGGAGTACAGCGAATTCCTGGACATCTGCGAGCGGTTCGGCCATGTCCGGATGGACACCACGATGGTCTTCACCTCGTTCACCGAGAAGATGATGCCGTTTCCCCGGCGCGACCTCGCCCGCCTGCGGCACATGGGCGACCGTATTTTGTTCGGCAGCGACTTCCCGAACATTCCGCACCCCTACGCCGACGCGGTGAGAGGGTTAACCACGCTGGCGGGCGTCGACGACGATTGGCTTCGCCGCGTTCTCTATGACAACGGCGCGCAGCTGTTTTCGCTCGAGCCGCACGCCTTTTGACCGACAGCGAACACCCGACGGAACGGAAAGAATGTCCCATCGGGGCCCGCCGGATATGCCTCGCGCAACTCCGCACCCAACTGTGCCGAGAACTTCACGGCCTCGGCCGGCGACAGCTCTGCAAGCAGCGGCCGCAGACCGGTGCCGCGCACCCACTCCAGCACCGGATCATCGCCCCGCAGCACATGCAGGTAGGTCGTCTCCCACACGTCTGCTCGCAGGCCGGCGTCGAGCATGGCTGCCGCATAGGACGCGGGTGTCCCCACGGCATCGGCGTGGCGGACGACATCGCGCAAGGCCGGCGCCCACCGGTCTGTGTCGGCGAGCGCGCGCATCAGCGTGTGTGACGGCGAATCGAAGTTTCCGGGAACCTGTACGGCCAGCCAGCTGCCGCGAGGCAATGCGGCGGCCCACCGCCCCATCAGCTCACGGTGACGCGGAACCCATTGCAGAGCAGCATTACTCACTACGACGTCGACGTCGCGGTCCGGGTACCACTCTGCCGCGTCGCCGACGGAGAACGACACCCCGGGCACATCGGCGGCCGCGGCGATCATCTCCGGCGACGAATCGATGCCCTCGACCACGGCGTTCGGCCACCGCTCGGCCAGCAACCCGGTCAGGTTCCCCGGCCCGCAGCCGATGTCGACGACGTGGCGCGGTGACGTCGCCGCTATCCGCGCAGTCAGATCGAGAAACGCGCGGTTGCGTTCATCGGCGAATCTGCCGTACTGGACGGGATCCCATCGCACCAGCCAAGCCTAGAAGTTCCTGAGCACGGACGTGCACGTTCATAGCGACTTCACAGCCGCCGCTTCGGCCCTGATTAAGCCGCCCCGGCAGGCTAAAGACATGACCGTCCGGGGCGAAATCGCGACACAGGCGCCAGCCGATGCTGCGCCTGGCATCGCGCATGCGGAACGGCGGCGCATCGGGCTGGGTGCCATCATCGTGTTAGCCGGCGCGTCGTCGCTGATCCTGCTGAACGATGTTCACGCGGGCCCGGCGTTGCACTGGATCGCATCGCTGGTGGCGCTCGCCGGCGCAATCGGTGTTCTGGTGATCGCACACCTCCGTTGGCAACGCGCGCTCGCCGATGCGGAAACCGACGGCCTGGTGGCCCGGTCCCGCCGACGGCAGCGGGGCGTCACTCGAAAGTGATTGCCCGTGAGGATAAACCGCTGGCGCCGATGCGCCCGGTCGCACCCCGCGCGCCCTGGAGTACCGTGTCGCGCATGGCCACCGCCCAAAACATCCCACTGACCACGCTGGACGGCAAGCGAACATCACTGTCGGAGTTCGCCGACCGTGCAGTGCTCGTTGTCAACGTCGCCTCCAAATGCGGTCTGACCCCGCAGTACGGCGGGCTGGAGAAGCTGGCGCGCGAGTACGCGGGCCTGGGGCTGACCGTGATCGGCGTGCCCTGCAACCAGTTCATGGGCCAGGAACCCGGCACGGCGGAAGAGATTCAGACCTTCTGCTCGACCACCTACGGAGTGACGTTCCCACTGCTGGAGAAGACCGAGGTAAACGGTGCCGGGCAGCACCCGCTGTATGCCGAGCTGACGAAGACCCCCGATGGTGACGGAGCGGCAGGCGACGTCCAGTGGAACTTCGAGAAGTTCCTGCTCGCCCCCGGCGGGGCGGTGGTCAACCGGTTCCGGCCACGGACCGAGCCCGATGCGCCCGAGGTGATCGCGGCCATCGAGGCCGTTTTGCCGCGATAGCACCTCGAGGACCGTCATCGGCGCCGGCGCCGACGCCGTGCGATCACCAGCACGAGCAGCACGACCAGGCTGAGCATCTTCTGAGTCCCGCTGCCCGATGGGCGTCGCGACTGGCTAGGGTGGGGTGCGTCAAGCGCACAGTGGGCGCGGGAACTCGCGACGGTGGCGGGGATGAGATGACTTATCCGATCCGGACGGCGGATGCGGTGAGCGGCCAGCCGCTTACCCGGGTCGACGGCCCACTCAAGGTGACCGGTGCGGCCCGATATGCCGCAGACAATTCGGTGCCGAAGGTGCTGCACGCGGTGTTGATCTGCAGCACCGTCGCACGCGGCAGCGTCGAACGGGTTGACTCCTCGGCGGCGCTTCAGCACAGGGGCGTGTTGCGCGTGCTCACCGGTTTCGGCGGCGTCGCTTTGCCGTTCGACCCCCGGCAGGTGGCCTTCTTCGGACAACCAGTGGCCGTCGTCGTCGGATCCACGCTGGAGGCCGCCACGCACGGGGCTTCACACGTGAGTGTGCATTATCAAAGCGCGCCGCAGGTGACGAACATCAATTCACCGCAGGCGACCCAGCGGGCCGGCCCTCGCCAGCCCGACTATGCACGCGGAGATCCCGAGCAAGCGCTCTTGGCGGCCCCAGTCGTCAGCGACGCCCACTACACGATTCCCCGTTATCACCACAACCCGATGGAGCTCCCGTCGACGATCGCCGCCTGGGACGGTGACCACCTGACGGTGTGGGACAAGACGCAAAGCATCAACGGCGCACAAGAAGCCTTGGCCAAGGCGTTCGGCGTCGCGGTGGACAATGTCCGGGTCATCTGTCCGTTCATCGGCGGCGGATTCGGTAGCGCCGGAAGCACGTGGCCGCATCAGATTCTGGCGGCGTTCGCTGCTCGGCAGCTGGGTCAACCGGTCAAGCTCGTGCTGACTCGCAAGCAGATGTACAGCGGCATCGGCTACCGGCCAACGAGCAGGCAGCGGTTGGCGATCGGGGCGGATCGCTCCGGGGCCATCACCGCGATGATCCACGAGGGCCACACCGAGTCCGCCCGCTACCAATTGTTCGAGGACAGCATCACCGGCCCGGCCAAGTTCCTGTACAACTGTCCCAACATGCGCTCGACCTACCGGGTCGTGCCGCTTGACGTCAACCTGCCGTGCCCCATGCGTGGCCCCGGCGCGACGCCGGGCACGTTCGTCCTCGAATCCGGCGTCGACGATCTTGCTCACCGGCTGGGGATGGACCCCATCGAGCTGCGGCTGCGCAACGAGCCCGACCACGACCAAGCCACAGGTATGCCGTTCTCGACGCGGCGCCTCACCGACTGCCTCACCCAGGGCGCCGCCCGTTTCGGCTGGTCCGCGCGGCATCCAATCCCCCGTGCTGTGCGCGACGGTGACGAACTGGTCGGCATCGGCGTGGCGGCCGCGGGCTACCACACCAACCGCAGCGAGGCCGACGCGCTGGTGCGGATCAACGCCGACGGGACGGCCGACGTGTGCAGCGCGACCAGCGACATGGGCCCGGGAACCTACACGTCGATGACACAGGTCGCCGCCGACGCGCTCGGCCTGCCGGTACCCGTGGTCCGGTTCGCTCTCGGCGACAGCCGCTATCCCAAGGCGCCGTCGCATTCTGGTTCGCGGACCATGGCAAGCGTGGGCTCGGCGGTCTTCACTGCGGCAACCGCACTGCGCGACAGGTTCATCCGGACTGCGGTGGTTGATCCCGGCTCACCGCTGAGCGGAGCCGCCCCGCAGGGCGTGGCGGTCGCCGACGGCAGAATGTTCCGTACCGACGATCCCGCCCGCGGGGAGACGTACCAGGAGCTGCTGCGTCGCCGGGGCTGGCCCGGCCTCGACATCCGGCAGACGTGGACTCCGGGCGATGCCGACAAGCGCTTCTCGATGTACGCCTACGGTGCGGTGTTCGCGGAAGTCGGCGTGGACGAGTTACTCGGCCACGCCCGCGTCCGGCGCATCTTCGGCTGCTATGACGCGGGCCGCATCATCAATCCCAAACTGGCTCACAGCCAGGCCATCGGGGCCATGGTGATGGGCCTCGGGATGGCAACCCTCGAGGGCACCCATGTGGACTACCGCGACGGGCGTGTCGTCAACGCAAACATGTCGGACTATCCCGTCCCGGTCAACGCCGACGTCCCCGCTTTGGATGCCATGTTCCTTGCGGGTGAGGACGCGATTGCCGACCCCATCGGAGTCAAAGGCCTCGGCGAACTCGTCATCGTCGCCGTGCCCCCAGCCGTTGGCAACGCAGTCTTCAACGCCACCGGCAAACGCATCACCGAACTGCCCATCACATTGGACAAGTTGCTCTGAGCGGGTTAGCGGCCTTGTTGAGGTCCTCCCGGGCTGCCGAAACGACCAGGGCCGGGTTGGTAGGTTGGCGAGACGGTAACGGTTTGCGTTGACGTCTGTACCGACGTCTGGGTATCCGTCTGCGTGGCCGTCAGGGTATCGGTTTGGGTTGCGGTGTCGGTGCTGGGTGGGCCGCTGCCCGGTGCCGCGGGTGCCGTGGGTGGCGCGGGTGCACCACCGCCACCACCGTGAGAGCGGTGCGAGCCACCCGAACTCGCGGGAGAGGTGGTCGTGGTGGTGGTGGTGGTGGTTGTCGTGGTCGGCGTCGTCTTGCTGCTCGAGCTGCACGCCACTGCCAGCGGCCCCATGGCTATTGCGGCGGTGAGTCCGAGCAGCGCTGACAAGCGCCGCCATCCACACCCGAGAATGCCCTGTGGAGATGATGGATGAGGTTGCGCACCGGTGCTTGTCATTGAGCGGGGCCTGCTTTCATCGGTTACCAACTGTGTTTGCTGGTGTGACGTGAGCCGCGTTGGGCCATCAGTCCTGCACTGGAGCAGGTGAGGGCCAACGCAGCGATGTGGGTTCTCCTCCGGATCGGTTACCTTACACAACTGCGTTAACCCGCTTCCTAGCAACTGGCTGGGAGGGCCTGCTCCGAAAGATCCACGGCGAGAAGGATTACCGCTGCAATTCGGGTTGTCGTGGCTTTGCATTCGACCGAGTTGTGCACGCTGTCCATGCCGAGATGCGACCCGACCTGCAGGAAACTGTGCGCAAAGTCGCATCTGAAATCCAGACAGGCAGCGCGGGGTTCAAAGCAGTGGACGTGCGGATATACCTCGCGGTGATGCTTGCACTGCTCAATGACCGCACCCCAAATGCGTTGGGAAAGCGCGAGCGCCGACTCACTCTCGGTCGGCGCGCGGCGCTCGGGAGCTGGCATGCGTCGTGGTGTTCCGGTCCATGGGCTGCCAGTCGTTGCACCGCCGGGCGAGATCGCCGACGGTCCGTCCCATGCACGGCAGCCGGATCGGCGCGAACAACTACGTTGAGCGGATCTCGACCCGCGGCTGGGCAACACTGCACCTGGGGCCGCACGAGGGCTGGTCAACGAGGGCCGAGCCACCGTCAGTCGCGGTCGTTAGCACCGAACACGTCAAGCCGACCGGGCGGTAGCCAACGCGGTACGACCGGGCGGCTAAGGTCATCCAACGACGGTTACCACCTCACCAGAGCAGGAGAACCCGATGCTGCGACGTCACACCTGGACCATGCCGGCCCTGGCGGCCATCGTCGCGTTCGCGGCTGCCTGCTCGTCGAACTCGACCTCACCCGGGTCGTCGACAACGGCCAGCAGCACCTCGGTGACCAGCAACTCGACCCAGCCACAGGCGCACGGCGCGTACGAGCAGTGCCTGGCTGCCCACGGCGTCCCCGCGCCCAGCGGTCGCCCGCAGCCCGGCAACGGCTCGCCGCCTGAGGGGCCGCCGCCCGGGCCGCCGCCGGAGGGCACGTCCGGGGCCACGCCACCCCCGCCGTCCGGCGTCGACCAAAGCACCTGGGACAACGCGGTCACGGCGTGCAAGTCGCTGGCGCCGTCACCCCCCGCGGGAAGCCGCTGAAAAGTATTCTGCCCTCAGCGGATAGGGCCATTTCTCGCGTTTGTCGGCGGGATTCGCCGAAGCGATGGCGCAGGCGGGCGTGTCTGAATCCCCTTCGGTATCCGGGTGCGGGACAATCGTCGTCATGGCCATGCCCGCGGTGGAGTTGCTCGTCCGCGTGGGACTGGCCACCTTGCTCGGCATCGCCATCGGCATAGAACGGCAGTGGCGGGCACGCATGGCAGGGCTACAGACGATGGCGTTGGTGAGCATGGGTGCCGCGCTGTTTTTGATCCTCGGCGCATACACGTTTCACCGTGAACAGGACCCCACCCGGGTGGCGGCCCAAATCGTCACGGGCATCGGCTTTCTGGGCGCCGGCGTGATCATGAAGCAAGGTTCGTCGGTGACGGGACTGAACACCGCCGCCACGTTATGGGCGACGGCGGCGGTGGGTGCGCTGGCCGGAGCGTGGATGTGGCGGGAGGCGATCACCGGCGCGGCGATCATCATCGCGGGCAATGGATTGCTGTTCCCGCTGGCAAAGCGCATGGACCGGGCCCGTACCAAATTCGGACGTGACGTTCCCCCCGCGGACTACGTTTTGGAGGTGGAGTGTGACGCGGACGCGGAATCCGCTGTGCGGGCGCTGCTCATCCAGGCGGTTACTCGGGGAGACCTGCAGCTGAAGTCCCTGCGGTCCGTCGCCACTGCGATGCCCGATTGGGTACACCTGTCGGCCGAGGTGTCCGCCGCCACACGGGACGACACCGTGATGGCGGACGCGATGACGTTGATCAGCGTGGAATCCAGCGTCAGGTCTGTGCGGTGGGCGATCCAGAACGAGGGTGCGGCTCAGTGGACCGACAGCCGCAAGGCCTGACTACCCGCGCTTCGCGGTGACGAGGCTGACGGACCTGAACATGGAGCCCGCTTGGTCGTCCTTGTCCGGCACTGCGCGACCCAGACGTTTCACGTAATCGGTCAGCGGTGTGGCGACCGCATCCCATCCGTGCTCGCGCCACCATTCGACGGCGTCTTGGTGCCTCTCGTTGTAGACGAGGTTGAACCACGGGTTAGGCTCGCCCCCGGCGCGTTCGGCGGCACGCGCAGCTTCGAATTCAGCTGAGTCCATCGGCTTGCCCTCCTCGAGGGCGACATGGCTGCCGGGACCGGCCAAGGCATCAATACCGGTGTACAGCTGCTCCTGAGCCGCCGCCGGCAGATAGACCAGCAGCCCCTCGGCAAGCCACCCCGACGGCTTGGCAGGTTCAAATCCGTTCGCCCGCAACGCTTCAGGCCAGTCCTCACGCAAGTCCACCGCAACCTCGCGGCGCTGCGCGGTGGGTGGGTCGCCGTGTTCAGCCAGCACCCTGCGCTTGAACTCCAGCACCTTGGGCTGGTCAAGCTCGAAAATGACGGTGTTTTCCGACCACGCCAGCCGATACGCCCTGGAGTCAAGGCCCGCAGCCAGCAGCACGATCTGCTGCACGCCTGCGTTCGCGACGTCACGGAAATAGTTGTCGAAGTATCGGGTGCGGGCGCCCTGGTAGGTCTGGAAAAACTCGCCGAACTCGGTTTTGAGCTTGTGGTCGGGCGCGTTGTCGTCAAGGACGCCGGCCCATTCGCCGCCGACTGCTCGGCAGAACACCTCCGCGTAGGGATCGACGGCCAACGGCTCATCCCGCTGCGCCTCCAACGCACGCGCCGCCGCGACCATCAGTGCGGTCGATCCGACGCTGGTGGTGATGTCCCAGGTGTCTTTATCGCTACGCACGGGACCGACGATACGCGGGCAATCTGGCAGCCCCGGTGCTGCCGCCAGCGCACCTGGCAGCCGTCAACTCTGGTCAAGTGTAGGGAAAAGAACCTCCTGCACAAGTAACTGGATCGCGGCGGCAATCGGGATCGCGACGAGGGCCCCGACGATCCCCAACAGCGCCCCGCCGACCAGAACGGCGACCAGGGTGGCGACCGCAGGCACCTCGACTGCCATACCGATGATTTTGGGCACCAGCAGATAGTCCTCGGCCAACCGGAACGCGATGTAGAACGCAAGGGTTGCGATGCTCACCGGCACGGACACCGTAAGCGCAACTGCGGCGACGATGATCCCTGCCACCGTCGAGCCGAACGGGATCAGGTCCAACAGCGCGACGAAGATCCCCAGCAGCAGTGGATAGGGAACTCCGAAGATGATCAGCCAGACGAAGGTGGCCACCCCGGCAATGACGGATATCACGATGTTGCCGATCATGTACGCGCCGACCTTGGCGAAGATCCGGTCGCCGATGAGGATTGCGCGCGGCCTGCGCGAGCTCGGTACGAAGCGATAGAGCGTCGCGCGAATGTTGGGCATATTGGCAAGGAAGTAGAGGGTCAGCACAGCGCCGATCACGAGATCAGTCAGAGTGCCGAATACTGTCTTTCCGGCCTTCACGACTGCTGACACAGTGTTTCCGCCGGAACCGTTCATCGTGTCCGCGATCCGTTGTTGCAGGTGAAAACGCTGGTTGATTCTGCCGATCGCCGACGCGTGGTTTTGCGCCTGCTGCATGTACTGCGGTGCGTGCTCGATGAACTGGCGTGCCTGCTCCACGAGCGGCGGTAGCGCCGCTGCCAGCGACCCGACAATGACCGCGCAAGCGACGACAAGGACCACTGCGACCGCAGCCCAACGGGGAAACCTGCGGTTGACCAGCCACGACACGGCCGGCTCAAGGCCCAGCGACACAAAGAACGCGACACCGATCAGCAGCAGCATCGACGAGACCAGTACCAGGCCGCGGACCACGCCGTACGTCACCGCGACACCGGCCGCAGCAGTCATCCCGAGGAAGAACGGCGATCGCCGGTCAAGCGGAGGCCCCGGCGGGCCAAGCGGCTGGTCCCCCGAACTCAGCTGAGCGGCAACCCGTTCCGCCTCGGCGATGGGTCCCTCATCGTCGGTATGAGGCTGGCCGACCATCGGGTGATGACCATGGCCGGCCTGATCGATTCCCGTCTCGCGGTCAGTTCCTGCCACTAAGCCCGTCTCCATGTCATCAGGCGCACGCCGCCCGTCATTCGCTGCGCGGCCGAATTCGCCGATCTGCGATTACCCAGGACGAACGGATCTGAATCTGTCGTTCAGGATTTCCGGTTCTCGCCCAGCTCCTCGGCGATCGGATTCGGTGGAATGTCCTTCGCACTGTCCGCAAGGCGGGGGTGGGTATGGATCCGATGCGCCTCGGCCTTCTCCGCGGGGCTGAGGCGGCCGTCCGCAAGTGGTACCGACGCCAGCACCTCGGAAAAGTTTGCGTACGTCTCGGGTGGGATCGCCCTCAGCGCGCGGACGGTCTCCTCGTCGCAGCCGTTCTCCACAGCGGTACGCACAAGATCGTCCTTAGCAGCGGGGTAGTCCACGTTGTTGAGGCATTCGTGAAGTTGTTTGCGGGTGGTGTAGGCGACCATGATCCTCCGTTCCGGACCGAATGAGCTGTCCATGGGATGCCCACCGGTCGGTGTTGCGCAAACTCCTCTCGCCGGCGTTTTGCGAAACGAACATCTCCTGCGCCGTCGGCAGCTGAGCTACGTCAGCAGGGCTCGGCCGAACCAGTCGTTGGCGTCCGCGACGCCGGGCAGCACGAAGAACTATCCGCCGCCGAAAAGTTGAACATAGTCGGTCAGGGTTCGTCGACCAGCCGCGTCTGGATGGCTTGAATTGGCGGTG
This sequence comes from Mycobacterium sp., assembly GCA_025965895.1. Lineage (GTDB taxonomy): Bacteria > Actinomycetota > Actinomycetes > Mycobacteriales > Mycobacteriaceae > Mycobacterium. The sequence continues at coordinate 57,932 of JAOPWC010000192.1, forward strand.
CACGGCTAGCCGTTCCGTCCTTGAAGCCCAACACGTTCCGCGTCGACCCCGGCGGTCGGGGGGCGAGTTATAACCCTGGATTTCCACCGCACCTGCATGGCGTGGCGAGTGTGCCCGGCGATGTCACGGACAGCGCGGTGCAGGCTGTCGGCGTTATTGGCGCACAGCTGTATCAGCACATCCCCGTGCATCCATGGCGGGTGGGGAAAGCCGTTGCCGAAACTGTCCGGGTCCACGCGAATCGATGTCCTATTGGGAGTGCGCCCACCACGACAGCGGTAGCGAGACGCGAGCTAAACCGGCGGCCGGCCGGTCCGCATCCGCCAGTTCAGGTCATACAACAGCACGTTGAACGGGAACTGCCGGACGAACCGCGGCGCGAGCTGGTTGACGAACCGCAGCGCGGCGATCAGCCGATCGAAGTCACGCTGCCGTCGATCATCCCAGGGCAGCCGCATCTCGTCTCGAAAGCGCTGCGGCAGAAAACCGGTCGTGATCAACAGCGCGATGCGCTCTATCGGCGTGCGCGTCCACCGCGGCAGGGGCAACGCGAGCCTGGCCGCGGCGATGGGATACAAGAACTCCCGGACGGTGTCGTCGATGTGGGTCTTATCCAGCGATGCACGCCAATATTCGTCGAATGCTTCCCGGTTGGGTGGCCAGAGCTCAGGCGGCACCTGCAACGTCGTGCCGAGCGCCATGCCTTCACGGTAGTGCTGCTCTGCGGTCTGATCGTCCATCTCGCCGACGAACAACCGGTACACGTCGACCGCGCCCTTGTACAGGCACGCACCGACCCACAGCTGCAGGTCCGGGTCAAATGCGTTGTAGGGCACGGGACTCTCGTCGGTCGAGTACACCTGGGCGTGCGCGCGGTTGACCGCGGCCCGGAAGGCTTCCTTCTGATCGTCGGTACCGCGAGTCGCGACCGCCAGATACGTGAAGGTCGTCCGCGCCCGCTTGATCGGGTGCAGGTCGATCCGCCCGCTTTCCACCCGGCTCTCAGCCACGCCGTAACCGACTGCGGGCCGGGCCAGTTGCATGATCACGTTCGCAGGGCCCGCGAGCAGCGCGATGCCCAACAGGCCGTCGGCCAGCCCGGCCTGCGGACGGCGCCGCGGCCGGCTGGCCGCGGCGACGGGCCGCTCGACATGACCGAGAGGCTCGCCGAGCGTCATGGTCCCTCCCTGGCGCGGGATCTGATAACACGTGTTTCCTGATATTCCCAAGCCGGCATGCCGGTGTCAAGATGGTCCGGTGTCTTCTCCCAGCACGCGGCCGTATCGAGGCGTCCCGCCGGCCGACCGGCAGGCTCAGCGGCGTGCTCGGCTGCTCGCCGCGGGTCTGGCGATCCTTGGCTCCGGCTCGGATCCGGAAGTGCTGACTGTGCGCGGCGTGTGCCGACAGGCAGGCGTCACCGCGCGCTACTTCTACGAGAGTTTCGCGGACAAGGACGAGTTCGTGGGCGCGGTGTTCGACTGGGTGGTTGCGGACCTGGCCGCGACGACCCAGGCCGCGGTGGCCGCGGCATCACCCGCCGAACAAACCCGGGCAGGCATGGCCAACATCGTGCGCATCATCCTCGGCGACCCCCGGGTCGGACGGTTGCTGTTCAGCGCCGAGTTGGCGGACCCCATGCTTGTCCGCAAACGGGCCGAATCGAGTGCGCTGTTCGCGATGTTGTGCGGGCAGCATCTCAGCAATGCGCTGCGCCTCAACGAGAACGACCGGATCAAGGCCACCGCGCACTTCGTGGTAGGCGGCGTCGGGCAGACGCTCAGCGCATGGCTTTCGGGCGAAATCTACTTTACCGCAGAGGAATTGGTCGGCCAGCTGGCATCTCTGCTCGACGAAACCGCCCATGCGGGGCCGTTCCGTTGAGGCGGGCCGTGCACGCTGCTCGCAGGCCGATACGATCAGGAAGTGGATCGCCAAAAGGTGGCGCTGAGGGTTCTGGCACACTTCGTGCCCGGCGAGAAGGTTCTGGAGTTCCTCGCGCCGCAGGCTGATTGGCTTGATGTTCGGTACTGTGCCGAGGACGACGACGACGCGTTCTACCGAGAGCTTCCCGAGGCCGAGGTGATCTGGCACGTGCTGCGGCCGCTCTCGGCGGCCGACCTCGAACGCGGACGACGGTTGCGGCTGGTGCACAAGCTCGGCGCAGGGGTGAACACGATCGACGTCGCCGCGGCGACGGCGCTCGGTATCGCGGTCGCGAACATGCCGGGCGCTAACGCGCCCTCCGTCGCCGAGGGCACGGTGCTGTTGATGCTCGCCGCGCTCCGGCGGCTGACGGCGTTGGACCGCGCGACCCGCGCCGGCGCCGGCTGGCCCACCGATCCGTCGCTCGGCGAGACGGTGCGCGACATCGGCTCGTGCACAGTGGGGCTGCTGGGCTACGGCAATATCGCCCACCGTGTGGAGGAGATCGTTTCGGCCATGGGGGCGACGGTGCTGCACACCAGCACCCGCGACGACGGCAGTCCCGGGTGGCGGCGGCTTGCAGAGCTGCTGAGCGCCAGCGACATCGTCTCCCTGCACCTGCCGCTGACCGGCGGCACGGCGAACTTGATCGACCGGGACGCATTCGCGATGATGCGCCCCGACGCGGTGCTGGTCAACACCTCACGCGGGGCGATTGTCGACGAGGCCGCGCTGGTCGACGCGCTGCAGGACGGGAGCCTGGCCGCCGCCGGCCTCGATGTGTTCGCGGTGGAACCGGTGAAACCGGACAACCCGTTACTGCGGCTGGACAACGTCGTGCTCACGCCGCACGTGACCTGGTACACCGCGGACACCATGCGCCGCTACCTGACGGAGGCCGTCGACAACTGCATGCGGCTGCGGGACGGCCGCGAGTTGGCGAACGTGGTCAACAGGTAGCCTCGTTACCAACCGACCGGTTATTTGGAGGACGGCAACGTATGCCCATCGCGATCACTCCCGAGCACAAAGAACTGGCCGACTCGGTGCGGGCCCTGGTCGAACGGGTCGCACCGTCGGAAGTGCTGCACGCCGCGCTGGAGACACCGCCGGAGAATCCCCCGCCGTATTGGCAGGCCGCGGCCCACCAGGGTCTGCAGGGCCTGCATCTGGCCGAATCGGTCGGCGGGCAAGGCTTCGGCATTATGGAACTTGCCGTCGCGTTGGCGGAATTCGGCCGTGGCGCCGTGCCGGGACCGTTCGTTCCGTCGGCCATCGCGAGCGCCCTGATCAACGCCCACGACCGTGGGGCGAAGGTGCTCGGCGACCTGGCTTCAGGCGCCGCGATCGCCACCTATGCGCTGGAGTCGTCGCTGACCGCCACGCACCAGGGCGACATGCTGGTCATCCGTGGCGAGGCCCGTTCTGTGCCCTCAGCCGCCGAAGCGTCGGTGCTGGTGCTGCCGGTGGCCGGCCTGGACCCCGAAACCAGCGGCACGGAGTGGGTGGTGCTCGACGCCGACCAACTCGAAATCGAGCCGGTCACATCCGTCGACCTGCTGCGGCCCATCGCGCATGTTCGCGCCAATGCGGTCGAGGTGCCCATCGACCGAGTCCTCACCAACCTCAGCGTCCCCGCGGCGCGGTCACTGGTGTCCACGCTGCTTTCGGCCGAGGCTGTGGGCGTGGCGCGCTGGGCCACCGACACCGCATCCGCGTATGCGAAGATTCGCGAACAGTTCGGCCGCCCGATCGGCCAGTTCCAGGCGATCAAACACAGGTGCGCCGAAATGGCCGCTGATACCGAGCGCGCCGTGGCCGCGGTGTGGGATGCGGCCCGGGCTATTGATGAAGGGCTTGAAACACCGGAAGCGGCAGCTGAATTCGCTGCCGCCGTGGCGGCTACCCTGGCGCCTGCCGCCGCGCAGCGCTGTACACAGGACTGCATCCAGGTGCACGGCGGCATCGGATTCACCTGGGAGCACGACACCAACGTCTATTACCGCCGCGCACTTGGCATCAGTGCCGCTTTCGGCCGCGCTGCCGACTACCCGCAGCGGGTGGCCGACACCGCCAGCACGACCGGCATGCGGGTGCTCAACATCGATCTGGACCCGGACACCGAAAAGCTCCGCGCGGAGATGCGGTCGGAAGTGTCGGCGCTGAAAGCGATTCCGCGCGAAGAACGGGCGACGGCGATCGCCGAGGGCGGATGGGTGGCGCCGCACCTGCCAAGGCCGTGGGGCCGCTCGGCGACCCCCGTGGAACAGATCATCATCCAGCAGGAGTTCAACACAGGCCGGGTCAAGCGACCGCAGCTCGGTATCGCGGCGTGGCTGGTGCCCTCGATCGTCGCTTTCGGCAGCGAGGAGCAGAAGCAGCGGTTCCTGCCGCCGACTTTCCGCGGCGAATTGATCTGGTGCCAGTTGTTTTCCGAGCCGGGCGCCGGCTCAGACCTGGCGAGCCTGACCACCAAGGCGACAGAGGTCGACGGCGGGTGGCGCATCACCGGGCAGAAGATCTGGACCACGGCCGCGCAGTTCTCACAATGGGGTGCGTTGCTGGCGCGCACCGATCCGGCCGCGCCGAAACACAGCGGCATCACCTACTTCTTGCTGGACATGTCGAGTCAGGGTGTGGAGGTCCGCCCGCTGCGGGAGCTGACCGGCGGCGCCATGTTCAACACGGTGTTCATCGACGACGTGTTCGTGCCCGACGACCTCGTGCTGGGTGAGGTCAACCGCGGCTGGGAGGTGAGCCGCAACACCCTGACCGCCGAACGGGTTTCGATCGGCAGCAGCGAGCCGCCATTCCTCGCGAACCTCGACCGGTTCGTTGAGTTCATCAGGGACGGGCACTTCGACCAGGTCGCACAGAACCGCGCCGGCAAGCTGATCGCCGAGGGGCACGCGGTCAGGGTGCTCAACATGCGGTCGACGCTGCTGACCCTCGCCGGCTTCGACGCGCTGCCCTCGGCGGCCGTGTCGAAGCTGCTCTCAATGCGGACCGGCCAGGGCTATGCCGAGTTCGCGGTGGCGTCGTTCGGCACCGACGGCGCGATCGGCGATCCCGAACAGCTGCAAGGCAAGTGGGTGGATTATCTGCTGACCAGCCGCGCCACGACCATCTACGGCGGCACATCCGAGGTGCAGCTCAACATCATCGCCGAGCGGCTGCTCGGCCTGCCGCGCGATCCTTAACGCGCGTCGGGTTATTCGGCCTCGATCTTGCGCAGTTCGCGCTTGAGGATCTTGCCGGTCGGGTTGCGCGGCAACTCCTCGAGGAAGATCACCTCACGCGGCACCTTGTAGCGGGCGAGATGCTCGCGCACATACGTCTTGACTGTGTCCTCGTCGAGGTCGGAGTCCTGCTCCCTGACGACGAACGCGCGCAGCCGGGCGCCCCACTCGGGATCGTCGACACCGAGCGCGGTGGCCTCGACGACGTCCGGATGACCGCTGATCAGGTCCTCGACCTCGGCAGGAAACACGTTCTCGCCGCCGGAGACGATCATCTCGTCGTCGCGGCCGCTGACGTACAGCAGCCCGTTGTCGTCGAAATAGCCGAGGTCACCGGAAGAGAGCAGGCCATCCACGATCTGCTTGCCGCCTCCGCCGGTGTAGCCCTGGAACGGGAATGTGTTGCCGACGAAGATGCGGCCGACCTCACCCTGCGGCACTTCGTTGCCCCGCTCGTCGAGGATCTTGACCTTCACCCCCTTGACCACCGGCCCGACCGTCGCGGCGTTGATCTCGAGGTCCTCGGGGCGCGCGATCGTCGCGAACGCAATCTCGGTGGAGCCGTAGAGGTTGTAGACCACCGGGCCGAGTTCCTTGAGCGCGCGGCGGGCCAACTCGGCACCCAACTGCGAACCGGAGACGAACACGATCCGCAACGACGACAGGTCGGGTTTGCGTTCGGCCTTCTCCAGCGCGTCGAGAATGCGCGACAGCATCACCGGCACCACGACAATCGCTGTCGCACGGTATTTTTCGATGTCTTCCAGAACAGTCGGGGGCCGGAATTTGCGGCGCAGCACCAGCGTCGACCCCAGCGTCATCGCGATCGTCGCGTGCAGGTAGCCCAGCGCATGGAACATCGGCGCGGGCAGCGAGGTGACCTCGCCGGCTCGGAACGGCACGTGCGACAGCACCCCGCCGATCGGCCCCAGTGTCGGCGGCTGGCTTCGGGAGGCACCCTTGGGCGTTCCGGTGGTGCCGCTGGTCAGGATCACCAATGACGAATGTTTCGATGGCTTCGGCGCGGGCGCCTTGCTGCTGCGGGCGATCAAGTCGGCCAACGCCTCGTCGGCGCTGCCCGACAGTTGGTCGCTGTCAGGGTTGGTGGCCAACGCCCGTAGTCTGCCCAGTTCGAAATTCGCCTGCGCCACCGCGTCGGCGTACTCGTCGTCATAGATCAGCAGCCGTGCGCCCTCCCGCTCGGCGACGTCGGCGATCTGCCGGCCGGAGAACTCGGTGTTCATCATGATCGTGCGGGCTCCTGCCCGCGCGCAGGCATAGTTGGCGATCGCGAACCAGCGGCTGTTGCGCCCGAGGATCGCGACACCGTCGCCACCTCTGATGCCCATCTCGACCAAGCCGTTGGCCACCGCGTTGACGCTGTCGTCGAGCTCCCGGAACGTCATCGTGCCGTCGTCATCGATGACCGCGGCCCGGTGCGGGGTGCGGCGTGCGTTCATCGCCGGAAGCATCCCCATCTCGCCCCAGCGCAGGAAGTCGGCGGCCATCGCGGCGACGTTCTGCGGCGGCTCGACCTTGAGTGCTCCCGCTTCGAACATCTTGCGGACGTAGTGGAGTTCCGCTGAGCCGCGGTCGGCGTACTGCCGCGCCTTGGCGACGGCTTGCGACGCGAGTTCGGCAACGTTGAGCGTAGGCATGACCACACCTTATGTGACCGGGGTCTCACGGCGGCTGGGAAACTAGCATGGCGGTATGGCCGCTCCGCTCGTGCTGGACGTGGACGGTCGCGACGTGACCATCACCCATCCGGACAAGGTCATCTTCCCGGTCCCCGGGTACACCAAAGCCGACCTGGTCCTTTATTACCTGGACGTTGCGGACGGGGCGCTGCGCGGGGTTGCCGACCGGCCGATGATCCTCAAGCGCTTCGTCAAGGGGCTCTCCGGGGAGGCCGTCTTCCAGAAACGCGCGCCGGAGAAGCGCCCCGACTTCGTGGATGTCGCCGAGCTGCGCTACGCGTCCGGGACGTCTGCCAAAGAGGCGGTGATCCACGACGCCGCCGGTCTGGCGTGGGTGATCAACCTGGGGTGCATCGATCTCAACCCGCACCCGGTGCGCGCCACCGACCTGGACCATCCCGACGAGCTGCGCATCGACCTGGACCCGGTGCCCGGGGTCGCGTGGCGGCAGATCGTCGACGTTGCCCTGGTGGTACGCGAGGTGTTGGGCGACTACGGGCTGACGGGCTGGCCGAAGACGTCAGGATCGCGTGGCTTTCACGTTTATGCCCGCATCACGCCACGGTGGCCGTTCTCGCAGGTCCGGCTCGCCGCCGAAACCGTTGCGCGCGAAGTGGAGCGCCGTGCGCCCGCAACGGCGACGAGCCGGTGGTGGAAGGAAGAGCGTGAGGGCGTGTTCGTCGACTTCAACCAGAACGCCAAGGACCGCACGATGGCGTCGGCGTACTCGGTGCGAGCCACACCCGACGCCCGGGTGTCGGCTCCGCTGTTCTGGGACGAGGTCGCCGATTGCCGCCCCGAGGCTTTCACGATGGCCACCATGCCGAAGCGATTCGACGACCTCGGTGATCCCTGGGAGGGGATCGATGACGCCGCGGGGTCGCTGGACGCACTGCTGGAACTGGCTGAGCGGCTGGGACCGGCCGAGAAGCCGCCGCGCGGCGCTAAGAAAGGAACAGGCCGGCGCCAGTCGACGATGCCGCTGATCGAAGTTGCCCGCACCAAAACCAAGGACGAGGCGATGTCCGCGCTGGACACTTGGCGCAAGCGCCACCCCACGGCGGCCAAGCTGCTCAAGCCCGCCGACATCCTGGTCGACGGAATGCGCGGACCGAGCTCGATCTGGTACCGGATCCGGTTGAACCTGCAGCACGTCCCGCCAGATCAGCGACCGCCGCAGGGGGAGTTGATCGCCGACTACAACCCGTGGACCAACTATTCAGGCCCGCAGCAGCCTGGTGGCTAGCACCGCTGCGGCGCCGAATCAGAGTCCGGGGTCGCCCGGTTCTTCGGCTCCCCGTCGCCCTTGGGTCCCGTTGATGCGGAACTGTCCGATGAAACGGCGGACGAGCGGCTCGTGATCATCTGCCGGGATGGGTCGTTTGCAGTCGCCGCGTTCTGCGCAGGACATGACGTCGGCCTGCGGACAATCACTCGGCCCGTCTGCCGTCGAGATTGGCTGCGATTCCTGCTTTGGTCCTCGCCGAACGAACGGAAGTCTGAGGAAGTTCGTGTTTATCTGCAAGGCGGCACTCTCTCGCTGGCCGGCCATTCCGGCCATGCCTTCCAGAATTGCGTGCCCGCGACGCCATGTCGTCACTGCTGACACCCGAGCACACTTCCCACCAGCAGGAATCTCTGGTTCCGGGAGGCAGCCAAACGACGCTTCGACATTCCGTTGCAGCCGGATTCCGACATCAGTGCGAGACGATTACGAGGATCGGCACTTATGGCTAGCCGCCATCTTTTGCCCGCCGGCGATAATCAAAACCTGCTCAGTCGTTGTAATCAACATGAGCGACCACCACCACAACCAAGAAGTACTCAACGAATTGAACGGGCAGGGCCGTGCTCTGCGCCAGATGATTCCAGAGGTGTACCGCGGGTTCGGGGACCTGAGCAGTGCGGCGCTGACGCCTGGCGCTCTGGACAGGAAGGTCAAAGAGCTCATGGCGATGGCCATCGGGGTAGTGCACAGGTGCGACGGCTGCATCGCCTCACACGCGCGAGGCGCCGTCCTGGCCGGAGCAACCAAAGAGGAGGCGGCCGAAGCGATCGGCGTCAGCATCCTCATGCAGGGTGGGCCCGCCACCGTTTACGGTGCTCGTGCTTACGACGCCTTCTGTGAGTTTGCCGCTGCGCACGCGACGGTCTAGCACGGACATAATCTGCCGTGGCGATGAGGCCCGCTCACAGCAAGCGTCCAGGAATATTTAGCTTTACTAACGTAGTTTTAGTGGGGAGTGCACGGCGCGGTGCGCCCCATTGACGAAACCAGCACCCGATTGTCAGAGGAGATCTCTATGTCAGTTCCAGCCAACGCTCGCGAAGCACGGCTGCAACGTCGATTCGACAAGTTGACCTCTGGCGACGCGCAACTGATCGCCGCCCAGCCTGATCCAGCAATCACCACCGCACTCGACGGCCCCGGCGTACTGCTCAGCGACGTGATCCGCACCGTGATGAGCGGCTACGCCGACCGTCCCGCCCTCGGTCAACGCGCGGTCGAGTTCGTCACCGATGTCTCGGGCCGCACGGTCGCCAAGTTGCAGCCCCGCTTCGACACCCTGACCTACCGCGAGACGTGGACCCGCGTGCGGGCTCTCGCCGACGCCTTGGCCGGCAACCCGGTCCAGCCCGGCGACTGCGTCGCGACGCTCGGCTTCACCAGCGCCGACTACGCCGTCGTCGACATGGCCCTGTCCCTGGCCGGAGCCGTCGCGGTTCCGCTGCAGACCAGTGCGCCGGTGCAGCAGCTGCACCCGATCCTGATCGAGGCCGAGCCGGTGGCGATCCTCTCCAGCGTCGACCACCTGGAAGACGCTGTCGAGCTCGCGCTGACCGCTCACGCGCCGAAGCGTCTGGTGGTGTTCGACTACCACCCGCAGGTCGACGACCACCGCGAGGCGTTCGAATCCGCCGCTGCGCGCCTGACCGATCTGCACGTGACCGTCGAGGCACTCGATGACGTCATCAAGCAGGGCGCTCGGCACACCGACGGGCCGGAGATCGGGAGCGGCGACCGCGACGCCCTGCGACTGCTGATCTACACCTCGGGTAGCACGGGCACCCCCAAGGGCGCGATGTACACCGACCGGCTGATGGCCAACTGCTGGCACGGATGGTTCAGCCCCGAGTGGGACACCGAAGGCAGGCTGCCGGCGATCACCTTGAGCTTCATGCCCGTCAGCCACGTGATGGGTCGGATGATCCTGTACTCCACGCTGGGCGTGGGCGGGACGGCCTACTTCGCCGCCAAGAGCGACCTGTCGACCCTGCTGGACGACCTCGCGCTGGTGCGCCCGACGAAGCTCGACCTCGTCCCCCGCATCTGGGAGATGTTGTTCCAGGAGGTGCAGAGCGAAGTCGACCGCCGCGCCACCGACGGCACCGATCGGGAGACCGTCGAGGTGCAGGTGATGGCCGAGCTACGCGAGAAACTCGTCGGCGGACGCCAGTTCTCGGCGATGACAGGCTCCGCACCGATCTCACCGGAACTAAGAACCTGGGTCGAGGAGTTCCTCGACATCCACCTCACCGAGGGCTACGGCTCCACCGAGGACGGCGTCGTACTGCTCGACGGCCAGATCCGGCGCCCGCCGGTGATCGACTACAAGCTGGCCGACGTGCCGGATCTGGGCTACTTCTCCACCGATCGTCCGCATCCGCGCGGGGAGTTGCTGGTCAAGTCAACGGATCTGATTCCCGGCTACTACAAGCGGCCAGAGGTGACGGCCGAGCTCTTCGACGCCGAAGGCTGGTATCACACCGGCGACGTGGTCGCCGAGATCGAACCGGATCAGCTGACCTACGTGGACCGCCGCAACAATGTGCTGAAGCTCTCGCAGGGCGAGTTCGTCACGGTCTCCACGCTGGAGGCGGCCTACGGTGGCCACCCGTCGGTGCGTCAGATCTTCGTGTACGGCAACAGCGCCCGCTCGTATCTGCTGGCGGTGATCGTCCCGACCGATGATGCGCTGGCCAGTGTCGGCGGGGACGTGGCCGCGGTGAAGCCGCTGCTGAGCGACGCGTTGCAGCGAGTCGCGCGGGAGGCCGGGCTGCAGTCTTACGAGATTCCGCGCGACTTCCTGGTCGAGACGAGGCCGTTCACGCTCGAGAACGGTCTGCTCACCGGCATCCGCAAGCTGGCCCGTCCCAAGCTCAAGGAGTACTACGGCCCAGCGCTCGAGGCGCTCTCCGTCGAGCTGGCCGACGGCCAGGCAGATGTGTTGCGTTCGCTGCGGCAGGACGGCGCGCAACGCCCCGTTCTGGAGACGGTCAGCCGGGCGGCCGGTGCGCTGCTCGGTGCGGCATCGGCCGACGTGGCACCCGATGGGGCGTTCACCGACTTGGGCGGAGATTCGTTGTCGGCGTTGACCTTTGCGAATCTTCTACACGAGATCTTCAACGTGGACGTACCCGTCGGGGTGATCGTGAGCCCGGCCAGCGACCTGGCCGCCATCGCCGGGTATGTCGAGGCTCAGCGTGCCGGCGGGACCAGGCGGCCCACTTACGACGCGGTTCACGGCCGCGACGCGATCGAGGTGCACGCGCGCGACCTGACGTTGGACAAGTTCCTCGACGAGGCCACCCTGGCGGCCGCACCCTCGCTGCCGGGGCCTAACCGCGAGGTGCGCACGGTGCTGCTCACCGGCGCCACCGGGTTCCTCGGCCGCTATCTGGCGCTGCAGTGGCTGGAGCGGATGGATCTCGTCGATGGCAAGGTCATCTGCCTGGTCCGCGCCAAGGACGACGCCGCCGCGCGACAACGTCTCGACGCGACATTCGACAGTGGCGATCCGAAGCTGCTCGAGCACTACCGCGCACTGGCAGCCGATCGCCTCGAGGTGCTCGCCGGCGACAAGGGCGAAGCGAATCTCGGTCTGGCGCAGGCGACGTGGCAGCGACTGGCCGACACCGTCGACCTGATCGTCGACCCCGCCGCCCTGGTCAACCACGTCCTGCCTTACAGCCAGCTGTTCGGCCCCAACGCCGTGGGCACCGCGGAGCTCGTCCGCATCGCCCTGACCAACCGGATCAAGCCGTTCGTCTACGTGTCGACGATCGGCGTGGGTGACGGCATCGAGCCGGGTCGCTTCGTCGAAGATGCCGACATCCGCCAGATGAGCGCGACCCGCAAGGTCGACGACAACTACGCCAACGGCTACTCCAACAGCAAGTGGGCGGGCGAGGTCCTGCTGCGTGAGGCGCACGATCTGTGCGGTCTGCCCGTGTCGGTGTTCCGCTGCGACATGATCATGGCCGACACCACCTACGCCGGACAGCTAAACGTGCCGGACATGTTCACCCGGATGATGCTGAGTCTGGTCGCGACCGGTGTGGCACCCGGCTCGTTCTACGAGCTGGACGCCGACGGGAACCGGCAGCGGGCGCACTTCGACGGCCTGCCCGTGGAGTTCATCGCCGATGCCATCTCCACCCTCGGCGCCAGCGTGGCGCAGGGATTCGAGACCTACCACGTGATGAACCCCTACGACGACGGCATCAGCATGGACACCTACGTCGACTGGCTCATCGAGGCCGGCTACCCGATAATCCGGGTGCCCGAGTATGCGGCCTGGTTGGCTCGGTTCGAGACCACGCTGCGGGCACTACCCGAGAAGCAACGCCACGCGTCTCTGCTGCCGCTGCTGCACAACTACCAGCGGCCCGAACACCCGATCAACGGGTCCCTTGCGCCCGCGGATCACTTCCGAGCAGCCGTGCAGGACGCAAAGATCGGGCCGGACAAGGACATTCCGCACATCTCTGCGCCGGTGATCGTCAAGTACATCACCGACCTGGAGCTACTCGGCTTGCTCTGAGGGGTGGTCGAATTCCCCGCAACCGTGCCATCGGCCCCGACCCGGCCAACCTTGAGCGTGCCGAAGTAAGCAGCAAGACCGTTGTGGCCGAGCAAACCCGGGTGATGGTAGAGGGGGCCTTCTGCAGTCAGCGCCGCGATGGCCGGTGTACCGGCGGTAACGGCGCTGGTCTTCGTCCGGCAACGGCATGCCGCGCGCCACGGGGCGCGCCGGGCGCGCCCTCGAAACGTCGATGCGCGAGAATCGCAATATGCCGGACGCTGATCATTCCCTGGGGCTGCGGGAGCGCAAGAAGCTCAAGACCCGTGAGGCGATCCGCCGCGAAGCGTTCCGGCTGATCGAGGAGAACGGCTGGGCCAACACCACCGTGGAGCAGATCGCCGACGCGGCCGAGGTGTCGCCCAGCACCTTTTTCCGCTACTTCCCGTCGAAGGAATCGGTGCTGATGGCCGATGATCTGGATCCGGTGCTGATGGACGCCTTCGAGCGCCAGCCGACAAATCTGTCCCCGACCATGGCGCTGCGCCGCGCGTTCGAGATCGCGATCGAAACGATGTCCGACGACGAATGGGAAGTCGAGCGCACCCGGCAGCGCCTCGTCTTCTCGATACCCGAGCTCAAGGCGGCGCAGTTCGACGAGTACTACCGCACGATCCGAATGCTGACCGAGGCACTGGCGCGTCGGCTGGGCCGTAACGCCGACAATTTCGAACTGCGGGTCTTCGCCGGCGCGCTGACGGGCGGGATGATGGCCGTCGTCGACGAAGTTCCGATGTCCTTCGAGCGCATTTACCGGGCGCTGGACTTCCTCGAAGCCGGCATGCCGCTGACCTGACATCGCGCCACGCCGCGGGGAGATTTCGCGGCTGCTCGCCGTAGATCAAGGTTTGCCAGCTACGCTCGCGCGGTGACGACTGTGAGCCGGCGCAGGTTCTTGGGAGTTGCCGGCGCGGCGGGGCTATTCGTGGTCGCGGCGTGCTCGTCGAACAAGGCGGCCAACGGCCAGCCCGGCGGCGGGGCGGTCACCGTCAAACACCAATTCGGCCAGACGAGCGTTCCCGCGCCGCCGAAGCGGGTGATCAGCGCCGGCTTCACCGAGCAGGACGACCTACTGGCCCTCGGCATCGTCCCGGTCGCGGTGACGAACTGGTGGGGCGAGCAGCCGTTCGGCGCCTGGCCGTGGGCTCAGCCCAAACTCGGCGCAGCCCAACCCGTGGTGTTGAGCCTGACCGATGGGCTGGAGTTCGACCAGATTGCCGCGCTGAAGCCCGACCTGATCGTCGCGACGAACGCGGGAATCGATCAGAACTCCTACAACCGGCTGTCAGGCATCGCCCCGACCATCCCTCAGTCGGCGGACGATCCGTTCTTCGAGCCGTGGAAGGTGCAGGCCAACACGATCGGGCTGGCGGTGTTCCAGGCCGCCCAGATGAGATCGTTGATCAGCGCCGTGGACAACAAATTCTCCGATGTGGCGAAGGCCAACCAGCAGTTCAAGGACAAGAAGGTGCTGCTGCTGCAGGGCGCTCTCTACCAGGACAATGTGGTGGCCGCACTGTCCGGCTGGCGCACGGAGTTCCTCACTCAGATGGGTCTGGCCGCACCCGAGGGTCTTGCGCAGTTCGCGGTCGACGATCACCGCGCGTTCATCCCGCGGGATCAGGTGGTGAACGTGCTCAACAATGCCGACGCGTTGGTCTGGACCACCGAAAGCGACGCGGACCAGGCAGCGTTGCTGAACGACCCGGCGGTCAAGCAACTCAACGCCACAACCCAGAACCGCAACATCTTCACCGGCAAGGACCTGTCCGGCGCGATCGCCTTCTCCTCGCCGCTGAGCCTGCCCGTCGTCGCCGATCAGTTGCCACCGATGCTGTCGAAGGTGTTGACCTGAACCCCGAAACGCACATCACCAACCTGCTGTACCGCTACGCCGAGTACATCGACTCAGGTGACTTAGACGGGGCCGCGGCTCTTTTCGAGCATGCCCGGCTGCGGGTGGGCGCTTCCGACGGCGACACCGTCGACGCCGCGGGCATGTTGAGGCTGTGGCAGGCGCTGGTCATCCGCTATCCCGACGGGACGCCGCGCACCAGACACCTCGTAACCAACCCGATCATGGACATCGACGCCGACTGCGCGACCTGCCGCAGCTACTACACGGTGCTTCAGCAGACCGACGAATTCCCGCTGCAGGTGGTGGTCAGCGGCCGCTACCACGACCGGTTCGAGCGAGTCGGTGGTGTGTGGCGGTTCAGCTACCGGGATTACACCCTCATCGATTTCGTCGGCGACACCAGCCACCACCTGTCACAGCCTTTGACCTGATCCGTTCAGGCGGTGACGTGGCCGCTGTCGCCGGCGGTGACCGCGAACGAGGTGCCGCTGACCATCCGCGCCTGATCCGATGCCAGGAAGACGACCGTCGGAGCGACGTCCTCGGGTTCGACCCACGGGACGGCCAGCGGCGTCTTCTTCTTCAGCAGCTCCACCGCGGCGGGCTCGTCTTTCTCCGGGTCGCCGGTGGGTGTGGCGCCGGCCTCTTCGATGGCTTGCGCGTAGCGGTCCTCGTGGCGGGTGAGCATGGTGTCGACAAGCCCGGGATGACCGCGTTCACCGTGATGTTGTAGGTGCCCAGTTCCAGCGCCGCCGACTTCATCAGACCGATCAGGGCCCACTTCGACGCCGAGTACGCCGATCCGTTCTTGGTTCCATGCTGGCCCTGGGTCGATGAAGTGACGATGATCCGCCCCTTGCCCCGCTGCACCAGCAACGGCGCGAACACCCGCAGGACGTTGGCCGTGCCGTTGAGGTTCACGTCGATCTGGTCGTGCCAGTCGGCGTCGGACATCTCAACCAGCGGCTTGAACGCCTGGATTCCGGCGTTGGCGAACACCACGTCCACGCCACCCCACTGGGCGACGACGCCGTTGGCCGCGGCGCGCACGTCGTCGATTCTGCGTTGGTCGGCAACGAACTGGGCCCACCGGGTGCCGCAGTCCGTGACCCGCCGGCCGGTTTCCGACAGGTCGTCGCCAGTGGCCGGCTCATAGTCGAGGATCGGGCTCACCGATCCGGCGATGTCGATGCCTGCCACATCGGCGCCCGCAGCACCCAACGCCACGGCCGCCGCGCGGCCGATTCCGCGAGCAGCGCCGGTCACCACAGCAATTCGGCCGGTCAAGGGCCGCCACACCGGCGATTCGGTCACCCGTCAGGGCTACCCCGTCACAACGCTCGCAATCCCGCAGCGCAGGATGTTTGGATGGCCAGGTGACCGGTAGCGACACCCGCGCGCGGGACGCCGACACCGTCGCCTACGCCGAGATCGGGTCGGCCTACTATCCGGTCCTCGTCGCGGTCTTCACCGGGCTGGTCATCATCTCCAACGTCACGGCCACCAAGGGCGTCGCGTTCGGTCCGATCATCGGACACTGGTCGATCATCACCGACGGCGGCTTCATCGTTTTCCCACTGACCTACATCATCGGCGACGTGCTCAGCGAGGTGTACGGCTTCCGGGCGGCCCGTCGCGCGATCTTCATCGGATTCGCGATGGAGGCGCTTGCGGCGCTCGCCTTCTGGGTCACCAGCTATCTGCCGGCCGCCGACTTCTACACCAACCAGGCGTCCTTCGAAGCGGTCGTCCGTGCGTTCACCCAGCTGATCGTCGCCGGGTTGTCGGGCTTCATCATCGGCCAGACGATCAACGCCTGGGTGGTGGTGGCGATCAAGGCGCACACCAAGGAGAAACATCTGTGGGCGAGGCTGGTGGGTTCGACTTTCGCCGGCCAGCTCGGCGACACCCTGGTGTTCTGCAGCATCGCCGCGGGCGCGATCGGGATCCACACCTTCGGCGACTTCGTGACGTACGCCGCGTTGGGATGGTTCTACAAGACCGCGGTCGAGGTGATCATGCTGCCCGTCACCTACCGCCTGATCGCGTTCATCAAAAAACACGAGCCGACGTACCGTCCCGCGCCGTGACCCAGACCATGGGCCGAAGACCATGAGCCTTCGCTAAGGCACCTCTGGCAAGGCTCGAAATGTTAGAGCTTTGCAAGTTACTCGGCGGTACGTTCAGAAGATGAGCGTGGCAACCGATCTGCGAGTGCTCGAGTACGGCGACCATGCCCTGCTATTGCAATTGGACAGCACCGCCGAGGTGCTGGCATGGACCGGGGCACTGCGAGAGGCCGACCTGCTCGGCGTCGTTGACATCGTTCCGGCATCCCGCACGGTCCTGATCAAACTGGAAGGCCGGCGATACCAGCCGGTGACCCGGCACCGGCTGGAGAAGCTCCGGGTGACACCCGACGAGTCGATGCTGGCGCCCGGCCACGTCGACGTCGTGATCGACGTGGCGTATGACGGCCCCGACCTCGCCGAGGTCGGGCGCGTCACCGGACTCGGTGAAGCCGGTGTGGTCGCCGCGCACAGCGGCACGCCGTGGCGGGTCGGCTTCAGCGGCTTCTCACCGGGGTTCGCCTATCTCGTCGGCGGCGATCCGCGGCTCGAGGTGCCCCGACGCGCGGATCCGCGAACCCGGGTGCCGGCCGGCTCGATCGGGCTTGCGGGCGAGTTCAGCGGCGTCTATCCCCGCGAATCACCGGGCGGCTGGCAGCTAATCGGCCACACGGATGCCGTGCTCTGGGACATCGACCGCCCCGAACCCGCGCTGCTGACCCCCGGCATGTCGGTGCAGTTCCGGGAGCTGTCGTGACCGTGACCACGCTGGAGATCCTGCGTACCGGTCCGCTGGCCCTGGTCGAAGACCTCGGGCGTGCCGGCCTGGCCCATCTCGGCGTGACCCGTTCCGGTGCGGCTGACCGCCGCTCGCATGCCTTGGCCAACCGGCTGGTGGCCAACCCGAGCGACCGCGCCACCATCGAGGTCACGTTCGGCGGGTTGACGGCACGAGTGCGCGGCGGGGACGTCGCGATCGCGGTCACCGGCGCCAACACCGACCCGGCGGTCAACGGCGTGCCGTTCGGCATCAACAGCATCCACTACGCACAGGACGGTCAGGTGATCTCCTTCGGCGCCCCGCACTCCGGGTTGCGAACATATCTGGGGGTGCGTGGCGGCATCGATGTGACGCCCGTACTGGGTTCACGCAGCTATGACGTGATGTCGGCGATCGGTCCTGAGCCGCTGCAGCCCGGCGATGTGCTGCCGGTCGGCAAGCAGACCGACGACTTCCCCTGGGTCGACCAGGCCCCGGTCGCCTCGTTCGAAGAAGAGCTCGTCGAACTGCACGTGGTGCCCGGTCCGCGCGACGACTGGCTCACCGAGCCGGACGCGTTGATCCACACGGACTGGCTCGCGTCGGACCGCAGCGACCGGGTGGGTATGCGCCTGGTCGGGACGCCGCTGCAGCATCGCTGGCCCGATCGGCAGCTCCCCAGCGAGGGCGCGACCCGCGGCGCGATCCAGGTGCCGCCGAACGGGCTACCGGTGATCCTGGGCCCCGATCACCCGGTGACGGGCGGATACCCGGTCATCGGCGTGGTGACCGACGACGACATCGACCGGGTCGCGCAGATCCGTCCGGGCCAACACATCCGCATGCTCTGGTCGAGGCCGCGCCGACCGTGGTAGACCCACATTTGTGCCAACTCAGGTCCATACGGCCCGCCTGATCCACACCTCAGACCTCGACAACGAAACGCGGCAGAGCGCGCATCAGCTCCTCGTCGACGCGTTCGAGGACAAGTTCAATGAGCAAGATTGGGAGCACGCGCTGGGCGGCATGCACGCCCTGGTCTACCGCCACGGCGTGCTGATCGCCCACGCCGCGGTCGTGCAGCGCCGGCTGGTGTACCGCGGGACGCCGCTGCGGACCGGATATGTCGAAGGGGTCGCGGTCCGCGAGGACTGGCGGGGCCAGGGGTTGGGCTCCGCGCTGATGAACGGCGCAGAGCAGGTGATCCGCGGCGCGTACCAAATCGGAGCGCTCAGCCCCTCCGAGTCCGCACGCCAGCTGTACCTCGACCGCGGCTGGCTGCAGTGGCGAGGGCCGACGTCGGTACTTGCCCCGGGGGGGCTCACCCGCACGCCGGAGGACGACAGGTCCGTGTTCGTCCTACCCGTCGGCGTCGAGCTCGACACGACCGCGGAGCTGGTGTGCGACTGGCGATCTGGCGACGTCTGGTAACACACCGGAGTACGTTGGGAATCGTGACGACCCCAGGCACGTTTCGCCCCTCCCCCGAGATGTTCGACAAGCTGTACCGCGGCGAGCCCGCCTTCGAGGGCGTCCCGCCGCCTGCCGGAATCCCTTGGGACATAGGGCAAGCGCAGCCGCGGCTGACGGAGCTGGAAGCCCTCGGCGGAATGTCCGGCGAGGTACTCGACGTGGGCTGTGGACTTGGCGACAACGCGATCTTCCTTGCGTCACGCGGATATTCGGTCACCGCGCTGGACGGTTCACCCGCCGCGATCGAGCGCGCACGCACCCGCGCGGCGCAGGCCGGTGTGCAGGTGACCTTCGGTGTCGCCGATGCCACCGATCTCGCCGGCTACGAGGGTCGGTTCGACACCGTTATCGACAGCGCGCTGTATCACTGCCTCGACGAGGACGGCCGCCGGTCCTATGCCGCCGCCCTGTACCGCGCCACCCGGCCGGGGGCCCGATGGCACCTGTTCTGCTTCTCCGACGGCAACGTCAACGGCGTCATCGCGCCGATGGCAGCCGTGCCGGCGGCCGATATCCGCGAAACCTTGACCGCGAACGGATGGCGGATCAACTACCTGGGCCCGACCACCTATCTCGCGAACACCAGCGCGCTCGCCGCAAACGCCGACAACCTGCCCGAGCAGATCCGCCGGCAACTCGGGCCGGAAGCGCTGCAGCAAATGCGCGACGTGTCCGAGCGGTACGCCGCGATCGTCCCACTGCTCGACGACGACCGAGTGCACCTTCCGT
This sequence comes from Mycobacterium sp., assembly GCA_025965895.1. Lineage (GTDB taxonomy): Bacteria > Actinomycetota > Actinomycetes > Mycobacteriales > Mycobacteriaceae > Mycobacterium. The sequence continues at coordinate 77,547 of JAOPWC010000192.1, forward strand.
TCAACGTCGTGCACGCCGAACGGGTCGACTCACGTCTCACTCGTTAGCGTGCCGCTCTGCTGAGCCAGTGGTGAACGCCGCGTCGGCGTCGACACCGACCACCCGGAGAAGAGCCGCCACTTTGCGGTCGGCGTGAACCAGCACCCGGAGCGGCGCATAGCGCAGAGTCTTGCGGTGGTGGTGAAGGTGGCGGTCATGGCGTCCGCCCGGCCTTTCGGTGGTTCGGTCACCGAACTGACTTGGCGCTGAGTCGATGGTTCGGTGAACGAGCTTTCAAGGCGATGACGATGCGGAGGCACCATCCGCCAGGACCGCGTCTGCTGGGGCTGACCCGGCGAATCTCAGCGCCGGCCGATCCCGCAGTGTCTGCGTGCCGGCTACCCATGCCGACACGCGAACCTGCCTGGTCAAGGCCCGATCCGTTAAACGTGACCGGTGTCACGCCTTGTTCATGATGTGACTAGCATCAGGTGTCGTAACGTGAACGATGACGCCGCGGTGTTGAAGGAGGACCGTTGTCCAGCACAACCGAACTCGCCGAGCTGCACCACCTCATCGGTGGCTTGCGGCGGTGCGTCACGTCGATGAGGTCGCGGTATGGGGACATCCCGGCCATGCGGCGCATCGTCAACGACGCGGACCGGCTGCTCAACGACGTCGACCGGCTCGACATCGACGCGGCGGAGCTTGACGTCGAGCGAGGCGGAGCCCACCAACACACCGGGGAGAAGATTCCCGTCCCGGATACTCAGTACGACACCGACTTCTGGCGCGATGTCGACGACGAGGGCGTCGGCGGCCAGTGCGGTAGCCGATGAGCGCGCCCACGAGGCAGCGCTCAGGTACCGGCGTCTTCTCGCCCACGCGCGCCGAACTGCCGCAGCGCACGCTGCGAACCGATCTGTGGTGGTGGCCGAACCTGCTGACCGACCTCGGCCTGGCCGCCTTCGTCATCTACGCGACAGTGCGCGCTTTCTGGGGCAGCGCCTACTGGGTGCCGCAGTACCACTATCTGACCCCGTTCTACTCGCCCTGCGTCAGCGCGTCCTGCGCACCGGGCTCCAACCACCTCGGCGTGTGGTTCGGGCACTTCCCGGCCTGGATCCCGATGGCCGTCATCTCGCTGCCCTTCCTGCTGGCGTTCCGGCTGACCTGCTACTACTACCGCAAGGCCTACTACCGGTCGGTCTGGCAGTCCCCCCCCGGTTGCGCAGTGGCAGAATCACATTCGCGCTACACCGGTGAAACCCGTCTGCCCCTGATCATCCAGAACGTGCACCGCTACTTCTTTTATGCCGCGGTGGCCATCTCGCTGATCAACAGCTACGACGCAATCATGGCGTTTCATTCACCGTCGGGCTTCGGGTTCGGGCTGGGCAACGTCATTCTCATCGTCAACGTGGTGCTGCTGTGGGTGTACACGCTGTCCTGCCATTCATGCAGGCACGTCACCGGCGGTCGGCTCAAGCACTTCTCGAAGCACCCAATCCGCTACTGGATGTGGACTCAGATCAGCAAGCTGAACACCCGGCACATGCTGTACGCGTGGATCACCCTCGGCACGCTGGTGCTCACCGACTTCTACGTCATGCTGGTTGCCAGCGGCACCATCTCAGACCTGAGATTCGTCGGCTAGCAACAATTCCCGTTATCTAGGCAGAAAATTCAAGCGAGGTTTCATGGTTGAGGTCGAGCGGCATCAGTACGACGTCGTCGTCATCGGTGCCGGCGGCTCAGGTTTGCGCGCGGTCATCGAGGCCCGGGAGCGCGGCCTGAAGGTGGCTGTGGTATGCAAGTCGCTGTTCGGCAAGGCGCACACCGTGATGGCAGAAGGCGGCTGTGCGGCCGCGATGGGAAACGCCAACCCCAAGGACAACTGGAAGGTCCACTTCGCCGACACGATGCGCGGCGGCAAGTTCCTGAACAACTGGCGGATGGCCGAGTTGCACGCCAAAGAGGCGCCCGACCGGGTGTGGGAACTCGAAACGTACGGCGCGCTGTTCGACCGGACCAAGGACGGGCGCATCAGCCAGCGCAACTTCGGCGGTCACACCTACGCACGGCTCGCCCACGTCGGCGACCGCACCGGCCTGGAGATCATCCGCACCATGCAACAGAAGATCGTCTCGCTGCAGCAGGAGGACTACGCCGAACTCGGCGACTACGAGGCGCGCATCAAGGTGTACTCCGAGTGCACGGTCACCGACCTGCTCAAAGACGGCGACCGGATCGCCGGAGCGTTCGGTTACTGGCGGGAAAGCGGCCGGTTCATCCTGTTCGACGCACCCGCGATCGTGCTGGCGACCGGCGGCATCGGCAAGTCCTACAAGGTGACCTCGAACTCGTGGGAATACACCGGTGACGGGCACGCGCTCGCGCTGCGGGCCGGTGCGACGCTGATCAACATGGAGTTCGTCCAGTTCCATCCCACCGGCATGGTGTGGCCGCCGAGCGTGAAAGGCATCCTCGTCACCGAGGGCGTGCGCGGCGACGGCGGGGTGCTGAAGAACTCCGACGGCGAGCGGTTCATGTTCTCCTACATCCCGCCGGTGTTCAAAGGCCAGTATGCCGAGACCGAACAAGAAGCCGACCAGTGGCTGAAGGACAACGACTCGGCGCGGCGCACACCGGATCTGTTGCCCCGCGACGAGGTCGCTCGGGCCATCAACTCGGAGGTCAAGGCCGGCCGCAACTCGCCACACGGCGGGGTTTTCCTCGACATCGCCTCGCGGCTTCCGTCCGAGGAGATCAAGCGCCGGCTGCCGTCGATGTATCACCAGTTCATGGAGCTGGCCGAGGTCGACATCACCACGGAGGCGATGGAGGTCGGGCCGACCTGCCACTACGTGATGGGCGGCATCGAGGTCGACCCGGACACCGGGGCGGCCACGGTACCGGGGCTGTTCGCCGCCGGTGAGTGCTCGGGTGGCATGCACGGCTCCAACCGGCTGGGCGGAAACTCGCTGTCGGACCTGCTGGTGTTCGGTCGGCGTGCCGGGCTCGGTGCCGCGGACTACGTGCGCGCGCTCAAGCAGCGGCCCTCGGTGTCCGACGACACGGTCAACGCCGCCGCGAAGCTGGCGTTGGCGCCGTTCGAGGGGCCGTCCAACGGTGCCGGGCCGGAGAATCCATACACCCTGCAGCTGGACCTGCAGGACACGATGAACGAGCTGGTCGGCATCATCCGCAAGGCCGAAGAGATCACCGAGGCGCTGCGCAAGCTGGACGAGCTGCGCGAGCGGTTCAAGAACCTTCAGGTGGAGGGGCACCGGCAGTTCAACCCCGGCTGGCACCTGGCGATCGATCTGCGCAACATGCTGCTGGTCAGCGAATGCGTCGCAAAGGCGGCGCTGGAGCGCACCGAGAGCCGCGGCGGCCACACCCGCGACGACCATCCGGCAATGGATCCCGACTGGCGCAATACGCTGCTGCTGTGCCGGGCCGAGGGCGGCGACACCGTGGTGCCGGACATCAGCGTCACACGGGAGCCGCAGGTCCCGCTGCGGCCCGACCTGCTGGAGTTGTTCGAGATCTCCGAGCTAGAGAAGTACTTCACCGACGAAGAGCTGGCCGACCACCCGGGACGGAGAACGTAGATATGGCGTATAACGCGAGCCTGCGGATCTGGCGTGGTGACGAGGCCAGCGGTGAGCTTCAGGACTACACCGTGCAGGTCAACGAGGGCGAGGTGGTGCTCGACATCATCCACCGGTTGCAGCAGACCCAGACGCCCGATCTGGCGGTGCGGTGGAACTGCAAGGCCGGCAAGTGCGGCTCCTGTTCGGCGGAGATCAACGGCCGGCCCAAGCTGATGTGCATGACCCGGATGTCGACGTTCGACCCGACCGAGGTCATTACCGTGACGCCGCTGCGGACCTTTCCGGTGATCCGCGACCTGGTCACAGATGTGTCGTTCAACTACGAAAAGGCCAGGGAGATACCGTCGTTCACCCCGCCAAAGGACCTGCAGCCCGGCGAGTACAGGATGATGCAGGAGGACGTGAACCGGTCACAGGAGTTCCGCAAGTGCATCGAGTGCTTCCTGTGCCAGAACACCTGCCACGTGGTGCGTGATCACGAGGAGAACAAGAAGGCGTTCGCCGGTCCTCGGTACCTGATGCGTCAGACCGAACTGGACATGCATCCGCTGGACACGCTCGACCGTCGTGCCGTGCAGGCACAGGAGGAGAACGGGCTGGGCTTCTGCAACATCACCAAGTGCTGCACGGAGGTGTGCCCCGAGCACATCAAGATCACCGACAACGCGCTGATTCCGCTCAAAGAGCGCGCGGTGGACGGCAAGTACGACCCGGTGGTGTGGCTGGGAAATAAGCTCTTCCGGCGAGGGTGACGAGCCGGGCGCTCTCGCGGGTAGTCTTCATGCAGCGGCCAATCAACGACGAAAGGCAGCCGTATGAACATGCGAGAGCCCCGTAGCATCAACGACATTCGCAACGCGATCCGTGAGCTGAGCGTGCGCGCCGAGCTGGCGCGTAAAGAAGGTCGGCCGGCCGACGCCGAGGAACTCGAGCAGCGCGTTCAGGGTTATCGCGAGGAACTCGCCGCGCGTCCGTGACGGCCAGGTAGCGGCGCCGGGCTCACGCGCCTAGCCGACGAAATGTGCTGCGGTGAAAGACAATCGGCGGTACATCGGCATGCACGGTGATGTCGCTGACCCGCAGGATGACGATGGTGTGATCCCCTGCGGCGACCACTTGTTCGATGGCGCTTTCCAGCCAGACGCTGGTGCCCGCGACGAATACCGCACCGGACTCGCGCGAAACCGTCTCAAGACCCGCGAACCGGTCGCCGGTCTTGGCCGCCAACGCGCGAGCGGCGTCGTCATGGGCTTCGCCGAGCACGCTGATGCCCAGGTAGGGCAGATCCTTCAGCTTCGGCCACGTCTCAGAGGTGTTCTGCACACAGAACGACACCAGCGGCGGGTCGAGCGACACAGGAACAAAGGTGCTGGCCGCCAGCCCCACTCGGGTGCCGCCCACCTCCGCGGCGATCGCGATGACGCCGGAGGGGAAATGCCCGAACGCTTCCCGCAGTGTGGTGGGGCTCAGATCGATGTGGCTCATCGACTCCATCTTCACACGTATCTCTCGGCCGCGGCGAGACCCTTCCCACCTGCAGAAACTGCGGGGAGATCGGCGGATTTCGTCTGCGTGATATCAGTCGGCCCAGCGCTGCGCTTCGACCTCGGCCGGCAGCGGCGGGTGCAACGGCACCTCGAGGCCGTCGTAGATTCCCGGCTTCTGGGTGGCCAGCCAGTCGATGGCGCCGAGTAGGCGGTTTGCGGCGGTCGTGTTGCCGCCGTCGGCACGGGTTCCGCCGGCGACATCGGCGCGGCTGACGAGGGTCAACTGCGGGTCGCCGTCGACGATCACCCGGTGGTCACCGACACCCTGGTCGGGTTGCGGCCAGTCAGGAGCGCAGGACGGGTGGATACGGGTGATGTGGTCGATGACGATCCGCTCTTGTCCGCCGGACTTCCCGATGACCTTGAGCCAGAAGGCGCCGTGCGTGCCCTTCTCGAAGGGGCCCATCACGGTGTCGACCGATTCGGTCAGCGGACGCCGTTGCACCTCCTCGGTGATTTCGTCGATCTCGAGGCCAAGGCCGCGCCCGATGAGACGGATGTTGCCGCCCCACACCATCGTCGGGACGGACGGCAGCAACATCATGGGCACCTCGTCCATCGACCCCCCGAACCCGCACAGCACCTTCACCGCGTGGGGCTGGTTGTAGGTCGAGTAGTCGAAGATCTCCTGGCAGCGGATGGACCGGATCCGGGTGCACAGCCCTGCGGCGATGACGGCAAGGGCGTCATTGCCCCAGCCGGGGTCGACGCCGCTGACGAGCAACGTGGAGCCGCCTTCCTCGGCGGCCTTGGTGAGGCGCTCGACCCACTCCGGCGGTGCAGAGCGGGGGTCGTACAGCGAGTACAGGGACGGCGTGACCACATGCTTGCCAGCGCGCAGGCATCGCAAGATGTCTTTGATGGCTTCCTCGGGACGGATGTCGCCCGAGGCCATGTAGGCAACGGCATCACAGCCGGCCAGGGCCGCGTCGACGTCGGTGGTGGCCGCGACGCCCGTCGGTTCGTCGAGCCCCCCGAACGCCGCGGCATCCCTTCCGGCTTTGTCCGGCGATGACGTGATGACGCCGGACAGCTTCAACCCCGGAAACGCCGCCGCAGACCGGATCGCCGTCGCCCCCATATTTCCTGTTCCCCATACCGCGACACGAAGCACCAGGACACCCTATCCGGGGGGTTCGTGATGAACCTCACAGAGCAGCAAACATGCAGCTCAGACAGCTGTCAACTGCGCTTTTAGCTTCCCGGCCAACCACTGGGTTACTTAGCTTCTGGAAATTGCTCACAGTCGCTTTGTGTTGAAGTTACTGAACGGTATAGTTCGGGCCAGTTACTGGTGGGTAACTTAGCAGCTAAGTACCCAACCGCAAGTGGCATTCTCGACGAGGAGGAAACATGAGCCACTACAAGAGCAACGTTCGTGACCAGCTATTCAACCTGTTCGAGGTGCTTGGCGTCGACAAGGCGCTCGGCGAGGGCGCATACGTCGATCTGGACGCCGACACCGCTACCGAGATGCTGCGCGAGATGGCCCGGCTGGCTGAGGGCCCGATCGCGGAATCGTTCGCCGATTCAGACCGCAACCCGCCGGTGTTCGACCCCAAGACCCATACGGTGGCGCTGCCCGAGTCGTTCAAGAAGTCAGTCGGCGCTCTGCTTGACGGCGGCTGGGACAAGATCGGCCTCGCCGAGGAGCTCGGCGGCATGCCGATGCCCCGCGCGCTGCAGTGGGCCCTGATCGAGCACGTTCTCGGCGCCAATCCCGCCGCGTACATGTACGCAATGGGCGCGGGTATGGCGCAGACTCTGTACAACCTCGGTACCGAGGAGCAGAAGAAGTGGGCGGTTCTGGCCGCCGAGCGCGGTTGGACCGCGACCATGGTGCTCACCGAGCCTGACGCAGGCTCCGACGTCGGCGCCGGCCGCACCAAGGCGGTCAAACAGGAGGACGGCTCCTGGCACATCGACGGCGTGAAGCGGTTCATCACCTCGGGTGACGCCGACGACATCGGCGAGAACATCCTGCACCTGGTGCTGGCCCGCCCCGAGGGCGCTGGACCTGGCACCAAGGGTCTGTCGCTGTTCTTCGTGCCGAAGTTCCTCTTCGACCCTGAGACGGGTGAGCCCGGCGAGCGCAATGGTGTCTTCGTGACCAACGTCGAGCACAAGATGGGCCTCAAGGTCTCCGCGACCTGTGAGCTGTCCCTGGGACAGCACGGCGTGCCCGCCAAGGGCTGGCTGGTCGGCGAGACCCACGAGGGCATTGCCCAGATGTTCGACGTCATCGAGCAGGCTCGAATGATGGTGGGCACCAAGGCGATCGCCACCCTGTCCACCGGTTACCTCAACGCGTTGGACTACGCGAAGAACCGCGTGCAGGGCGCCGACCTGACTCAGATCACCGACAAGACCGCGCCGCGCGTGACCATCACGCATCACCCGGACGTGCGCCGTTCGCTGATGACCCAGAAGGCCTACGCCGAGGGTCTGCGCGCGCTGTACCTGTACACCGCGACGTTCCAGGACGCGGCCGTGGCCAAGGCGGTTCACGACGTGGACCCCGAGCTGGCGGTCAAGGTCAATGATCTGATGCTCCCGATCGTCAAGGGTGTCGGCTCGGAGCAGGCGTACGCCAAGCTCACCGAGAGCCTGCAGACCTTCGGTGGTTCCGGCTTCCTGCAGGACTACCCGATCGAGCAGTACATTCGTGACGCCAAGATCGACTCGCTCTACGAGGGCACCACGGCCATCCAGGCTCAGGACTTCTTCTTCCGCAAGATCGTCCGCGACAAGGGTGCGGCGCTGGCGTACGTGGCCGGACAGATCGAGGAGTTCGTCCGCAACGAGTCCGGCAACGGCCGGCTGAAGGCCGAGCGCACGCTGCTGGCCACCGCGCTGGAGGACGTGCAGGGCATGGCCGCCACGCTGACCGGCTACCTGATGTCGGCGCAGGAGGACCCGAAGAGCATCTACAAGGTGGGCCTGGGTTCGGTGCGCTTCCTGCTGAGCGTCGGTGACCTGCTCATCGGCTGGCAGCTGCAGCGGCACGCTGCCAAGGCCATCGAGGCGCTCGACGCCGGTGCCAGCGGTGACGATCGCGCTTTCTACGAGGGCAAGATTGCGGTGGCGTCGTTCTTCGCGAAGAACATGCTGCCGCTGCTCACCAGCACCCGTCAGGTGATCGACACCATCGACAACGAGGTTATGGAGCTCGACGAGGCGGCCTTCTAAGCCTTCCCAAGCCGCTTCGAACCAAAAGGCCCCTCCCGGGGGGCCTTTTGCGTGGGGCGGTCAGTGGTCCGGGCCGACCACCGTTGCGCCGTTGGCCATCTGGTGTACGTACTGCGGGCAGTAGGACTGTGCCGCGTCGACGACGATGACCAAGGCAGTCTGACGATCGATGCGGGAGTTCGCTCCGGCCAGGTTGCTGCTGATGTCGCTGGGCTCCATGCCTTGGCCGAGGGCGTCGCACACGTGGTGCGCGACGGTGATCGCCGACGGCGTGTTGCCGAAGCTGATGCCGTGCTGCTGAAGGGCGCTTAGGAAGTGGTCGTCGGCGCCGTCTGCGTTGGCGGTGCCGGCGGCGAGCAGGGCGGCCAGGCCCAGCGTGCCGGCGGCAACCGCGGTGCGGACGGCGGGTTTGGTGAATCGAGAGGTGAACATTGCGTTGGGTTCCTTCAGTGGTGGGTTCGTTTTGCGATCGAGATCAGAATCCGTGCGGAGGCTTGGCGGATTCTCGGCAAATGCTTGGCAACCCAACGCGGCGACTCAGTACCGTCGCTCACGCCGACCCAACACCCAGTGCTCATCGGGGCTTCGCGAGGTGATCCTGACCCTCAGCCTGGTCCCCGGCGCGCCCCGCAGACAAAAGGGCGGGTTCGGGAGGGCACATGAGGGCGTCTCATTAGTTCTCGCGCGTCCGGCTTTCACCTCGATGCCGGCACTTCGGACTGGTCACTCCCGAACCCGTCGTGCGGTCGATCGTACGCTTGTGGCTGCGGTCACACCAGAGAAATTTCCGCCGTCATTTGTCCTTGGTCCGCAGCAGCGCGCGGGTGCGCGCACGCCCCTCGGAGGAGGGGTCGAAGGTGACGGCGGCGAACTCGTCGACACCCGACGCGGCCAGTTCGTCAAGGAGATCGGACACCGTGTTTTCGTCGCCGATGATGGCGGCGTCCTCCGGGCCCGAGAATCCCTCCCGGTCGAGCATGGCGCGGTAGGACGGCAACTGCCCGTAGATCACGAACTCTTCGGCTGCCCGGGCGCGCGCGGCCGCGATATCGTCGGTGACGCTCACCGGCAGCGAGGCAGCGACCCGCACAGCGGACTCCTGGCGGCCGGCCTCGGCGGCGGCCTCACGCAGCGTCGGGCCGACGTGTTCGGCGAGCGTCTTGGGTCCGGTCATCCATGTCAGGGTGCCCGCCGTGCGCCGCCCCGCCAGCCGCAGCATCTGTGGCCCCAGCGCGGCGATGTAAACGTCGGGCGTCGGTGCACCCGGAATCTGCAGCGACCCGCGCGTGGTCACGGTCTCCCCGACCGCCTCCGCCGGCTGCCCGGCCAGCAGCGGCAGCAGGCCGTCGAGGTACTCGCGCATCCGGCGCACCGGCTTGTCGTACGAGATGCCCCACATCTGTTCGGTCACCATCCTGTGGCTCATGCCGATGCCGAGGCTGAACCGACCGCAGGCGATCGCATTGAGCGTCAGTGCCCGCTGTGCCAACTGCGTCGGATGCTGGACCTGGATCGGCACCACGCCGGACCCGACCTCGATCCTGTCGACCTCGTGAAAGGCGACGGCGAGGATGGTCAGCAGATCGGGGTCGTAGGGCATCTGCGCCATCCAGACTCTGCGGAACCCCTCGTCGCGCAGCTGAGCGAGGTTCTGCACGCAGGCATCGACCGGTGAACCACCGGCCGATTCACTGAGTAATCCGACGAGGCTGAGGCTGATCTGCATGCTCACCATCGAAGCACTCGGCGGCGAAAAAGAAGAGCCCCGTGTTGCCGTCGGGTCGGGGGGTCAGACGGCAACACGGAGCTACCACGTCTATCGACTACCCGTGCGGGCCCGTTACAACCCTGCCGAACATTTTTTTCACGCCTCGGTGGCCTGAATATCGGCTACGCCTCCAGGATCGCGGTGACGCCCTGACCACCGGCGGCACAGATGGAAATCAGGCCGCGGACCGGCTGCCCGGTCTCCTTCTTCTTCTCCGCCAGCTGCTTGGCCAGCTGCGCCACGATCCGTCCGCCGGTCGCGGCGAACGGGTGGCCCGCCGCCAGCGACGAGCCGTTGACGTTGAGCTTGGTTCTATCGATGCGGCCCAGTGCACTATCCAAGCCGAGCCGCTCCTTGCAGTACTCCTCGGACTCCAACGCGGCCAGCGTCGCCAGCACCACCGATGCGAACGCCTCGTGGATCTCGTAGAAGTCGAAGTCGGCCAGGCTCAGGCCGTTTCGGGCCAACAGCCGCGGCACCGCGTAGGTGGGCGCCATCAGCAGGCCGTCCTTGCCGTTGACGTAATCGACCGCGGCCGTCTCGGCGTCGACGTAGTACGCCAACGGTTCGATGCCGTGCGCCGCGGCCCACTCGGCGGTCGCAAGCAGCGACACCGACGCGCCGTCTGTCAGCGGTGTCGAGTTGCCCGGCGTCATCGTCGCGTCACCAGCCTTCACCCCGAACACCGGCTTCAGTGATGCGAGCTTCTCGACGGACGAATCGGGGCGCAGGTTGTTGTCGCGATACAGGCCGAGGAACGGCGTGACGAGGTCGTCGAAGAAGCCGCGGTCGTAGGCGGCGGCCATGTTGCGGTGGCTGGCCGCGGCGAGCTCGTCCTGGTCGACGCGCTTGACGCCCATCTGTTTGGCGGTGATGGCGGCGTGCTCGCCCATCGACAGCCCGGTACGCGGCTCGCTGTTGACGGGAATCTCCACACCGAGCGCCGCCGGCAGCTTGCCAACCAGCTTGAGCCGGTCGATGTTGGACTTCGACCGGCGCAGCCCGAGCAGCACGCGGCGCAGGTCGTCGCCGAAGGCGATCGGCGCATCGGAGGCGGTGTCAACACCTCCCGCCGCAGCCACGTCATACCGTCCCGCGGAGATGCCGTCGGCGGCCGCGATCGTCGCCTGCAGGCCCGTGCCGCATGCCTGCTGGATGTCGAACGCGGGGGTGTACGAGGACAGCGAGCTGCCGAGGACGCACTCACGCATCAGGTTGAAGTCGCGGCTGTGTTTGAGCACCGCCCCGCCGATCACCGCACCAAGCTTCTCGCCGTCGAGGTTGAAGCGGTCGATGAGCCCGCCCAGCGCCGCAGTGAACATGTCCTGGTTGGAGGCGTTGGAATAGGCGCCATCCGACCGTGCAAACGGAATTCTGTTGCCGCCGAGGATGGCGACGCGTCGGCTGGTGTTGTTGGCCATGGGGGCCATCGTACCAACCGTTCTTACTCTGGAGTAAGTTCGGTCTCATGGCTACCGATCTGTACTCGCAAATCGTTCACTCGGCGCCCGGTTCGTTCCTCGCCAAGCAGCTCGGCGTACCGCAGCCCGAGACGCTGCGTCGCTACAAGCCCGGCGATCGGCCGCTGGCAGGCACGCTGCTGATCGGCGGCGCAGGCCGCGTCGTCGAGCCGCTGCGTACCGCGCTGGCCGAGGACTACGACGTGGTGTCCAACAACGTCGGCGGCCGTTGGGCCGACTCGTTCGGCGGGCTGGTGTTCGACGCCACCGGCATCACCGAGCCGGCGGGGCTGAAGGACCTGTACAAGTTCTTCACGCCGCTGCTGCGCAACCTCGGCCCGTCCGGGCGCATCGTCGTCGTCGGCACGGCGCCCGAGGAGACCGGCAGTGTTCACGAACGGATCGCGCAGCGGGCGCTCGAGGGGTTCACCCGTTCACTGGGCAAGGAGGTGCGGCGCGGCGCGACGGTCGCGCTGGTGTATCTGTCGGCGAACGCCAAGCCGGCCGCGACCGGGCTGGAGTCGACGATGCGGTTCATCCTGTCCGGCAAGTCGGCCTACGTCGACGGGCAGGTGTTCCGCGTCGGCGCCGCTGACGCAGCACCGCCTGCCGATTGGGACAAGCCGCTGGACGGCAAGGTCGCGATCGTGACTGGTGCTGCGCGCGGCATCGGGGCGACGATCGCCGAGGTGTTCGCGCGCGACGGCGCCAGGGTGGTGTGCGTCGACATCGGAGACAGCGCAGGCGCCTCGGACAGTCTGGGCGTGACGGCCACCAAGGTCAGTGGCACCGCGCTGACGCTCGACGTCACCGCCGACGATGCCGTCGACAAGATCACCGAGCATCTGCGCGAACACCATGGCGGACGCGCCGACATCCTCGTCAACAACGCAGGCATCACTCGCGACAAGCTGTTGGCCAACATGGACGAGGCGCGCTGGGACTCCGTCATCGCCGTCAATCTCCTTGCACCGCTTCGGCTCACCGAGGGGCTGGTGGACAACGGCACCATCGGCGAGGGCGGCCGGGTCATCGGGCTGTCGTCGATAGCAGGCATCGCGGGCAACCGCGGGCAGACCAACTACGCGGCAACCAAGGCCGGCATGATCGGTCTGACCGACGCGCTGGCGATCGCCTACGCCGATAAGGACATCACCGTCAACGCGGTCGCGCCGGGGTTCATCGAGACGAAGATGACCGAGGCGATCCCGCTGGCCACCCGTGAGGTGGGCCGGCGACTCAACTCGCTGTATCAGGGTGGCCAGCCCGTCGACGTCGCCGAAACCATCGCCTATTTCGCCAGTCCCGCGTCGAACGCCGTGACCGGGAACACGATCCGGGTGTGCGGCCAGGCCATGCTGGGCGCCTAGGCTGAGCACCATGACGCAGCCGTCCGGGTTGATGAACTTGGTCCGCGCGGCGGCCGGGGCGCTGCCGTTCGTGCCACGTGGCGATACGTTGCCCGACCGCGCCATCACTCTCGACGAGCTGACCATCGACCCCGCAGGCGTGGCGGCGTACGCGAACGTCACGGGTCTGCGGTTCGGCGATGCGGTGCCGCTGACCTATCCGTTCGCGTTGACATTCCCGACGGTGATGTCGCTCGTGACGGGCTTCGACTTTCCGTTCGCCGCAATGGGTTCGGTGCATATCGAGAACCACATCACCCAGTACCGGCCGATCCTGGTGACCGACACTGTGTCGGTGCAGGTGCACGCCGAGAACCTGCGCGAGCATCGGCGCGGGCTGCTGGTGGACATCGTCACCGACGTCAAGGTCGGCAATGAGCGCGCGTGGCATCAGGTGACGACGTTTCTGCATCAGCAGCGGACCAGCCTGTCCGACGAGCCGAAGCCAGCGCCGCAGAAGCAGCCCAAGCCGGGACCGCCGAACGCGGTGCTGCGCATTACGCCGGGCCAGATCCGCCGCTACGCGTCGGTCGGCGGGGATCACAATCCGATCCACACCAACTCGATCGCAGCGAAGCTGTTTGGGTTTCCGAGCGTCATCGCACACGGAATGTTCAGCGCTGCAGCTGTTTTAGCGAATATTGAGGGGCAGCTGCCGGGCGCCGTCAAGTATTCGGTACGGTTCGCCAAGCCGGTGGTGCTGCCGGCGCGCGCGGGTCTGTACGTCGACCGCATCTCCGACGGGTGGCAGCTCACGCTGCGACACCTGGCGAAGGGCGACCCCCACCTCACAGGGACGGTGACGTCGCTGTAGGCGCAGGCGAGCCGGGCCACGCTCGCGCGGAAAGGCACTTCCCGCTTGCCCGCCCTGCGAGCGACAACTTCGTCAGCACGGCCCGCCCGGCGAGGATTTGTCGCTACTAGGTGGGCAATTTGCGAACTATCCCAAGAGCGCCGAACTATCCGAGGAGCACCGCACCCATGGTGATGAGGTTCATCGGGCGTCGAGCCTAGTTGGACGCCACCGCCTGAGCGTCTTTATCGGCGGGCTTGCCCTTCAGCCCGCGCCAGAACAGATTGATCATCAACTCGGCGGCCTCGTCGACGTCGGCATCGCCGGTGCTGACTCGCGTGGCGACGGCCTCGCCCGCACCCACCAAAGCGACGGCCATCATGTCGAAGTCGGTGTCCGGCTCGGGATGGCGGGTGCCCGACTGCAGCAGCCTGCCGACCAGGTCGACGATCCGCTCGCGACCTTCCCGCACCGTGTGCGCGAACGCCTGCGAACTGGTGGCCTGGGTGTAGAGCACCATCCACGACGCCCGATTTGCGTCGATGTAGTTCAGGAACGCCAGAACGGCGTTACGCAGCAACTCCTTTGGGCTCTGCGTGAAGTCGATCTTGCTGCGCACATCGTCGACGAACCGAGTCAGCTCGCGACCGAGGCACGCCCCGAACAGCTCCTCCTTCGAGCCGTAGTACAGATACAGCATCGGTTTGGAGATCTCGGCCTCGGCGGCGATCGCGTCCATCGACGTCTCGTGATAGCCGTTGACCGAGAACATCTGCACCGCGGCGTCGAGCATCTGCTGTTCGCGCACGGCGCGGGGCAAACGCTTGGTGCCTGCGGCCATTACTCAAGAGTAAGCAATGAGTGGCCGATCAGCGGCCGCAGCGCGGATTCGGCCCCTTGACCGCGGCCATCCGCAACACCGAAGCGTCCACCCCCGACATCGTCAGCTCACCGGCCGCCAGCGCCTTCTCCAGCCGGTCCAGCACCGCGGGCACCTCGTCGGTGGTCACCCACAGCGCGGTGTCGGCGCCTGCCTGCAGGCCGCGAAGCGCCGCCTCCGCGACGCCGAATCGATCGCTGATGGCCTGCATGCTGGACAGGTCATCGGTGAACACCGGCCCGTTGAATGCCGGGCCGCCGTAGTCGCCCGACCGCAAAAGCGCGTAGGCCGCAGGGCTAAGGCTTGCCGGGTCACTGCCCGTCAGCCCGGGCACCTGCAAATGCCCGACCATGACACCGACCGGCACTTGCGCGGCGAGCGTGCGGTACGGCACCAGGTCGTTGTTCTGCAGATCCGCGATCGGTGGGGTGACGACGCCGCCGGTGTGCGAATCGCCCGAGCCGTGGCCGTGCCCGGGGAAGTGCTTGAGCACCGGCAGCAGGCCCGCGTCGCGCAGCCCGCGGGCGTAAGCACCGGCGTAGTCGGTGACAGCAGTCGGGTCGGCGCCGAAGGAGCGGTCGCCGATCACGGTGTCGTCGGGCGCGCCGGTGACGTCGACGACCGGCGCGAAGTCGATGGTGATGCCGAGCTTCTTCATCGCCTGCCCACGCGCGAGGGCGATGTTGTAAACCTCGTCGGGCGTGTGGCTCTGCGCGAGCACTCGCGGCGACGGCTGGCTGCCGATCAGCCCGGCCAGCCGTGACACCCGGCCGCCCTCCTCGTCGACGCTGACCGCGAGCGGCAGCGGGCCCGCCGACGCGATGTCGGCCAGTGTTCCGTCCGAGAGCATCGACAGGTCGGTCCAGCTGCCGATGAAGATGCCGCCGACATGGTGGCTGTCGACGACCGCCCGCGCGTCGGCGCCGCCGGTGACCCCGACCATGAGCAGCTGCGCCAGCTTGTCGCGGGTCGACATGCCCGCCAACAGCGCCGGCCCGTCGCCGCATGCCGGCGCAGCAGGACTGGCGGCAGCCGGGGCGGCGGTCGTGGCGATGGTGGGTGCTGTCACTGACGTCGATGGTCGTGCCGCGTGTTCAGCGGACGGCGAGCAGGCCAGCAGGAGCCCGGACATCGCGGCCAGTGCTAACAGTGCGCGGGACGCGGCCATGGGCCCCCACCCTAATAGCAGCGGAAGCCGCCTTCTATGCCGTGGCCGTCAAGCCACGCGTTCGGTGACGGGCACCCAAATCCTTGTCTGCTACGTTGGCCGCATGGACCGGTTCATCGTTCCCGCCGCAGCCAGCATCGTTGTCGGCCTGCTGCTGGGAGCGGCCGCCATTTTCGGTGTGACGCTGATGGTGCAGCAGGACAGCAAACCCCCGCTGCAGCCGGGCGATCCGGCGTCATCGGTGCTCAACAGGGTCGAGTACGGCGACCGAACATAGTTTGAAATTGCCGCTGCCGCGGCGGGCATTGTCCGCGACGCTCTCGCGGCGCTGGCTGTGGGTGGTCGCCGCGGCGGCGCTGATCCTGACATTCGCCCAGTCGCCCGGACAGATTTCGCCCGACACCAAACTCGATCTCACTGCGAACCCACTGCGGTTTCTCGCGCGCGCATTCAACCTGTGGAACAGCGATCTGCCGTTCGGCCAGGCGCAGAACCAGGCCTACGGCTATCTGTTTCCGCACGGGGCGTTCTTCCTCGCCGGTGACCTGCTCGGCCTGCCGGGCTGGGTGACCCAGCGGCTGTGGTGGGCGCTGCTGCTCACCGTCGGCTTCTGGGGCCTGTTGCGGGTCGCCGAGGCGTTGAACGATGGGCTGGGCATCGGCAGCCCGGCGTCGCGCGTCATCGGCGCGGCCGCGTTCGCGCTGTCCCCGCGGGTGCTGACCACGCTCGGCGCGATCTCCTCGGAGACACTGCCGATGATGCTGGCGCCGTGGGTGCTGCTGCCGGTGATCCTTGCGCTGCGGGGTGAACATTCGGTGCGGGTGATGGGCGCCCGTTCGGCGCTGGCGATCGCGCTGATGGGTGCGGTCAACGCCGTCGCCACCCTGACCGGCTGCCTTGCCGCCGTCATCTGGTGGGCGTCACACCGGCCGAACCGGCTGTGGCTGCGCTTCACCGCGTGGTGGCTGCCGTGTGCCGTACTTGCGGTGCTGTGGTGGGTCGTCGCGCTGGTGCTGCTCGGCCGCGTCAGCCCGCCGTTCCTCGACTTCATCGAGTCCTCCGGCGTCACCACGCAGTGGATGTCGCTGACCGAGATGCTGCGCGGTACCGACGCCTGGACACCGTTCGTCGCGCCGAACGCCACCGCAGGCGCCTCGTTCGTGACGGGGTCAGTCGCGGTGTTGGCGACGACGTTGGTCGCGGCAGCAGGCATGGCCGGCCTGGCGATGCGGTCCATGGCTGCCCGCGGCCAGCTCATCGTGATCCTGCTCATCGGCGTCGTCCTGCTCGCCGCCGGCTACTCGGGTGGGCTGGGATCGCCTGTCGCCCAACATGTTCAGGCATTCCTCGACGCAGCTGGCACCCCGCTGCGCAACATGCACAAGCTGGAGCCGCTGCTGCGGCTGCCGCTGGCGCTCGGGCTGGCGCATCTGCTGGGCCGAATCCCGATGCCCGGCAGCGCGCCGCGCCGCGAGTGGATGCACGCGTTCGCGCACCCGGAACACGATAAGCGTGTCGCGGTCGGGGTGGCGGTGCTTGTGGCGTTGGCCGCCGCCACGTCGCTGGCATGGACCGGCCGGCTCACCCCGCCGGGCGCCTTCGACGCGATCCCGCAGTACTGGCACGACACCGCCGACTGGCTCGACGAGCACAACAACACCGGCGGCCGCGTGCTGGTGGCACCCGGCGCGCCGTTCGCCACCCAGGTGTGGGGCACCAGCCACGACGAACCACTGCAAGTGTTGGGCACCGGCCCGTGGGGTGTGCGCGATTCGATTCCGCTGACCCCGTCGCAAACCATCCGCGCTCTCGACTCGGTGCAGCGGCTGTTCGCCGCGGGCCAGCCGTCCACCGGTCTGGCGGATACGCTTGCCCGGCAAGGAATTTCGTACGTAGTGGTGCGCAACGACCTCGACCCCGAGGCGTCGCGGTCGGCGCGACCCCTGCTGGTGCACCGGGCCATAGAAGGATCGGGCGGTCTCGTCAAAGTGGCACAGTTCGGCGAGCCCGTCGGCCCTGGCACCCTGGCTGGGTTCATCACCGACAGTGGACTGCGGCCGCGTTATCCGGCGGTGGAGATCTACAGGGTGGACACGCCGACGATTCCGTCAACGCCATACCTGGTCGACACCGACGCGATGGCGCGTGTCGACGGCGGACCCGAGGCGCTGCTGCGGCTCGACGAACGACGCCGGTTGCTGGGCCAGCCGCCGCTGGGGCCGATGCTGCTGACCGGGGACGCGCGACGAGCGAACCTAACGTTGCCTCCGGGAAAAGGGGTCACCGTGACCGACACGCCGCTTGCCCGCGAAACGGATTACGGCCGCGTCGATGACCACTTGTCGGCCATTCGGGCACCCGACGATCCGCGGCGCACGTTCAACCGGGTGCTCGACTATCCGGCCGCAGGCGCCGAAACGGTGTACGGGCAGTGGAACGGTGGACGCATCTCGGTGTCGAGTTCGGCGTCGGATTCGACCGCGCTGCCCAACGTCGCACCGGCGAGCGGGCCTGCGGCGGCCATCGACGCCGATTCGTCGACGAGCTGGGTATCCAATGCCCTGCAGTCGGCGGTCGGCCAATGGCTGCAGGTCGACTTCGATCACCCTGTCACCAAGGCCAGCCTCACGATCACACCAAGCGCCACGGCTGTCGGCGCACAGGTGCGCCGCATCGAGGTGTCGACCGTCAACGGCACCAGCACGCTGCGGTTCGACCAGGCCGGCAAGCCGTTGACCCTGGCGTTGCCTTATGGCGAGACGCCGTGGGTGCGGATCACCGCCGTGGCCACCGACGACGGCTCGGGCGGCGTGCAGTTCGGCATCACCGACTTCACTGTCACACAGTACGACGCGAACGGCTTCGCTCATCCCGTCAACCTGCGCCACACCGTGCTTGTACCCGGGCCGCCGGCGAATTCTGCTGTCGCACAATGGGATCTGGGGCCCGAGCTGCTGGGCCGGCCGGGCTGCGCCAAGAGCCCGAACGGCACCCGGTGTGCGGCGTCGATGGCGCTCTCACCGGAGGAGCCGGTAAACCTGAGCCGGACGCTGACCGTGCCGTCGCCGACCGCGGTGACGCCGACGGTGTGGGTGCGCGCGCGCCAAGGCCCCAATCTGGCCGACCTGGTCAGCGCGCCCGGCGCGGCGCGGGCGCTCGGCGACGCCGACCCGATCGACGTGCTGGGTTCGGCGTACGCCGCCGCCGATGGCGATCCGGGCACCGCGTGGACCGCACCGCAAAGCGTCGTGCAACACAAGACGCCGCCAACACTCACGCTGAAACTGCCCGCAAGCAGCGAGGTCGCCGGACTGCGGATAACGCCGAGTTCCTCAGTCCTGCCTGCACATCCGACGTTGGTGGCCATCGACCTCGGCGACGGCCCCCAGGTTCGCCGGCTGTCCAGCGACGGCGAAATTCAGACATTGAGCCTGCGGCCGCGCGTCACCGACACCGTCAAACTCTCGCTGCTGAGTTGGAAGGACGTCATCGACCGCACCGCGTTGGGCTTCGATCAGCTCAAGCCGCCGGGGCTGGCCGAGGTCTCGGCGCTGGACGCAAGGGGAGCGCCGATCGCGGCCGCCGACGCCACGCGCAACCGTATTCGGGCCATCGATCTGCCGTGCGGGCGCGGCCCGATCATCGGCGTGGCGGGCCAGTTCGTCCAGACCTCCATCGCCACCACCGTGGGCGCATTGCTCGAAGGGGGGCCCGTGCCCGCAAGGCCGTGCCAGTCCGAGCCGATCACACTGCCCGCCGGTCAGCAGGAATTGCTGATCAGCCCTGGCGCGGCGTTCGTGGTCGACGGCGTGCAGCTGGCCGGTCCGCTCGCGAGCCAACTACACACGGCGGCAACCATTCCCGCCTCCACCGCCGACTGGAGCACCGACCACCGCAAGCTGAACATCCCGACCTCGGCGTCGTCACGGGTGCTAGTGGTGCCAGAAAGCATCAATCCCGGCTGGACGGCTCGCGCGGCCGACGGTTCCGTACTCGCCTCAGTCACCGTCAACGGCTGGCAGCAGGGCTGGGTACTTCCGCCGGGCACCGCGGGCCCCGTCGCGCTGAGCTTCACCTCGAACGCGCCGTATCGGGCGGGGCTGATCGGCGGCCTCGCGCTGCTGCCGGTCCTTGCGCTGCTGGCGTTCCTGCCGGTTCGACGGCCCCGTCCCCCTGACCAGCCCGCGCGGCCGTGGCAACCGGGACCGGTGACCACGAGCGTCGCGGTGGTGGCGGTCGCCGCGGTGATCTCAGGGATCGCGGGCGTGATCGTTGCCGGCGCAGCGCTTGGCGTGCGCTATTTGCTCCGCCGACGCGAAAAGCTCTGCGACGCAGTCACGGTCGCCGTCGCTGCTGGTGGGCTGATCGTCGCAGGCGCGGTGCTGAGCCAGAACCCGTGGCGCTCGGTCGACGGCTACATCGGGCACTCCGCAGGCGTTCAACTGCTGGCGCTGGTCTCGGTGGCGATGCTGGCGGCGTCGAGCGTTCCAGCCGCGTCGACCGAGCCACCGACGACGAACCAGCCGGCGACAACAGCTCCGTTAAGCGGGTAGCCCGTTCTTGATCGCGTCATCTTGCTTCTGGCCGATATCCGTGACAATTTCGGGCGGAACCGGATCATCTGGGGCGCTGTCGAATTCGACCGTGGTGAACCCCTTACCCTCGGTGAACAGCAGGACGGTCACCGCCTTGGATTTGTCCGGCGATGGTCCTGACACGATCATTCCGTTACTCCCCACCGATGCCGGTTGTGGTGCTCCCGTCACGTTGCTGCTGAGGGAGGACTTCGCCCCATCGAGAGCGGTCGCCGCAGCCGAGGCGTCGGGCAGGATCATGATCGTGTCGCCGATGACCCGATTGCCTGCGGCGTTGGTGAACCCGCCGGAAACGCCAGGCTGGCCGCCCGGGTTGGTGTGGCAGGCATCGCCGGCCGTGGCCGAGGTGGCTGTGGCCTGCTTGCTCGAAGACGCCGACGACGATGACGATGCTGTCGACGAACTGTTGCTACTACAGCCGGCCATCGCGCCACCGAGCAATAAGGAGCTCGCCGCAGGCCGGTCACAACAAAGAGTGGTCGATTTGCCATGAGAACCCCAACGAGTCGGAACGTTGAAACCGTATGGGGCCGGTGAGGTTGCTGTGCGGCGAAACGACAAACCTGGGAGTGGCTGTGTTTGGCAGCCCCACCGCGGCAGGCCGCATCGACCTGATCGAAGACCGCCCCAGGGATCGCGCCAGCGCCCTAGCATCGGCGGAGTGCCGCACCTGAATACCGCACGCGGAGCGCAATCGATACAACAGGTCTCGGCGTGACACTCATGCACGAGCACGTGTTCATCCTGTCCCCGGAGGTCACCGACAACTACCCCGCAGTCTGGGGCGATGAGGCCAAGCGCGAAGCCGACGCGATCGCGCGGCTGAACGAACTGAAGTCCCGCGGTGTCGACAGCATCGTCGATCTCACCGTGATCGGGCCCGGCCGCTACATCGCGCGCATCGCGGCGGCCACCGACATCAACATCGAGGTGGCGACCGGTGTCTACACGTACAACGACGTGCCGATGTACTTCCACTTCACCGGTCCGGGGCGCGCACTCGGCGACGGCGAGCCGATGGTTGACATGTTCGTCAGCGACATCGAGCACGGCATCGCCGACACCGGGGTCAAGGCCGCGATCCTCAAGTGCGCGACCGACGAGCCGGGTGTCACGCCAGGGGTGGAGCGGATGCTGCGCGCCGTCGCCAAGGCACACCGCCGCACCGGCGTGCCGATCTCGACACACACGCACGCCGCGACAAGGCGGGGACTCGAGCAGCAGCGGATCTTCACCGACGAGGGCGTCGACCTGACCAGGGTGGTGATCGGGCATTCCTGCGACACCACCGATCTGGATTATCTGGACGAGCTCATCGGCAACGGCTCCTACATCGGGATGGACCGGTTCGGTGCCGATGTGTTCCTGCCGTTCGAGGATCGGGTGAACACCGTCGCGCGGATGTGCGAGCGTGGCCACGCGGACAAAATGGTGCTGTCGCACGACGCGTCGTGCTTCATCGACTGGCTGCCGGAAGAGGTGGTGCCGGTGGTCCTGCCGAACTGGCACTACCTACACATCCACAACGACGTCATCCCTGCGCTGAAGGACCGCGGCGTCACCGACGAGCAGCTGACGACGATGCTCGTCGGCAACCCTCGCAAGATCTTCGAAAGTCAGGGCACCTACTGATGACCGCCCCCGTCCCGCCGATCGGCACGCAGTTTTCCCGACTGGCCGAGGTCGCGCCCGACGAACCGGCGGTCACCTGCGAGGTACGCACCCTGACCCGTGCCGAACTCGACGCGTCGACCAACCGGCTGGCGCGCGCCTACGCCGAACTCGGTGTGCACCAAGGCGACTACGTGACAATCGTGCTGCCGAACTCGATCGAGTGGATCAAGGCCGCACTGGCCGCGTGGAAGCTCGGCGCGATTCCCCAGCCCCTTTCGGCCCGGCTGCCCGACGCCGAACTCGAGGGGCTGCTCGAGCTGAAGCCGCGGGCGCTGCTGGTGGGCCGCAATGATCCGCGCGGCGTGATTCCCAGCGTGCCAGGGGATTTCATACCCGATTCGAGCGTGTCGGATGCGCCGCTACCCGAAGCGGTGTCGCCGTCATGGAAGGCGCTGGGCTCAGGGGGCAGCACCGGGCGACCCAAGCTCATCGAGGCCGGTGGCGACTCTCGTTTCCCCGGGGCGCTCGCAGGGCTGGGGATGGGTGCCCAAGAGGGCGACACCCAGCTGATTGCTGTTCCGCTCAGCCACAACACGGGCATGACCACCGCGACAATCGGGTTGTTGATGCGCCAGCACCTGGTGCTGATGCCGCGGTTCGACGCCGCCGAGTTCCTGCGGCTGATCACCGAGCACGGCGTCGAATTCCTCGTGGCCGTGCCGACCATCATGCAGCGGTTGCTGCCGGCCTACCGGGACAATCCCGACGCCTATGACTTGTCGTCGATCCGTCGGCTATGGCACGTCGGCGCGCCGTGTCCACCGGCGGTCAAGGAGGCCTGGATCGATCTGCTCGGACCCGATGCGGTTTGGGAGTTGTACGGCGGCACCGAACTCCAGGCCATGACGTTCGTCAGCGGCGCGCAATGGCTAGAGCACCGCGGTTCGGTCGGCGTCGTCGTTGCGGGCGAGATGAAGGTGCTCGACGACGACGGCAAACAGTGCCCGCCCGGCGTGGTCGGCGAGATCTACATGCGGCCATCGCCAGGTAGCGCGCCGACATACCGCTACATCGGCGCGACCGCGAAGAGCCGCGACGGGTGGGACTCGCTTGGCGATCTCGGCTACTTCGACGACGACGGATTCCTCTACCTCAACGACCGGCGTGCCGACATGTTCACCGTCGGCGGCCGCAATGTCTACCCCGCCGAAATCGAATCGGCCCTGTCCGCACACCCAAACATCCTGTCCTGCTTGGTGGTTGGCGTACCCGACGACGACACAGGCGACCTTGGCCAGGTGCCATACGCCATCGTGCAAGCCGACGGGCTCGACGAAGCCGCCGTCATCGCGTTCCTGGCCGACCGTATCGCCGGTTACAAGGTGCCCCGCGTCGTCGAATTCACCGACACCCCGCTGCGCGACGACGCAGGCAAGGCACGCCGGTCAGCGGTGCGCGACGAGGTCATCGCGCGACGGGCTCGGGCACGTCCCTGACCGAGCTGTCCAGCGGCGGCACAGGACGCTGCTCGCGAAACTCCCAACGCCGAAACGCGACTCGGCATGGCGACTCGATCAGCGAGTAGCTGACCGCCGCGATCGCAAAGCCGAACACCACCGTCAGCACGAGCACGACCGGCATGTGTCCGTTGAACGCGAACTCACCGATGATCGGGAACACCATCGCCAGCGCCGCGAGGTGCCAGACGAACAACCCGTACGACCATCGACCCAGCGTCACCATGGTCGTGCTGCCAAGTAACCGGTGCGGCGTATCGGGGCGGTCAAGCACCAGCGGGGCCAGCAGCGCCCCCGCCACCACCGCGCCCATCGCCGTTTTCACGATGAACTGGCTGATCGTGCCTGGCGTCAGCCCTTCCGGGCCGGCCAGCGGAGAGGCGGCCACCACGAACGCCATCACCGCGACTAACGCCATCGGCACCCGCCGCCTGGCCAGCCGGTGCGGCCAGCCGACTTCCATGACGGTCAACTCCGCCAACAGCATTCCCGCGGCGAACCATGAGAAGAACGCAGGCGGCCAGTTCAGCGGGTTGATGCCGAACGGCGCCTCGAACGGGATGAGCGCCCACCCGAAGCTGAACACCGCCACGGCCGAGATAGCCGGGATGCGGGCGCGCACGGGCAGTCGTCGCGCCAGCAGCGCAAGGAACGGCAACGCCAGGTAGAAGGCGACCTCGACGGACAGGCTCCACATCTGGGTTAGCCCAGCGGTCAGGGTCAGCGGCACATAGATCTGGGTCAGCGACAGGTTCGCCAGCCACACGGTGAGATCGGCCTTGGTGTCGGGCAGCAACGTCAGAATCACCACGACCGCAACCAGGTAGCCCGGCATGATGCGGACGATGCGTGACCGCAGGTAGTGCCCCGTCGGCGGGACCGGCCGCAGTCCGCGGGCCGCAGCGGCGTGGCCACGCCACAAAAGAAAGCCCGACAGCGCGAAAAACACCGCAACGGCGAGATCGAACCGGCCGAACAGTCGGCCCGTGATCCCGCCGGTGTGACCGGTCTGAAAGGCGACATGGGTGACGACGACGCCAACGGCGGCGCACGCGCGCATCCCCTCGACGGCAGGCAGGAAACTTCGCGTCCCGCCCACCCGGCGGTTTTCGCGATTCCTCGCGTCCGGATCCGTCACGACGACCAGTGTGCCGTGCTGCTCTGTCAGGGTGAAAACGGGTAGCCAACCAGCCATCCGTGGATGCACTCGTAGTGCGCGACGCCCTTAAGTTGTGCTGTTAGGGTCGAACGGGTTTTGCCTCCACAGCTGCCCCGCAGACGGGTGGTACCTCCCCAAGTCGGGCACGTGGCGGCGCAGGAATGGGTCGCCACACCGAAGGAGGCACGGTTTGAACCGGGCAGTGGCGCTGCGTATCGCAGCGTGCGGAATCATGGGGTTGGGGGCCGCCCTGCTGATTGCCGCGCTGTTGCTGACCACCTACACCAAGGGCAAGATCGCCAAGATACCGCTCAACCTTGACGCCACGCTCGTCGCCAACGGAACTGGTACCGCGTTTGACCCCGAGTCGCTCAACACCGAGCGGTTCGTCATCAACCGCAATGTCCCGGTCGCGCTGCAGGAGCAGATCAGCGTGGAGTCACCGTCGAACGCCGATGTCGTCACCCTTCAGGTCGGCAGCTCCCTGCGCCGCACCGACAAGCAGCGGGACAGCGGTCTGTTGCTGGCGCTTGTCGACACGGTCACGGTCAACCGGAAGACCGCAGTGGCGGTCTCGAGCGAAAGCAACCCTGGCGGCGCGGTGCAGAAGCCACGCGCCGCCGAGGACACCCTCCCGCCGACCAGCATCGCCCTGCCCCACGACGGGCTGGCCTACCGGTTTCCGTTCGATACCGAAAAGCGCACCTACCCCGTTTTCGACCCGATCGCCCAGAAGGCGTACGACGCCAACTACGACGGCGAGGAAGACGTAAACGGGCTGACCACCTACCGGTTCAGCCAGAACGTTGGCTACGACGCCGACGGCAAGCTGGTCGAGCCGATCAAGTACTCGTCCCTCTACGACGACGACGCCGACGCCAAGGTCACCGCTCGGGCTTCGCTGTGGGGTCTACCAGGCAATCCGGACGAACCAATCACCATGACCCGCTACTACGCCGCGCAGCGCACCTTCTGGGTGGATCCGGTGTCTGGCACCATCGTCAAGAAGAAGCAGCACGGCTACCACTTTTACGCGCGCGAGCCGCTCAAGCCCGAGGTCACGTTCGTCGACTTCAGCGTCACGTCCACCGATGAGACGGTCCAATCGCAGGTGGCCAGCGCGCGCGACGAGCGGGACAGGCTGGCGCTGTGGGGCCGCATCCTGCCGATCACGTTCACCGCGATGGGCTTGGTGGCGCTGGTGGGCGGTGCGCTGCTGGGGTCGTTCAGCCTGCGCGCCGAGTCGGCACTGATCGATCCGGGTCTGGACGAGGCCGATCACCGGTTCTTCGGGCCACGGGGCTCCGAAGCCCAACACGTGCCAGGGGCCGAGGCGCAGACAGAGAAGCTGCCCGCTCCTCGACCATCGGATCTGCCTCCGGATAGATCCGTCTGACCGTGCGGATTCCCGCGCCCGCCCGGGCGCGGTCGTTCATCGCGCCGGCGTACGCGCTGGTGCTGGCTCTGCTGGTGACGGCGCCGCTTTTCGCGCCGGGATATCTGTTGCTCCGCGACGCGGTGGCCACACCGCGGTCGTACCTGTCGGATTCGGCTATGGGGCTCTCGGAGGCGGCACCGCGCGCATTGCCACAGGACTTCGTCGTCGCGCTGGCCACCGGGCTGGTCGACGGCGGCCTTGTGGTCAAGGTGCTGCTGGTGACCGGGCTGTTCCTGGCGGGCTTGGGCGCGGCCCGGCTGGCGGCGACGGTGGTCCCCGATGCGGGCGTCGCCGGTCAGTTCGTCGCGGTGACGATCGCCATCTGGAATCCGTATATCGCCGAACGACTCCTGCAGGGGCACTGGAGCCTGGTGGTGGGCTACGGCTGCCTGCCGTGGGTGGCGACGACCATGCTGCAGCTGCGAACGTCGGGCGCGGCGGTGTGCGCCCGGGTGTGCGCGCTGGTGTTCTGGATCGCGCTGGCCGGGCTAACGCCGACAGGGCTCATGCTGGCGGCGACCGTCGCGGTGACGTGCGTCTTCGCACCAGGTTCCGGCCGTCCGCGGTGGTGGTGCGTGGCGATCGGGCTCGGTGCCGCGGTGCTGGTGGCGCTGCCGTGGCTGACCGCGGCGACGGTGGCCGGTTCGCTGTCGTCAACGCAGGCCGAAGGTGTGAGCGCGTTCGCCGCACGCGCCGAACCAGGCCTCGGAACCTTGGGTACCCTCGCCACCCTCGGCGGCATCTGGAATGCCGACGCGGTACCGGCCTCGCGCACAACGCTTTTCGCGGTCATCGCGGCGGTCGTGCTGCTCGGCGTTGTCGCGTTGGGACTGCCAACGCTGGTGCGCCGCCCCGTCGCGGTGCCACTGCTGATCCTCGCGGCGGTGGCGGTGGCGGTCCCAGCCGCGATGGCCACCGGGCCAGGAATGGCGGTCGTCGAGGCCACGATCCGGACGCTGCCCGGCCTCGGCGTGGTGCGCGACGCGCAGAAATGGGTGGCGCTGGCAACACCCGCCTATTCGCTGGCCGGTGCGGCGGCCGTCGTCACGCTGCGCCACCGGATCCCGGCCGCGATGACGGCTCTGATCTGCTGTGCGGCACTGGCCGCGACATTGCCCGATCTGGCATGGGGAGTCGGCGGCAAGTTGGCCGCCGTGGACTATCCGCAGGCGTGGACGGCCGTCTCCGCGCTGATCAACGCCGACCCGCGACCGGTCGCGGTGCTGCCCGTCGACAGCATGCGCCGCTTCGCCTGGGCCGGTGACGCCCCGGTGCTCGACCCGCTGCCCCGTTGGGTACGAGCCGACGTACTGACGACGGGTGAACTGACAATCGAAGGCCGCACGGTGCCAGGCGAGGGCAATCGCGCCCGCGACGTGCAGCAGTTGTTGCAGACCGGCGCCGACCGCGACAAGCTGGCGGCCGCAGGAGTCGGCTGGGTAGTCGTCGAATCCAGTTGGGCCACGGGCCATTCCCCACCTACGCTGCCGCTGCCTGTGGCGTACCACGACGGGGATCTGACCCTGTACCGGGTGGGCGGCGACCATCCGCGCCCGCAGGGCCGCGGCATCGTGCTCGCCGCGCACTGGGTGTGGCTTTCAGCGCTGATGCTCGGTGGTCTGTTTGCGTTGGGTCTAGGACTCCGACGGGCTAGAGCTAGACCACGCCGCTGACCATGCGCCGCGCGTGCACGGACTCCAACACCGTGCGCATCGCGTCGGCGCTTTGCTGCCAAGAGAATTCGCCGGTGCGGATGGCGGCCTTGGCGCCGAGTTGTTCGCGGAGCACATCATCGGTCAGCAGGCGCTCGAGCTCGTCGACCAGTTCGGCGTGATCGTCGACCAGCAGCCCGGTCACCCCGTCGACGATCGAATCCGTAAGACCGCCGGAGGATCGATACCCGATCGTCGGGACCGCATGCTGCGCTGCCTCGGTGACCGCAAGGCCCCAGCCCTCTTTGCGCGACGGCAGTACATGCACCCAGCACTGTTGCAGTACATGGTGTTTGGCTGTGTCGTCAACATGGCCGTGGAACGTCACGGCTTCGGAGATGCCAAGCAGCGCGGCGTAGTCGATCAGCCATTGTTCCCACCAGCCGCCGCCGAGGATGTCCAGATGCACGTCCGGAATCCGTGGTCGCAGCTCGGCGATCGCATCCAGCGCATCCTCGATCTGCTTGTGCGGCACCAGCCGTGAGAGCACCACGACCCGCGGGGCGACCGAGCGCGGCGCCGCCAGCGTATGTGCCGGCGCCTGGTCAAGGCCGTTGCGCACGACCGCGATGTGGTTGTGATTCACGCCGAGGCAGGTCAGATCACGCGCCGATGGCAGTGACACCGTCACATACTGATTGCGCCGGTGTAACCGTGGTGACAACGTCGACTCAACGAACCAGCCGATCCTGCCCATCACGGGGCCAGCCACCGGCCACTGCTCGCGGTGGCAATGGTGTACCAGCACCGCCACCCTTCGGCCGAAAGCGAGACGGGCCATGAACGGCAACCCGTTCTGGGTATCGAGGACCACGTCCGGCCGTGCATGCCGCAGCGGACCAAGACCGATCCGCGCCGCAACCATCGCCAGCCCCGCCCACACATACACGGAGTAGCGGCCGCCGCCCCGGCTGATGCGCACCCCGTCGAGGACTTCGCGCCGCGGCGCGCCCGAATACCGAGCGGTGCGCAACGTGACCCGCACACCCGACTCGGCCAGGTGCGCGCCGATGCGCTGGAGGTAGGTTTCGCTGCCGCCGCCCTGGGGGTGGCCAGTGTCCCGCCAGCACAACAGCAGGACGGAACGAACCCGCCGACGCGAGGAGCGCGGACGGATCCCGTGGCCAGACATCCGTGCCAGACTAGCCGCTGGCTAAGGTCGGTTCGGTGGGAGTCGTCGAGCTGTTCGCCACGAGGGCGACGCTGTCTCGGTCGCTGCGGCTGCTTGGCCAGTTCCGTCACGAGCAACGCGACGCGGCCCGGTTCTACGGCGCGCTGGCCGAGGACACCGCCGCGATGGTCACCGATCTGTGGCGAGACGCCAACGGCACCTCACCCGCGGGCCGGACCCTGCTCGACGTGGGCGGCGGCCCCGGCTATTTCGCCGCCGCCTTCGCCGACGCCGGTCTGCACTTCATCGGCGTTGAGCCCGATCGCACCGAGATGCACGCGGGTCCCGCCGCGACCGACCGGCACACCACTTATGTGCGGGCGTCTGGGATGGCGTTGCCGTTCGCCGACGCCAGCGTGGACATCTGCCTGTCATCCAACGTCGCCGAGCACGTGCCGCAACCGTGGCGGCTGGGCCGCGAGATGCTGCGGGTCACCAGGCCCGGCGGCCTGGCGGTGCTGTCGTACACGGTGTGGCTCGGCCCGTTCGGCGGCCACGAGATGGGGCTGACGCACTACCTCGGCGGGGCCCGCGCCGCCGAGCGTTACACCCGCAACCACGGACATCGGCCGAAGAACGACTACGGATCGTCGTTGTTCGCCGTGACGGTGTCCGACGGGCTGCAGTGGGCGGCGAGCACCGGCGCCCTCGTCGCCGCATTTCCGCGCTACCACCCGCGATGGGCGTGGTGGATTACGGGAGTGCCGGTACTGAGGGAGTTCCTGGTGAGCAACCTGGTGCTGGTCTTGCGGCCGCCCGGATGTTCTGACTGAAACAGGTTCTCGTTTTCCGGCTCGATGGGTAGGGTGGCGCCATGACGCAGAGCACTGCTTTCAAGACCGAGTGGGACAAGCTCTTCATCGGCGGCAAGTGGGTTGAGCCGTCGACCTCCGAGATGATCGAGGTCCACTCCCCCGCGACCGGCGAGCTCGTCGGCAAGGTGCCGATGGCGGCGAAGGCCGACGTCGACGCCGCGTGCGCGGCCGCCCGCAAGGCGTTCGACGAGGGTCCATGGCCACACATGTCGCCAGAAGAGCGGGCCGCAGTGCTCGGCGCCGCGGTCAAGATCATGGAGGAGCGCGCCGACGAGCTCAAGTTCCTGCTCGCCGCCGAGACGGGGCAGCCGCCCACCATCGTCGACATGATGCAGTACGGCGCCGCGATGTCGGCGTTCCAGTTCTACGCCGGTGCCGCGGACAAGTTCACCTGGCGCGACATCCGCGACGGCATCTATGGCCAGACGCTGGTGATACGTGAGCCGATCGGCGTCGTCGGCGCGGTCACCGCATGGAACGTGCCGTTCTTCCTTGCCGCCAACAAGCTCGGCCCCGCCCTGCTCGCAGGCTGCACGCTGGTGCTCAAGCCGGCGGCCGAGACACCGCTGTCGGTGTTCGCGATGGCCGAGATGTTCGCCGAGGCGGGGCTGCCCGAGGGCGTGCTCTCGATCGTCCCCGGCGGTCCCGAGACCGGCCGCGCACTCACCGCCAACCAGGAGCTGGACAAGTTCACCTTCACCGGCTCTTCGGCGGTCGGCAAGGAGATCGCGAAGATCGCCGCCGAGACGCTCAAGGCCTGCACGCTGGAACTGGGCGGCAAGTCGGCGGCCATCATTCTGGAGGACGCCGATCTGGACTCCACGCTGCCGATGCTGGTGTTCTCCGGGCTGATGAACTGTGGGCAGGCCTGTGTCGGTCAGACCCGCGTTCTTGCGCCGCGGTCGCGCTACGACGAGGTGGTGGAGAAGCTCTCCGGCGCGGTCGCGGCGATGCCGATCGGGCTGCCCGACGACCCCGCGGCGATGATCGGCCCGCTGATCTCGGAGAAGCAGCGTGAGCGGGTCGAGGGCTACATCCGCAAGGGCGTCGAGGAAGGCGCGCGGATCGTCACCGGCGGCGGGCGCCCCGCAGGCTTGGACGGCGGCTGGTTCGTGCAGCCCACCGTGTTCGCCGACGTGGACAACTCGATGGTCATCGCGCAGGAGGAGATCTTCGGGCCGGTGCTCGCGGTCATCCCCTACGACACCGAGGACGACGCGATTCGGATCGCCAACGACTCGGTCTACGGGTTGGCAGGGTCCGTATGGACCACCGACAACGACAAGGCCATGAAGATCGCCTCGAAGATCCGCACCGGCACCTACGCGGTCAACATGTACGCGTTCGACCCCGGTGCTCCGTTCGGCGGCTACAAGAACTCCGGCATCGGCCGCGAGAACGGCCCAGAAGGCATCGAACAGTACGTCGAGCACAAGAGTGTGCTGCTGCCGTCCGGTTACACGCCGGACAGCTGACATTCAGCTTCGTTCGTTACGGTGACCGTCCCGTTTCCAACCGAGGAGGGACACCATGGCGGTATCCGTCGACCTAGCCAAGTCGCTTGACAAGGCCTACGAAGACAAGGCGCTCAAGGAGATTCTGGATGCGTCGCCCGCCGCCTTGGCAGGGGTGACCGACAAGGACGCCGAGTTGCTGGCCGAGGCCTTCAACATCAAGACGGTCCGGCAACTGGGCGCGAACAAGTTCTTCGCCGTCGCGGCCGCACTCGTCGCGGTGGAGAACGCCGGCTGATCCCTGCCGCTCAGAAGGCCTCTTCGCGGAGGTCCATCGCGGTGAGGTCGACGGCCTCGACGATCTTGCGTTCCGCGGTCAGTCGCGGCAACACGCTCTTCGTGAAAAACTTTGCCACGGCGACCTTTCCGGTATAAAACGCATGGTCGCGATCGGAGACCTCGCCGGCGAGCGCGTTGAGGGCAATCTCGGCCTGGTTCAACAACAGCCACCCGATTAACAGATCGCCGACCGCGAGCAGGAACCGAACCGACTCCAGCCCAAGGCGATACAACTCACGGGCGTTCTCCTGCGCACCCATCAGGTATCCGGTCATCGCCGCGACCATGCCCTGCATATCGCCGAGCGCGGTGGCCAGCGGCGTGCGCTCGTCGGCGAGTTCCGGTCGCGCGGTGTCACTGCCAAGGAAATCCGTGATCTGGCTGACCCCGTGCGCCAGCGCTCTGCCCTGGTCGCGCGCAATCTTGCGGAAGAAGAAGTCCTGCGCCTGGATCGCGGTGGTGCCTTCGTACAGCGAGTCGATTGGCATCACGGATGTACTGCTCGATCGGGTAGTCCTGCAGGAATCCGGAGCCGCCGAGCGTCTGCAGGGATTCCGTCAGGCATTGGTAGGTTCGCTCCGAACCCACCCCCTTCACGATCGGCAGCAGAAGATCGTTAACCCGCTCGGCCATGTCGGCGTCAGCACCGGAGGCAATCCCCGCAACAACGGCGTCCTGATGTGCCGCGGTGTAGAGATACAGCGCACGAAGCCCTTCGGTGTATGACTTCTGGGTTAGCAGTGCACGCCGGACATCGGGGGGGTGAACGATGGTGACGCGGGGAGCGTTCTTGTCGGTCATCTGCGTCATGTCCGCGCCCTGCACCCGCGTCTTGGCGTAATCCAGTGCGTTGAGATAGCCGGTCGAAAGTGTGGTGATCGCCTTGGTGCCCACCATCATTCGGGCATACTCGATCACCTTGAACATCTGGGCGATGCCGTTGTGGGTGTCGTTGACCAGTCAGCCGACCGCGGGAACAGCGTGCTGGCCGAACGTGAGTTCGCATGTTGCAGAGGCTTTCAGGCCCATCTTGTGCTCGAGGCCGGTGACGTACACCCCGTTACGATCACCGAGCTCGCCGGTCTCGGGATCGAACAGGTATCTGGGCACAATATTCAGGCTAAGGCCGTTGGTGCCCGGTCCGGCACCTTCCGGTCGAGCCAGCACTAAGGGCAGGTTGTTCTCGAACAGGTCGTCGGTATCGCCGTTGGTGATGAATCGCTTGACGCCGTCGAGATGCCAGGTGCCGTCGGGCTGCTGGATCGCCTTCGTGCGTCCGGCGCCGACGTCCGAGCCGGCATCAGGCTCGGTGTGAACCATAGTCGCGCCCCAGTTGCGCTCGAAAGCGATTGCGGCCCAATGCGGCTGCTGTTCACTGCCGATGTGATAGAGGATATCCGCCATGATGGGGCCCGCCATGTACATGAACGCAGCGGGCTGGGCGCCGAGCGGGAATTCGTTGATCGCCCATGCGACCATCGCAGGCGCAGCGACGCCTCCGATGTCTTCGTTGAGGCCGACGCGGAACCACTCCCCTTGCTGCCATGCCCGCAGTGATTTCTTGAAGGGCTCCGGCAGGCTCACCGTATGTGCCGCGGGGTCGAATGTCGGCGGGCTGCGGTCGGCTTCGGCAAAGGATTCCGCCAAGGGGCCCTCGGCCAGCCGCGACGCCTCGTCGAGCATCTGCCGAACCGACTCCGCGTCCAGGTCGCCGAACTCGCCCGTCGCAAGTGCCTTCTCCAGGTCCAACACCTCAAACAGGTTGAACGCCAGATCGCGCACGTTGCTCTTGTAGTGACCCAATCACTAGCGCCCTTTCGCTACGGACTCACCGTGGGACTGTGGCCGACCGACGCACGGGGCTCGGTTGGCCTTGGTTGGTTCTGCGCGAAGCCGGTGCACGTTCCGAGGTGTCCTGCGACGCACGGAACACCGTTCATCGTCGGTACCGGACCACCGGAAACCACCGTCGGCGCACCGTTGTAACCGTTCTGGTCCAGCGGTTCGGCGCCGGCGGTCGGAGCCGCGATGACCACCGCAGCGCACAAACCGACCAACACTGACCTGCACATACGCGAGTGCTCGGCCATGGCAGACCCGCTTTCGTTGGCGCTGCGGTCAGCCTACGGGCCCAAAGTGGCGCTGAGCTGGGATCTCGCAATTATGCATTCGGCCATAATCGGCACAATCGGACCGAATCGTCGATGTCGGCTAACCAAGGGTGTTCACCTGCGATTTACCCGGGCCAACGTGTGACGCGGAATACATTCATTGCGCACATGTGTTATCCATTTTATGCTGTTCGACATAGACAGGGAGGCACACGATGTGGATCGTTGAGATCAACTTCGCCGGCCGCCAGTTCACGCACCACGTGCAGACTCGCCGCCGACCGATCTTCCACTTCAGCCCGCGCGTCTTGAGCTGGCGCCCGTCGCAGCTGCGCGATACGCGCGTGGCCTGATCGCCCCCCGGGAGGTTTGCTCTGTCCACCGCGACCAAGACCCCGACCAAGCGCGGCTCGACGCGTACCAACATGTTGATCAGCGCCGCCGAGGTGCTTCGTGAGCGCGGTGCTGCCGGCGTCACCATCGACGAGGTGCTCGCCCGCAGCGGGGCACCGCGCGGCTCGGTCTACTACCACTTCCCCGAGGGCAGGAACCAGCTCCTTACCGAGGCGCTGCAATACGCCGGCGAGGCCATCACTGAGGTCATCGACGAGGCCGCCACCAACGGCGGAATGTATCTGGTGCGCCAGTTCGTGGAGTTCTGGGAGGACATGCTCGTCGAGAGCGAATTCACCGCGGGCTGCCCGGTAGTCGCCGCGGCGATCGGCTCGGCCGATGACGAGCCACAGCTGACCACCGTCGCGGGCAGCATCTTCAGCCACTGGCGCGACGCGCTCACCCGCGCGTTCGTCAGCGACGGCTTCGACGAGCCCTGCGCTGCATCGCTGGCCATCATGTGCATCGCGTCCCTCGAGGGTGCGGTGGTGTTGTGCCGGTCCACCCGCAGCGTCGATCCGTTGCGCGATGTCGCCGAGCAGGTCGAGTTCCTGATCAAATCAAGGGAATTCGTCCGGCGGCACGGTCTGCCTGCGCCGGCTGAGCCGGCCATCCGACAGAAGCACCGCTAGCCCTTACGCCAGCCCGCGCGATGGACACGACAATTCCTGCTGCACCGGCTTGGCCAGACATGCGGCCGCGGTTCCCATCGCCGAGACCGATCTGCTCGCGGCGTGACTTGCCGGCAAGGTTGGCCTTCCTGTGCCCGACAGCGGCCCGTTGACGGTGGCGATCGCCGACGCCGCCGAGCAGGACGGCCGGATCAGCGGAACCGCCCCCGAGGTGCCGTGGCCTTTTGACACCGTCGTACTGGCGGCGCGGACGACCGATGCGCTGCATGTCGCCTTGATCGCGGATGCGCAGATCGGCGACGGCCACAACCTGGCCGGCGAGGCACGGATCATTCACGTTCGACATCGCGGTCGCCGATACGCGCGCGGTCGACGTCGGTGTGGCCGACGAGCTGACCCGCCGTGGCGCGTGGGCCCGCTGCAACCAGATCGTCGGTGTGCTCGACGCGGCGTACGACCTCACGGTCGCGCACACCGGCGAGCGGGTGCAGTTCGGGCGTCCGCTCACAAGTTTCAGGCTGTGCAGCATTCGCTCGCAGCCATGGCGGGCGAGATCGAACGGGCCCGCGCCACAACCGCTTTGGCGGTCGCCGCGGCGGGCGACTACGGCTTCGATCTCCCCGCAACCGATTACGCTGTGACGGCGGCGAAGGTGGCGGTGGGCCGAGCTGTCGGTCCG
This sequence comes from Mycobacterium sp., assembly GCA_025965895.1. GTDB lineage: Bacteria > Actinomycetota > Actinomycetes > Mycobacteriales > Mycobacteriaceae > Mycobacterium. Next base: position 112,989 of record JAOPWC010000192.1, read on the forward strand.
GTGACCACCGCCACGCACCAGTTGCACGGCGCGATCGGCGTCACCATCGAGCACCGGCTCTGGCTGGCCACCATGCGTGCACGCAGCTGTGTCGACGAGTTCGGCACCACAACGCAGCATGCGCGGCGGCTGGGCCGCATGGCGCTGGCCTTCGACCCATGGGATGTGGTGGTCAGCTATCCAGCACCTCGTTGACGCGGGCCTCGACATCGGCGCGGTCACCGAGGTCGGCCATGTCGATGCCGAAGCGGTCGGTCAACGCGTCGAGCACGTCCGAGGCGGTGTCGAAGCGGATCCGCTCGGTGTTCTCTGCCCGGTGGATGGCCAGATGACGGCCACGAAGGTTCCAGCGAACGTCGTCGGTCACCAGCGCTGCCGTCAGGCCAGTGACGAAGAACGATTTGGGATGCGTTGACACATACCAACTTCCCACTTCGAGGTCGATGCGCGGCTGAGGGCGAGTATTGAACATGTACAGCGGCTGCCACTCACCGTTGATCTCGGCCTCCAACTGGTAGCCGTCCCCGTGGTCGCGGATACGGTACGGCTCATGGCGGGTTTCCTGCACAGGGCCGGGCTCCAGCCGAATCGGCGATGTCAGCGTCTGTCCGCCGAACCCGACATCGACAAGCAGAGGACCGTCGACACCCGGCACCGAAACGGAAAGCACCTGGTGCGTCTGCGCGGGAAGCGGACCGTCAGGATTCATCCACACCACCCGACCGGCAAGGCGTTCCACGCCAAAGCCCAACGCGTCGAGCACATATCCCATCAGTCCGTTGTGCTCATAGCAGTAGCCACCGCGACGGCGGCGCACCAGCTTGTCGGCGAGCGCGGCGGCGCCGAGGTCGGCGACGGGGATGCCAAGCAACGGGTCGAGGTTCTCGAACGGAATGGACCCGTTGTGGGCGGCCACGAGGGCGTGCACCGTCTCGACCGTCAGTTCGGCCGGGCCCTGGTAGCCGATCCGGCCGAAATAGGCCGCCACATCGACGGCATCGGTGCCTTGCGTTGTCATGAGGCCATCCTGCGTCCTCAATTCGGGTTGAGGTCAACCCGATGCGACACTGAGAACGTGTCGGCGCACATGACCGAGGAACTGCGACAGGACTTGCTTGCCCGCTGGTCGGGGACCCACCGCAAGCATCACACGGTCGCTCACCTGCACGAAATGCTCGACGCCATCGGACGGCTGGCCGAGTCCGGCATCGAGTTCGACCGTGAAGCGGTGGAGCTCGCCGCGTGGTTCCACGACGCCATTTACGAGATCGGCCGCGACGACAACGAGGACCGCTCGGCCGAGCTGCTG
>JAOPWC010000199.1 GCA_025965895.1 Mycobacterium sp.
CTCTTCGCCCACTGGGCATGGGCGCACGGTTCCTGGTGGTCAGGATGACAAGAGCCCGGTGACGAGAGATTGTCACGCCGGGATCTGCGGGAGCCGGAGGGTGCAACCCCCTCCGGCCACCCAACAAGTAGAAGCAACAACAGCGCCATCCTGACGAACTGCAGACGGCCGGTGCGCCGTGGTGAGCCATGAAAGGTTGTCGGTAAGCGATGAGCCGCCCGTCGCCGACGGGTGCGGAAGGGCCGTTGCTGCCCGCATTTGTCGACGAAGCCGATCCCGCTGCCGTGCTGCGCGATTCCCCATACCGGGCCATGCCGACCGCAGACGCTCTAGAGAACTGCGCCACGTAGGCGGGGATACATCATTGAGTTCCTCCATTGGGTTGAGGGCCGCGAAAGTAGGTCGGCCGGTAGAGATCCTGGTTCCAGCCGTCATGTTCGACGGCTGTGACGGGTGGGGCGCTCGACCGGACGGATGACGCCGGCGAGCAATATGTCAATCGCCTTCGCGCGGCTTTCGTCATTGTCGGCGGCGACGGTCATGCGGATGAACATGGTGATGTCGTCGACGGTGATGTCGGGACGCAGTCCGCCGGCCTCGCGCAGCTGCGACGTAGCCGGACCGATCAAGGCGGTGATGAGACGGTTGGCGTGTTCATCGGCGTGGCGACTCGCGCCGGCCAGCCGCAAAAAACTCGCCACTTCACGCTCAGACATGTCGCAGCTGCGGCTGAACACCGCCCGGAACGCCTCGTACGGATCCTCGATGTTCGTGGCCTGGTCGGCGTTGTCCTGAACGGCCTGGATCAGGTCGTCGAGGACCGCCTGGATCAGGTCGTCCTTGTCGGGAAAGTGGCGGTAGAGCGTGGTCGGGCCGACACCGGCCCGACGGGCGATCTCGTCGAGGCTGACCTCAGGCCCGTGCTCGATGAACGCCTCGCGCGCGGCCGTCACCAGCCGCTGTCGATTGCGAAGCACATCTTTGCGCGGTGCCCGCATGAGTCACACCTCCCAACGAAGTGGTAGCACCACCGCCACTTTAGCGCTAACCTGAGAAACGGAAGTGCTACCACCATATCTGAGTGGTGGCGGGTAACGACGAGTGGGAGGCACAACATGTTCCGAAACGCACCGGCAACCCAAGTTGATGGCGCCCGAGAAACCCAGGCGAGCAAGACGCAGTGGACCGCGGCCGACATCCCCGACCAGACCGATCGCGTCGCCATCATCACCGGCGCTAACACCGGCGTCGGCTTCGAAACCGCATCCGCACTCGCCAGCCGCGGCGCGCAAATAGTACTCGCGGTACGCAATCTCGATAAAGGCAAAGCAGCAGCAGCCAAGATTGCTACGACCACCCCTGGCGCCGCAGTGACTGTTCAGCAGCTCGACCTCAGCTCACTAGACTCGATTCGCACCGCTGCAGCAGACTTACGCGCCAATTTCGACCACATCGATCTGCTGATCAACAACGCCGGCGTGATGGGGACCCCGAACTGGGCCACAAAAGACGGGTTCGACCTTCAATTCGGCATCAACTATCTGGGCCATTTCGCCCTGACCGGTCTGCTACTCGACCGTGTCCTTGCCGCGCCGGACTCGCGCATCGTCACCGTCAGCAGCGCCGCCCATCGACTTAACGCGCGGATTCAGTTCGACAACCTCCAGGGCGAGCGCAGCTACAACTCGTTTGGCGCATACGCGCTGTCCAAGCTTGCCAACCTGCTTTTTGCCTACGAGCTGCAGCGCCGTCTCGCCGACAGCAGCACCACCATCTCCGTTGCCGCGCATCCCGGCGGCTCCAAGACCGAATTGGCACGTAACTCCTCGGCCCCGGTGCGAGCATTCAACGCACTGCTACTCCAGAGCGCGGCCATGGGCGCTCTCCCGACGCTGCGGGCCGCCACCGACCCGCAAGTGCTCGGCGGCCAATACTTCGGCCCAAGCGGCTTTCTCGAAGCCCGCGGCTACCCGAAGCTCGTGCGATCCAGTGCACAATCGCACGATCGGGACATCCAGCGCAGATTGTGGACCATCTCCGAAGAACTCACCGGCGTCGCCTACCCCATCTAGGCATCTGATCGCTGAGCTGATGCGCTTCGCCGCTGAGCCGGGAGCCGGGTGAACGGTGAGGAGCAACGCCGCCATGATCGGCAAGTTCCTCAGAACTCGGCGACGTCAGCTCGTGCGCGCCGACTTTGGCCTGCCCCCGGTCGCCAGGGGGACTTCCGGGCTGCGCCGCGAGGAGGTGGCCTACCTCGCGCGTGTGAGTATCACCTGGTACACCCGGCTCGAACAGGGACGCGCCATCACCCCGTCCCGGCAGGTACTCGATGCGCTCGCACGGACGCTGCGGCTGTCTACCGCGGAACACGCCTACCTGCTGTCGCTGGCTGGGTACGCCGCGCCCCAACCCGCCGACGACCCAGTCTCGCGGACCGTCCCCGCGCACCTGCAGCGGCTGCTCGATGCCCTCGCGCATTACCCGGCGTATGGGCTCGCCCCGGACTGGGCGGTCACGGCGTGGAACACCGCATACGCGGCGCTCTACCCGAACGTGGCAACCGTCGCCGCAGCGGACCGAAACCTGCTGTGGCTGCTGTTCACCGACCCCTATCTGCGCGCGCTGATGCCCGACTGGGAATACACCAGCCTCTACAACGCTGCCTCGTTCCGGGCCCAGGCCGGCCCCCGACTGGGCGACCCGCCCTTCTGCCACCTCGTCGAACGACTCCTGCAGACCAGCGAAGCGTTCCGCGTCGCCTGGGAGAACCACGACATCCAAGCACTGACCTCCCGAGAGCGCCTGTTCTGCCACCCCGACGTCGGCGACCTGCACATGGAACAACACAGCCTGACACCCGCCGATCATCCCGAACTGCACCTGGTGATCTTCACCCCCGTGCTGACCACCGACACCCCTGCACGATTACGTCAGCTACTCGACAGCCAAACCCCACGTGCGACTATCGACGATCCATCAGGGTCGGGAGATCGAGAGTAGTAGTGCCAGGGATAGCACTAGCGCGGTCTTCGTCCCGGCTCATTCGGAGCCGACAGTGGGGGCATGCCCGAGACACCCGCAGCACGCATCTCGGACGCCGAGCTGGATGCGTCGCACATCATGGAAGTCGGCGCGGGGTTCTGGCCGGCGAAGACGCTGCTCTCGGCCGTCGAGCTGGACCTGTTCAGCCTTCTGGGCAGCGCGTCGATGCCTGGTGAGGAAGTCGGTGCACGGCTCGGGCTGCATCCGCGTGCGATCTATGACTTCCTTGACGCGCTGGTCGCGCTGAGCTTCCTGGAGCGCGATGGCGAAGGGACCGACGGCCGGTATCGCAACAGCGCCGAGGCGGCGGCGTTCCTCGACAAGCACAGCCCCACCTATGTCGGGGGGTTCCTCGAGATGTGCAACGCCCGATCCTACGGGTTCTGGGGTGACCTGACTGAGGCGCTCAAGACCGGCGAGCCCCAAACCGAGGTCAAACTCACCGGCAAGCCCATCTTCGAGGAACTCTACAGCGACCCCGCACGGCTGGAGCAGTTCATGCAGGCGCTGGGCCTATCGTTCGGCGACTTCCACGCCCTCACCGAACGATTCGACTTCGCTGACTACCACACCGTCTGCGACGTGGGCGGCGCCACCGGACAACTCTGTACGACCCTGGCCGGTCGCTACCCCCATCTGCGCTGCACGAGCTACGACCTGCCGGCAGTGGCGCCGATCGCCCAGAGGTCGATCGCGGCGGCCGGGCTGAGCGACCGGGTCACCGTCGCCTCGGGCGACTTCTTCGCCGATGCGCTCCCGCGGGCCGACGTCATCAGCATGGGCCACATCCTTCACGACTGGAATCTCGACCGAAAAAAGCAGCTCATCAGCGCGGCCTATGACGCCCTGCCCGACGGGGGGGCGTTCATCGCCATCGAGCACCTCATCGACGACGCCCGGCGCGACAACGTGTTCGCGCTGATGATGTCGCTGAACATGCTGATCGAGTTCGGTGACGCCTTCGGCTTCACCGGCAACGATTTCGCCCGGTGGTGTCGCGAGGCCGGCTTCCGCGACATCGAGATCCACCCACTGACCGGTCCTACCAGCGCAGGCATCGCCTACAAACGTCGCGCAAACGCGTAACTGGCGAACGCGGCCTATCCCTCCGGCCACCCCGGCGTAGCTGCGCAAGGCTGACGCGGCCCGTCAATGCTGCACTCCCGCAGCCGATTCAGCTGACAACACAAGTTCCACCAACACATCGAAATGAGAAGAGGATATGAATACGAATCCCGACGAAGCAATCAGCCAGGGAGCCGATTTCGCCGAACGCGTTCGTCACAATCAGCAGCAGCTTGGCGCCGAGTTAAGGCCGCAGTACGACTTCATTGTGTGTGGATCGGGCTCGTCGGGCTCGGTCGTGGCGCGTCGTCTCGCCGAAAACCCCGCCGTCAGCGTGCTGCTGCTGGAAGCCGGCGGCCCCGACGACGTACCCGAGGTGATGAGAGCCGAACAATGGCCGTTAAACCTGGGCAGCGAGCGGGAGTGGAACTTTACGGCCCAACCCAACCCCCACCTCAACGGCCGCTCCATTCCTTTCGGCATGGGCAAGGTGTTGGGTGGCGGATCGAGCATCAACGTGATGATTTGGTCGCGCGGGCACAAGAATGATTGGGATTTCTTCGCCTCCGAAGCCGGCGACAACGCGTGGAGCTATGAGTCGGTGCTGAACATCTACCGCCGCATCGAGGACTGGCATGGCGCACCCGACCCCGACTACCGTGGAACCGGCGGCCCGGTTTACGTCCAGCCCGCCCCTGACCCCAACCCGGTCGCACCCGCCGCGCTCGAAGGCGCCCGCTCGGTGGGGATTCCAACGTTTCAGAATCAGAACGGCCGGATGATGGAGGGCGACGGCGGCGCGTCGATCTTTGATCTGCGAGCCCGCGACGGATGTCGCCAATCGGTGTTTCGTTCCTACGTTTTCCCCTACATGGACCGGCCCAACCTGACCGTTCTCACCGGCGCGCTGGTGACCCGGCTGACGTTCGACCAGGTCGAGCGTAAGCGAGTCACGGGCGTGGAGTTCTCCCATGACGACAACCTCCACCGTATCGCCGCGGGGTCCGAAGTGGTGCTCTCCCTGGGTGCGATCCACACCCCGAAGGTGCTGATGCAATCGGGCATCGGCGAGCAGACCGAATTGCAGCGACACGGCATCCCCGTGGTGCAGCATCTTCCGGGGGTTGGTCAAAACCTTCAGGACCATCCTGGTTTCTCCTGTGTCTGGGAGTACCAACAGCCGCTGCCCCCTCGCAACAATGGCGGTGAGGCAACCTTTTTCTGGAAGAGCGACCCCAATCTGGACACCCCAGACTTGCAGGCCTCCCAGGCTGAATTTCCACTGGCGAGTGCCGAGGCGGCGGCTAGATTCGATGTGCCTGAGTTCGGCTGGACATGGGGCGGTTCTGTGGTGCGGCCGAAAAGCCGGGGCCATATCTCTCTGACCGGCCCCGACGCGAGCGACCCGGTGCAGATCGAGGCCAATACGTTGTCTCACCCCGATGACCTCAGGGCGGCGATAGCCGCAGTGCAACTGTGCCGCGAGGTCGGCAACTCGGCCGCGCTGCATCCCTTCGTGAAGCGCGAAGTCATGCCGGGCAATCTGACCGGTGCCGAGCTCGAGGGCTTTCTCCGCGATGCCGCCATGAGCTACTGGCACCAAACCTGCACCGCCAAGATGGGCCAAGACGCCATGTCGGTGGTCGACGGCACGCTCAAAGTCTATGGGATAAAACACCTTCGCATCGCCGACGGGTCGATCATGCCCCGGGTAACCACCGGAAACACCATGGCCCCCTGCGTCATCATCGGCGAGCGCGCAGCCGACCTCCTCAAGGCCCAGCACACACTCTGACGCCGCCCGAGGAGACAGTAACCATGGCTCTGACAGGTTCAGATCAACATCTCACCCACGGTGATCGTGGACTCGAAGCTGAACAATCCCGCCGACGCTGACCCTGAGGAAACATGCCCGGATTGAAAGTCGG
>JAOPWC010000005.1 GCA_025965895.1 Mycobacterium sp.
GCCGCCACCAAAACCGCCGCCAGCCCCCACACCCGCCAGACCACCCAGCCCAGCGCCACCACCAAGCTCAGCGCCGCCACCGACACCGCCGCCCAACTCAGCGCCACCACCCAGGCCGGCACCAAAACCACCACCCAGCTCAGCGCCACCACCAAGCTCAGCGCCACCACCGACACCACCGCCCAGCCCAGCGCCACCACCCAGGCCGGCACCAAAACCACCACCCAGCTCAGCGCCACCACCCAGGCCGGCACCAAAACCACCACCCAGCTCCGCGCCACCACCAAGCTCAGCGCCGCCACCGACACCGCCGCCCAACTCAGCGCCACCACCCAGGCCGGCGCCAAAACCACCACCCAGCTCCGCGCCACCACCAAGCTCAGCGCCGCCACCGACACCACCACCCAGCTCCGCGCCACCACCAAGCTCAGCGCCACCACCAAAACCACCGCCCAGCTCAGCACCGCCACCGAGGCCGGCACCGAAACCACCACCCAGGCCGGCGCCACCGCCCAGACCGGCGTCGCCGCCAAACAGACCCGCCAGTGAAGTACCACCGTCACCGTCTGGCTGGAAAGTGTCGTTGCCGAATGATGCGCCCGAGGGGGCGTCGAAGGTCGATTCGGAGGGTGGGGCGAAGCCGAACTGGTTGGAGACTGCTTGCTGCAGACCGGAGATCGGATCGCCGTCGCCAAGAGCCAGCCCTGGTATCGCACTGGTGGCCACGGACTGCAGCTGCGCAGGGCTGACGTCGGACAGGCCGGCATCGGCAAGTGTTGCCTGGGGGTCCGCGACGAACGCCTGGGCGGCGTTTTGATTGCGGAAAAGGTCAAGGATGAAGCTGAGCACGGGGGTCATCTGCAGCGCCTTTCTCGTTTATCGGAGAGCTCGTCGCCGGACTCACGCGGTGATCTGTAGCCACAGTATGGAGAAGGCTCCAGGCCCCGACACGGGGTCAGCACCCCTGCCGGATGGGGGCGGTTCTGGGGTATGTCAGCAATCTCGGCTAGGGGATTAGGGGATTTGCAGGGGAAGGCCAGGGTGCTACTAGCTTGGCACTATCTCAGCATGCGGCATGTAGGTCGACGCAAGCCACCGAGCCAGAACGCCAACTGGAACGTTCCCCCGATTCAGTGTTCTACCGGCAGGGATACTTGGTCTCCCGGCTCTTCTGCTGGCTCGATGCGGCGCTTCTCATCGAACTCGGCACTGGCTGCGTGGCAGGTGTTTCACGAAGGCGCGCACGTAGCCACAAACGCACGGGCCTGAAGCCGTTGAACATGCCCGGACGCCAGGGTGGCTGACCTACGACCGCCGCCCTCGAGATACCGATTCAGTAACGCCGGTGACGAAGTGTAGAGTCACCGACCACCTCACGAAGCACGCACAGTGCGGTTGCCATGTGGCGACATTGGCGTCACCGATTTGGAATGGTTGGCGGAGTTAGGCTCAATATCTCCACTGCCCCGGCGCCTATGCCATTGGCGAGCGCTTATCCGTTGACGTGACCTTTGCGCAATGGGCACAGCCAATAATGAACGCGGACAAAATCATATCGGTTGGCCCGGCCTCGGAGGTATCAAAATCGACTGTGGCACATCTGGGTGTCGCAAGCGCACTACCACGACCACCGTCGGCGGCCTGGCAATTCGTCGAGGCGACGCCACGTCGCGGAATCGTCTGCCCGCGAAGCCAACGCAGATGAGCACGAAGCCGATGACGAGTAGCCATGAACGTATGCCCTGGAACTATTCCCACCGGTCGCGGAGCGCCCGCAAGTCAAAGGGAGGTGCGGCGGGATCAAGCTTGCCGCCGCATTCCCAACACCTGGTCTGAACCAGACGTGTCGCGGCCCATGCCGTATCAGTCGAGCGGGTACACCACCCCGGTCAGCTCCTCGGAGACCGCCCATAGTCGGCGCTGCAGGTTCGCGTCGTAGGACTGGTCGCTGGATGCCACTACCTTCGGATAGCCGCGCGTTCCGCCCAGACCGTCAGGTCCGAAGTACTGGGCGCCCAGCACGCCGGGGTCAGTCGCGGCCCGCAGCGTAGGCAGCGCGCCCATGTCCGCGCCCTGGAACAGCGGCGCCACCGCGGCGGTCGCCAGCCGGCCCCAAGCGGGAAGGTTGCGCATCAGTTCGGTGTCCGAGCCGCCCGGGTGCGCGGCCGCAGCGATGGTCGTGCCGCGCGGAGCCAGCCGACGTTGAAGTTCGTAGGTGAACAGCAGGTTGGCCAGCTTGGACTGCCCGTAGGCGCCGACCCGGCTGTATCTGCGCTCCCACTGGAGATCGTCGAAATGAATGGCGGCGCGTATGCGGTGCCCCACGCTGCTGACAGACACGACCCGCGATCCCGGTTCCCGCAGCAGGCGATCCAGCAGAAGGCCGGTCAGCGCGAAGTGACCAAGGTGATTGGTGCCGAATTGCAGCTCGAAGCCGTCTGTGGTTGTCGACTTCGGCGTGTACATCACACCGGCGTTGTTGATCAGCAGGTCGATGCTGTCGTATTTGGACCGCAACTCGTCGGCGGCACCACGCACGGAGTTCAACGAGGCCAGGTCGAGTTCCTGCAGCGTTACGGCGGCGCCCGGGCTAGCCGTGGTGATCTTCTGGACGGCGTCCTTGCCTTTGTCGAGGTTGCGGACCGCCAGCACTACGTGCGCACCATGCGCTGCCAGCGCGGCTGCCGTCTGAAAACCGATGCCGGTGTTGGCGCCGCTGACGACGGCGGTGCGACCGGTCTGGTCCGGAATGTCAGATGTGGTCCACTTGGCCATGGGATGCTCCCAACTAGGATGTAAACGGGGCAAGCGCTCCGCTTGACTGCGACTATACGGAACGATCGCCCCGCTTTGTCAACGGCGGATGCGCGGAGGTGATGTGAGATGGCTCAAGCGCGGCCCCTCCGTGCCGACGCGGCCCGCAATCGCGCCAGGGTGCTAGAGGTGGCCTACGAGACGTTCGCCGCTGAAGGGTTGTCCGTCCCGATCGATGAGATCGCCCGCCGGGCCGGGGTGGGCGCAGGCACCGTCTACCGGCACTTCCCCACCAAAGAGGACCTCTTCCGGGCTGTCATCCAGGATCGGCTCCAGCGCATCGTCGAGGAGGGCCATCAACTGCTCGCATCCGGGAACCCCGGCGAAGCGCTCTACATTTTTCTGCGGTCGATGGTGGCGGAGTCGGGCACCGACCGCGGTCTCGTCGAAGCCCTCGCGGGTTTTGAGATCGATATCGAGACCGCGGCTCCGCAGGCGGAGGAAGCGTTCCTTGGCCTCCTTGGCGATCTGTTGCGCGCCGCTCAGAAAGCGGGCACCGCCCGACCGGATGTCGGCGTGCCAGAGGTGAAAGCGCTTCTGGTCGGATGTCAGGCGATGCAGCGTTACAACGCCGAGTTGGCCGAGCGGGTGACCGCGGTTGTGGTGGACGGCCTGCGCACCTCGTCCTAACTGTCGCGGAGCGCTACGCCGAGGCCGTAGCGACAGACCGCGTCCGTCTGAGGGCCAGCAGGGCGGGCGGTCTGCCCAGAACGGCCGAATCGGCGCGACGAGACCCAAACCCCACCGGGCTCTTCGTCGCTGCGCCGGAACTTGTTATAGCTGTCGAGCGATAGAATTTGGCATGAGCGACGCTGAGGCGCAGGATGCCGTTGGGCTGGAGCTCTTCGATCTGTCGCCCGATCTAATGTGCCTCGCGACAGTGGACGGCTACTTCAAGCGGGTGAATCACGCGTTCGAGAAGACCCTCGGCTACCCCATCGAAGAACTGACATCCCGGCCGTTCTTCGACTTCGTTCACCCTGACGATCTGGAGCGGACGCGTGCCGCGTTAGCGACACTGGAGAGTGGCGGCGAACTTCACGAGTTCGAGAACCGCTACATCTGCCGAGACGGTTCCATCCGATGCCTGCAATGGAATTGCCGGCCGGAGCCCACCAAGGGCCTCGTTGCCGCGGCGGCCCGGGACGTCACCGACAGCCGCGCTCGAAAGGAGCACGCGGCGCTGCGGCGGGTCGCGACGGTGGTGGCGCATGGCGGAGAACCCTCCGAGGTATTGAAAGCGGTCGCCAACGAGGTGGCGTGCCTGCTGGGGGCTGACATGACGTTGATCGGCCGGTACGGAGCCGACGCGACGTTCACCTATCTCGTGTCGGGTGGTCGACTGCCAACGACTGAGCTTGCGGCTCGGCTGACGCTCGGCGGCAACAACCTCGTCTCCACTATTTTCAGCTGCGGTCAATCAACGTCCATGAGCTATGACAACGCGTCCGGGCCCATAGCGGCGTTCGCCCAGAAGCTCGGTATCCGCAACGCAGTCGGAACGCCGATCACCGTGGACGACCGGATCTGGGGCGCGATGCTTGCCGGTTGGACACAGCCCCGGGAGCTCACATCCGAAACGGTGGACCATCTCGCAGAGATCACCGAGTTGGTCGCGACAGCCATCGCCAACGCCGAGAGCCGCACGGCGCTGGTCGAGTCGCGCGCCCGGGTCGTCGCAGCCGGCGACGACACCCGTCGGCGCATCGAACATGATCTCCACGACGGAGCCCAGCAGCGGCTGGTCACACTGTCGCTCAAGCTCCGATCGCACCAGTCAAGGATCCCTGCAGACGTTGCGGAGCTGTTTGGCGACATCGACTCCGAGCTCGGGGAGATCCTCGACGAGCTCCGTGAACTGTCCCACGGCATCCATCCTGCCGCTCTCACGCGCGGGGGGCTCGGACCGGCGCTGAGGGACCTTGCGCGCCGGGCTCCTATCCCGGCGACCGTCAACGTGCGATTGTCCAGGCGCCCGCCGCAACGAATTGAGGTCGCTGTGTACTTCATCGTCGCTGAGGCACTGACAAACGTTGCCAAACACGCGCACGCGTCCGAGGTCCTTGTCGATGTGGAGGCAATCGACGGAGTGGTTCGAGCGTCCGTTTCCGATGACGGGGTCGGCGGAGCCAACCCGTCGCGCGGCTCAGGGCTTCTGGGCCTCCGAGACCGCGTCGAATCGCTCGGCGGCACGATGTCGCTGGCCAGCCCCTCCCGCGGAACCACCCTCGCCATCGAGCTTCCGATAAATCACGAGGAGCTCACCGCGTTGCGGTGACGTAGAGGATTGAGGCAGGCCCCAGGTCAAGGTCGCCGCCCTGCAGCGGAGGCAACGCGGCGGCAGCGAACAAGTCCTCCAGAGTGGCTACGACCGTATCCCAGTGATGTGCCTGCAGGTAGTTCGCCACATCGTGGTGATCGCCGGAGTAGGTGAGATCGGTGGCGTCGATGTCCACGCCGTGATCCCGCCAGCGATTAATGACAGCCACCATCCGCTCCCGCATCTCATCGGACTGACCCACCAGTGAGCCGTAATCGCCGGCGAACCGGCTGCCGGGCGCGCTGAGCGCGGTGATGTTGTCCAGCAGCCGATCCTCCGCCTCGGGCGGCAAAAACCCGATCATCAGTCCCTCCGCATTCCACGCAGTTGGTTGGGTGCCGTCAAAACCGGCCTGCCGCAGCGCCGCCGGCCAGTCCTGACGAAGATCGATGCTCACCGTGCGACGATCGGCCGCCGGCGCAGCACCGAGATTGGCCAATGTCTCGGTCTTGAACGCAATGACCTCTGGTTGATCGATCTCGTAAACCGTCGTTCCTGCCGGCCAGGGCAGCCGATAGGCACGGGAATCCAGCCCAGACGCGACGATGACCGCCTGGCGGATCCCCGCCGCAGACGCATCCGCGAAGAAGTCGTCGAAAAACTGTGTGCGGGCGGCAAAATTGTCGGTCATCCGGTCAAACCCGGCGGCTGTGCCTGCATCGGCGAAGTCCACCTCACCGGCGGCCATTCGGTTAAAGAAGTCCAAACCCACCGCACGCACGAGCGGCTCGGCGAACGGGTCATTGATCACCGCTCTCCGGGTGGCAGCGGCCCTGGCGGCGGCGACCATTGTTGCGGTGGCTCCCACGCTGGTAGCCAGGTCCCAGGTGTCGCTGTCGGTGCGTGCCATCTGCGCTCCTTAACTGGTTGATGCCATTCTTGCTGTTGCAACTCGATCGGGTCATCGCCCACAGTCGCTGGACCGAACCGTTCGTGGTCCTGGCCGGCGCGCTTGCCGGCTAGCAAGCCGTCCGCAATCGTCTTCGGCAACGAGAAATTACAGCTGGCAGGTATGCCGAGACTCTGGGTGGCAGGGGGGCGCGATAGGCGTCAGCGGTGACGACTTGGGCTGGCTCAGCCGGAAATGTGGCATTTGCATCGCTGCACCCGGCACCTCGCGGACACCAAATGTGCTCTGCCCGTCTTGATCGGAATATTCGGATGCCCATCGACCGAGCATTGTTTGACGCCTGCCTGGTTGCGCCCGGCAGATTCGAGACCTCCTGGCTGGACGGCCGGCCGCAGACGTACCGTCTCGACTACCTCGAGCGCGATGGCGTCGATGGCGTCGATGACGTCGATGACAATCCCTTGTGGCCGCGACGACGTGACGTCGAGGACATCCTGGCAAGGGCGGGCTTATTCCAGGCCGTGGAGCCTAGCGCAGTCTCGGCGCTCACCACGCGATTGCATCCAGTCGAATTCCCGCGCGGCCATGCGATATTCGACGAAGGACAACCCGGTGACCGTCTCTACATCATCATTTCGGGCAAGGTGAAGATCGGCCGCCGCGCCCCCGACGGCCGAGAGAAACTGCTGACGATCATGGGCCCGTCGGACATGTTCGGCGAATTGTCGATATTCGACCCCGGTCCGCGCACGTCGAGCGCGACCGCGATCACCGAGGTCTGCGCGGTGCCGATGGATCGCGAGGCGTTGCGCGCCTGGATCGCTGACCGTCCCGAAATCACCGAGCGACTATTGCGTGTGCTGGCCCGCCGCCTGCGCCGCACCAACGACAACGTGGCCGATCTGATCTTCACCGACGTGGCCGGCCGGGTCGCCAAGCAGCTGTTGCAGCTCGCGCAGCGCTTCGGCACTCAGGAAGGTGGCGCGTTGCGGGTCAACCATGACCTCACCCAGGAGGAGATCGCTCAGCTGGTCGGGGCGTCACGCGAAACCGTGAACAAGGCGCTCGCCGACTTCGTCCACCGCGGCTGGATCACGTTGGAGGGCAAGAGCGTGCTGATATCTGACTCCGAACGACTCGCCAGGCGCGCGCGGTAGCGCAAGCATGCCGTTGCGCCCATCGCGAACGTTGATGGCGCGCGCCACGTATCAAGATGAAAGGCTCGGGGCAGCAACTGTCGCGGGCGCGGTCGGAAGGAGGGCTCTGCACTGACACTGGATAAAACACTGATGCCTGTTCCCGACGGCCATCCCGCCGTGTTCGAGCGCGAGTAGCCGCTACGGGTGGCAGATATTGACCGTTACGGCCGCCTGCGCCTCGATGCCGCCACTAGGCATATCCAGGATATCGGCCAGGACCAACTGCGTGAGTTGGGTTTTGAGCCCGTACACCCGCTGTGGGTCGTGCGGCGCACGATGATCGACGTGATCAGGCCGATCCAGTTCTCCGACATGCTGCGGATAAGACGCTGGTGCTCAGCCACTTCCACACGGTGGTGCGAGAAGCGGGTACGCATCGACGGCCGCAAGGGCGGGCTAATCGAATCCGAGGCGTTTTGGATCAACATCAACCCGGACACGATGACGCCGTCGCGCATCAGCGACGACTTCCTAGAAGGCTTGCGTCGCACCACCGACGTCGAGCGGTTGCGGTGGAAGGCCTACCTCAAAGGCGGCACTCGCGATGACGCTACACACGTCCATGAATACCCGGTGCGGGTCACCGACATCGACTTGTTCAACCATATGAACAACTCCGTGTACTGGAGCGCTGTCGAGGACTACCTGTCCAGCACACCAGAATTGCTGCACGTACCTCTGCGGATCACTATCGAACACGAGGCGCCGGTCGCGCTCGGCGACAAGTTGGAAATCATGGCTCATCGCCATCCGGCCGGTACCACCGACCAGTTCGGTTCGGCATTGATCGACCGGGCCATCACAACGCTCACCTACGCAGTCGGCGACGAAACCAAAGCGATCGCTTCGATATTCGCCCTGTAAGACCCGTCAGGCAGGCGAGATACTGGCTGGCAGGCTGGCCTTGTAGGCGCTAGCGGGGACGACTTCGGTTTGTTGAAAGGCAATTGTTGACATTGGGCGCAGTGAGATCGGTCCTTGATCGGCGGATCCGTTGGGAGCGACTACACATGACATCACTTGTGTGCATCTTCAGCCTGTTGGTCCTCGTCAGCTGCTTACGTATGCAACTTAGTCACCAAGCCAGGAACAGGCGCGACAACGGGCATGGCCGAAGCGATTGACCGCTCACACGGCTGCCGCGGCTTCGCTGAGCCCCGAGCGCGGGCTGTCAGGCCCGTGAGTCCGGGCCTTCACCGACGGTGCAGGCGTTGGTGTGGCATGGACGGCGGGGCCCGAGCCGCAGCCGCAGCACCTGTCGATACCGCGCTTCCGGCCAAGGGATCCTGTCGACATAATCCATAAGTGCTCGGGAAAGGCACTTTAAGCTTACTTGCCTCAACGGCATAGAAGGTTCAGCCGCGAGCCCCGAGCGTGCAGCGTTCGATGAGGATCGCAGCCAGTCGTTGCGGATGGCTGATCATCACATCGTGGCAGGCTTCGATCGCCACGATTGTGTCAACGCCGCCCAGGGCCTTGATGCTGACGCACTGGGAGTTAACCGACAGCGCTCGGTCCCGCGTCGTGAGAATCCACGTCCGCGGCACATCTTCCGGTAGACCGCTGCGGTCGATCGGTTCGGTAAGCACATTGCTGGATTCCGGGCACAGACATGAAGTTGTGAATCTGCGCTGCTCGCGCGTCATGCCGTTGCAGAACATGAATCGAGCTGCTACGGCAGGGAATGTGGCAAACTTCGCGACGGCGGCCCGCCTGGCCACCACCGCCAGTGGCCCTCGGAGCGAGTCGACAAGCGCCATTCCCTGATCCGGGATAAACGCCGCTGCCAGAATCATCTCGCGTACTCGTGGCGCGCCAACCTTCGTGACGACGCCGGGAACGGTCAATCCCGCCATGGAATGTCCCACCACCACAACGTCACCCAAGCCGGCGTCGTCGATGTCGGCCACCACGGAGTCCACCCAGTCGGTCACGGTAACGGTCTCCAAATCCCCGGGCTTGTTTCCGTGACCCGGCAGGTCGACGGCCAAAACCCGTAGTTCAGGCGCTTGCCTCTTCAGTTCGGCAACGGTGGGTTCCCAGCAGGCGCCGGTGTGTTCACCGCCCGGTACCAGTACGAGATCAGGGAGTGCCATCGCTCAAAGTGACCGTGTACGAGCGCATCAGCGTTCTCCCCACCCGTTCCACGACGTAACCGTGGCGGCCGGCCGACGGGGCGCCGGTTCGAACTTGGTCCCGATCGTGTATGCCACCGGGAACAACGCGGCCTGTGTCACCGTGTCAGGGATGCCGAGCAGCTCGGCGACCTCCCGCTCCTTCGCCAGGTGCATGGTGGTCCACACCGACCCGAGCCCCCGTGAGCGCAGCGCGAGCAGAAAGCTCCATCCGGCTGGGATGATCGACGCCCACGCCGAGGCGGCGACGACCAACGGGCTGCCGTCGAACCGGCCCTCGATGCAGGGAATGACAAGCACCGGCACGTCGGCGAGTACTCCGGTCAGCGCCAGGGCATTTTCGTAAAACACGGCGGGTTTGCGGATCGCGCGCCGTCGTGGCGGCGTGCGCCAGGTAATGCTCGCCGACACCACGATAGATCTCGGCGATCGCCGCACGTTTGTCGGCATCGGTGATCACTATCCAGCGCCAGTTCTGCTCATTGCTCGCGGTCGGTGCCTGCATCGCCAGTTGCAGGCATTCCAAGATCACGCCGCGCTCGACCGGCCGGTTGAGATCGAGTCGCTTGCGTACGGCCCGGGTGGTCGACAGCAGCTCGTCGACGCAGCCGATATCCATCACTTTCGGCTCCCCTGCCCCACCATCGCGGGGCGCACTCGGGACATCCAACGCTCCTCATGGGTCATCACGAGACACCTTGCTTCACCCACGTTTTCGATAACCGTAGCAGGGCCGGCAACGACGATGAGCCGTTAGGGGATGTCAGGCAAGCGAGGCCATCCACGCTTGATGCAATGCGGCGTAACGCCCCTCGCTGCGGTGAAGGAGTTCCCGCGGCGAACCGTCCTCGACGACGTGGCCGTTCTCGAGCACAACCACCCGATCCGCCACCTGAACGGTCGACAGGCGGTGGGCGATGACGAGCGCAGTCCGGTTGGCCAGCACCTTCTGCAGAGCACGCTGGACCATGCGTTCACTGGGGACATCGAGCGAGGACGTTGCCTCGTCCAAGATCAACACGTCGGGGTCGGCCAGAAAAGCCCGGGCGAACGCGATCAACTGGCGCTGACCGGCCGACAATCGGCCTCCGCGTGTGGCGACGTCCGTGTCGTAACCGTCCGGCAGCAACGCGATGAAGCGGTCCGCGCCGACCACGGCAGCCGCATCGCGAACCTGCTCGTCGGTGGCCTCGGGGCGGCCGAAGCGAATGTTGTCGGCGATGGTGCCGGAGAACATGAAGTTCTCCTGGGTCACCATCACGACGTGGCGGCGTAACTCGTTCTGCGACAGGTCGCGCAGGTCTACGCCATCCAGCGTCACCGAGCCCGAAGTCGGGTCATAGAACCTGGCGATCAGTTTGGCGATGGTGGTCTTGCCTGCACCGGTGGTTCCCACCAAGGCCACGGTTTGGCCGGCGGGCACGCTCAGGGTCAGTCCGGGCAGTACCGGCCGCCCCGGCATGTAGCCGAAATGCAGGTCGTGGAATGCAACCTCTCCCCGTACCGAGTTGAGCGCGAGCGGACGTGCCGGGTCCTTGATGCCCGGTGGTTCGGCGAGCACACCGGCCAGTTTTTCCAGCGCCGATGCCGCCGACTGGAAGGTGTTGAAGAACTGGGAGATGTCTTGCATCGGCTCGAAGAACATGCGCAGGTAGAGCAGGAAGGCGGCCAGCGTGCCGATCGTCATGCCGCCGTGGAGCACCCGCCATCCGCCGTAGAGCAGTACGACACCGGTTGTGAGGTTTCCGACGAGCTTGACCCCGGGCATGAAGATGGCGAGAAGGCGGAAGGTCTTCTCGTTGACTGCCCGGTAGCGATCGGCGACGTCCTCGAAGATCTCCTGGTTGCGCGGCTCGCGACGATAGGCCTGCACCGCTTTGATGCCCGTCATCGTCTCGACGAACTGGACGATCACCAAAGCGGCGCTTTCGCGAACCTTGCGGTAGGTCTTTGCCGATTCGGTGCGGAACCACCAGACCAGGACCACCAGGACGGGGAACGCGGCCAGGCACATCAGTCCCAGGCGCGCGTCAAGAGTCACGAGCAGGATCGCCGTGCCGATCAACGTGAGCATCGCGGTGATGAGGCTGTCGAAGCCGGTCTCCAGCATGTCCTGGATTGCCTCGACGTCATTTGTGGAGCGGCTCACAACCCTGCCGGTGGTGTAACGGTCGTGAAAAGCGATGTCGAGGCCTTGAAAATGGCGGAAGACCCGGCGCCGTACTTCGAGCAGCACTCGCTGGCCGATCCGTCCGGACCGCTGCAGGAAGAACAGCCGACTGGCTGCCTGAACAAGAACCACACCGCACAGCGTTGCGACCACGAACACCAGTGGACGAGCCGAGCCGCGGTCTAAGAGCGACGGCACGCCGTGGTCGATACCGCGCTGCACGAGCAGCGGGACACTCAGTCGCGCAGCATTTTCCACGACCACGACGAGTGCCAGGATACCGATCACCGCGCGGAAGGGACGCAGCAGCGAGACCAGCAGCGCACGCGCCTCCCGGCGACGGGGCACGCTTTCGTCGATCGGCAGGTCGTTGTCGCGGTCGAAAAGACGACCACGCCAGCGGAATTCGCCGTGATCGTCCGCGCCGTCGGAGCCGTCGGGTACCGCGGTTGGACGGGTATCGGTGGCGGTCATATGCACCCGCCCTCCGAGGTGGCGAAGATATGCCGTCCGGAGTCCGTCAGGTCGCAGACCTCATCGGTAGCTTCCCGCTCCTGCTGGGCGCGTGTGAGCCGATTGCGCTCGTCGTCGTCTTCCCAGGCACAGTCGTGTTCAGCCCAGTCATCGAGGTCGTCGTCAGCGGCCAACAGGTAGCGGTACCGGGGTACCCGCGCGAGCAGCTCGGCGTGGGTGCCGACATAAGTGATGGTGGCCCCCGCATCCGCGGTGTCAAGCAGAGCGACTTTGTCGGCCATCAACACCGTCGACGCCCGGTGCGCGACCACGACGCCGGTGACTTGATGCAGTACCCGGCTCAGGGCTTCTTCGACCACCGCCTCGGTGTGCACGTCCAATGCGGAAAGGGTGTCATCGAGGACCAGAATCTTCGGCGCGGCCAGGATCGCCCGCGCCAGGGAGAGCCGCTGCCGTTGGCCGCCGGAAAGGCTCATCCCCTGCTCCCCGATTCGGGTGTCGAGTCCGAACGGCAGCTCGTAGACAAATTGCGCCGCCGCGACATCGATGGCCTCGGCCAGTTGTTCGTCGGTGGCTTCGGGCCGCCCCAGCCGAAGGTTCTCGGCCACCGACATCGAGAACAATGTGGGATCCTCGAATGCGGTCGCAACGGTCTGCCGCAGGGCGAGTAGGGACAAATCGCGGATATCGTGGTCGTCGATCCGGATCTGCCCCTCGGTGACGTCGTGCAGGCGGGACAGCAGAGCGGCGAGCACCGACTTGCCCGACCCGGTGGCGCCGACGAGCGCGAGCGTCTCACCAGGCTCTACGGTGACCGTAACGTGCCGCAGTGCCCACGGCGCGTCCGGCGGAGTGTCGGGGAACCGGAACCCGACGTCGATGAGTTCCAATCGGCCGCCGCGGGGTACATCGGCCTGCGGCCCGCCGACGATCTCGCGCGGTGCGTCGAAGATTTCCGCGATCCGGTTCGCCGCGGTCATCGACTCCTGGGTCATCGACAGCAAGAACCCGAGCGAGGCGATGGGCCACACCAGCGACAGCATCATCGTGATGAAGGCGACGAGAGTGCCCATCGTGATGAGACCGTGGCCGGCAGCATAGGCGCCGAGCCCGAGGACCACGATCAGCGTGATGTTGGGAATGACCTCGAGCAAAGTCCAGAACTTCGCTGAGATCCTGACCTTTCGAACCTGGACATCGTGCAGCGCCGTGGCCTGCTCGTTGAACCGCTCGAAGACGTAGTCTTCGCGGCCGAACGACTTCACCACCCGCAGTCCCAGTGCGGACTCTTCGACATGGGTCGCGACCCGGCCGGATTGGTCCTGCGCCTGCCGCGACAATCGTGTGAAGGACCGTTGGAAATGCAGCACCGTCGCCGAGATCGGCAGGATCGACACCGCCACCACGACGCCCAGCGGCCAATACATGGCCAGAAGAATTGCCGTCACTGCGATGATCTGAATGGTGTTGAGCAGCAGGAACACCAGCCCGAACGACATGAACCGGCGAATGGTGCTCAGATCGTTCATGATTCGCGAAAGCAGTTGCCCCGACTGCCACCGCCCGTGGAACGACATAGGCAGAATCTGCAGGCGCGCATAGAGGTCATTGCGGATGTCCGCCTCGACACCCATTGTCGCGCGCGCGACCAGCCAACGGCGGATGAACCACAACACCGCCTCGGAGATGCCGACGCCTGTCGCCGCGGCGCCAAGGAGCCACAGCCCGTGTTGATCCTGGTGACGGACCGGTCCGTCGATCACGGCCTTGGTCATCAGCGGAATGGCCACCGTCGCGCCGAGGCTGGCCACCGAGACCATCACCATGGCGATCCAACGGGTCCGGTACGGCATCAAGTAGGGCAGCAACCGTCGTAGATCGGTGCCCGGTGTGCGGTGCTCTGGCGGCGCTGCGATGGCCGGTGTTGACCGCAAAACCGCCCGATCGACGGCTTCGTTAAAAGCGTCGTACACGAAGGATTCGTCCCCCTGATCCCCGGGTGCGCGGTGGCGCGCACGGTTAGCGCCCAGCGTCGTGGCCATCGATACATGTGGTGTGGGAACCCATACCCAACCCCCACGCACGGGCGCGTCACCGCCTAAAGGTATTACCCACTTGCACCATATCGGTGACATCTCCCCCCGCCACAGCGCGTCGGCGCTGCTTCCCACATTCAAAGGTTTTTCGGATCGGGGTATTCCCCGATTCGCGGTTGGCCCGCGGCACCTGTCATACGCTGTGCGCGAACGCTCGTGGCCCGCGCCTCGGCACGCGCTAGTCCCGTTGCAGCCCGGGGTGGATTCCGGGGGTGAGGCCGTTGTGATCGGCCATGCGCTGTAGCAGATCCAGGAGTTGGGCGGCCTCTGCTGGACTGAGGCCGGCCAGAAGATCCGCTTCCTGTTCGTCGGCGAGCTGGTCGGCCTGACGCATCAGGTCCTGCGCCTCAGCCGTCAGGTGTACGGCGTGTGCGCGCCGGTCATTGGGGTGCGCGCGTCGCTGGACGAGACCGCGTGCCTCGAGGCCGTCCACTAGCCCCACCATCACGTTGCGATGCACTCCGATGGTGTCGGCGAGCTGTTGCTGTGACATTCCGCCGCCACCGGACAACGCGACGAGCAGGCCGAATTGGCTCGGCCGCAGCCCGAGCGGTGCCAGCCGGTCGGTGAATTTCTGTGCACTGCGCGACCCGATTTGCGAGACGAGAAAGCTGACGCGCCGCGAGAGCGGCGGTCGGTCGGTCCGGTGTTCGGGCATACCAAAAATGTATCACTTGCTGATTGCTTATCATAATGACAGTATTGACAAGTGATCATCAATAATGTGGAAAGCAGACGGCCCAACCAATAATGAGGAGTGGCAGATGAAAATCACTGTGTTGGGCGCGACGGGTGGCATCGGCAAGCAGCTCGTCGAACAGAGCCTGGACCGCGGGCATGCCGTGACTGCGGTCGTCCGCGACGCCGCCCGCCTGCCGGTCCGGGATTCGGGACTGACGGTTGTGACCGTCGCAGGCGTCGACCAGCCCGATGTGCTTGCGCCGGCTATCCAGGGAAGCGACGCCGTGCTCTCCGCGGTGGGGCCGCGTGGAAGAACCGACGGCCCGGTGGCCGCGACCAGTGCCCGCGCTGTGTTGGGCGCAATGCAGACGTCCGCAGTGGGCCGACTCGTCGCGGTCAGCGCGATGCCTGTGGGGCCCGCGCCCCGGGGCGAGAGTCCGTTCACGCGGTGGCTGGTCCTGCCCATCCTGAGTGCGCTGCTGCATAGTGTTTACGCCGATCTCGCCGCGATGGAGGCCGAGCTACGACGCAGCACCGCCGCGTGGACCGTCGTGCGGCCGCCTAAGCTTGTCGACGGACCGCTGACTGGCCGGTACAGAACCGCTTTGGGCGCCAACGTGCCTCGCGGGTCGATCATCTCACGCGCCGACGTTGCGCACGCAATGCTTAACGCGCTGGCACAACCCGCCACCATTCGGCAAGCCCTCGGCGTCGCGTACTGACTACCCACTCCCGAAAGGACACGGACGGACGTCGCGTACCCGGCAGTGACACCGACTGCCGTTGCGGTCAACGGATTTTTCGGAATCGCCGCCCTCCTGCATTTCAAACCGATACTGCCCGGCATGGCCAAAGCCGGAGTGCCCGAGTCGTGGCTCAGCTTCCCTATCGGCATGGCCAAGACACCCTTGGGCTGGTGGCCGGCGTGCTGGTCCTGCGCCCCGTCGGCGCAGCCGCTGCTGTCGGCCTCGTGCTGTTCTTCCTCGGCGCGCTCTACACCCACCTCCATGCCCACGACTACGGGACGCAGTTCCCGCTGGCTATGGATTTCTCGCCCTCAATGCGGCAACACTGACCCTGACGCTGATCTGATAACCCGAACTCCTTCCACGTGTCGTTCAAGGCAGCTTCTGCAGTCCGGCGCCGGTGAGCAGGTAACCAGAGCTGGCGCCGGCCGGATCTGCTCGTATCAGCTCCACAATGGCCGACCCGGCCGTCTCCGGGGTCCACAGTTCACCCAGCTGTTTCAGGTATGCCTCCTCGGTCAGCCCGTCGCGGGCCGCGTACGCCCGAACTCCCCGCTTACCCACGTCAGCGAACGGGGTCATTCTGGGCAACACTGTCGTAAAAGTCACGTCCAGCCCGGCACGGCGCGACTCGTCTTGGGCGTATGCAGCGATGAACCGCTGGGTGGCTTTGGCCCCCGCGTACCCCCCGCTGGCCGGGGATCCGTTGATGGCAGCTCCGCTGCTCACTACCACCACCCTGCTCCCGGGCGGTAACGGCTTCAGCAGTGCCTCACGCAGCCAGGTGAATGCGATCTTCACGTCGGTGTTCCAGTTGACGGAGAACGTATCCCACGTCAGGTACTGGAGCGGACGCATCACAGGGTTGGCGCCGGCAGCCAGGATGAGAACCTCCGGCGCGTATTGGTCCAGCAGACTCCATGCCACCGTTGCGTCGGTCGCATCCGCGACCTCAGCCCGAATGTTCGCGCCGGACATGGCCAGCTCGGCAAGTGCCGGGCCGGTGCGGGCAACCGCGACCACCTCAGCGCCAGCTTGCGCGAACGCGCGGGCGATCCCCCTCCCTAAGCCACGGCTGGCGCCAACGACAACGGTGGTCCTGCCCGACAAGTCACCCATCTTCGTGCTCCTTTTGTGTGCGTCGGTGTGTCCCGGCTCGATCGTGTGATTGGTCATTGTTCATCTCTCGTTTCCTCGTTGTCGTGACAATGGAATTCGCGTAGCCGCCGCCCTCGGTAGGTCACATCGGTGGCATCAGGGCCGGAATCGACGAGGGCGCAATGACGATCACAATTCCGAACCCGACGAGCGCTAGCGCCAGCGGCGCATCGATGGCGTCTTTCGCGGGCATGAGCTTCTGGACGAGGCAGAGGACGGCGATAACGGACATCCAGGTGATACTCATGACGCCGAGCGCGGCCACCATCAGCATTAGCCCGATGCTCGATCCGACGCAGTAGAGCCCGAAGTCGAAGCCAGAGCGGACGTACTCGCGACAGCGTCGGCGGAAGTGCCGCTTGAGCGGGGTGAGCTCGTAGATGCCTGCCGCGATCACCACCGCGCCGGCGGCGAAAGTTCCGTGCGGCCGGTACAGCGGGTACACGGCGAGGCCCACGAGTGCCCAGACGGCAAGGTAGGACGCGATGAACAGCGGCCCGGTGCGTATACGACCGCTGACGTGGGCCCGGCGGACGGCTGCCGGAGCCGCCCCCGGAAGCATCATCGCCGCCGTCATCCAAAACCACAGGGCGGCAAAGGAGCTGAGTGATCCGAGTGGAGTCGCAACACCCATGTCCATCCCGTTCATCTCGCGACCCGCGACGACCCAGGATGCGGCGGCGAGCCCGAGCGTCGCGCTCAGAGCAGTTGCCGTCCCGGCTGAGCGGGGAGTCACGGTTTCGCATGAATGCCCGACGAGCTTCTCGCCGTGCCGCGCTTGCACGATGTCCCTACCCTCGCTCATGTGACGGGCTCGGCATTACGAGCGCCCCGTGCACACCTCTGCGCAAGGTTTCCTCGACCAGCGCCTGTCCTATACCGCGATTTGCCCCGGTCATCAGAACCGTTTTGCCCGCAATTGTCATTTGCACGCTCCTAGCGAATCGATTTCGACTCTTGACAATGCAGACAGCACGACGTCGAGAAAATTGGCGCGGACCGTCCGCCCAGTTCGCGGCTCGACCGGTGTCAATACTTGTGGTCGACGGGGAGGTACAGACGTGAGGCGAGGCGAGGGTGGAGTGATGACGAGCGACCTGATCAGCAGGGCGCGGGCCGGGGACGGCGACGCGTTCCGAGAGTTGACCGAGCCGCACCGCCGTGAACTGCAGGTGCACTGCTACCGGATGCTCGGATCCCTACAGGATGCCGAGGACGCCCTTCAGGACACGCTGCTCGCCGCGTGGCAAGGCCTCGAAGGGTTCGAGGGACGCGCCTCGATCCGCACATGGCTGTACCGGATTGCCACCAACCGGTGCCTCAACGCGCTTCGCTCGGCCAACCGACGCCCGGCTAAAGAGTGGGACATCGCCCAGATTGAACCGCCGGAGCCGACGCGCCTCGGCGAAATCGCATGGCTAGAGCCATATCCCGACGCCCTCCTCCAACGTGGGATCAATGTGCTTGGCCCAGAGGCAAGTTACGAACAAACCGAAGCCATCTCCCTGGCCTTCGTGACCGCACTGCAGGTCCTGCCGGCCCGCCAGCGCGCCGTGCTGATCTTGCGCGAAGTACTCGGATACCACGCTACGGAAGTGGCCGACATGCTCGACTCGACGGTCGAATCGGTCAACAGTGCCCTGAAACGGGCCCGTGCCGGCTTACAGCATCGGCTGCCGCCGACTGGCGACCACGAACCGCCTCCTACTCCCGGTTCACCCGCCGAACAGGCGCTTGTCGCGAAGTTCGTCCGCGCGTACGAGTCCGGCGATGTCGACGCGCTGGTCGCCCTGCTTACCGCTGACGTCTACGTCTCCATGCCGCCGGTTCCCCTCGAGTACCAAGGCCGCGACGTCGTGGCCCGCTTCTACGCCAGCGTTATGCGGGAGGATCGGACGTATCACCTCGTGCCTACCCGTGCGAACGGTCAGTTGGCATACGGGGCCTACGTTCGCGCCTCCGCCGGCACCATCCGCCACGGGGCCGGGCTGCTCGTCCTCACTCTCACCGGCGACCGGATCTGCGCGCTCACCCGTTTCGACAGCAGCGTGCTCCCATGGTTCGGGCTGCCGCGCTCGCTTCCCGGGTGAGTTGATGCGGCTCTCGCTCAAGTGAGTCAGGGTCGACGTATTCAACCGGTCCGGGCGTGCAGATCTCGGACTCGATTACTAACCTGATGGCTGCGGTGGAGCCACCCGTTCGTGGTCGGCGGCTCCGAAGATGGCCACGGCCACCGCACCCACCACCGCGCCGACGAACGCCACGGCCACCAGCCAGCCGAGTCCGTGCTGAGCGGTGTCGCCCAGCAGTACGACACCGGTGATTCCGGGCACCACCGTTTCACCGACAACAAGGGCAGCGGCGGCCCCGTTCACAGAACCGAGCTGCAGCGCAACAGTGAAGAGGTAGAAGCCGCCCAGCCCGGCGATGACGATGGTCCAGGACGCAGGATCGGCGAGCAGGGTGCCCAGCCGAAGCGGAGCCAAACCGTCGACCACCCGCACCGCGACAGCCATCGCCCCGTATAGCACCCCGGCGATCAGCCCGGCTGCAACAGCAGCGCGAGCCCCAAGCAGGCGGATGAGGCCGACCCCGGCGATCAGGATCAGCACGGACGCCGACAGCAAGCCCCAATGCACATCCGGCTCCGAGGTGCCCGCACCGCGATGGCCGGCGGTGATTCCCAGCACACACAGCGACACAGCCACCGTGACGATGGCCGCCCAGTCGCGGTGGTGCAGGCGCACGCCGAGTACCGCGACGCCGAGCACAGCTGTGACGACAAGGTTGGCGCTGATTATCGTCTGCGACAGAAACAGTGGAATGAGCCGGGCCGAGACCACGCTTCCGATGAATCCGACGCTGTCGAGAACCATCCCGACGATGAACGCAGGTGTCAGCGCAGCGCCAACGGTAGAGCGCAGCGGGGGACCGCCGGTCGCGGTGACCGGGACACTCGTCCCGCGGCCCGACCCACGGCGGGCGGAACTGCGAGCCCCATAGGCCTGCAGAACCGACGCAGCCCCGTAGCCGATGCACGCCAGCACCGCTGCGGCCACACCGATCAGCACCAGCCGTTCCCGTCTCCATCGTCGCCCGTGAGGCCGCGGCGGATTCTCTGCGGCGGGCTCACCACCATTTCAGCATCCGCTTGTCTCGCTCTGGAATGAGCGGTGCCGTTGCCCGAGGAGGGCGATGCCGTCGGGCACGCCCACGGCCGCGCCTACCGGAGGACGCTGCGACGCGCGCCGGCCCGATGCGTGATATACGCATGAGGTATGACGCCCCCGGCACATGCCAGCCGCGGCGGGCACACGCGGCACCGGCTGCCCCGGCGGTCAGGCGGCCGTTGGGTGCTGATCGGTGTGCGGGTGGCCGGCGCGCTGGCCGCGCTGGGCGTGCTCGTCGTCACCGGACTGGGATGGGCGGGCTACCGCCATGTGTCCCGCGGCATCACCACCTCGCAGGCGCTCGTCGGCGTACCGGCTTCAGTGGGGGGTGACCAGAACATTCTCATCATGGGCCTGGACAGCCGCCTGGATCAGCAGGGCCGGCCCTTGCCCAAAGACATCTACGACGCCCTGCACGCCGGCGATGAAAACGTCGGTGGCTACAACGCCAACGTGTTGATCGTGCTGCATCTGCCGGCCGGAGGCGGCGCCGCCACGGCCATCTCCATTCCCCGCGACGACGACGTCGATCTAGCCGGATGCCCGAGCGAGAGTTGCCAGGGCAAAATCAAGCAGGCATACGGTCTGGCGTACGAGCATGTGCTCGACCCTCACGGCACCGGGCTGCCGGATACCGACCTGACGACCGCGCAAGAGCAGACGGCCCGCGAGGCCGGGCGTAAAGCCGAAATCAGCACGGTGCGTCATCTGCTCGGAATCCCGATCGATCACTTCATTGAAGTCACCCTGGTGGCCTTCTTCGAGATCGCCAAAGTGGTCGAACCCATCACCGTATGCCTCAACCAGGACACCTCAGACGACTATTCGGGGGCGAACTTCCATCGAGGGGTTCAGCAGATCGACGCCGCGCAGGCGCTCGCGTTCGTCAGGCAACGGCGCGACGTCAACGACGAGTTGTTTACCGATCTCGACCGGACCCGACGCCAGCAGGCCTTTATCGCCTCTCTGGTGACCGCACTGCGCACCGGCGGAGCGTTGGACAGTCCGAGTGCGCTGCGCAACCTGCTGGCGGTCGCGAACCAAAACGTCGCGGTGGATGCGGGTTTCGACCTTCCTGGCTTCATTCAGCACGCGCCCTCGCTGACCGGCACCCCGCTATCGCTGTACACGTTGCCGATCGCGCAATTCGGTCAGGACTCCTCTGGGCAGGACGTCAACATCATCGACGTGCCGACAATCCGTGGCATCGTGCACAACCTCATCGGCCCCGGCTCTTCCACAACGAGCGGCTCCGCAACCAAGGCGGCTGCGCCGGTGCCGACCAGCAGCGGCACACAACGCCCAGGCGGCCCGGTGCTCGATGTCGTGAACGCCTCTCACCACGACGGCCTGGCCGCTGCGGTGGAAAAGACATTTGGGGCCCGTGGATTCACCCCGGGGACCACCACTTCGGCCCAGACGATGTCCGAGTCGAGCACCATCGAATACGGCTCCGGCGCCCAAACCGCGGCCCAGGGCCTGGCCGACCAACTCGACCTCACCCCCGCCGCGTCCGACACCTTGCGCCCCGAGACGGTACAGCTGATTATCGGAGCCGATTTTCCGGCCGGCGATTACCTGAGCGATGGAGGCACCACCGAGTCCGCGAGCACGAGCCCTCCCACCCCTGTTCCCACCGTGGCCGCCACCGCCACCGGCACCCGCGCGCCCGCCCCCACCGACCTCACCCACATGGCGGCCTCCGGGGTGCCGTGTGTGAAATGACATGCCATATCAGGCAGTCAGCAAAGAGCGCGAGGTCACCGGCTCAGTTCTCTGACGTCACACCAGACCGGTATGACTCGACGAAGTGCCCGTAGCCGCAGACCTCCGCCAGAACCAATTCGCCCTCACGGTCGGCCTCCTCCAGCTCGTCCATCCACTGGCGGAGAAGGGCCGCTCCGGTGCGGCGCACCTCAGCGTCACGGTCTGAGTTAGCGCAGAGTTGCGCAAAGCTCCGGATGTACCGATCGGCGAGGGTCAGACGGTGAACGCCGGTTACCACATCAAGCGCTTCGCCTGCCCATAGCCTCACCAGCCGTCGGTAGGTGGTGAGCTCTTCTACGGGCAGCCCTGCAGCGCCCAGGACCAACCGCGTGTTCGTGAGCTCGGTCAGTACGTCGGCGCGCCGCGCTTTGATCTGTTCTCGGGCCAGAAGCAGTTCTCGTCCGAACTCCCCACGGATGGAAGCTCCCGGCGGATCGTCGAGGGCGGAGGGGTGTATTGCGTGAGCGACATCAACGGGTTTCCATTGGCCGAAACTTTCGGCCCACATGGCGAGTTCACCGATCATCACATTGAGCTCGGCCCGATGATGGTCGAGATGCTCGGCGAAGTCTCCGCGCCCTTCGTCCGTTATCAACCGCGACGCCCGCACCACTGCGTCGGTGAGAGCCCCATGGGCGGCTGCTAAGGCGATTATCTGATCTCGACCCCGCTTGCGATCCATCACCACCACCGTAGCGGCTGACAGCCTCCAGCGAGGCCGGCCGCCGTCTGCACCCCAGACTGGACGAGCCGCCAGGCTCCTACCTGGGCCGACCCGGGCACTTCTTCCGATCGCTCGAGAAGCCGATCGCGGCCTGTATCGAATTCGTCGGTACCCACCGCTTCGGCCCACGCCCGTTGCCGCACGCAGCGCCACCGGATCTGATCGGCGCGCTAGGGACCCGGTGCGAGCCCGGTACGAACGAAGCTTCCTGCGGTCGACAGGATCGCTTCGTCGATCGGCCGCGGAGTAAAGCCGAGAACGCTCTTGGCCTTTCGGTTGGACGGCCGTCGGACGTCACCGATGACCGGTGCCTTGATCGCCGAATTGACGCCCGTCCAGTCCCGCAGGATATAGGCGGCTTCCAGCATGGTGATCGGGCCGCCATCGCAGCAGGCGATGAAGCGCTCACCTGCGGCGCGGGGGTGGGTCATCGCACGGACGTGGATGTCGGCGACGTCGCGGACATCGGCCACCGGAAAACTGATGTTCGGCATCAGCGCCACACTTGCCGTCAGCAGAGTCAATATCACGACCAGCGAGGCGGAGACGTCATCGCTCAGCACGGGCCCGAAAGTGCCGGTCGGGTTGATGACGCTGAGTTCGGTGTGACCACCGTCGCTTTTGATGAAGTCCCACGCTGCGCGTTCGGCGAGGACCTTGGACTTGACGTAGGGCGTGACGCCCTCGCCGTCGAGGTTGGTCCAGTCGTCCTCGGTGAACTCGCGGTCGACTTGGCCGTGGCCGTAACCGATCGCGGCGAACGACGATGTGAGAACAACCCGCTTGACACCTGCGTCGCGGGCCGCACGTAGCACGCGACAGGTTCCGTCGCGAGCGGGCACGATGACCTCGTCTTCGTGCCTGGGCTCATCCGGTGGGAACGGCGAGGCGACATGCAACACGTACTGGCTGCCGGCGACCGCCTCGTGCCAGCCGTCATCGGAGGTGAGATCGGCGACCGCGAAGGTCAGTTTGTCGTCGGCGTCGACCCCGGCACGCGCCGCCATGTCTCGCACGTCTGCCTCGCGTTCGTGCGACCGGACCGTCGTGCGGACCCGGTAGCCGGCGTTCAGCAGCGCGACGACGCAGTGCGAGCCCACGAAACCAGAGCCGCCCGTGACGAGGACCTGTTCGCCAGCCATGATTCCCCCAACGAAAGTGCAGCGTTCTCAGTGCCGGTAACCGACGACAGCTGGATACCCGTTCACAACACCGCTACACCGTTTCTCGCCACCGGCCAACCCCCCGTAGCAGCCTCTCGTCCAATCGAATAGGTGACAGTCAAGTCGCTGTGACATCCCTGAGAACGTCGCTGCTGGCGAGGATGAGCGGCCTACCAACAAGGCGCAGGCGGGGCTAGTATCAGAGCTGCTACGCGTCGGAACGGCGGTGAGAGTGATGACCAGCGAAGTTCACAATCAACATGCCGAACATGACCATGCCCATGGCGACGGGTGTGGGCATGTCGCGGTCCCGCACGGGGATCATGTCGACTACGTGCATGACAGACATCTTCACCGGCGGCATGACGATCATTACGACGAATGTGAACCATCCGACGGTCACGCTGTGCATAAGGACCATCAGCATGTCCACGGTGAAGGCTGCGGCCATGTGTCTGTCCCGCACGGCGATCACGTCGACTACATTCACGACGGCTGCCGGCACGCTGCACACGACGAGCACTACGACGAGCACTGATCCATCCTCCGAGCCAGACGATGCTCGGTTGTTTGTGTGTGGCCGCCCCCCGACAACAAGAGAATTGGCGCTCGAAGACACTGATTCGACCAACCTCCAGCTATTGGTGCGATCACTGGGACCGGTGTGGCGCCTGGTGAACGCCCAGCAGGCAAGATTGCAGCTAGCGGGAGATGCCGTTGGGTGTCAGCGGTGGCGACAGCGGTTGCTGCGACGCAATTCTGGTGAGCATACCGACAGCCCATCGAAAGAGTGCATCGTGCGAATCGGATTCAATTACCCCGCCGTGATGCTCGCGGCCGGCGCCGTGGCGGTCGCTATCGCCGCTGCACCACCCGCTGCGGCGGACCCGGCGCAGCAGATTTGCATCGGATTGAGCACTTCCTCTGCCAAGTGCCAGATGCCCGGTGATACCGAGATCAACGACTCGCTCCCGTACGCGAACGTTTTGCCACAGTGGTCAGAATTCGGGCAGCAATCCGGGGGTCCCTACGGGGGTGCCGGCGGCGGTGCCGGCTGAACCACCCCGGTCCTGGCATGCCACCCGGAGCGGCGAGGTTCGAGTGAGCACACATCGACCAGAGCACCCAAAGACGATCAGCGAGACCAATACCGAAAGGCGCCAACATGCGAATTAGACTCAAGCACCTCACACCGGTGTTGATGGCCGGTGCTGCCGCTGCAGCGATCGCCAGCGCACCAGTTGCGGTCGCCGCTTACAGTCAGTCACAGCAATCCTGCGTCACCCTCGGCACCTCAACCAAGTGCCAGATCGCGGGCGACGTTGAAATCAACAGCTCCATTCCCGCACCGCCTGCAGGTCCCTGGGCGATGTATGGCCCGTTCTGGGGCGGCGACTAGATTTACGGTGTACTGGGTGCCGCTTCCGCTTCAATGGGCAACCCCACCACAGAGTTCGCGGTGTTGCGTCCGCTGACGGCGACCATGGTGAGTAGCAGCAGCGCGACGATCAGCAGCACAGCAGCGACAGGTCCGTCGCCGTAGCCCAAGGCACCAACCCGTGGCGGCTTACTCACCCAATCCGCAATAGAGGCTCCGAGTGGACGCGTCAGAATGTATGCCCACCAGAACGCCACGACGCTATTGAGACGGAATCGCCAATAGCCCAACGCTGGAACAGCCATCGCGACCGCGAAGAGCACGATTGATCCGGCAAACCCCAACTTTAACTGCCCGGCGGTCAGATCGCCGGCGGCTGTTCCGAGCGCAAAGGTGAACGACACTGCGAGCCAATAGAATATCTCGCGGCGCCGCGTCGTGATGCTGTGGATGGACAACGAACCCTCGGCGCGATGCCACACCCAAAACGTTGTCGCGACCGCAAGACCGTAGATAAGGGTGGACATCGCAATGGGAACGCCGAGTCTGCCGTGAAGGACATCGGCGGCCATGGTGCCGAACGCAGCAATCATCGCGACCGCACCCCAATAGGCGAACGGCTTATACCGGCGCGTCCGCAATTGAAGCCACAGGCACACCACGAAGCCGGAGAAACCGATCCCGACGCCCACTAAGCCCACCGTGCTGAGCAGGTAGTCGGATGCCGCCTCACCCATCGCGGTAGTCAGCAGCTTCAGGACCCAAAACGATGCGGTGATCTCGGGCACTTTTGTCGAAATTGGTTGGTGTGACACACTTCGATAGCCGTCACCGGACACGGTGATTCCGCGCATGGGCAATCCCTCTCAGCCAAAAGCCTGTGCTAGCTCGCCTTTGAGCTGAAAGTGCGACGACGCAGTCGGATCGTCTGCTGCCAGCTTAAGAGGGAACGCTCCGAAAATCCTGTGTTGACGCTAAGTGTTGGCTAGAAACGAAAAGCACTGCGCGATAACGATAATCATAGGTTATCAGCTGAGTGCCGTTGGTGATGAGTGCCGGGACAGCATTGTCGGAAACCAGGCTGGAGTCCTAACGCACCACCCACGATGCGTTCAGCGATCAATTCGTCCCGCGGTGCGCCTGCCACATGGATCGCCACGCCTTCCACAGCGCCGAGGATCGCTACCGCGAGCGTTTTGGCCGCGGCCCGGGCGGGATGATGCCACCGCGTCGACCGGAAAAGATCAGGGAACTGAGGCGCCGGCCGAGGTCTTTGGCCAGGTGTTCGACCGCCTGCCCCGGATGGTCACGGCCGTCGAACTCCATCCGCAGCGCCATCATGACGCGCGCGATGTCTCGTCGGCAGAAGACGACATGCCCGCGCGCCGCGGCGATCAGCACCCAGGGGCGATGTGGATCCTTGCGCGGGCCGCCATACCTCGAATTCCCACTTTGCGGCCACCCACATCCACCACGGCGAGAGCCAGGTCCTCTTTGCCCTTAAACAAGTGATAGAGGGCACCCCTGGTGTATCCGGCGTCACGCGCGACCTGTTCGAGGATGACGTTGCCGTATCCATAGCGGGAGAAGGCCTTGGCCGCCGACTCGATCAGCGCCGCGCGCGGGTCCCTGTGCTCGGCCTGAGTTCGCCGGCCGCGAGTCGATCGAGGTCTAGATACATACACGCATGTATGTTAGCGTCGTGGCGTCAGGACGGGAGCGCAATGAGGCTGCCACACACCGAACACACCAGCCGTGCGTGGCGGATCGACGACATCGCGCGGGATTTCCGGCTCGAGGATGTCTGGGCGTTGCCCACCCCTGGAAATCGCGACGACTTCCCGAAGCTCGTGGAGCAATTCGTCTCGTTCAGCCTTGTGCAGCGCTCCCCCGCGGTCGTTCGCGGGTTGTTCGCGATCCGTCTCGCGATCGGCAACCTCCTCGGCTGGGACAGCCCTCGCGGGGCGGCCGCGGTGCCTACGCTGCGCGATAAATTGCCGGCCGAGCTGCGGGAACGCCCTGCAGCGGCAGCCAGACCACCGTTCACGACGCTCTATCAAACCAGCGACGAGTGGGCGGCAGAAACCGTCAACCGCACGGTCCACGGCGTCCTCCACCTGGGTTGGGTTGAGGCGCCGACAGGTGAATACCGCGGCCAGATGGCCGTTCTGGTCAAGCGACGTGGGCTGCTCGGCGCGGGCTACATGGCCGCCATCGCGCCCTTCCGCTACCTGATCGTTTATCCGTTAATGCTTCGTGCTCTCGGTCGCGGATGGCAAACCTGTGGCGGGAAACGCACCGGTGCGGCCGGCTTGTCGTAATCCGCCGGCGTCAAGGTCGACCTTCGGCGCGTCGAAGCGGGCAATCTCAGCGCGGGTGCGGATCTGCAGTCCCCAGATCTCCCCGTCCGACACCCCCAACACCCGCAGGCACGCGTCGGCGATGTGCTCTGGCAGCGACGACGGGTGCGATGCGGTTCGCTTCGCACGCATCGTCACGAGCGATTCGACCAGGCAGAACGGGAGGTCGGCGGCCTCACCTGCCAGCCCGGTGTCGGCGATGATCGTTCGGCTCAGCGCCAGGTAGTGCAGCCGCAGCCGCTCGTGCTCGGCCCAAAACGACGCCAGTCGCGCGCCCCTCAGCTCCGGCAACAGGTACAACGCGCCGAGGTTCCACCTACTGTGCAGCAGCTGTGCGCCATCGAAGACCGCGAGCGCGTGCAGGTGTGCCTTGGCGCTCAACGCCGGCTGAGCGCCCATCAGGCTCGGGATGAAGTACAGCGTCGGCGTGACGGTCTGATGAAGCAGCGCCGACAGGATCTCGTCTTTGGTCTTGAAATAGTGGTACAAGGACGCCTGCCGAACCCCGACCGCCTCGGCGATCGTTCTCGTCGATGTGCTTGCATAACCACGGGTGGTAAACAATTCACCTGCGGCGTCCAGGATTTCGTCGCGGGCAGTACTCCCTGGGCGTCGTCGCGTGGTCAGGCGCGGCCGACCCGCCCGAGTAACCGGCATTGTCCCATCGTGGCCCGTCAGCAGCTCGATAAGCGATAGGTCACAGCTTTCTGTCACATGACAGAAACGCTGGACACGCATCGGTTACGCCGAACCGCCGTTTGGTTACCTCGGGGATACCCATCAGCTCCGAACGGCAGGAAAACTGTCAAGCGACAGGCTGGTGCTCACAGGCGAGCGTTCTTCGTGTGATTTCGAGTTTGGCCGGGAGCTACTGGATGGGTAATGCGATATCCGAGAGGAGCAAGTCCGGTGCGGCACCCGCTCTGCCTGCTGGGCGGACCGCGGTAGCGACGGTCGGCGATCTGCACGTGACCTTCCGCCGGAACGGTCATGACGTCAAAGCTCTCCGCGGCGTATCAATGAAGATCGCATCCGGTGAAATACTGGGGCTAGTCGGCGAATCGGGTTCCGGCAAAAGTGTTCTCGGGTTCAGTCTGCTCGGGCTGCCGCCGAAACATGCACGGCTGCATGGCAGGGTCGAAGTCACCGGAGTCGACATGGTCAACGGTGACGCCAGGACGCTGCGCAATGTTCGCCGCCTCGACCTGGGCGCGATCTTCCAGGATCCCATGACGTCGCTCAATCCGACGATGCGAATCGGCAGACAGGTCGCGGAGGCCGCGGGGAGCCTGAACGAAGCCGAGCGACTGCTCGACGCTGTTGGTATTCCCGAGCCGAAACGCCGGATGCGCGCATACCCACACGAACTCTCCGGGGGACTCCGGCAACGGGTGATGATCGCGATCGCGATCGCCGGTAACCCCGATCTGATCGTCGCGGACGAACCGACCACCGCCCTCGACGTCACCGTTCAAGCACAAGTGCTGCGGTTGTTGCTTCGGCTGCGTGACGAAATCGGCTGCAGCATACTGTTTATCACCCACGACCTTGGGGTCGCGGCGCAGATTTCGGATCGCATCGCGGTTCTCTACGCCGGACGTATCGCCGAAATCGGGTCCACCTCGGAGGTTCTGGGTCGGCCGGCCCACCCGTACACCTACGGTCTGCTCCGGTCGCGGCTGACATTGACAACGTCGCGGTATCACAAGCTTGCGGCGCTGGCCGGTGTCGTGCCGAGCGCGGCGGCGCCGCTACCAGGTTGCGCATTCGCACCGCGATGCGCACTGACGATGCCGTCGTGCTCGGAGCGCCCCCCGGAACCGATCGCGATTGCGCCCCAGCGGGTCAGCGCGTGTCTGCTTCCGCCCACCCAGGTCAGCGCGGGGTTCGGGGCTCTGGAGACGGTGACGGCGGATACTCTAGGTCCAGAATCGAAATATGACGAGGAACAACCTCCCGCCATATCACTGCGCGACGTAACGAAGAGCTTCTCTCTCGGGCGTCACGGCAAGCTGCAGGCGCTTCGAGGCGTGAGCCTTGCGGTGGCGCACGGCGAATCCGTTGCCCTTGTCGGCGAGAGCGGTTCGGGCAAGTCAACGCTGCTGCGGTGCATCGGCGATTTGGAGAAACCCACCACCGGAACGGTGCAGTTGTCCAGTGAGCAGCGGCCGCAGATGGTGTTCCAGGATGCTGGCGCCTCGCTGACGCCGTGGCTGTCGGTCGGCGAGCTCATCTCCGAGCGGCTGCGCGGAAACAAACTGTCACGCAGGCAGAAGCGGGACGCCGTGGCCGAGGCACTGGACCGGGTCGGGCTGCCCCTCGACGTGGCGAAGTCGCGAGGGGGCCAGCTCTCCGGGGGCCAGCGTCAGCGTGTCTCGCTGGCGCGTGCGACGATTGTTCCGCCGGCGGTGCTGCTGTGCGACGAGCCGACCAGCGCGCTCGACGTGTCGTTGGCCGCGTCGGTGCTGAATCTGATCGGCGAACTCCGCCGAACCCTCGACATGTCCGTGGTTTTCGTCACCCACGATCTTTCCGTGGCTCGCGTGGTCGCCGACCGCATCGCAGTGATGTACCTCGGGCGCATTGTCGAGGTCGGGCCGGCCGAAGAGGTAATAGCTCACCCCGCGCATCCTTACACCCAGGCGCTGGTCGACGCGCTTCCCGACTTGGGCCGCGAATTCCACGTGCTGTCAGGCGAACCGGCGAGCCCACTGTCGCCCCCGCCGGGATGCGCTTTCCATCCTCGCTGCCCGATCGCCGTGCAAGCCTGCGGAGACGACCACCTCGACGTCCGCCTCGCGGGCACAGCGGGCAGTCCACACCAGGTTGCCTGTATCGAGCGGAAGGCGGGCTGACGTGGCGATCGCGCTTCCGTCGGGAACGCTTGTCCGTGGCCGTGAGCGACGGTTGTTGTCGTTACCCCAAACCCCCTCGGTGGTGCTCAATTGGGCCGGCGTTTCACTGGTGTTGGTAGTCACACTCGTCGCCGTCGCCGTTCCGCTGATCGCGCCGCATGATCCGCTCGCGCCGGCCGGGATGCCGCTGCAGTCGCCCGGCAAGGACGGATTCCTGCTCGGCACCGACAGCATCGGCCGTGACATCTTCAGCCGGGTGCTCTACGGTGTGCGCTCCAGTTGGTTTGCGGCCCTTGTTGTTGTCGCTGTGGGCTTGACGATCGGCGGTCTGGTCGGCCTGATCGCCGGGGCGACCGGCCGATGGGTCGATGCCGTGTTGATGCGGATCACCGATGCGTTCTTGTCACTGCCGGCGCCGGTGCTCGCGATCGCTGTGGTGGCCGCCCTTGGGCCAGGCTTCACGCACACGCTGGTCGCGGTGTCGATCGTCTGGTGGCCGTTCTATGCGCGGCTCGTGCGCGGTGACGTGAACCGGTTGGCGGCCCGCCCACACATCGAGGCCGCCAAATTGGCGGGTGCGGGCAGGATTCGGCTCGCGACACGCCACCTACTGCCGGGCGCGGTGCCCAATGCACTGGTGGCGGCGAGCCTCGACATCGGCACGCTGATTCTCACGCTGGCTGCGCTGTCCTTCCTCGGGCTCGGTCAGTCGGCTCCGGCCCCGGAGCTCGGCGCGGACACGGCGAGAAACCTCAGCTACTTTCTGCAGCAGTGGTGGGTTCCAGTGATGCCGGGCCTCGGTGTCCTCGTGCTGGCGTTGATCGGAAACATTGCGGGCGACTGCCTGCGCAATCTGAAGACGACGGGCTGAGGCCGCCTCATGAAGGCGTTCGTCGCATCCCGGCTCGCCGCAATGGCGGCAATCCTCGTCGCCTTGACCGCGGTGATGTTTCTGCTACAACATATTTCGCCGCTGGACCCAGTACACGCCCAACTCGGGGCGCAGGCCTCGGCCGACGCGGTCGCGGCCCGTCGGCACGCCCTGGGCCTCGACCAGCCGATCGCCAACCAGTTCTGGAATTACCTGGTTGCCGCCGTCCACGGCGATCTCGGTACGTCGTATCGCACCCGGCACCCCGTGAGCAGCGATCTTATCGATTTCTTTCCCGCCACACTGGAACTGGCCTTCTACGGCATTGCGATCGCGCTGATCCTCGCCGTGCTGATGGCCTTCGGCACCACGCTGAAGTGGCGCGGGTCCGGTGTGTTACGCGGTGTTTTGTTTACCGGTGCATCGGCCCCGATGTTCCTGCTCGGGATACTCGGGCTGATTCTGTTTTACCAGCGGCTCGGCTGGGTGCCGGCGAACGGTCGGATCAGCGTTGCCGACCCTCCGACCGGCCCGACAGGGTTGCTCACCGTTGATGGTCTGCTGGCGGGGCGGTTGGATGTCGTCGCCGACGCGCTGCACCACCTGATCCTCCCGGCCGTTGTGATCGCGATCAGTCCGGCGGTGGCGATCGGTCGGGTGTTGCGCTCCTGCCTGCTGACTGACGTCGACAGCGACTACGCCAGGACCGCACGGGCCAAGGGGCTCTCCGAGAACAGGGTGGTGGCCGGGCACGTGCTACGCAACGTCGTCGGCTCGGCGCTGTCGATGACCGGGCTGCAGGTGGGGCTGATGTTCTCCGGCGTCCTTGTCGTGGAGCAGGTATTCGGCTGGCCCGGAATCGGCCAATACATCGCGCAGAGTATCCCGGTGGCGGACTTTCCGGCAATCGCCGGTGTCACCCTGATACTCGGGGTGGTTTATGTACTCATCAACGCCGCGGTCGACCTCCTGCAGGCGGCCGCCGATCCGCGAATCGCTGTCTAGGAGGTGCAGTGCCAACTCAGCCGCTTGTGGTGGGCACTCCGGTGCTCGTCGTGATCGACATGCAGGAAGGCGGTGGACTTCCGGCCGCTGACACGGGTATCGCGGTGATGGGCGGTCATACCGAGCGGGTCAAGCGGGCAGAGCAACTGCTGGCAGCCGCCAGGGCCGCGGCTGTTCCCGTCGTCTTCTTCCAGGAAGTCCACCGCCCCAGCGGCATTGACTTCGGGCGCGAATTGGACGGCACCGAGGGTGTGCACTGCGTGGAAGGGCAACTCGGCACGGACCTCGAGCCGTCGCTGCGCCCGCGGTCGGGGGAAGTGCACATCGTCAAGCGCCGCTATTCCGGCTTCATCGGAACCGATTTCGAGATCGTACTGCGTGGTCTTGGTGCGTCCACGCTGATCCTGATCGGCGGTCTGACCGACGTGTGCGTGCACTACACGTTCGCCGACGCGCATCAACGCGATTACTACGTGCGAGTGGTATCCGACTGCGTCGGCGGCTCTTCGCAATACCGTCATGACGCGGCGCTCGACGCGATGGAGTACCTGCAGACCGGGGCGATCCGAAGCACCGCAGAAATCCTCGCCGTATTCGAAGAGTTGAAGGCAACCGCCTCACCGTCGGATCCCGTCCTCGAAGGAGCAGCACGATGAGTCACGCCTCGAAGTCCGCATCCGGGAAGTTGCTTGCGCTGATCGCCGCGAGCGTGGTCGTGATGCTCACACTCGCCGCCTGCGGCGGGTCAGGAGGAGGGGGCACACCCAATGCCGCGCCGACCGACAAGGTGCTGCACCTATCGTTCCTGCAAGACCCGGGACAGCCTCCCGATCCCGACATCTTCTATGCCAGCCAGGGCCTGCTGCTGACCACAAACCTCTACGAGGGCCTGCTGCAATACGCCGCCGGCACCGCCAAGCCGACGCTCGAGCCGCTGCTCGCCACCGACTGGACCGAGTCGCCTGACCACAGGGTGTTCACGTTCAAACTCCGCGACGGCGTGAAGTTCCACGACGGAACGCCGTTCACCTCGGCGGCGGTCAAGGCGTCGTTCGACCGGCGCGTTGCCGTGAATCAGGGACCGGCCTACATGGTCAAGGACGTCGATTCGGTTACCACGCAGGGAGACAACGGTGTCACGATCACGTTGAAGGCGCCCAACTCGGCGTTCCTGGATTACATGGCGTCGCCGTACGGTCCGCGCATGCTGAGCCCAACCGGACTGCAGAAGTACGCGGGCTCAGACAACGCGCAGAGCTACCTGACCAGCCACGACCTCGGAACCGGGCCGTTCACATTGACCGATGCCCAGGTCGGCTCCCACTACGGCCTCGCCGCATTCCCGGACTACTGGGGCGCCAAACCATATTTCACGAAGGTTGACATCCCGGTGATCACCGACGCGTCCGCGCAGCAGCTGCAGTTCAACAACGGCCAGATCGCCGCAATCCTGCATGACCTGCCGTCGTCGGCGGTGCAGTCGTACCTGAACAACGGCAGATACTCTCACTACTCGCTGCCGACAATGATGTCGAATTACCTCTACGTCAACCCGCACAAGGGCATGCTCACCGATCAAACCAACCGCTCAGCGGTGCTGCAGGCGATTGATGTGGACGCCCTCGTCAAACAGACGTACCTCGGCCGGGGAAAGAACGCAGGGCAGGTGTATCCGCCAAACATGATGTCGGCCGAGTTCGCCAAGCAGTCGATCACTCACGACCCGTCCGTGCTCACCAAGATCGCGGCCGGGTTGCCCGCCGACCAGAAGACGATCACTGTGGGCTACGACTCCAGCAATCCGGATAACCAGCTGATCAGCAACCTGATCCAGACTCAGCTCGCGGCCGCGGGGATCACCGCGAAAGTGCAGAGCTATCCCACGTCGCAGATTTACGGCTGGATCGGCGGGGACGGCGTGTCCGCACCGGAGATCCTGACCTTGACGGCGTGGCCCGACGCACCGTCGCCCTATACCTGGGGACACATCTCCTGGGATCCCGACGGCGGCTTGAACTACCTGACCTG
This sequence comes from Mycobacterium sp., assembly GCA_025965895.1. Lineage (GTDB taxonomy): Bacteria > Actinomycetota > Actinomycetes > Mycobacteriales > Mycobacteriaceae > Mycobacterium. The sequence continues at coordinate 33,965 of JAOPWC010000005.1, forward strand.
CTCATCACCCCGTATCACCTCGTCGCTCTCACAGGGCCTGGTGACCGGTGCAGCACAAGCATTCGCGGATGCGGCGACGGAAGCGACCGCAACGGGCTGCTGGATGAACATCGCCGACGTCGACGACTTCGTGGTCGCACAGCCCTGGCTGAAGGGTGTCGAACAGGCACACGTTGTGACGAACCCGAATACGCTGCGACTCGCCCCGCTGTCGGTGGGATGATCGCGTGGGAAAAGTCCGCCGAATCATCCTGCTGACGCTCGGCTGGGAGGAGCTGCCCAAGTCGGTGTCGGTGTATGGCGCTCCGGCCCACATGCGGATGCGTGAGCCGGTGCCCGGCGTGCTGCTGCAGACCGACGGCGGTTGGGTGCTGCTGGACACCGGGTTCAACACCGCACTGATCAGAGATCCGGCGCTGTACCGCCGCTTCTATCCGACGGTGGAGTACATTCCGGTGCTGCCCGGAGCCGGCGAGCCCATCGAGGAGTCGTTGCACGACATCGGAATCGACATCGACGACGTTCACGCTGTCGGCATCAGCCATCTGCACCATGACCACGCAGGCGGTCTGAAACTGTTCGCGGGCTCGGTGCCGGTGTACGCGCAACGCCGCGAGCTTGACTACGGGCTGTCGAACCACCCGGAGCCCGAACACAACGCCATTGCGCGGATCGACTTCGACGACCCCCGCATCGAATGGCGGCTGGCCGACGGTGAAGCCGAAATCGCTCCGGGGATCACCGCGGTGCCGACCTACGGTCACACGCCGGGCCATCAGAGCTTCGTCGTCGATCTGGATGAGTCCGTCGGCGGCGGGGGCTTCGTGTTCGCCTTCGACGCCGCGGATCTTGTGGAGAACATCGACCGCGAACTTCCGATCGGCGGATACATCGGGGTGCAGCCCGAGGACACCGTGGAGCCGATCCGCAAGCTGAAGAAGTTGGCCGCATCAAAGGGCTACGAACTGGTGCCGGGCCATGATCCGAAGGTGTGGCCGCGGCTCACCCGCCGGTTGCATCAACGGTTCGGCTCGTGGACCTAGTCATCCGCGCCCAGCGCGCAGTTATCGAGCGCGGCGTCCAGGCCGCCATCGACATCAGATCGCAACCGCAGTGCTTTACAGCGACGCGCGACGCGTCGAACAGTCAAGGAGCGTGACGACATGAGGGGCACACCCGCTTTCACCTCAGTTCCGGTAGTCGACATCAGCGTCTTGCAATCACCGGACCCCGCCGACTGGCAACCAGTGGCGAGCCAACTGGGTAGAGCGGCACGCGAGGTGGGGTTCCTTTACATCAGCGGCGCCGGCGTGAGCGACGCCCTGTTCGATCGATTGCTCGACGCTGCGAAGCAGTTCTTCGCGCTGCCCGCCGAGGAGAAGATGCGGCTGTACATCGGACTGTCGAGATGCCATCGGGGCTACGTCCCGATCGGCGAGGAGGGCCCCACCGGCAAAACACCCGACCTCAAAGAGGCATTCGATACCGCGTTGGACCTGCCCGCCGATGATCCGGACTATCGGGCCGGTAATCCAATGCTGGGACCGAACGTCTGGGCCGATATCCCCGGATTCAGCGAGGCGGTGACTGCTTACTATCACGCTGTGTTGAAGGTCGGCCAACGACTGCTGCGGGCGTTCGCGGTTGCGCTCGGGGAAAACCCCGACACTTTCGCCCGGCACGCCACCAAGACTCCAAGTCAACTCCGTCTGATCCACTACCCGTACAACCCGGATGCGGAAGACCGCGAGGGTGTCGGCGCGCACAGCGATTACGAGTGCTTCACTCTCTTGAAACCGACGGCACCGGGCTTGGAGGTGCTCAACGGTGCGGGCGAGTGGATCGACGTGCCACCGATTCCCGGCACTTTCGTCGTCAACATCGGTGACATGCTCGAGCTGTGGACGAACGGCGAGTTCATCGCCACCACGCACCGTGTCCGCCAGGTGAAGGAGGAGCGTTACTCGTTCCCGTTGTTCTTCAACGTAGATTACGACACCGTCGTGAGGCCGTTAGCGCGGTTCGCATCCCGTGACGATCGGCCGCGACCTACGCTGCGCGCGGGCGAGCACCTGTTCGCGCAGACTGCGCAGACTTTCGCATATCTGCGCTCCCGAGTCGGAACCGGCGAGGTGGCACTTCCGGAAGGCTCCGTTGAGCTCGGGTCGTTCGGCCAGCAGGCGTTGCAGTCCCGCAAGTGAGTTCACGGTCGTGAAGTGGCAGTCACGCTTTCAGGAAGGCCAACAGGTCGGCGTTGATCGTCTGCGCCTCCGTGGTGGGCATACCGTGTGGAACGCCCTTGTATGTCTTGAGCGTCCCGTTCCGCAGGAGTTTGGCCGACAACGGCGCGGAGTCTTCGTAGGGGCACGATTTGACCGTCGTCGGCGTGCATCTTCATTAGACGGCTTCTCCACGACTTCGGGTTGACGGAGACAGGAACGTGTCGGTGCACTCTAATCCGTGGTGCGCCTGACGTCAGCGCCCGTTCCGTCTCGCGTGCGGCACGGGGTTGTGAGTCAAAAGAATCGGCCTGAGGTGAGTGCGGGTACTCCCCATCCCGTATTGCCGGACGGCGCATCGGAACCGAGAACCATCCAGACCGCGATCGCGGCGACGACCACCAGCAGAATAGTCGCGATCAGGTGGCCGAGAAGATGCCAGCGGCTGTGGCGAGAATGGGTCATACGTCTTCCTGGCGCAGAATGGGGCACCGCGATAGCAGATCATCCGGATAGGGCGGCGGTCAGTGCGTCATCGCAAGCCGGATAGAGGCAGCGCCCAACGCCCTTCAGACTACTCGATATCCGCCGGTGCGTCGCGCTGAGCTGCGCGGGCGACGAAAAGCGTTGCAGCAGCGGCGTACTGCCGCAGTTAGCGGTCGAGCTCCCACAGCTTACCGTCCAGCAGCTGACCGAACTGATCGGTGATCACATGAAGGCGTTTCCGGTTCCCGACGAAGCCGGCATACAAGCCCATCCCAGACCATTACCACCAGCATTTCAACAAGGGGCGCGGTTTCGGTGTCGGTGTGAAGTTCGCGGTGTGCGATGGCGGCGTCGACCGCCCAGCTGATGAATTCTCTGTTGGCCTTCAACGCGCCATCGGCGCTCTGGCGGAGCTCTGGACGATGCTGGGATTCCAGCACCGACGTCACCAGAAAGGCCGCGGGTGCCCGGTCCTCCGCATCAGCAAGGATCGCCGCTTGCACAAAGGCAGATGGCTGCCCGACCAGCGTGTCGGCGTCCAAGGCCCGACGCACGCCGACGTTCAAGACCCCTGTGGCCCGGGACGGTCCCCTGGCCTCGTCAGTAGGGACTGCACCCGTGGATTCCAGGCCGTACGCCGACTGACGAATTCTGGACCCGCCCCTGGACCTCTGGCCAAATCCTCATAGTTAATTGTCACAACCGTAAGCTTTAATAACGATTTTGGCTCTATCCTCGCCCTATGCGCAAAGCCATTGGTGAAGTGCCGCGGCAGGGGGAAACTGGCGCACCGGCGTCGGTCCCGGCGCTGCTGCGGGCCCTACAGATCAGTGATAAGTCGGTTGAAGCACAAAAGGTTGCCCTGCGCGGCTGGTTAACCGACCATCCGCCGAGCGAGGCCCTCAGGATCAGCCTTCGCAGCAATGGGTACGGCATTCTTCTCGGCAATCTCGGCGGGCCGAAGCGTCCGATGCCCCCGATCACCGCAGTTCATAAGCTGGGTGCTTGACACCACGCCGTTTCGCGTGGGCGACAATTTGCAGGCATCTACCGTTCGAGCCGGGTGATCGGTCGTGAGACGTTTCTCACTGCCCGGGGCCAGCCCCGATGGCTATTCCGGTCGCGCACTAAGCCCCCGATCGCGCATTCGTTACCGCCGCTCCTGATCGGGGACGGTGCTGTGTCCGGTAACTGGTTCACGTGCGCACCGCCTCGCCTGAGGATGACGGCTCGAGTTGGGTCTTGAGGTTCGAGAGCCTGATCGGCCAGCCGCGGGAAATGAGCTGCCGCACGGTGCTGTCGGGCTCGAAGTCGTCCTGAATCACCGTCAGCTTGACGGTGTCACCGTGCGGCTCGAGGTCGAACGTGACTTTGGATCGCCGCTCGGCGGCGGCCTTCGCGAGCGTGTCCTCGTCCAGCCCCGCCACCTGGAGCAACTCGGGCACAAACGTGTGGAAGGTGAACGCCAAGCGCCGGTAGGGCTCGGACTCAAGAATCACCTGCTCGGGATGTTCGATCTTCAGGCCGTCCTGGTCCCACACATACGTTGATCCGACCTGCCAATCCGACTCGATCGCGAACCCCAGATAGCCGCGGGAGAACGCCGGATCGGTCAGCGCGCGCCAGAGCCGCTCCGGCGGGGTCGTGATGTAAGTGGTGTACACAAACGCGTTGTTGCCCATGGCCTCTGACTCAAATGCTGTTTTCAGGTCCGCGAGCGTCTGTACCCGCGCGCGGTCGTACTGGTTTATCCAACGGTCGGCGATGGCGTTGATCGGCTCGGCGTTGAGGTAGTGCAGCTTCTCCCTCCCCCGCCACACCGTCGTGATGAGATTGGCTTCTTCGAGCACCGCCAGGTGCTTGCTCACCGATTGCCGCGCCATGGAAAGGCCGGCGCAGAGCTCCGTGAGCGTCTGCCCGTTGCGGGCGTTGAGGCTATCCAGCAGCCTGCGCCGACTGGAGTCGGCCAACGCCTTGAACACCTGGTCCATCTCGTCCATCCCAACATGCAGCCGGTTGACTGCATGATGCACTATAGGCAGCCGAACGGCTGCATTTCAATGCGGGCTCATGCTCGGCGCACACTCATCAACCGGTAGCCCCCGTAGAGAAGCGCCGAGACGATGAAATTGACGTAGTAGGCGACGTCGGCTCCATGCCACGCCCGAGCCACCGGGCCTTCGATGAGCGACGTATTCATGAACGGGATGGCAGCGAGATACGCCGCGACGAATGCGAGCAGCGCAGCGAGCGCAGCGGGCCCGTCCGTCGGCTCGTCGGCGGGGTTGAGGGTCCAACGTCCCCTGACTCGGAACAGCCAGTCGATGACGATCACGGCGATGAACGCGGGAATCCAGTAGCTCACGAGCAGCAGCACATCCTGAAATCGCTTTGCGGTGTCGGCGGCATGCAGCCATAAAATGAGCGCGAACGCCGCGACCGTCACGACCACCGCCGAGACCGGCCGCCGCACCCGCACCCCTAGGGTCTGCAACGCAAGCGATCCGCTGTAGTCGTTCATCGCGCATGACCCGACCGAGGCGAGCGCGATCACCAACAGGGCCGCTGCTGCGAGAACACCGCCGCCTACGACCGACTTGACACCGAGAGCGGTCTGATCGGACAGCACTCCGGCCGCGGAAATACCGATGGCTTGGACGAATACATAGGACGACACCAACCCGGCAACCGTGTAGGCGAAAACCCGGATCCGCGATGAGGTGGCGGGTAGGTAGCGGCTGAAGTCGGCCGCATAGCTGGCCCACGAAATCGCCAGGCTCAGTGCGATGGTGACCTCGAGGATGAACGCGCCGATCAGGTCGGTCCCCTTGGCACTGGCTGGCGTCGTCACTTGATGGCCGCCTGCGAGCTTGATCGCGAATACCACGAACGTGACAAACAGGACGACCGTGAGCACCGCCTGCACCCGGTGAATCAGCTCGTAGCCGAAGAACCCGACCGCACCCTGCAACGCGAGCACGATAAGTACGGCCACCCAGAACGGAATGTCGAGCAGCACGGCGAGGGCTTCCCCACCGAACAGGCCCACCAGCCCGTCCCATGCGATCGATGAAAGCCATTGCAGCACCGCCGGAACGACGACCCAGGCACCGAATGCCATCCGCGAGTTCGGCAGTTGTGCGGTGCCGGTGCGGGGACCCCACGTCGACAGGTACGCCACCGGCAGGGAGCCGAGGACTGTGCCGATGATCATGGCCGCCAGGCCCAGCCAGAACCCGAGCCCGAGTGCGACGGCCAGCGTGCCCGTGAAGACGCCGGTCATGGTGACCTGTGGCGCGAACCAGACCGTGAACAATCGTGCCGGGTTGCCGTAGCGCTGATCCTCGCCGATCGGGGCGATTCCGTGGGTTTCGACCGAAAAATCTCCCGAAGTGGTCGGTCGGTGACCCGTGAAGGCCGGAGCGCTCAGTGAGTTCGACGTTCTGCCTGCATCACCAGCCATGCAACGCCCCCGTGGTCGACGTGTCTGCCCCATTCGACCACGACGGGGGCCGATAAGTGGGGGGCGGGTTCGTAGGTCTCGATCGCCTCGGCCTTGCCGGCCGACGAACTGTGCGGGTCGAACTCGTATAGCAGCCACTCACTCGCGACCGATCCCGGGTTCTTCGACAAGACCATCACCGTCAACCTCGGGGCTCCGGCCCTGCTCGCCGCGACGGTCGCCGCGCACCATCCCGCCGCAACGACTGCGCGCCGTGCTTGACTACGCCACACCCGCCCCAGCCGTGCGCGGGGCTTGGCGCGCCCGTGGGGTGCGGCTGGTGACCACGGACCTGGACTGGTCGCACGGCAACGGTCCTGAAGTCCGAGGCAGCGGAGGAGCACTGCTGATGACGATGGCCGGACGCTGGGACTCACTGCCAGAACTCACCGGCCACCGGCAACCCAAATTCGCACACAACATCGGCGGCGACTGACCCCCGTCCCGACCCCGTGCGGCAAGGGTTGTTTGGTGGCCGCGGGCGCCCGCCGAGGTTTCGGTCTTTGAGGCGGTAGCTGTCTCCTATGAGGAAAACTTCTGCGTGGTGGACGACGCGGTTGGATCATCGCCACGGTCGCATACCAATCGATGTGTAGCGGTCAGGAGGCCTTGCGCCACGCCCGGCCGCGACGCCGAGAAGTGTCCGCGCTCCACACTTCGCCGCACGTCGGGCACTGTAGGTGCACCACCCAGGCCCGATTGCTCAGAAGATATAGCCAGTGGTCTCCACAGTTGCGCGTGCTGTGGCAATCGGCACAGTTTCTGCCGTGGTCGCAATGCGGGCAGGGCAGCCAGGCGCGGCGTCCCCGATCGGCATCCGGATCAATCGGCAGCACGGTTCATTGCCCGATCCGGGAGCACACCCGCGCTCACCAGTTCGTCGTAGATCCGCTGCTGGTTGTCGTCCAGACCCGAGTACAACATGTCCCAGGCACGCTCTTCCTCCGCCAGCACCTGAACCGGGTCCCAGTCGTCTCCGATCGCTTCAAGAACGGCGGACCGACGACGCGCTTCATCGAGCGTCAAGTCACACGCGTATGCGAAATCGCTCGGCGTTTCAGCCATGGGTCTCCCCCAACGCGGTTTGATGATTCCGATGATTAAAGGCCTCAGAATCGGCGCTGAAGCCGCAAGCGGCAATGAGCTAGATCACGTTCTCCGCTTGATGTATGTCACATCCCCTAGACCCGCCCGTCGCCACCTCGATACCCCAACAGCCACGATCGTTCGTTTTCTGTGAAGTGCCCGTCGACCGTGGGCTGTGACCTGGCACGAAGACGCCGTCCGGGGCCGCGCGCAGTAGGTCGAGTCAGCAGTACGAAGAGCAAAATGGCCCCGTCTGATGCAGCGAAGCGAGAATTAAGCAGGCGCCCCAACGGCCTCGACGACGCGACGGTGGAAGCGGTCGGCGCCGTTTCCGAAGCGCTGGAATGGGTGGAACAGGCGCGCGGGGAGCTGTATTTGTTTCACCAATTGATGGGGCGAGCGGATCTGCTTCTCGGCAACGCGTGTGACAAGCTCGGCGAAGCCGGCCACGACGCGCTAGGACCGGCTCGAAACCGAATTGGTGGGCCGTGCGCTTTACGGCCGTTGGACCTTTCAGATTGTCGAGGAATTCGACGACAACTACTGGTCGAGATTTCGTCAGCGCGAGCGGCGCGTCCGCGACGAACTTCAGCAAGGCGTGCGTCACGTTTTCGAAGCCGAGATGAAAGAGCGCCGCCGCACGCACGGCCTGTCCGGCGACGAAGGCCGGCCGTGGTCTCACGACGGACATGAGCGATGGGTCCGGCGCTGTGTCCGGGTCTTCCTCTATGTGCGCGAGCTCGTCATCACACAGAACATCACCCTCGACGGTTCGATCGAAATGCTCGACGACTGGTTCGATCCGCAACCGCAGGACGTGCTCGCAGGTGACCCGGTCGATGCCGTTCGGGAATTGAAGGACAACCCGGCGGCGACATCGCGCTGACCGGCGGCATCACGCTGGCCTCACACCGCGAGACCGAAGCTGAACGGCTTGACCGCAATTGGTCAAACTTGCTGCAGGAGTTGCGAGTTACCCAGACCGGTGCACAACTTCTTACAGGTTTTTTGCTGACGTTGCCTTTCAGCAGGGTTTCACTCTGCTGGACCACACGATGCGTGTCGTGTACCTGTTCACGGTGGCCTTTCGCCCGCGTCGACAGTGCTGCTGGTGGCGCCGGTCGGCATGCACCGTGTGCTCTTTCGCCAGCACCGCCTCGACACCCTGGTAAGGACGGCGCATTGGTGTGCGATCGCAGGGCTGTTGCTGCTCGGCACCGCAGTCGTCGGTGTGGTCATCGTGATCTTCAGCGCCGTATGGGGGTCGGCGGCCGGCTGGATCGCCGGCACAGTCTCCGCGGCGGCCTTCCTGATCTTCTGGATTACCGTGCCGCTGATTCTGCGCATCTCAGGTCGCGCCTCTGGGTAGGTTCGTGCGCTGGTTTGCGAACCGCCGAGGAAGGGCATTCGAGCATCATGCTAATTCGCAGAGTTGCGCGACCGCTTCTGTCAGCAGTGTTCATCGGCCAAGGTATCGAGGCGCTTCGCAGTCCTGCGCAGGCCGCCGAGACCGCGCGACCGACTGTCGAGGGGCTGCGTAAGCTGCCCGAGCCGGCCGCGACGAAGATGCCCCAGGACCCCGAAACGCTGGCGCGCGTGAATGCGGCCGTCCAGATCGGCGGCGGGCTGCTGCTGGCCAGCGGAAAGCTGCCCCGCGTGGCGTCAGCCGCGCTGGCCCTCACTGTCGTTCCGGGCAGCCTTGGCGGGCACCTTTTCTGGACGGAGTCCGATCCTGCGCGCAAGGCCGAGCAGCGTCGTGAATTTTTGACTGATCTGAGCCTGATCGGCGGCCTGATGATCGCGTCAGTCGACACCCAAGGCAAACCCTCGCTCGGATGGCGCTCTCGCCGGGCCGCCGAGCGAGCGTCCAAGGCCGTCTCGGCGGCATTGCCTGTCGGTGCGGCATCGTCTGGGGCTGTCCTTGGAGCGGTCGGCGAAAAGGTCAGTCACGGCTTGCAGACCGGCGCCGAACGCGGCCGCGAACTCGCCGACGTTGCCGGCGAGAGGGCCGCGCCGCTGCTTGACGTCGCCCGCGAACGCGGAGCGGAGTTGGCCGAAGTGGCCCGTGAAAAAGGTGCCGAACTGGCTGAAACCGCGCGAGAGCGCGGTGTCGTTTTGGCCGGTGTGGCGCGTGAGCGTGGCGCCGAACTGGCCGACACCGCACGGGACCGCGGGGGCGAACTCGCAGAAACGGCACGCAAGCGCGCGGACAAGGCCGCGAAGAAGGCGCAGAAGAAAGCCCGCAAGAAGCTCAAGTAGGTGAAAGCATCGCTGCACTGATTGCCTTGTGCCGCATGATTCTTCGGCGCCAGCGCGCCACAGCGATTTGGGCCTCGGCGGCATGGGTACCCCAACACGGTGTGAATGGGGATGCTGCCGAGCGCCTCCCGCACGTGGCGGCGAGGTCGAGGTCCGGGAGGCCGCTGCAGACGGCCGCTAAGCGGTCCGTGTCAGACGACCAGACCCAGCAGCAGCACGAACGCCAGCCCGCTCACCGACAACACCGTTTCCATCAGCGACCATGACTTGATGGTCTGACCGACCGTCAGCCCGAAAAACTCCTTCACCAGCCAGAATCCGGCGTCATTGACGTGGGAGAAGAAGAGGGAGCCTGCACCTACGGCCAGCACGACCAGCGACACCTGCCCGGTGCTCAGACCCTCGACCAACCCCAGCATCAACGACGACGCGGTGATTGTCGCCACCGTGGCCGAACCGGTGGCCAGCCGGATGAACACCGCGAGCAACCAGGCAAGCAGGATCACCGAGATGTGCACGTTCTTGGCCCAGTCGGCAAGAAGTGTGCCGATACCGCTGTCAACGAGCACCTGCTTGAAGCCGCCGCCGGCGGCAACGATTAGGATGATGCCCGCGACCGGCGGCAGACCGGACTCGACGCACTTCATCAGCTCATCCCGTGTCATGCCCGCGCCCCGGCCCAGCGTGAACATACCGACCACGACGGCGATCAGCAGCGCAACCAGCGGCCGGCCCAGCACGTCGAACACCTGTCGGGCCACATTGTTTTGATCATTGATGAAGATGTCGACGAGGGCCTTTCCTAACATCAACGCCACTGGCAAAAGGATGCTGAAAAGCGTGCTGGCAAAGGAGGGCCGCCGCTTGAGGTCGCTCGCGAAGTCGTCGGCGCTGAACGTGCTCGGCGCCCCGACAGGAACCCAGCGTGCGGCGAGCTTGCCGAACAACGGACCGGCGATGACCACTGTCGGCACGGCGACGGCGATACCGAGCGCGAGGGTCACACCGAGATCGGCCTTGAGCAAGCCGATCGCGGTGAGCGGGCCGGGGTGCGGCGGTACCAGCCCGTGCATGGCCGACAGGCCGGCCAGCGCAGGAATACCGACCGCGATCAGCGGAAGCTGCGAGCGCCGCGAAACAAGGTAGATCACCGGAACCAACAGCACCACACCGATTTCGAAGAACATCGGCAGGCCGATGATCGCCCCGACAAGTGCCATCGCCCACGGCAGCGACCGGGCCGAGGCGTGGCCCACGATGGTGTCGACGATCTCGTCGGCCCCGCCGGAATCGGCGAGCAGCTTGGCGAACATCGCACCGAGGGCGATCAAAATACCCACGCCGGTCGCGGTGTCGCCGAATCCCTTGCCGAACGAGTCCAGGACCTTGCCCGCGTTTTCCGCCGCGACGAGGCCGACAGTCACCGAACCGAATATCAGCGCCAGAAACGGGTGCAGCTTGACGACCGTGATCAGCACGACGATCACTGCGATGCCGGCGAGTGCGGCGAGAATGAGTTGCCAACCCGGGGCAATCGGTTGCGGTTGGTCTGCGGCGAGCACGACGGTGGCCGGAGTCATCAGTTCTCCTGTTCTCCTGCACGTGCCAGATAGCTTGCGATGATGGAGTCGATGTCCTGGGCGACATCGATGGTCACGCCTCGCTCGTCGGGTTGCAGAGGTTCGAGGGTGGCGAACTGCGACGCCATCAGCGCGGCGGGCATGAAATGGCCGGGCCGGCTTGCCTGTCGAGCCGCAATCACCTCCGGCGATCCGCTCAGATGCACGAACTCGACTGCAGGACAGTGTCGCCGCAATTGGTCGCGGTACTCGCGTTTGAGTGCCGAACAGCTCATCACACCCCCATGGGGATGCTCGGCGAGCCACTCGCCGATCGCCTCGAGCCAGGGATAGCGATCGTCGTCGTCGAGGGGTTGTCCGGCGGTCATCTTCGCGATGTTTGCCGCGGGGTGGAAGTCGTCCGCATCGGCGAACGGCACCCTCAGGCGCTGCGCCAGGGCCGCCCCGACTGTCGACTTGCCGGATCCCGACACTCCCATGACGACGATCGGCGCGCGCATGGCTTAATGCCTACCCGATCACCTCTTCGGACGCACCGCTTTACGCACGGAGGCTTCGCCAGGTCTTCGGCGGGAGCAGCACGCGACGCATTCGTGCGGTTGGCGGCCCTCGGCCAGCTGATCCGAGATGTTCTGGTGCGGAGCATCCTCGGGGACACACTGGCTTGTAGTTCATGCCGATGTTGATCCGAAATCGTTGCTGAGCCGGCGCACCACCCGTTCGGCAAAACCTCGGCATTCTGTGAGATCATTCGTGGTTAACTGCCAAAGTGGCCCGGCAATCGGAACTGGCACGGCGATTCTTCGATCGCTTCGAGCCCCTGCACGCCGTCACCTATTTCGCCCCGGAGGCCCGCTCAGCACTGGATGCGTTGGGATACCGCGGCTTTTGGATGGGGTATTTCGCCGCCCGGTCCGCACCGCTGGGCATCGTACCGACCGAGGTAGTGACTGCCGTCTTCTACAACTTCTCGCCGCAACGGGTGGCCAAGGCGCTGCCTGCGGCATGGGAAGTCGCCGGTCCGGACGCGGCACTGCGGACGCGGGCCACCTCGGCGGTGGCCGCGTTGCGCCGGTGCGGGGTGAACGACGACAACGACGACGTCCGGACCGCCGCAGAACTGGCCGCCAGGGCCGTCCGCCACGCCAGTGCTGACGGCAGGCCGTTGTTCGCCGCCAATACGGCGCTGCCCTGGCCGGACGAGCCGGTGGCCATCCTGTGGCACGCCGCCACTCTGCTGCGCGAACATCGCGGTGACGGCCACGTCGCAGTGCTGGCCGCTGCAGGCGTATCCGGACGAGAGTCCAATCTGCTGCACGCCGCGGCGGGGAAGGTGGAGCGCGATTACATCGCACGTGCCCGCCACTACGACGAAACCTCTTGGAACACGTACCAGCGGCGGTTGGCGGCGCGAGGCTTGCTCGATGCCAACGGAGCGCTCACCACTGCCGGCCGTGAGTTGAAAGATCACATCGAACACACCACAGATACATTGGCGCTCTCAGCACTGGACGCGCTCGACGACGACGAGGTCGAGGCGTTATTCCAGGCGTTGACGCCGCTGACCCGGCTCGTCGTCGCCGAGGGTGACATCCCGGCGAACACCCCGATGGGCCTGGGCCGCCACGATCTCGACGACGGCGGCGCTCATCTGCTGTGAGTGACGGTCAGTCTCTCTTCGGCCGCAATGCCTCGGGCATGTGCATCGCGTCGTTGCCGCTCTTGTCGCTGCGCACCCGGTATTGAGGGTCGCCTGTTGACGCGCGCACGGTCCACCTCGCCGCCTTCGTGTCCGAGGTGATCTTCTCTTCGACTGTTCCCTCGGCCGTGCTGCCGTGGCTCTTCCAGGTCACCTTGTCGCCTGTGCGAAAATCGTTTTCACTCACCGCTGCCGGATACCCGTCGGCACCCGAGTCACTCATTGCGTCTTTGTGACGTTGTCGTCGGCGCTGTGGCTCACCGCTCGGCGGGGACCTTCCTGCCGTCGCGGCGGATGGCTGCCGAGTGGATGACGTGCGCGCCGACCGCCGCCAGCAACAGCATTACCCACACCGCAACGGGAGGATGGGTGAGCTCGGCGGTGAATACCGCGGCGAAAACCGGTGCGTGCTGCGTGATTCCGAGCACCGCGGCGCCGCCAATCAACCCGAACGTCGGGATGTTGGCGTGGCCGCCGAGCTGATTGATCAGCAGCGCACCGACGGCGCCGGTCGCGACCCCCGTGGACAATGCGGGGGTGAGCAAACCGCCGACAGCGCCGGCCCGGAGGAACAGCGCGGTCAGCAGCGGCTTCAGCAGCATCACCGCCGCGACGGGAATCAACGTGTCGCCGCCGGACAACGTCTCCAGGATGATGCTCTTGCCGTTGCCGGGCAGCTGCGGCATCCAGATCGAGCAAATGCCCGTGACCAGGCCGGCGAGCCCGATCGCCGGGATCAGCAGCCACGACGTTTTCAGCGCGTGTCGCTTGGCGTAGTCGACCAGCCATGTGAATCCCGTGCCGACGAGCATGCCGATCGGCATCGCCGCGATCGCGAACAGCAGCGCCTTCCAGGTGTATTCGGTGTCCGGCCAGACGAAAGACGCGACACCATGGGTGATCGGCCACACTGTGACGGTGGCGATCGACGACGTCGCCACCGCGACAAGCACGGCCAGCGGCCGCCAGCTGTTGAGCACGATGCCAAGGGCGAACAGTGCCCCTGCGGCCGGCACGTTGTAAACCGCCGCGAGGCCGGCGCCTGCCGCGCTGCCGAGCAGAATCTGCTGGTGCTGCGCCGACAGCGAGCTTCGCCGGATCACCCGCTCGGTGAAAGCCGCCGCGAACAGCCGCGGCGCCTGCTCACGGCCGAGCGATGCACCCGAGCCGACGGCCAGCACCTGCAGCAGCGCGTCGATTGCCATCGGTTGGTGCTCGAAAGGCCGGTCCTCACGGATCGACTCCGTCAGACTGGGCACAGCTGCCCTGCGCCGCAACAGAAACCACCCTGCGCCGGCCAGAGCGCAGCCGATCGCCGGGCCTGCTATCCGCCTGTCGATCGTCGTGTCGAGCACCCCGACGAGCAGTGGGCCCTCACTGTAGCCGTAAGTGACGTGCTCGATCACGCGGACCAGGATTGTCGTCGCCCCGCCGGCAATCCCGCTGAGTACGCCGCTCACCAGGATTGCGGCGCCGAACGTGATGTAACGCCGGCGGGAATTCACGTTTCCTGGTGGCGATTCCACTCGATCCAGCCGGCGCCGCGACGGCCGTCGGGCGTGCTGACTGTCGCCCATGCTCGCGGAAACAGGGAAACCCGGCCGTCAGGAGCCACCAGCCGCAGAGGTGCGTGGCCCTGGATGTCGGCGGCAAGGTCCAAGGCGCGGGGGTTCAGTGTCAGCGTGGGGGACAAGGGTAAGCCGCTGTCGGCAAATGCTTCACGCATGGTCACCGCCTTCAGCTCGGTCAGCGGGGCGCCCGGCTCCTGCACATAGCCGATGCCGATCGGCGGCCCGGCGGGCAGTCGCACATCCAAGCCGTGCAGGTGGGTTCCGTCGTCCAGGTGCCACGCGCTCCACACCCAGTCCATGCTCCACCAGTCGCGTACGCCCCACGAATGGTCGCGCTGGCCGGGCACCGCGTCGACATCGATCCGCTGCCCGTCGGCAATAACCGTTCCGGCCACCGTGCAAGGGATCTCGTATCGAGTGGTGACGCGGTATCGGTAGGGCGTGCCGGCCGTGGTCCACACCAGGTTCATGCTCACCTCGACCGCCCGGCCGCATTCCCCCCGCAGCAGCGCAGCCGGATCGTCGAACGCCTCGCCACGCCCGCTCAGCCCGACACGGTATGTCTGTAGCGGCATCGGAACCGAATGAGTGAACTCGTACCGATCCGTGGCAAGCGCGAACGGATCACCGGTCAGCGGTGCCGCGAAGTCAATCACCGCGACAGTCGGCCGCCCCGGACCGCACAACAGTGCGGTCAGCCATGCCACGCCTTCGTTCGGTGTCAACCCGAGCCGGACGTAGCCGCCGATGCCCTGATGCGGGTCGGCGAAGTCGCAGTACCAGCTTTCGTTCCACATCGGCTCGGCGCCGTGCGGGTGTGCCGACTCATCGGAACCCTCTGGCTGAAGCGGTTGCACCACAATCCCTTCCGGCAAGGCCGTCACTACGTCGGTTCGAGCACGTATTCGCAGTGGCGTTCGATCATCGTCAATGAACATCTGGTCGGCCCGGCCCAAAGCGTGGTGATAGACCGCCAGCAACTCGTTGGCCAGTCGACCACGGTCAACGGGCGGCCCGCAGTGCTGGTCTGGCCGGTGCGCATGAGAACCACCCTAGGTTGAGCGGGCCCGTAGCACACCGGGATTGAGCGAGCGCGGCGACGCATGTCCCGAAAGCGCCAGTGTGAGGTCGACTTCAGAAAGCAGGTTTCGGATCACCTGTTCGACGCCGTCGGCGCCGCCGAGCGCAAGCCCCCACAGATAGGGCCGACCCACCAGCACCGCGCGCGCCCCCAACGCAAGCGCTTTGACCACGTCGGCGCCGCTGCGAATCCCGCTGTCGAACAACACAGTCAAGTCACCGCCCACGGCGTCGACGACGTCGGGCAGCATGTCCAGCGCCGCGATCGCGCCGTCGACCTGGCGCCCCCCGTGATTGGAGACAACCACACCCTGCACACCGCGATCGCGGGCCACGCGGGCATCGTCGGGATGAAGAACCCCTTTCAGCAAGATCGGCATCGAGGTCAGCGCCCTCAGGGTGTCGAGGTCGTCCCAGCTGACGGCGGGATTGCTGAACACGCTGACGAAGTGCAGGACCGCCGCCGTCGGGTTCTCCTCCGGCGGCGCCGGCAGTGCGGCCCTGAACACCTGATCGGACAGGTAGTTCGCGATTCCGATTGACTGCAGGAACGGCAGGTAAGCGGTCTGCAGGTCGCGCGGACGCCAAGCCAGGAGGTTGGTGTCAAGTGTGACCACCAGGGCGCTGTAGCCCGCGGCTTCCGCGCGTGCGATGAAGCTGCCACACAGCTCCGGATCCTTCGGCCAGTACAGCTGATAGAACCTGGGCACGTCGCTGCCGGCCGCGGCGATCTCCTCCATCGGGTAGGAGGCGGCGGTCGATGCGACATACCCGATGCCGGCCGCGGCGGCGCCACGTGCGGACGCCAGTTCCCCGTCCGGGTGAATGATGGATTGAACGCCGACCGGAGCGAGTAACACCGGCGCATCATGTAGGACGCCGAAGATCTCGGTGCGCATGTCCCGGACCGACACGTCCCGCAGCATCCGCGGCACGATCCTCTGACGCCCGAACGCCGCACGGTTCTCCCGTTCGGTGTCTTCGGTGCCTGCGCTGCCGAATACGTAGCCGTGCGCACCGGCGTCCATTGCCGCCGAGCCTGCCGCCTCGAGGGCGGCCCAGCTCATCGGGAACTGCGGCGTCTCGCCGGCCATCCCCTTCAGATAGATCTCGTACTGGTAGTTGCCGAACGGGGCCCGGGGCTCGATGGCGGCCATGTCGACGACCCTATGCCGATCGTCTCACCGCACCAGGCTGAAACCCTCCCACGCCTGACGGCGTGCCGGGGTGGGATCGAACTCCACCGCCGAGGAGCGGTCGAACACCATGACGGCGCGGTCGGCCTCGGTGTAGTTCGGCCAACCCTTCCCAGGGACGCCGGTGCGGCTGAAAGCCCGCCAGCGTGACTGCATGTTTCTGCTGACACGCGACGCCGAACGCTGGTCAGCGGCCACCGTCAGCAGCGACCCCAATCTGGTGCGGTACGTGTCGAACACCGCGAGCAACTCCATGGCGTGCGTGGCTCCCAGCCCGGCCCAGTTCAGCGTCCTGGGCGCGTAGTCGTACCGATACAGCCACGTCGGCGTGTGCTTGCTGTGTGCCTCGGCGATGTGCCAGGCCGCGGCGCCGAAGCACATGTCGGCGCCGAGTCGCACGCACGCGTCCGGGTCCGGGTAGTCCGGGTACGCCGCGGTGATGCGTTCGCGCGCAGCCGGGTCGATGTCGGCGAGCATCCGTTCGATCACCTGCTCCGTCATGGGCATCAGCTTCAGCCAGCGGGTGAACAGCCTGCCTTCCTCGGCGTTGTTGCCGACGATGACCGGCACACGATGTGCTTCGCCCCGGGCCATGGCCGCAACCGGGTCGTGCGGAAGATAGTCGCCGTCGACGGTCGGCCCGATGGCGAACGAGCCGGCGAGGTCGGACACCGATTGGTCGAGCAGCCGGTCCAGCGCCTTGACCATCCGCCACGGCTCGGCCTGCATCACGGTGGCCGCGGCGTCGCCGGGACCGGCGCCCAGCAGATCGGCGAACTGCTCAGCGAAACGGGCCGCCGCATCCGCGCGGCGGACCATCCCGCTCGCGGGGCTTTCAGCGATCGCTCCGGCGAACAACCCACCCGCCGCAGGCACCGCCAACAGGGTCGCGACGGCGTGAGCGCCGGCGCTTTCTCCGAATATCGTGACCCGGTCCGGATCCCCGCCGAACGCCGCGATGTTGTCTCGTACCCAATGCAGAGCGAGGACCAGATCGCGTAGGAACAGGTTGCCGTCGATGGGATGCTCGCCGGTGGACAGCGACGACAGGTCCAAGCAGCCCAGCGCGCCCAGACGGTAGTTGGCCGATACGTACACGCAGCCCCGGCGGGCGAAGGCGGCGCCGTCGTAGATCGGTGTTGCGGAACTGCCCAGCATGTAGCCACCACCGTGGATGAAGAACAGCACCGGCAGCGGCTCGTCAGTGGGCGTCGACGGTGCGACCACGTTGACCGTGAGGCAGTCCTCGCTCATCGGCTGGTACTTGTTGACGCCGACCATCGTGTACCTGCGGCGTTGCGGTGCGCAGTACGCAAAATCCTGGCAATAGCGGACCCCGCGCCACTGCGTAGCCGGCAGCGGAGCGCGCAGCCGCAACGGGCCAGCGGGCGGGCGCGCGTACGGGATCGATCGCCATCGGTGTACGCCACCGCTGGCGAAGCCCTCAACCGTGCCGCTCGTGGTGTTCACGCGAACGTTGCGTTCGGCCATCCCCTGACGGTAGCGAACCTGTGGGCGCCCGTCTGGCGCGACTCGCCCCGGCGCGCGCCTGACCGCAAACGCGTGTGCGGCCCGATACGGTTGCAGCCATGCGCAAAGCCGGCCCGGCCGTCGTCGCGCTGCTGGTACTGACGGGCTGCTCCCAGACCACGGGAGGACATTCCCGGCCGGGGGCGTCGCCGATGCCGCCGTCCACTGCCTCAGCTGCTCCGACATCACCTGGCGTGGCGCGCGCCCCAAAAGCTGCGCCCGGGCCCGACACACCGGTCGCCGACGTGGTCTCCTGGATCGCGGCGGGCACGCCCGCGGATATCGGGACCTATCACACCGCGAGCCAGGACGGCACCAGCACACAACTCGGCGACGATGTCGCGTTCGTCACGCCGTCAGCTAAGGCCACCTGCATGACCGATTCGAAGTACAGCGGCGGCGCGCTGGCATGCCTTGTCAAGCTGACGGATCCGCCGCCACGGCCGCCGGACGCGTATACCGAATGGATCGGCGGCTGGGTCGATTTCGACGGCGCGTCGATCACCGTCGGCGGGCTTCACGGCGACCCGGGCCGATTCACCGCCGGTGACGGTCCGCAGCTGCCGTACGGCAGCTCGCTGAAGTTCGGTGACTATCAATGCCGCGACGATGAGACAGGCCTGTACTGTGTGAATTTCGCGCATCAGTCGGCAGCCCGGTTCAGCGACGCAGGCATCGTGGCGTTCGGCTGTGCCAAGCAGGTTACACCGCCGCCCGACATCGGCGAAAAGTTCGTCTGTTAGCCGACTTTCGACGTCGTCGAGCGCCTCGCCGCCTGGCCCTCTAGGCAACGCCCTTGCGCCGCAACAGGGGCATAACCCCTTCGGCGAACCAATAGGCCTCTTCGAGGTGGGGATACCCGGACAGGATGAACTCGTCGAAGCCGAGCGTGTGATACTCCCAGATCAGGTTCGCTACTTCTTGGTGGCTGCCGACCAGGGCGGTGCCGGCGCCGCCGCGGACGAGCCCGACACCGGCCCACAGATTCGGGTAGATCTCGAGCTTGTCGATGCGGCCGCCATGCAGCGCAGTCATTCGCCGCTGCCCCTCAGACTGCGAAACCGAGTGCAGGGCGGTCGCTTTGGCGATCTGTTCTGCGGACAGCTCAGACACCAGTTCCTCAGCGACTGCCCATGCCGCGGCCGAGGTGTCACGGCTGATCGTGTGCAACCGGACGCCGAAGCGCACGCTGCGTCCCCGTTCCTGAGCGAGCGCGCGGACTCGATCGATCTTGGCGGCCGCCGTCTCTGGTGGCTCGCCCCAGGTGAGGTACACGTCGACGAACTCTGCGGCGATCGGCAATGCCGCTGCCGACGAACCGCCGAAGTAGATCCGGGGCAACGGGTTCGGCGGTGCGGATACCCGCGCATCCTTCACCGTGTAGTACTCGCCGCGGAAGTCCACCGAGTCCTGCGTCCACACCGATGTCACGACACGCAGGAATTCGCCGGTGCGGGCATAGCGCTCGTCGTGGCTCAGCCAGTCACCGAACCGCCGCTGCTCGCCGTCGTCTCCCCCACTGACCACGTTGAGCAGAACACGGCCCTCCGAGAACCGTTGCAACGTCGCGCTCTGCTGTGCGGCGAGCGTGGGGGGCACCAGCCCCGGGCGGAACGCGACCAGGAACTTCAGCCGTTCGGTTTCGGCCAGCAGTGCAGCGGCGGTAAGCCAGGCGTCTTCGCACCAGGTGCCCGTCGGGGTGAGAACGCCTTCATACCCGAGCCGGTCGGCGGCGCGGGCCACTTCGGCCAGGTAGCGGCGGCTGGGCTCGCGGTATCCGTCAGGGATGGTGTGATGCGTCGACGCGTGGGAGGCACCGACGATGGAGCGGCTGTCGCCGTTGGTGGGCAGGAACCAGAAGAACTTCGCTGGCATCAGGACCTTCCTAGTTGGTGCTGATCAGATACGGGCGGACGGCGTCGGTGTAGCGACGGTCTACCCAGTCGGCGAACTTGGGCGAGGACCGGACCTGACCGGCGGCGGCCAACAGGTCGGCAAGCCGCTGCTCAGACGCCACTACGGCGTCGTTGAGCTCAGTGGGCAATCGCAGGCTGCGACCCTGGGACACGGCGGCAACCTGTAGGTCGAGACCTACGGCGGCAGCGTAGCTTTCGGCCCACTCTTGCGGGTGGGCCTGCGCCCACCGAGCCGCCTTGTCGAAGCGCACCAACAAGTCGGCCAGCGCAGTGTTGCGCTTCGGGTCTGCCAGCGCCTGATTCGACGCGATACCGAACCCGTAGCCGTTGGTCACTCCCTTCGCTTCGGCGATGCTGCGCACGGGTACCTGCTGGGCGGCCACGGCGGTGTAGGGGTCCCAGATGGCCCACGCGTCGGCCTGCCGCGAGGTGAACGCCGATAGGGCGTCTGCCGGCTGAAGGAACACCAGATGCACATCCGACGGCCGCAACCCCGCCTTTTCGAGCTGCCCGAGGACGTTGCCGTGCGCGGAACTGCCCTTGGCGACTGCGATGCTCGTTCCGCGCAGGTCGGCCGCCGAGGTGATCCTGGAATCGGCGCGCACGAGAATCTGGTCACCCGTGCCGCCGCCGTCATACGCGGAGACCACCTTGATCTTCGCGTCGGACGCAGCACCGAAGATCGGCGGGGTGTTTCCGGTGATGGCGAAGTCGATCTTTCCAGCGGTCGCTGCCTCGACCTGGGGCGGCCCGGAAGTGAAAGTGGAGAACATGACCTTGTACGGCACGTCGTCCAGGGCGCCCGCAGCGCGCAACAGCGACTCGGTGCCGCCTTTCTGATCACCGACCTGCAGCGTGAGCCCGGCCAGCTCGGAGAGAGGCACGGTGGTTGGTGCCTGCGCCGCTTCGGTGGTGTGCTGCCGGGTCACGCACCCGCTCGTCAGCAGCTCCAGTACCACGACCGTCGCAGCGATGAACCCTCGGTTGGGCATGTGATTCCCCTGCCTCTCAAGTCTTTTAATCCTGGACTCCCAGGCGGTGGAGCAACTCCGCGCGGTAGCGCGCGGGGTATGGGGGGCGGCGCGCATCGCTGATGGCGAGGGTGTGAACGAGGTGACCATCGTTCAGGACCAGGACCAGGACCCGGTCGGCCAGCGCGACCGCCTCGTCGACGTCGTGGGTCACCAGCAGCACGCCGAACCCGTTCCGGCGCCACAGGTCCAGAAGCAGCCCGTGCATGCTGAGCCGGGTCAACGCGTCAAGCGCGCCGAACGGCTCGTCGAGCAGCAACAACGTGGGCCGGCCAACCAGTGCCCTGGCCAGCGATACCCGTTGAGCCTGACCGCCCGACAATGTCAGCGGCCAATCGTCGGCGCGGTCGGCCAGGCCCACGTCGGCCACCGCACCGTGCGCGCGCGCCAGTGCCCGTGCCCGCGGCAGGCGGCTGCGGGCCAGCCCATAGACGACATTCGTCCGGACACTGCGCCAAGGAAACAGTCGCGGCTCCTGGAAGGCGATGGCGGGGGCGCCCGCGACGAACCGTTCGCCGGTGTGGTCGCCTGCCAGCCCGGCCAACACCCGCAATACAGTCGACTTGCCCGAGCCGCTGCGGCCCACCAGCGCGACGATCTCGCCTTCGCCCACGTGCACCGAAATACCTTTCAGCACATGGTGATCGCCGTACCACTTGTCCACCCGACGCAGTTCGCCCGCGGTTCCGATTCGCCGCTCCGACGTGACGGTCATGACCGGTACCTCAGCGCTCGTCGCTCCAGGATGCGCACCACGGCGTCTGTGAGGATGCCGAGCAGCGCGTACACGATCAGGCCGAAGATGATGATGTCGATGCGAAGAAAGTCGCGGGCGTTGTTGATCAGGTAGCCGATTCCTTTGTCGGCGTTGATCTGTTCGGCGACTATCAGCGTCAGCCACGCGATCGCCAGCGACTGGCGCAGGCCCACCAGCACCTGCGGTGCCGAGCTGGGGACGAGGATCCTGATGAACCGCTGTGGGAGCGAAAAGCCCAATACCTGAGCTGTTTCCAACAACTTCGGGTCGACCTGGCGGATTGCCGAGAACGTGTTCAGGTAGAGCGGAAACGCGACGCCCAGTGTGACCAGCAATACCTTGGGCATCTCGCCGATGCCGAACCACAGGATGAACAACGGGATCAGACCCAGGTGCGGTAGCGCTCGAATCATCTGCATTGTGGGATCGACGCTGGCCTCGAACCAGCGGGACAACCCGACCGCGGTGCCCAACGTCACCCCGATCGCGCCGCCCAGCAGCAGGCCCTCAATCACCCGCATCCCTGAAACCTGCAATGCAGCGACGAGCTGGCCGTCCCGAACCAACTCCACTCCTGCCCCGAGGATCAGGGACGGCGCCGGAAGCACGTCCTGCGGAATCACCCCGACTGCACTGAGAAGTTGCCAAACGCCAACCAGCACAAGCGGAGACGTCACGCGAACGACTTCCCGTTTTCGCCGTGACCACATGCCGCGGGCGCGCAGTGCTGCGGAGCCGGCTGTCAAGGACAGGGCGGTCAGCTCGGTTGGACCGGTCAGGGGTATTTCCTCACAACATGGCGACGACGCGGCCGCGGAACCAGCGGTGCGTTAGCAGACGGTACGGGCGGCACGAGCGCCGGTGAAGAGTTTTGTTCGACGTGACGCGATGTCACGTGACGATCGGTCACCACAGGTCACCAATTCGTCAGCGACTTGCTGCCTCAGGGTCGGGGCTCTGACTGCTCCCGGGTAGACCGAGCACTCGCGGGTGGATCGCCCCAGCGGGTCGGCCCCGTCCGGTCACCCCGACGAGCGAGCTGGCGTTGTCGCACAAGCACCCCGACGACTTGGCCCAGGTGAAAGCCACGCTGGATGAGGTCCTGCGCAAGCACGCGCCCTTCAGTACCCGACACCGGTTCATCGACACGGCGCGCCGGCCAACCGAACAACCGCTTGGCGAGACCCTCGAGAGGCTCGAAACATCAGCGCCACCGGTCAGCGGCCTTGGCCGCTCGCATCAGCTCCTGGCACAGCTCGCGAAGCTCCCGGGGTGCAGCGCCCTCGTCGACTGCCGTCGCGACGTCCTCGGCCGCGCATCGGACCTGGTAGACCCTGTCGGAGAACTGCGCGGCCTCGTCGGCGGACAGCACCACCGAGTCGACGGGCAGCGTTGTGCCTTTCACAGTTGCGCGCTGCTCGTAGGCGCGCTGCCGACAAGACTGCCGGCAGTACTGACGACGCCGCCCCATGCCGACGTCCGCGACTTCGCGCCCACACCAACGGCAGGGTTGTTTGCGACGGCCCACGGCTGTCGACTGTAGACCGCCGCCTCAGGAAAGCCCGGTATCATGAATGGTCGCGTCGCGTTGTCCAGGGAACTGCGGGCAGCGGTTCTGCGTTGTTCGACTGGAGAGATTTGCGCTGATAGGAGTGTTGACGATGGCTGATCGCGTCCTGCGAGGCAGTCGCCTCGGAGCCGTGAGCTACGAGACGGACCGCAACCACGACCTGGCGCCGCGTCAGATCGCGCGGTACCGCACGGAAAACGGCGAGGAATTCGAGGTTCCGTTCGCCGACGACGCCGAAATTCCCGGCAACTGGCTGTGCCGTAATGGGATGGAAGGCACCTTGATCGAGGGTGACCTGCCTGAGCCGAAAAAGATCAAGCCGCCGCGTACCCACTGGGACATGCTGCTGGAGCGCCGCAGCGTGGATGAGCTCGACGAGCTGCTCAAGGAGCGGCTGGAGATCATCAAGCAGCGCAGACGCGGCAGCTAGTCAGCGCTCTACGGACTGCGTCAGACCGCGGGCGCGGTCCATGCGCCCGCGGACGCCCCACTGCGCGACCTTGACCATCGCCTCGCGGATGTTGGACCCGCTCATCTTCGACACGCCGAGTTCGCGCTCGACAAACGTGATCGGCACCTCGACCACGACGAAGCCGTTGTTGATCGTGCGCCACGTCAGGTCGATCTGGAAGCAGTAGCCCTTGGAGTCGACCGCCTCGAGGTCGATCTTCTCCAGTACCTCGCGCCGGTAGGCGCGGTAGCCGGCGGTGATGTCGTGTACGCCAACGCCGAGCAGCACGCGTGAGTAGGTGTTTGCGGTCTTCGACAGAAGTAGTCGCCGCCACGGCCAGTTCTGCACTGTGCCGCCGGTGACGTACCGCGAGCCGATAACGAGGTCCGCGCCGTCATCGATCGCGTCCAGCAGCCGGTAGAGCTGCTCGGGAGCGTGGCTGCCGTCGGCGTCCATCTCGACCAGCACCGAGTACTCCCGGCCAAGGCCCCAGGCGAAGCCGGCAACGTACGCCGCGCCCAGCCCGTCCTTCGCGGTGCGGTGCATGACGTGGATGCGGTCCGGGTCCTCCAACGCCAACTGCTCGGCCAACTCCCCTGTGCCGTCCGGGCTGCCGTCGTCGACCACGAGGATGTGCACATCGGGCCGGGCGCGCTGCACCCGTTCGACGATCAGCGGCAGGTTCTCGCGTTCGTTGTAGGTCGGGATGATGGCCAGCGCGCGCTGA
Source organism: Mycobacterium sp. (assembly GCA_025965895.1). GTDB lineage: Bacteria > Actinomycetota > Actinomycetes > Mycobacteriales > Mycobacteriaceae > Mycobacterium. The sequence continues at coordinate 58,625 of JAOPWC010000005.1, forward strand.
CTCGGCCGCTCGCCGGTGCTCATGTGGCTCCTTCATTCATGTCGCCCGCTGCGGGCGCTGAGACGCTTGCTCGCCGGTGTCGGCGGCGCATGAACCAACCATTGTGCAGTATCGCGGCCAGCAGGGCCGCACCGGCGATCGCGATCAGACCCCACTGCATGATCGGCTCCCAGTGGGTAGCCGGGGTGAGGCTGGTCTTCAGATGCACCTGTTTTTCCAGGTATGCGGGCTCGAAGAAGCCCGTGCGGGCGATTTCACGCCCGTCCGGGGCGATAACGGCGCTGATCCCGGTCGTGCCGGCGACGACCGTGTAGCGGTCGTGTTCGACCGCCCGCAGTTTGGCGAACGCCAATTGCTGCTCACTCATCTGTTGATCGAAGGTCGCGTTGTTGGTGGGCACCGCCAGCAGCTGCGCACCGTTGAGCACCGATTCCCTGGGCGCGCGGTCGAAGATCACCTCCCAGCACGTCGTGACCCCAACCGGCACACCGGCGACCTGCACGACACCGGTGCCGGTGCCCGGCACGAAATAACCGGCGCGGTCGGCGTACCCCGACAGATGTTTGAAGAAACTCCGCCACGGCAGGTATTCGCCGAACGGCTGCACAATTTTCTTGTCGTGGCGGTCGGTGGGGCCGGCGTTGGGATCCCACACGAGCACCGTGTTCGTCGACGTGGGGTTGTCGGGCGTCGAGTCGGGGCGCGCCAGCACCGCGCCGACCAGGATCGGCGCGTTGACAGCCTGCGCGGCGACGAAAATCTGCTGCGCCGCGTCGGAGTTGGCCATCGGGTCGATGTCCGACGAGTTCTCCGGCCAGATGACGAACTGCGGCTGCAGCACGCGGCCGGCGCGGATGTCGTCGGCCAGCTGCAGCGTCTCGCGCACGTGGTAGTCGAGCACCTCGCGCCGCTGGGCATTGAAGTCCAGCCCAAGTCGCGGCACGTTGCCCTGCACCGCTGCCACGTTGATGGTCGGGTCGTTGCCGGCTCCGATGCCGGACCGGTGTACGCCCGGCCACAACGCCGCCGTCGCGAATAACACCAGGCAGATGAAGACCCCCGGCAACACCACGCGCGGCGGGACCGCTCTGCTTTCAGCCGCCCCACGGCGCCACCAGTCATAGATAGCCAGCGCCAGCGCCGTCAGGCTGAAGCCGGCCAACGCGACCGCGAACGACAGCAGCGGCGCGCCACCCACCTTGGCGATGACGAGCAGCGGACCCCCGGTCTGGCCGAACGCCGCCACCCCCCAGGGGAAGCCACCGAAGGGAACGGTGCATTTGAGCCACTCCTGAGCAACCCACAATGCCGCGAACCAGACGGGCCAGCCGGGCAGGCGCCGCACGACGAAGGCGAGCAGACCGAAGAGCCCGGGAAACACCGCGCAGAGGATCGACAATGCGATCCACGGACCCACCCCGACAAGCGAGCCGGTCCACGGCAGAAGCGGCAGATAGAAGGCCAACCCGAACAGGAAGCCATACCCGAATGCGCCGACCGGTCTTATGGATTCGCGGGTGAAGAGCCACGCAAGCACGGCGAACGCGACGATCGCCGTGTACCACCAGCCGAACGGCGGGAAGCTGACGCACAGCAGAAGTCCGGCACCGATCGCGGCGGTCAACACCGGCATCCGGTCGACGATGCCGCGGACCAAGCGGCCGGCCCATGCCGCAGTCCTCGCCCTCGAGAGCGACGGCTCGCTGTCGTCGGCGTCTGGGGCCGCGTGCCGCCCCCGCTCGGTGGGCCCGACGCTGGTCGCGTCAGCCATAGATGACCTCGCCGCGGTGCACCGTCCGCCGACAGGTCGGTAGCGGGTCCCCGGGCGACAGCCCCGGCAGCGCGGGAACCTGGGAGCGGGGGTCGGTCGACCACCGCTGCACAGCGTCGGCCGGCGCATCGAGCTGGAGCGGACCTGCCTCCCACACCGCGTAGGACGCGGGCGCGCCGGGAACCAAGGTGCCGGTGACACCGTCGCGGACCCCGCCGGCGCGCCAGGCGCCTCGGGTGGCGGCCGCGAACGCGGCCCGCACGGACAGTGCGCTGCCCTCAGTGTGGTGATGTGTGGCGGCTCGTACCGTTTCCCAAGGATTCATGCTGGTCACCGGGGTATCGGAGCCGAATGCGAGGGGCACGCCTTGCGATGCTAACAGCGCGAGCGGGTTCAAGAATCGGGCGCGCTGCCACCCCAACCGGCGCGCATACATGCCATGCTCGCCGCCCCAAAGCGCATCAAAATTCGGTTGCACGCTGGCGCCGACGCCCCACGACCCGAGCCGGGCGGCCTGCTCGTCGCTGACCATCTCCAGATGCTCGAGGCGATGGCCGCAGCGCGCGACAGCCGCCAGCCCGTGCTGGTCCACCGCTGCGGCGAAAGAGTCCACGACGGCTGTCACCGCGGCGTCTCCAATGACATGAAAGCCGGCGGGGATGCCCGCCTGAGTGCAGGCGCCGACGTGGGCGGCGATCGCGTCAGTGTCGAGGTAGGCCTTCCCGCAGCAGGCAACGTCGTCGTATGGCTGGCTCAGCCGTGCGGTGTGTGAACCAAGCGCGCCGTCGACGAACAGGTCGCCGGCCAGTCCCCGGGCGCCGGTCTCGTCGAGCAGGACGCGAGCCTCTTCGGCGCTGGTTACCGCCTCACCCCAGTACCCGAGCACCTCGACTCCGTGCACCATGTCCCGCAGTTCGAGCCAGTCGTTGCGCCCGCCGATGTCCGGGCCCGCGCATTCGTGGACCGCGACGATGCCGTGGGCGGCGGCCGCGTCCAGCGCGGCGCTGCGGGCCAGCGCACGCTGCTCGGCGGTCTGCAGGTCACGAGCCGCGGTTCGCACCAAGTGATGCGCGTCGGCGGTCAGGGGCTGCTGTGCGTCGAAGCCGGCGCTTCCCGGCAGTCCGGGCGCCAGCCTCCGTAACGCCGTCGACGCTGCGGCGGAGTGGACGTCGACCCGGGCCAGATAGGCGGGCCGGTCGCCGAGCACCTCGTCCAGGTCGTCGGTGCTGGGCGCGGTCGGCGCCGGCCACGCCGACTCGTCCCAGCCGTGACCCCACACCGGCCCGTCGGGATGAGCACGCGCGTACTCGCCGATCAACTGCAGGCAATGCGATCGCGAGATGGCCTGCCGTAGGTCGAGGCCGGTCAGCGTGAGCCCGGTGGCGGTGAGGTGTACGTGGCTGTCGACGAACGCGGGCGCGACGAAGCTGCCCGCGAGGTCGATGACCTGAGCGTCAGGGAACTGAGCCCGGCCGACATCGTCGCCGCCCAGCCAGACCACCACGCCGTCGCGGACGGCCATCGCGCTGGCCTCGGGGTGTGACGGGCTGTAGATCCGCCCGTTGATCAGCAGCGTCGTCAACGCGGACGAGGTCAGTCGGGGTGGCGAGGCAGGGCGGGCGGCTCGACGTCGGTGACGTCGATGACCTCGCCGTCGATGTAGTCGCCGTCGCGGGCATCGCGCGACGCGGCCATGCCGGTGACGGTGATCAACCGCGCCCGGCGTCCGATGCCTCGAACAGCAAGGAAGGTCAGCACCGGGCGCGCCGCCGCCCGAGTGGGCGGCAGCAGGAACAGCAGGCCCAGTGCCGACGTGACCAGCCCGGGAACGACGACGAGCAGGGTGCCCAGCGCGACGAGCGCGCCGTCGCTGACCGCGCCCTGCGGGGTGGTCAGGCCTGCGCGCAGCCGCCGCACCTGCCGCTTGATCTGCGAGCCGGCCACCGCCATCCCGACCAGGAACATCGCCAGCAGGATCAGAAGCGTCCACCCGATGCCGATCGTCGACGCCAGCCCGACGACCACCGCCAGTTCGACGACGACGTATATCCAGAACAGCGGCAGCACCATGTCGTGTCAACGTGCGAGCGGTCGACGGGGTTCCTATTCCGCGGCGCAGATCTCCAGCCCGACGTGCACCTTGTCGATCCCGCCTCGCACCATCGTGTGGGCGTAGAACCACCAGGCGTGCCACCAGTAGCGCTTCAAGATCGCGCCGTAGACGCTCCTGGTCTCCGACTTCGGGAGCACCCGGGCCAACGCTTCCACGGGCTCGCTTTTCGGCTGGCCCAGAGCCCCGGATTTCGAGAGCGTCACCCGGGCGGTGTTGCGGATGCGGCGGACTTTCCACGAATTGTCGTCGGTGATGACGAGCAAGCGGTCACCGTCGGGGACCCCCCAGATCGGCGTCGGCTTCGGACGGCCGTCCTTGGTGAATGTGGTCAGCAGCAGGTACTTGGACGTGGAGACGTCGACGAAAGGGGGCGCCATCTCAGTTCGCGGCCTTGAGTTCGAGACCGACGTTGCGCGCGCGGCCACCCCGCAGCCTGCTGACGAGGTTGAACACCTTGCCGACGATGCCGTACCGCTGACCGATGGCGGCGTAGACGTTGTCCGTCTCCGATTTGTCGAGGATGGCCGCGGTGGCCTCGACCGCCTCGCTTCTCGGATTGCCGCGCATGTCGCATGCGGCAAGCGTGACGCGAGGGGTGTGACGAATCCGCTTGACCTTCCACGAGTCTTCCTCGGTGATCACGAGCAACCGGTCGCCGTCGGTGGCGGCCCAGATCGGCGTGGGTTTGGGCCTGCCGTCCTTGGTGAACGTGGTCAGCAGGAGATAACGGGCCTTTGAAACCTCGGCGAATGGCGTTGTCACGGCTACAACCTAGCCGGAGGTCAGGCTTCAAGCGCGCCCTCGGCCTCCAACAGGACCCGGCGCAGGCTGTCGACGGTGTCGGCGTGTGGCTGTGCCCACATGCCGCGGCCGATCGCCTCCAGCAGTCGCTCGGCCATGCCGTGCAGCGCCCATGGGTTGGAGTCGGACATGAACTTGCGGTTGACGTCGTCGAACACGTACTGCTCGGTGAGTTGCTCGTACATCCAGTCAGCCATCACTTTGGCGGTGGCGTCGTAGCCGAACAGATAGTCCACCGTGGCCGCCATCTCGAACGCGCCCTTGTAGCCGTGCCTGCGCATCGCCGCCATCCAGCGCGGGTTGACCACCCGCGCACGGAACACCCGTGACGTCTCTTCTGACAGGCTGCGCGTGCGCACCGCATCAGGGCGGGTGTTGTCGCCGATATAGGCGGCCGGATCGCGGCCGGTGAGCGCCCGAACGGTGGCCACCATGCCGCCGTGGTATTGGAAGTAGTCATCCGAGTCGGCGATGTCGTGTTCCCGGCTGTCGGTGTTCTTGGCCGCCACCGCGATTCTCCGGTACTGGCGGTTCATGTCATCGGTGGCCGGCCGGCCGTTCATGTCGCGGCCATAGGCGAAACCGCCCCACGCGGTGTAGACCTGTGCCAGGTCGGCATCGTCACGCCAATTGCGGCTGTCGATCAGCTGCAGCAGCCCGGCCCCGTACGTACCCGGCTTGGACCCGAATATTCTCGTGGTGGAGCGTCTTTCGTTGCCGTGGTCAGCGATGTCAGCCTGGGTGTGGGCACGCACATAGTTGTGCTCTACGGGTTCGTCGAGACCCGCCGCCAGCCGGACGGCATCGTCGAGCATCGTGACGACGTGCGGGAACGCGTCGCGGAAGAACCCCGAGATCCGGACTGTGACGTCGATGCGGGGTCGGCCGAGCTCATTGATCGCAATCGGTTCCAGGCCGGTGACCCGGCGTGACGCGTCGTCCCACCGCGGCCGAACACCAAGCAGTGCAAGGACTTCAGCGATGTCATCCCCGGCAGTCCGCATGGCCGAGGTGCCCCACACCGACAACCCGACCGATTCAGGCCACCGGCCGTAGTCGTCGCGGTACCGCGCCAACAGCGAATCGGCCATAGCCACACCGGTTTCCCACGCCAGCCGCGACGGCACCGCCTTGGGGTCGACGGAATAGAAGTTGCGTCCCGTCGGTAACACGTTGACCAGCCCGCGAAGTGGCGAACCCGACGGGCCTGGGCTGATGAAGCGGCCGTCCAACGCCCGCAGCACCTGATCGATCTCCGCCGATGTCTCGGCCAGCCTCGGCACGAGCTCGGTCGCCGCAAACCGGAGGATGCCGGCCACGTCTTGGTCACCGGTGATGTCGTCGATGCGGTCGGGGTTCCATCCGCAGGCCTGCAGAGCATCGACGAGCGCGCGGGCTTCGGATTCGGCGGCGTCGACGGCTGCCCGGTCGTCGGTGCCGTCCTCGGCGAGGCCGAGCGCCTGACGCAAACCCGGCACCGACTGCTCGCCGCCCCACAGCTGCCGTGCCCGCAGAATCGCCAACACCAGGTCGCGCTGCTGCTGACCGGTCGGTGCCCGGCCCAGCACGTGCAGCCCGTCGCGGATCTGGACGTCCTTGATTTCGCACAGCCAGCCGTCGAGGTGCAGCAGCATGTCGTCGAACTGCTCGTCGGCCGGGCGCTCGCCCAGCCCCAGGTCGTGGTCCATCTTCGCGGCCTGGACCAGCGTCCAGATCTGTTGACGGATCGCGGGAAGCTTGGCCGGGTCGAGGGCGGCGAGCATGGCGTGCTCGTCGAGCAGCTGCTCCAACCGGGCGATGTCGCCATAGGTTTCGGCGCGGGCCATCGGCGGGATCAGATGGTCGACGAGCACTGCATGCGCGCGGCGCTTGGCCTGCGTTCCCTCGCCGGGGTCATTGACCAGAAACGGGTAGATCAGCGGCAGATTTCCCAGCGCGGCGTCGGCCCCGCACGCGGCGGACATGCCCAGTGTCTTGCCGGGAAGCCACTCGAGGTTGCCGTGCTTGCCGAGGTGGACGATCGCGTCGGCGCGGAAACCGGTGGCGAGCCAGTGGTATGCGGCCAGGTAGTGGTGGCTCGGCGGCAGGTCGGGGTCGTGGTAGATCGCGACGGGATTGTCCCCGAAACCGCGCGGCGGCTGCACGATCAGCACCACGTTGTCCGCCTGCAGCGCAGCGATCACGATGTCTCCACGGTCAACGAACAATTGCCCCGGCGGCCGACCCCAGTGCTCAACGACGGCTGCGGTGAGTTCGGCGGGAAGTGTGTCGAACCAGGCCCGGTAGCTCGCCGCGGACGCCCGGATCGGGTTGCCGGCCAGCTGGCCGTCGGTCAGCCAGTCGGGGTCCTGGCCGCCCCGCTCGATCAGGGCGTGCATCAGCGCATCACCGTCTTCGGCGTCCAGGCCGGGGATGTCGCCGATGCGGTAGCCCCGGTCTCGCATCGCCGCCAGCAGCGCGACGGCGCTGGCCGGGGTGTCCAGGCCGACCGCGTTGCCGATCCGTGCGTGTTTGGTCGGATAGGCAGAGAACATGATCGCGACCCGCTTGTCGGGCGCCGGGATCGCCCGCAGCCTCGCATTACGCACCGCGATACCCGCGACCCGGTCACATCGCTCCGCGTCGGGGACGTAGGCGATCAACCCCTCGTCGTCGATCTCCTTGAACGAGAACGGAACCGTGATGATGCGCCCGTCGAACTCCGGAACAGCGACCTGGGTGGCCGCGTCCAACGGACTCAGCCCGTCGTCGTTGGCCTGCCAGCCGGCGCGCGAGCTGGTCAAACACAGCCCTTGCAGGATCGGGATGTCGAGCGCGGCCAGGTGGGCGACGTTCCAGCCGTCGTCGTCGCCGCCTGCCCCTGCACCCGCCGGGACGGCCCCACCGGCGGCCAGCACGGTGACCACCATCGCATCGGCGGCCGCCAGCGTCTCGAGCAGCTCGGGCTCAGCGGTGCGCAGTGATGCGCAATACACCGGAAGGGCGCGGGCGCCGGCCCGCTCGATCGCCTGGCACAGCGCCTCCACGTATGCGGTGTTGCCGGCCAGGTGCTGCGCGCGGTAGTAGAGCACGGCGATGGTGGGTTTGCCGTCACCCGCAACCGGGATGTGCCTCCGGTCGGCAGCTGCCCGTTCCCAGATGCCCCAGGTCGGCGTCGCGGCAGGCGGCGCGAACCCGAAGCCTGTCATCAACACGGTGTCCGAGAGGAAAGCGTGCAGTTGACGCAGGTTCTCCACGCCGCCTTGTGCCAGGTAGACGTGGGCCTGCAGCGCAATGCCCGCGGGAACCGTGGAGTGGTTCATCAACTCCGCGTCCGCGGCCTGCTCGCCGCTGACGACCACCGCAGGCACCCCGCTGGCCGCCACCGCGTCGATGCCGTCCTGCCACGCCCGGTAGCCACCGAGAATCCGCACCACCACGACGTCGACACGGTCCAGCAGCCGGTGCAGCTCCTCGAGAAGCATTCGAGACGGGTTCGCCCACCGGTAGCCGGCCCCACTGGACCTGGCGGTGATCAGGTCCGTGTCAGACGTCGACAACAGCAGAACGGTGGGCTCTGGCACCCACCATTCCTACCCCAGCGACGACGGATCAGATGTGGCGGGACCAGCGCGCGTGCCAGGTCCGGGGATATGGCTTGCCCAACGCGGCGGCCAGCAGGAACACGGCCGATCCGAAGGCGATCAATGCGCTCATAGTCGGTATCCCTCTCGTGACATGAGACCTGTTTCGAGGTAACTGCCCGCGCGCGGCGGGTATTGCCTGCGCCAAGCCCGCTTCGTCGGCTGCGGTCGCAGTGCCGCGGCCGTACCGAGCCGAACCTCTTGCTCGGTGATCAGAACAGGCGTCCGGCTTGTCGTCTTCTCGGGAATCTCACGTTGAAAGTCTTCGCCGACTAAGCGCGGCCCCCCATGGTCGTTCGCGTGCTCGCTGCCGCCGGGTCCGGCTCGTAGTTCTGTCATTGGTGTTGCTCCTCGCGATGCGCCTTTCGCGACCGATGATGCGGCCACGGATGCGAGCAACCTAAGGTCCACGGTGCCATAGGTCGCGAGTAGCGGACTACCTCTGTTCGACACTCGCGCTACGTCGGGCGCTTGGCCGACCGTCCCCGAGGAACGGACGCATGGTCAGCGCATACAAGGCAACCGCGGCAGGCGGCGCCAATAGCGGCAGCCACGGCACATGGAGGGGCACCACAGTGGCCGCCACCCCCAGAGCGGTGAACACGATCGCGCCGATCACCGTCGGCCATGTCGTGGTTACCACGCCCGCGTGCACGGCATGCCGCAGCACGAGATAGGCGACGGCGCAGAGTCCGGACAGGGCTGCGAACAACGGAGGCGGGGCGGAAATCACGATGGCGGCCACGGTGAACAGCACGGCAAGTGTCGCAGCAGCGCGGAATCGAAGCCCGCCGAGCACCGCGATCATGGCGAGCACCGCCGCGATCAGCCCGGGACGCTCCGCATGCACGGCTGCGGCCGCCACCATCAGGACAGCGAACACGGTCGAAAAGGCGCGCGGCGCCGGCTGGAGCCGCTCGGCCGGCGACGTTGGGCCCTGGAGCCGCTCGGCCGGCGACGTTAAGCCCTGGAGCCGCTCGGCCGGCGACGTTGGGAAATGCGTCATGTCACCGCCTCCTGGCCGGTCGGCCATGGTCCGGCACCAGCCGCATCGACTGATCCAGGGTGACGTTCTCGGGCCACGCGATCACATCGACGCCGATCACGCTCATGTCGCGGTACATCGCCGACCGTTGCAGCGCCCACATCCGCTCCACGATCGGGTCCTGTTGTTCCTCGAAAGGGGCGCCCTCGAGGGTGTCGACGGCCACGACGGTGTGCCCGCGCTTGCACAGGTCGATCAGCGCCAGCGCGAATTCGGTGTCGAGCAACGTCGAGAAGGCCACGATGATCGCGCCGGGGGGTACCGCCGCTCGGGGCGCCAAAGTGCCTGTGGTGGTTTCAAATTCGCTCCCGGCCCCCAGCACCGTGTCGAGCACGCGGTAGAACTGGCGACGCCCGATGTCAGGGCCGAGCCAACGCGGCCGGCGTCCTCCCAGGCCGACGATGCCGGCTCGGTCCCCGTTGCGCAGCGCGGTTTGCATGACTTGAGCGGCGCCGGACACCGCTCGTTCGGTGGCCTTGGTGGCGGGCCCTGCCGCTTGTGCGCTCATGTCGATCAGGACCACGACGTCGGCGGCGCGGTCGGTCAGTCGCACGGTGACGTGCAGGCTGCCGCGCCGTGCGCTCACCGGCCAGTTGACAGTTCGCAATTGGTCTCCGGGAAGGTAGGCCCGGATGTCGGCGTACTCGACGCCCGGCCCGATGTGGCGGGTGAGATGGGTGCCGAGCCGATCCGGCAACTCGGTCCGCGGGATGCCGGTCGACTGCGCCGGGGCCAGCGGAAAGACGTAAATGTCGGCAACATCGACTGTTGCGGTACCGGCGAGCAGCCCGCCGTGCGCCATCGCGGCGACCTGTGCCTGGATTGGATACCTGCCCCATCTATCAGCTGATGCCGCGACCTTTGTCACGCGGCCAGAACTGCCTTCGAGGACATCGAGTTCCATGCCTGCGACAGCGGAGACGCCGAGTTGGACCCCCACGTCGCTGGTGTCTGCGGACACCCACGCGATCGTCTCGGTGCGTTCTGTCTCAAAACAGCGTAACAATCCCGGCTCCGCGTCCACATGGACCTTCGACGACGGCCACTGCCATCCGATCGTGCACAGCACGCCCAGAAACGGCGCCACGAACGCGATGAGCTCCCACCGCGAGAAGACCAGTGCCGCGGCGAAAGTGACCGCGGCGCAGGTCGTGATCGCCAGCGTCAGAGGTGATGCGTGCCAACGCAATTCGACTTCCGTGCGACGGGTGTCCTTCACGGTGCGTTGCCGATCAATGTCCGCGCGTCCGCGGAACCGGCAGGCGCTGCAACAGTTGTGCCACCACGTCGGATCCGTGGATGCTGCGGACCCACATCTCCGGGCGCAAACTGATCCGGTGCGCGATCGCCGGAACCGCAAGCGCCTTGACATCCTCCGGAATCACGTAGTCCCGGCCACAAAGAAGGGCGCGCCCACGAGCGAGTTGAACCAGGTCCAGCTCCGCTCGCGGGCTCGCTCCCACCGCGACCTGCGGATGGGTACGAGTGGCGGTTGCCAGCGACACCACGTAGTGCAGCACGTCCTCGTGCACTGTGACCTGCTCCACCGATTCGCGCATCGCGAGGAGGTCATGCGCGTCGACGACCTGATTCACCGTGGGTTCGGCCGACCCTCGTTCCAGGCGGCGGCGCAGCATCGAGGTCTCGTCTCGCTCGGAGAGGTACTTGAGTTCCACCTTGACCGCGAACCGGTCGAGCTGCGCCTCGGGCAGCGGGTACGTCCCGTGATACTCGGCCGGGTTCTGCGTCGCGACCACGAAGAACGGCCGCGGCAGCTCCCGCCGCTTGCCGTCCACGCTGACCTGCCCCTCGCTCATCACTTCGAGCATCGCCGATTGCGTCCGCGGGCTCGTGCGGTTGACCTCGTCCGCCAGCAGCACATTCGCGAAGACCGGCCCCTCCCGAAACTCGAACGACCCGTCCTGCGGCTTATAAAAACTGCTCCCCGTGATGTCGGCCGGCAACAGGTCCGGCGTGAACTGCACCCGCCGGAACATGCCGCTGATGGAACACGCCAGCGACTTCGCCAGCGTCGTCTTCCCCGTCCCCGGCACGTCCTCCAGCAGCGCGTGCCCGCCCGCCAATAGCGCCGTCAACAGCAGCCGGATGCTGTCCGCCTTCCCGCGGATGACCGCCGACAAATTCTCCTCCAAACTCCGCACCGCCATCCCGAACTGATCGTCATTCGCCTTGTCCATGCTCACTGCTCCGTTCCTCGTTCGAGACTCCGTTCCAGCCCGTCCAACCGCTCACGAACGCGCGACACCGCATCGTCCCCGCCGCCCCCAAACCGCGCGCCGTCGTACGCGTCCATGAACCGTAAACCGGCCGCCGAATCCAACGGC
>JAOPWC010000031.1 GCA_025965895.1 Mycobacterium sp.
CATCGACATGCAAACGCTCTTCAACGATCTCGCCATCGAAACGCCGCTAGCCGCTTGAGGATTCGGCACCAGTCAGCCATTCCGCATCACCAACAAATTGTCGGAAGTCGATCCTCAAGCGGCTAGGGCCTTGGTTGCCCGGATCCTACGACGTCATCCGCGCCGGTGGCGGTGCGCTCAGCGGGGCTGAGCATCTTTAACAACGGCGTCGCCGCGGCGCGGAGACGCCCGACCGCGTCGCCCACGGGTTCGGTCGGGGCAGGCGTCTTATCAGCCGCCGCGAGGGCGCGAGCCAGCACGGCGGCCAAGTGCTGCGCCCGTTCTAGGAACGCGCGCGGAGCCGCAGAGTCGATCAGAACGGGGGCGGCGATCAACAACATCGTGAGGTAGGTTCGAACCTCGTCAGAAGCCGCGGCGCGCTCATCCGAACCGTTCCGAGCCGAGGACACCGCCCGTGCTGCCCGTCCGGCCTGACCGAGCACGATTACCGCCTGCGCTGTGGTGGCTCGTGCTCGATCCTTGACCTGCTGGATGCGTAGCAACTGATTAATGACCAAGACGGTAATCGCCAGCACAAGCAACCCAGCGACGGTCGATGTCGTGAAAGCGTGATCAGCCGACCAGTGGCGCGACGCCTCGTCGGTGAGATCGAAAACTTCGAGCACGACGGCTATCGCGATGACCATCATTGTCGTGAACCCGCCCCGCCAACGTGTCAACACGCCCATGACCACACTGGCCTCGGAGCCGTCCGCTGAGGCACCCACCCGGCGAGTTCCGTGAGTACAGCCCGATTTTCGCCTCCTGGACCGCGCAATGGAACCGGTCGGTTGGCGCCACGGCTCCGCAGACCGGCTTTTTGGGTCGTTGGTGGTTGTGCCACAACGACAATAGAGAGTGTTGGCGTTGCTGTTCTGGCAGGAGACGCACGGCGGTCTCGAACCACCGCAGCAAGTCGGCGTAGTCGGGGACGCAGTGGATCGAATAGCCCGCGTCGATGAGCCAGTCGACGTATCCGTCGAGTCCTATGCTCGCAGTTGCTCATCGCGACGCATTCCATCTTCAGGCTCATTCACCATGTAGACCCCGAAATAGTCCAGAGCTAGCGCTTTCCACATGAACAGGATCTTGTCGCCGTCACGGCGCGTGACGGGCATCCCGTTCAGCGACGACCACATCGCCTCATCGTAAGGATGAGCGAAGCCAACAAACGCCAGGCAGTCGCATTCATCGCACTCCATGTCCTCGCTGGGGATGTGATCGCCGCGGCGGTGCCCGCAGCTCTGGCGCAAACACGGCTTCCCGGCGGCGACCCAGTCCTCGTAGGTGGTGCTCATGGGCGCTCCCACAACAGCCGGTGATACAGGCCGTCCATGAAAAAGCCGAGACTCTAGGGAGGTTGCTGGACCCGGCGTCTCCAGCAGCTGACGGCCCGCCACCTTGTGACCTGTCCCTCCCAGTTCGGCATGATGATCACCCGCTTGGGTCCGACGGTAGGCCCGCCACTCTCGAAAACCGCGGCGGTCCGTAGCCTGCGGCCATAGCCTTTCGGCACCACCACGTGAACAGGCACATCGCGCAGCTCGTCGACGATGTTTGGGAAGAGCGCCAAGTTCTCGAAGGTCTTGAGATCGGTCAGCGGTTCGAAAGTCAAGCGTCGTTGCTCGCCGCAGCCAGTACCGGGAACCCGTTTCCGAGCTGAAGTGCCAGTGCACAGCAGCGTGCAGGTAGGCCTTCGGATCCTCTGCCGGTTGCACCCGCGGCAGATTGGGTACCGACAAATCGACAGACATCAGCCGACCCCTTCCCTGACCAGTACATCGGTTACCGATTTACTCCATAGTAGCCCATAACCGGCAGTGCCGGGAGTCGTGAGCCAACTCACCATCGGCACACTTCAATCTCGACCGCTCGCCATCTCTGCGGTTGGGTAAGGAAAGCGATGACGACAGCCGGCGATCGCATCTCGACAATCTGAGGTCCCGCCCCTCACCCATGACGAGCTGGGCTGGGAACACAAGGGGCTGCTACCTTTAACGAGCGCCATAGATAACCCCTGGCCTATGCGCCAAAGATTCTGAACCGGCAGGGGTTCATTGTGGCACCCTCATGGCAGCGGACTCCCCGAAGCCGACGATACATCCTTGCGCGGCCTAGTCCCGAGCAGACGGGATCCCTACAAAGGAGTCGATCCATACAGTCTACATCGGGTATCGATGTAAATATGGTATACATGCGGTATGGAACAGTCATACTGTGTCAGCCGAGAGGACGTCGCCGAGGGCCTCGAACAGGCAGCGATCCTCATCGTGCGGCACATGTCCGATCCCGCAGCACTTAACCTAACTGCCTCCATGGCGCTGGACACGCTCACGCGGGAAGGTGCGGTCCGGGTGACGACGCTGGCCGGGGCCGCCGGCATCGGCCAGCCGTCGATGACCGAACTGGTTCAGCGGTTGGAACGGCAGGGCCTAGTGACCCGGATCAACGACCCCCAAGACGGGCGGGCCGCTCTGGTAACCATCACCAACGCCGGGCGGGCGCTGCTCGACGACCAGCGGAGCCATTGCCGCGACCGGCTTGCCGAGCTGCTCGCCGCACTCCCAGCAGAGGACGAGGCGACGCTGACCCTGGCCCTGCACGTGGCGCTGCCCATCATCCGGCGACTCATCCACAACGCGACCAATCCTGCAGGCCTTGGATGCCCAGAAAATCCACGCCGCTCATATCCAGCACCAAAGCGGTGCCCACAGCCACCCAGCGGCGCAGCATCTCGCGCACCCAGTGGGCGTTGCCCGCGTCGATCTGACCACTGACCACAGCCACCGTCGCCCGACTTCGCGCGTGAGCCCTCAACCGCGCACCGTGGCGCATGCTGATGCTGCTGCACGACGTCACTGATGAGCAGGCCTTCGACATGCTGCGCCACACGTCCAGAACACCAACATCAAACTCCCCGAGGTCGCCCGCGCGCCCTCGTCGAACAACGTGGAGATACGGCACCGGCGGCGCAGGATCCCCTGCCGCGACGACACGAACCCGCGGCGCTCCCTCACCAGGAACGATCCGCGAGCTTGATCGGCTCGTGGTTGAGGCTGGCACACCTATGTTGGTCACCCTGCGCTGTTCCTATCTCCTGACAGACGCGCGTTCAGTTCACCGCGGCGGGTCGGGCTCCTTGCCACGTTCGCCGTCCGCATCGAATGATCAGCATGTCCCGGCAGCGAAGGAGCGCACAGCCATGCAGGAACGTCACGGCATCAACCGGTGGGAGCTGCGCACCTGCGCGCGGAGAGGGCACATCACCTACGCGCCCGACGACGCCGCACTCGCTGACCGGCTTAGCGGGACGACCGGGCTGGGCGAAGTGTGGCGCTGCCTGCGATGCGGTGAATTCACCCCCGGCGCGCCGCAGGGCCGCGGGCGCGCCGAAGACGCACCGATGGTCCTGCGAGGCAAGGCTTTGCGCCAGGCGATCATCGTGCGCGCCCTCGCGGTGGAACGCTGGATCCGCGCGGTGCTGATCGGGCTGGCAGCGTGGGCGGTGTGGAAGTTTCGTGGCGCGCAGGGGTCCATCCAGAACGCCCTCGATCGCGACCTGCCACTGTTGCGCGCCACCGGAATCAAGGTCGATCAGATGGCCGCGGTCCATGAGTTGGAAAAGGCGTTGGCCACCAAACCGTCCACCCTGACCTTGCTGATCTTTCTGTTAGCTGTCTACGCAGTGCTGGAGCTCGTCGAAGGCGTCGGACTGTGGTTGTTGACGCGCTGGGGCGAGTACTTCGCAGTGGTGGCCACCTCGATCTTCCTTCCGTTGGAGGTGCACGACCTGGCCAAGGGCATCACCCCCACCCGCGCGCTGACGTTCGGCATCAACGTGGCCGCCGTGGTCTACCTTCTGATCTCGAAACGGCTGATGGGTCTGCGCGGCGGGCGCAAGGCCTACGACGACGAACGCCGCGGTGAGCAGCTCCTCGACATCGAACGAGCCGCGACGAGGACCTGAACTGCCTTTGTCGAGCGGGATCAGCCCGGACCGGCTAATGGCGGCGTGTTCGGCGAGGTCGCCGATCACCGAGGGTTCCGCGGCGGCGGCGGCGGCGTCGTCGATGATGAGCAGGGTGCCGGCCGGTAGCTGCCATTCGCCGTCGCGGAACCGGCGGTGTCCCTGAGCCAGCGTGGGGCGCTGTCAGCGAGCCCGTCGCGGCGGGCTCGTTCGGCCTGCGACTCGGTTGGGATGCACCACAGGACTTTCGGCTCGCTTCGTTGGCTGCCTCACGGAGGGTGCGCAACGCCGATGTGGTGTGGGCCCTGGGGTAGCGCGGACGGGGTGATGGTGAAGGGCAGCTCGGCCAGCCAGGCCAGCGCGGAATCGGTGGGCGCGGGGCAGCGCGCTGAGCGCTGTGGCAGGGACGCGCAGGGGCCGTTCGGTGTTGTAGCGGCCCGCGAGCCGCAGGATGCGGACCTCGGTGCGAAGGGCATCCAGCTGGTCGGCGATGTGTTCGGCGCTGCGGGTTTCGGCGGCGGCGAAGGCCAGGCGGCTGTGGCCTCGGCGCGATCCAGTTCGATGCCCACGTGGCGGCACTCGGCTCGAGCCTCAGTGAGGGTGCGCCGGTCGGCTGCGCGCAGCCCGGCGAGGAAGGCGTCGACGTCACCTCCGCTGACGATCTTCTCGGCGCCGCCGGCGGCGCCGGCGCGGGTCTGCATCGCGTGGGTGAGCGCGGGCTGGAAGCGTTCGGCGGGCGGCGTTGCAGGAAGCAGCATTGTGAGCAGCTCCACGTCGGCTTTGGCGGCGGCGACGTCGAGCGGGTCCGCGTTCGGGGTGGCGGTGAGGGTTTCCAGGCGGGCACGCGCCCACTCAACGTGAGCGAGGCCGCCGTCGTATTCTTCTTCGGCATCACTCCATTCGGCGACGACGTTCTGGACTGCGAGAAGGTAGGGGCGGTCGGGGTCGGCGCGGGCCCGCAGTTCGCGTATCTCGTCGTCCGCGGCGCGCACGGACGGGGAGTCGACGTCGCGTATCTGCCGTTCGAGCGCGGTGACGTTCTCGTTGAGCTGGTAGTGCTTGTCGCGCAGCGCATACACATCGTTCAAGGCGGGCTTGAGCGCCGGCGCCGGGTGGGTAGCGGGCAGGTCTTCGAACTTCACTCGGTCCGGGCCGTCGTGGTTGTGATCGAACTGTTCGGCCGCGTCGGGGGCCGCTGGCTCGTGGTCCGTTCGGGTGTTGGTGGCTCGGCGGGTGTGAGGCGGGGGTCGGGCGGGAGCTGTTCTTCGTCCTCGGGGGACAGCGGCGGATCGTCGGGGGTGGGGATGTCGCCGTGGCTGTGGCCGGGGTGCGCGCCGGCGAACAGGTCCACCGTGTAGGTGATCAGGCGGGCGTATTCGTAGGGGGCGATGGATTGTTCGGGGTCGGTGTCGGCGAGGTGCTCGGCGGCCAGGTGCAGCAGGTCGCGGGGTGTCCACCCTGCCGGGTCGGCGGCGGTGATCGCGGCGACCAGGGCGGGCCAGGCTGGGTCGGCGGCGATGGTTTCGGCGATCGCCGAGCCGAAGACGTCGTGGAGCTCGGTGACCTCAGATCCCTCTGGGAGGGTCCACAATTGCTCGGCCATGCCGGGCCCGACGGGCTGCAGGCCCGGATCGGCCAGCGCGGCCACGTCCTTGCCGATCCATCGGCCCGGTGATTCGCCGTTGGCCGAGTAGTAGTCCGACACGGTGCTGCGCCCTCGTTCGGTGGTGTCGGCGGCGGCGACCTGGCGACCAAGTACAGATAGCCGTCGCCGGCGGTCAGCTTGTGCAAGCTCATCACGGTCTCGGTCACCTCCCGGGCGCACGGTAGTGACGTAGGCGCCGGCGAGTCCGCCACCGGAACTGGGGTTGTTATCGGACCGTGACCCTTAATGCAAGGAGGTGTGTGGGGTTTGGTGAGGCCTGTTTTGGGAGTGTCCGGGGTGGGGCGGTGGTTGTCGCGTCCAGGTGAACGTTGCGAAGTCCAGACTTACCTTGCGACGGATCTTGCGAAGTCCAGAGTTAGTTCGCGAGGTGCTGTGTGGTTCGGGGACAACCCCAGTACGCAGCAACGGCGGCAGCCACGAATTGCCGTCCTGCTGAGACCCGCCCGCCCATTGCCGCGCCTTGCCTGTGGGAGGACGATGAAGTGGACGGCGGCGCCGTCGAGACGCTGCCCCATGCAGAGGAGGCAGATCATGTACGCACGCAGTACCACCATCCAGGCACAGCCCTCGTCCATCGACGCCGGTATTGCGTATGTCCGCGACACCGTGATGCCCGCGCTCGAGGGTGTCGAGGGGTACACCGGCTTGTCCCTGTTGGTCGACCGGTCGTCCGGCCGATGTATTGCCACCAGCGCCTGGCAGTCCGAGGAGGCCATGCGCGCGAGCGCGGAGTCTATTCGGCCGGTTCGTGACCGTGCCGCGGAGATTTTCGGTGGCAGCGCAGACGTCGAGGAATGGGAGATCGCTGTTTTGCACCGTGACCACCGGTCGAGTGACGGTGCGTGTGTCCGAGCCACCTGGGTCAAGGTGGGCCCGGATCAGATCGACCGAGGCATCGATTTCTACAAGACGACTATCCTGCCCGCACTCGAGGGGCTCGAGGGATTTTGCAGTGCTAGTTTGCTGGTCGACCGCACGTCCGGTCGTGCCGTGGCCTCGGCAACCTTCGACAGCGTCGAAGCGAGGGAGCGGAACAGAGACCAGTTGGACAGGCTCAGAGGCACGGGCAGCCAGCAAGTAGCTGCAGAGGTGCTCGACGAGCGCGACTTCGAGTTGGCGCTCGCACACCTGCGTGTGCCCGAGATGGCCTGACCGCACGACAAGCGCAGAGCAGCTCCAGCTGCCGCCACCTTCGTGAGAAGGTTGGCGGTGTGCTGGTCGTGGAAGCCGGGCATGCGGCGACGGTCGCGAGGCTAACGCTGGCTCCGCCGCAACTTACAAGTGGAAGCCACAGCTGTCCTGTTCATGTGAGAGCTTGATCGGTCCGGTCGGCACCCGCGACCTCATGCGAACACTACCGCCGGTGCTGCCCGCTTGAGGGACTTGCGCTGCGTGCCGCCGCCACTCGACACGACCCGGATGCTTCGGTCGCCGAAATTGCAAAGTTCATCTGCCTGCGCTGGGATCGTTCAGACCTAGATTGCGAACCCCAGCAAGAACGGGACAACTTCGCAATCTTCAACTGGACGAGACAGTGGTGGTGCCTGGCTGAGGCGGTGGGCCGAGGTGGGCGGTTGATGTGCTGGCGGATTTCCGTGGAGGGTGGAGCGTTTCGGTATAGCGATAAAGGGTGAAGTTAGAGGCCGCCAGCATTGACACCCGGATCGATGTCACTGAATCCGCTGGCGTTCCGCTGACGTTGTGGTGATATCAGCGCCGCATCCGGTGCTTAACGAGAAGGCGTGCGCGCCATCACTAGTGCCGAAGGTGGCTGCGACTGCTGGGACGGTCCCGTTAAACCGCCTTCGTCTTTTCGATAGCGAGGTTGCTGTCACGAAAGGGGCCGCAAAACCGCTGGGTGCGATTCACGCCAATGGTGCTGCCCAAAGGCGGCCAATTCAGACTTGCTGAAACGAACCCAAGCGGGGCCGTATCACCGGATGTCAGTGCGCCCGGCTCGCCAGGCGTTCGAAGTCCGAGATAAGCAAGCTTTTGCCCTCCAACTGGATCCAGCCGCGGTGGGCGAAGTCCGATAATGCTTTGTTCACCGTCTCTCGCGATGCTCCCACCAGCTGAGCGAGCTCCACTTGGGTCAGGTCGTGGGTGACGCGCAGCTCCCCGCCGTCCCGTCTACCGAATCGCTGGGCCAGCTGCAGAAGCTGCTTGGCCACCCGGCCGGGCACGTCGGTGAAAATCAGATCGGCCACGTTGTTGTTCGTGTGCCGAAGCCGGCGAGCCAGCATCCGCAGCAGCTGTTCGGCGATCTCGGGCCTGTCTGCGATCCAGGCGCGCAGCGCGTCGCCGTCCATCGACACCACCCGCACCTCGGTGATCGTGGTCGCACTCGACGCGCGAGGACCCGGGTCAAAAAGCGACAACTCGCCGAACATGTCCGACGGGCCCATGACCGTCAGCAGATTCTCGTGGCCCTCCGGGGAGCGGCGGCCAATCTTGACCTTCCCGGAAATGATGATGTAGAGCCGGTCGCCGGGTTCCCCTTGGGAGAACACCGTGTGCCCACGCGGAAAGTCGACGGGATGCAGTTGCTGGGTGAGTGCAGGAACCGCGCCGCGCAAGGCGCCCTGAAACATTGCCGCCCTCGCCAAGACCTCCTCCAACAGGCTGTGGAACACCGGAGGGTTGACGTGATCGTCGACATCCCTGCGCTGCACGTGCTCCAGAGTGTCCGTCGGTGGTCGGCGGTCGCCAAGCTCGTCTACATTCGGACCGTCGCCGGCGGCACCAACCTTCTGACGTGAGTTCCGGTACCGCTTCATCTTCGGGACGGCCAGCCGTCGGGCATGCAGCCGAGAAACTCCGGGGCGGCCGTGCGCGCTGCGGTCGATGTCGGTCACTGCGGCACCATTGGCCATCCGAGTCTCCGATCCAGCGAGGCAGGCCCGCATCGTTGTCATCAAGCTCTGGGGATGCGACGATGCAATTGCCACGATTACGTTCCCCCCGCGCCCGCGTCGCCACTGCTGACCCCCATCAGCGCTTCCCGCTAGCGGGAATCCCTCCTGCCTGCCAGCTGCAAATGCCGAGTGTGCCGGCCGCCTGGAGGCGGGCGAAACGGGCTGACACTCACACCAGTGGTCGGAAGTACTGACGCCGAGACTGAACTCACTGCGCTGTCGATGAACGCGAGCTGCTGTCCCTCAGCAACTGACGCGTCGGAAGCGGAAGCTGCTCAGCTCCGCACGACACGCAGGGTGCGCATCTCGGCCGTATGGGCGAGCCGTTCGTCGAAGGACGCGACGCTGGCGGCGGCGCCCTCTGCAGCGAGAAGGACGCAGCAGTCCGGCATTTTCAGACCGGTGGCTGCGCGCAACTGCGCGAGCTGAACCGCTGTGCCGGCGGGGAAGGCTAGCTCCTGCACCTCGAGGGCGTGCAGCGCCGCTAGGGTCGGGTCGAGGCGGCCCGTGCGGATGGGCGCCACAAGGACTTCCGCCAGGGTTAGCGAGTTGACGGCGAGATCGTCGTCTGCCGTGTGAGTCAGTAGCTGTTGCGCAGCGGCATGGTGGGTGTCGTCACCGTCGAGAAAGGCTATGAGGACGCTCGCGTCAAGCACGATCACGCGGGCCAGTCCTCGCGGAGGTGCTTCAAGTAGTCAGGTCCGTAGACCCCGGTAAGGCATCCGCTGAAGGTGCGGACGGCCTCGAGCCTGCGACGGCGCCGTTCATCGTGGTGGTGTTTGGCCGCACGGTGACCCTCCAGCGCCAGTCGCACCAGCAGCTGCGCGCGGCTGAGGTCCGGCCAGCGTTGGGCCGCTTCGTCTAGGGCCTCGGCGAGATCGTCGGTCTCAGTCACGAAATGCCGGGGGCGGGTGGTGGGCACAAACCGAGTGTATCACCGTTGCCTACAAGTGCTACACCCGGTGTTGATCGCCTGTGCGCAGGGCAGCCGGGGTCGCTAGGTGCCTGGGGCGGCTGGTGCTCGGTGTGTCCAGTCATCGCCGACACCCACGCCGGCGTCGGCGCGATGGCAGCCACGACCGACACCGCAGCCGGTAAACAGCAGCTGGTGACCTATCTTCAGCACCTATCACGCATGGATGGCCAAGAACTTTCCTTCGCCAGACAACACGCAGACGGGCGGCTCTAGCTGATCTGTTGGACGGGTAAGCGGCTCAGGCGGCATACCCGTGCGAGGGCAGGCTTCTGAGCTCGCCCGACAGCATAGACCGCGGATCTGGGTGTCCTACGGAACCGGCACTGCTCGGCAAGTGAAAGGTGAACAACGCGAAAATAGTTGGGCTGTAGTAGGACCGGGTCCTTCGACTTTCACCCGCGGAGAGATACTTTCAGGGCTGGCAGGCCGTTGATGCGCCAGCACGCCCGCGTATCACGCGTCACCACGACACGACGCGAATCACTCTCACTCAAGGAATGACAACGATGAATCCCGCATTGCTACGCGCCGCCCAAACCTGGAAAAAACTCACGCAGCGGCTGACCAACTGGGCGCGAAAACTTCTGGATGCCATCCGAAGCCGCGTAGCGGCTCGCGGCGCTTTCACGTCGGCGCCTGACGTGGCAACCGACGGCGACAACGGTGACGTCGGGCTCGAAGCCCGGGTGTCGACGTCGACGACCGCGTCAACACTTGACGCGAACTAGCCCGTCATTCACGGCTGCGCCCGACGCAGTCGCCTTGTTGCGATGATCTCGTGGCGCCGATTCTTAGTCAGCGCCTCCAGGCAACGACTGCGCATAGGAATCACCGTCGTCTTCGGTGCGGATCAGCCTGAAGATCAGGTCGTCGGTCAATGTGTGCCGTCGTGGGCGACCATGTCGTCGATGTAGGCGTCCAGCGCCTCCCACCCGGCGTTGATCGCCGCGGTATCGTGGCGGCCTTCCAGCTGAAGGCCTGAAGATGTCGTTCAGGCTGAGACCGGCTCCCGGTCCTCGGGCGGAGCGCCGAGGAGCGCGCTGGTCTCGAAGAGCACCTGTCGTTCGTCGTCTTCGAACCGCTCGACGACCGGCACCGACGCCTACCGGCTGCGCGCCTCGAAAACACCGCACGCCGCAAACGCGCCTCGTAATCGACATCACCCGCTGGCCCACAATCGTCGGGTGCAATTCGTCCAATAGCTGCTCGGCACGCCGGACCGCCGCGATGCGAGAGCCGATGAATCCGCTCGCCGCACGGACAATCCTTACAGCCCAGTCCTCCACTGAATGGCGCGGGTGAACCCTCATGGCCGGCCCGTGTTCCGCTGCCCGCAACGCTAATGATCGCGTGCGGCCCGGCGCCATGGCCGAAATCGACTACACGGCCCGATCAGCCCAACTACGAAAGCGCAGTAATCAACCCGACACCGGCCAACATCACCCGACACGACGCTCTGCTCAGACAGTGCAGCGATCCGGTCATCCACCCCGCCGACCACTCTGAGGTCTGCGAGTTCGTCACCGGACTGTCGGCCAGACCTATTTGGCGTTCGGCGAGCACGCGAAAACCCATGAAGCGGCGTCAATCCAGCGAGCCTCCGAACGCCGCTCTGGGCCGCTACTAACGCTTCCGAATACCTGCCACCACGAATGCCAGAACTCCAGCTAGCAACCCGGTGTGACCCCGTTGGCCGGGATGCGTCAGATGGCACATCGCTGCGACGCTGTCTAGCAACGGGGTGATGGCCGCCCGTGCACGGACCGCCACCGCAGCTACTACCCGCGCACGGGGCGGCCGGTGTCGAGCGACCGCCGGGCGGCTGGTTCGACGAAGACCGCTGGGCTTATGAGCGCGATCACCGACGGAATATCTCGCACAACAGCCTCTTTAGCGCGGAGAACGATGCATGATTATTTCCACGTCGGGTAAGGCGCCGTCGGGGCTGCCCGATCGCATCTGCGCCGGCACATCCTTCGACGATGTGAAATCAGATCTGCTTCCCGCACTCGCCGATGATCTTGATGCGAAGTCCGCCTCATTTCGCCAGCTGATTCATGATGGCGACACAGTTGAGCTGGGCCACAACGTCGTCCACCGAGTGAAACCGGAAAGCCATCACACCTGGCGGCAGCAGTTCCGCTGCCTCGATTCAGTCGCCGCGGCCCCGCCGATACCGGCCGGGACGGGCCAGGCCTTTTCTCTCGACGAGTGGCTCGACTTCCCGGAATACCTTCGTTCACCGGCCTACGAAACGTTCTGGGGACCGCTTGGGATCCATCACGTACTCGTCGTCCGGCTCGCCCACTCGAACACCGAAAGCTTCGTGTTCGGATTCCACCGCGCGGCCGGTGAGCGCCGCTTCTCCGACACGGACGTCGCCCGGATGGGGAGCCTGCTTCCGGTGCTGGGATCGACACTGAGCAGGTTGCGGCTGGCGGAGCAACTCGAGCGGCTGCGCGGCGGCCACGCCGCAGCCGTGCCGGCCCTCGCCGAGCTGACCCGCCGCGAGCGGGAAATCGCCACCGACGTCGCCGAAGGTCTGGCCAACAAGCACATCGCCCGCCGCCGCGGGATCAGCGTGCACACTGTGGAAAACCACCTGCGGGCCATCTTCCGCAAGACCGGTGTGGACTGCCGTACCAAGCTTGCCCTCGCCGCCGGCGTCGACGGTTCGTACCCGGTTGGCGGCTAGTCGATTTCGACCATGGCGTGCGGCCGCGCGCCACACCTACCGTGGCGGACAGCGCGGCAAGCACACACCGCACGACCCGAGCCGCTAGTCCCACTGTTGTGACGCTGCTCGCCGATAACCATTACCTGCCGCCGCGGACCCCTGAGATGAATGATCCGAATGCCGCCTTGATGCGGGAGCTCCACACCAACCACGGCGCCGCGCTGTGGCGCTACGCCCTGCGGCTGACCGGTGATCACGCCCGTGCCGAGGACGTGGTCCAGGAAACGCTGCTACGCGCATGGCAGCACCCACATATTGCCGACGACAGCGAAAGATCGCCGCGGGCCTGGCTATTTCGCGTCGCCCGCAACATGATCATCGACAAGCGCCGCAGTGTGCGCTTCCGCAGCGAAGTGAGTTCGCCGGACGGCTGGGATGCACTCGAACGGTCCGGGCCTGACGAGGTAAGCGCCGCCCTGGACCGGCTCCTGATCGCCGACGCCTTGATGCAGCTGTCGCCCGAGCACCGTGCCGTCGTCCGGCGTTCCTACTACCTGGGCTGGACGACCGCGCAGATCGCCGATGACCTGCAGATCGCCGAAGGGACGGTGAAATCGCGGCTGCACTACGCGCTGCACGCGCTGCGGCTTACCTTGAAGGAAATGGGCGTCACCCGATGACGCCGGCCGGAGCACTGCTGATGGGGTCGTGGACCATCAATTACTCCGGAGCGGCAAAAGATGCGTCTCGCGCGCCCCTCTGCCCAAGTTGCCGCCTACTATGTCGTCGCCGAAGCACTCACCAATGCGGCCGTGCAGCCGCAGGCATCCAAGGTGAACGTGTGCGTCGAAGGCGAGGACGCCAACATTCGGGACGCGCGCACCCGGCTTAACTGTGCGCAACCAACTGGGCGAAGTGGGCCAAACCACGGCGCCGCGACATCCGCTCCGAAAGGTGACGATAATGACAGCGAAGACACTCGCTCTGCCCGCCCGTGTTGGCCAGTCCCCGCAGGACTTTCAGAGACTGGGCCTTACGAGGGGCCGGATGCAGCCGTCGGAAGACGGCGCGCATAACGATGGCAGTCCGGGCACGTTTGAATGGTGGTACATCGACGCGGAGGTCGACGGCGCGACCTTGGCAATATTTATGATGACCAAACCCTTTGTCAGCCATGATTTGCCGCTCACGCCGAGCGTGACCGTAAGTCTCAGGTTGCCGGACGGCTCAACGATCGAGAAGGCGGCAACCATACCGGCAAGTGAATTCTCGGCTTCCAAGGACGAATGCGACGTGCGTATGGGTCCCAATTACTTCAGGGGAGATCTCCATACCTATCAGGTGTACGTCGAGATAGACGATTTCGTGGCCGATATTGCGCTCACCGGGACTGTACCCGCATGGAGACCTGGAACAGGCTACATATTCTTTGGGGAGCACGATGAAGACTTCTTTGCAACGTCGCAACCGGTGCCTCTCGGGGAGGCGCGGGTGAGCGTCCGCGGGAAGGATCTGGATCTGAACGGACACGGGCCGGGCTACATCGACCGCGGGTGGACAAATGTCCCGCAGAAGAAGCTCATCCATGACTGGTACTGGGCCCGTGTCCAATTCGGAGATTACCTGGTCCTTGCTGCCGATATCACGGCCGAAAAAGACTACGGCTACCATGAATTCAAAGAATTTCTGGTGACGCGCGAAGGTCGGATACTGGCAGATGTACTGACCGATACCGGAGACGTCATCACCTTCAGCAAGGGCGACGTCCACACCGATCCGGACACGGGAAAGCCGGTAGCCAATACGTTTTCCTACGACTATCAGGATGGGCAAACCCGCTATGCCGTCACATTTGAGCGCGAGGAAGACTTTCTGCATATCAAGTTCATCGACGCCATGACCGGCGCTGAACTCGAGAAGGCACGTGCCGCGAACTACGACGGCGCTCTTCTGCGCTTCACGGGCACGGCGACGTTTGTTCACTCCGAAGGCGATAAAATTATCTATACAGAGCAGAAAGAGGCATTCTGGGAGCTGGCGTACTACGGACATGCGCGATAAATCGACCGACCGCCTTACTCGTGAGAAAGCACGTAAATAACTTTGGGTCGGCCGGCTGCGTCAACCCAGCCACCGTCGTGGGGGTCCTCTTTCGGCCAACGCCGAGCAGACCCAGTGGTGGCGCTGTGCGGCGCCGTGAGTCGTGAGGACCGGCTCAAACGAACGCATGAATCCATGGACGCCCATACGCTTACACCGCATTACGACCATTCCGGCAACGACATCATTAACATCATCCAGCAGGCCTACCTGAAGGCAGTCACGACCACCACCGGACCCACCGGCTGCGCCGACCTGCCCACCAACAAGTTGAGCGCCCGAGCGATTGGTCTCGGTGCACCTGGCTAGTCCGCTGGTTTGCGCGACAAGCCAATTAACGAGGCACGAGACGATTGTCATCGCAAGTATCAGCGGCGACTAGCGCTTGCGCCGACTCGACCTGCTCCTGCATCCGGGGCCATCCGCCCCTCTGAAGTCCGCAAGCCGGCGTGCGTAACAATCCCGCACGACTCAGCGCCATCTGCATACGAAGCGTCACCAAAAAAACCACGCAGCAGACGTTTTCCGCGTTACAGCCTCCTGGTCCCGGCACCCGGTGCCAATAGCTGACGGCGCGCCCCACTGCGTCACCTGGTGCGCCGGCAGCCGCGCTGCCGAGCTCACAGGATGTAGAGCATCTCCTGGTAAGTCGGCAACGGCCACAGGTCGTCTGCGACGATGCCCTCCAGCGTGTCGGCGGCGACGCGCACGTTCTGTATCGCGGGCAACAGGGCGTCGCGTGCGCGCTCGGACTCGGCGACCGCCGTCGACGCGGTGGGGTCTTCGAGCGCCTTCCTAAGGTCGGCCAGCCCGCTGGTCAGTTCGGCGATCGGGGCCGACACCTGGGTTAACAGCGTGGTGCTTGGTTCCATGCCCGCGGCCTTGAGCGTGGCGATATTCTGCGCCACCTCGGTCTGGTAGCGCATGGCTGCGGGCAGGATCACCGTCGATCCGAGCTCCAGTGTCAGCTTTGCCTCGACGCTGATCGTCAGTGCGTATTGTTCCAGGCCGACCTCATAGCGGCTGTGCATCTCCTGCTCGCTGAACACGTGGTATTTCTCGAACAGTGCCAACGTCTCCGGCTTGATCAACTCGGGCAGCGCGTCGAGGGTGGTCCGTAGATTCGGCAGTCCGCGAGCGGCGGCCTCGATCTGCCAGTTCGGCGAATAGCCGTCGCCATTGAATACCACCGCGCCATGCTCGGTGATGATGTCAGTGAGCAGGTTCTGCACCGAAACATCGAAGTCGGCCCCGGCGGCGACGGAGGCCTCCAGCTCGGTGGCGATGTAGTCGAACGACTCAGCCATGATCGTGTTGAGCATGACCATCGGCACCGCGACGGTCTGCATCGAGCCGGGTGCGCGGAACTCAAAACGGTTTCCGGTGAACGCGAACGGGCTGGTACGGTTGCGATCGCCAGGATCGGTGGGCAGGTCCGGCAGCGTGTCGACGCCGATGAACATAGTGCCCTTGCCTTTCGACGACGTGGCGGCCCCTTTTGCGATCTGTTCGAAGACGTCGGCGAGCTGGTCGCCGAGGAAGATCGAGATGATTGCCGGCGGCGCCTCGTTCGCGCCGAGGCGGTGGTCATTGGTCGCTGAGGCGACCGAAACCCGCAGCAGCCCGGCATATTTGTGGACAGCGCGGATCACTGCAGCACAGAACACCAGAAACTGAGCGTCTTCATGCGGCGTCTCGCCCGGGACGAGCAGGCTGCCCAACTCAGCGTTGCCGACGGAGAAGTTGACGTGCTTACCGGAGCCGTTGATCCCCGCGAACGGCTTCTCGTGGAACAGGACTTCCATGCCATGCTTTTTGGCCAGCGTCTTGAAGGTCGTCATCAAAAGCTGCTGGTGATCCGAGGCGATATTGCCGCGCTCGAACATCGGCGCCACCTCGAACTGGCCGGGCGCGACCTCGTTGTGCCTGGTTTTGGCCGGAATACCGAGTTTGAACAACTCGCGCTCGGTGTCGTGCATGAAGCCCAGTACCCGTTCGGGGATCACGCCGAAGTAGTGATCGTCGAACTCCTGCCCCTTCGGAGGCTTCGCGCCGAAGAGGGTCCGGCCAGCGTTCAACAGGTCGGGGCGGGCCAGGAAGAAGTGCCGATCGACAAGGAAGTACTCTTGCTCTGGGCCGCAGAACGACACCACCTTCTCGGGATTGATGTGGCCGAACAACTTCAGGATGCGTTCGGCGTGCTCGCCCATCGCCTGCTGCGAACGTAGCAGTGGCGTCTTGTGGTCCAGTGCGTCACCACTCATCGACACAAAAACCGTTGGGACGCACAGCGTATTACCGTTCGGATTTTCCAGAATGTAGGCCGGGCTCGTCACGTCCCAGCCGGTGTAGCCGCGCGCCTCAAAAGTGTTGCGCAAGCCGCCGCTGGGAAAGCTCGACGCGTCCGGCTCACCCTGAATCAGGGTCTTACCGGCGAATTCGGCCAACGTGGCGCCATCGGAGACCGGTTCCAGGAAGCTGTCATGCTTTTCGGCGGTCAGACCGGTCAGGGGGTAGAACACGTGCGCGTAGTGGGTAGCGCCCTTCTCCAGCGCCCAGTCCTTCATGGCCGCGGCTACCGAGTCGGCGATCGAGGGGTCGAGCTTGGTACCCTTCTCGATCGTCGCGACCACCGACTTATACACCGACTTCGGCAGCCGAAGCTGCATTACGGCTTTGGTGAAGACACTGGAACCGAAAACTTCGCCCGGTTCCTCACTTGCCACAAAGCTGATCGCCGGAGCCACGTACGCCTCAACGTTGTTGATCGCCTGCAGCCGGACGGTGTTTCCGCTCACTGGAGTTCCTATCACTGCGATGCGCCCGCAACTGATTTGCAGACGACGACCGACCAACAATAGGGACCTTCGATGGCAAACTTGTTACGCACGCGTCAACGCCAGAATGTGCGTGCACGTCCCTTCGGCAGAACCGATGCACTGACGGTTCCCCGCTATCGGGTTACGTCGCCGTCCTTGGCGTGCAGGCAGCGGTAATCGATGCGCCGATGGCCGCGGCCGGATCGGAGAATCGCCCGCTAACGCGCCGGACACGAACCGCGTCGCCGGTCCCCGATGATGGAGCGCGTGGCGGGCGCACCGCTTTGTAGCCTACATTGCGGACGGTGCCAATCAGTGACTCGTACTCGGTTCCCAACTTGGCCCGCAGTCGTCGCACGTGCACGTCAATGGTGCGGGAGCCGCCAAAGAAGTCATACCCCCACACCTCCCGAAGAAGCTGGTGGCGGGTGAATACCTGGCCGGCGTGCTCGACGAGATGCTTGAGGAGCTCGAACTCTTTGAAGGTCAACTCGATTGTGCGACCCCGCACCAGCGCCGTGTAGGTATTGGTGTCGATGACCAACTCCCCGAAGCTGATTTTGCCGTCGCTCACGCTGTCGACGAATGGGTGGCGTCGGCGGGCGAGGAGCCGTAGTCGCGCGTCGACCTCGGTGGGTCCGGTGCCGGGCAGCAGAATGTCATCGAGCCCCCAGTCCGTGGTGAGCGCAACCAGTCCGCCCTCATCGACGAGGGCTATCAGCGGAATCGAGGTGTCCACGGTACTGAGCAGGCGGCACAGGCGACGGGCCGCGGCCAGGTCGCTGCGGGCATCGACGATCGTCACGTCGGCGGTCGCATGCTGCAGCAGCGAGGCTCCTTCGACCGGTACTGACCGCACTGCATGGCCCAGCAACGACAGCGCAGGCAACACCGACGGTGGATCTGGATCGGCGGTCACCAACAGCACATACATCACATGCCCCAGACGGTCGGCCTCAAGCTTCGTTTGGTATCGAAATCGCTTGCGGCGTCGTCGCCCCGGTCAAATCCGGCAGACGGCCAACGTCGTAGGTGAACTCGAAGCCGAACGCCCTGACTCTCCGCCTGCGCAAGCACACTGGCCGGCTCGGCGGTGATCGCACCGTCCCGTGGCGGGAACGATCGGCCATGTCAGACAGTAACCGACCTACGGGTGCAATCGAGCACACCTTGGTCTTGATGAGACAAAGGTCACCAGCAGGGCAGCTGGCGGCGGCAAATGCCGTGACGGCATGATCATCACCGCGGACGCCCGGGAACGGACAACTTACAGGCCGCAGCCGCCATTTTAGGGATTAAAAAATCGGGCTCTTCTAACTGTTCCGTGGGTGGGTTGCTGATCTGAGAAGGCGCACGTCGTTGTCGCTTAAGGTTTCTGACTTGTCAAGGGTCAGGAACCAAGGGAGCGGGCAACGACGTGCGCAATGTG
>JAOPWC010000040.1 GCA_025965895.1 Mycobacterium sp.
CGATGGCCTTGGTCTCGTCGCCGACGACGTAGGTGAGCGTGGTAACCGCCCTATCAACGAGGTCCGGCCCGAACTTGTCGGTCGAGCGGGCCGGGTGGGTGTGGGCGATGATCTCGAGCTTGTCGCCGTGGGCGACCGGCGCCTCATGTTCGATGGTCACCCGCAGCGGGGCTTTGAGCAGCCCGGGGGTGACGGACAGATACTCCTCGATGACGCTCCAGTAGACGGCGTTGTTCATGTGGTCGAACAGGTCGATATCGGTGAACCGGACCGGGTATTCGCGGATCTGCTCGGCGTCCTCGCGGGCGCCGGGTTTGAGGTAGGCCTTCCACCGCAGCCGGTGGATGTCGGTGGTGCGCTGCAGCTGTTCGAGGAAGTCGTCGCTGATGCGTGAGGGCATCAGGGTGTCGCGGTTGATGTTGATCCAGAACGCTTCGGACTCGATCAGGCCGCCGTTGCGGCCATCGATGCGGACCCGTATTTCGCACCACCGGGTGGAGGTTCCCGAGCACCAGCGGCGCAGCCGCAGCGTGTCCTGGAATTCGATGGGCCGGATCAGGTCGAGCATGGTGCGACGCACGACCCACAGTGGGTGGGATTCGTCGAAGCCCAGTTCGTGCACATGGTCCTGGCCGACGTCCTGGATGTGGCGCGCGGCGGCATCTAACCGCAGCCGGCCTCCGGGGTCGATGTCGGCCACGCGTAGTGGCCACTCCCGGTCGAAAACGTCGGGTTGGCCGTCGAGGACCGGCATCAATGTCTTATCCAGGGTCATCGGGTTGGGGGGTTGCTATGTTCGGGTCCTGCTTTCGAGTTTACCGTCGGTGCAGCGTTGACTGCTAGCCGAGCCCGACGGGGTGCTCGGTTGTACGCGCGCTTAGCGCGCCCAACTGGTACGCACGCGAGACTCGGGGGCCGGTTTTCACGCGTCGTCGACAATCCCGGCACCCTGAGTCCAACTCTGACAGAAAAGCTGATCGACGCCTCGATGTGCCCCTCAATCTAGCTGTTGCACTGCAGGAGAACTCTTCTGCAGCAACTGAATTGAGCCAGGGCACGATTTCGCGAATGATGCGTAGGATGAGTTGCTCCATGACAGCAGGGCCCGGAGATGTGTTTCGATTGTTTCGATCACGTGCGGCTCGTGGTAGGATCAGACTATGCCTGCCGCCGTTGCTCTACTCGCTCGCCAAGTCGAGGCCCGGGCACGACGCGATTCCAGCTTCGCGCAGGTCCTCGACGCCCTTCTTGAGGCGCCGACGGTGCCGCAAGGAACGCTCGAACGCGTCGCTGCCCGCAAGCTGAACGACCAGCGCCGCGCGGCCCTCGTGCGGGACTTCGTCGAGGGCGCCATGCCAACACCGAAGGTCCAAGCGCTCCTGGGGCTCCGTTCGCCCCAGGCGGTCCACCGGCTCCGCACGCGCGGGAAACTCCTCGGGGCCGCCGTCGGCAATCAGACGTGGTTCCCAGCCTGGCAGTTCAACGACGACCGCTTGCGGCCAGATCTGCCACAGATTCTCGAATTGCTCGCAAGATTCACGTCCGATCCGTATGCCGCCGATCGGATCATTCGTATCACGCACGACGAGTTGGATGGCGCGTCGATCGGCGAGGCACTGCGCCGGACGAAGACCGCGGACACTGCGTGGCGGATGCTCGCCGCCGTCGGTGCCTGACCTTCCCGTCGGCTACCTGGCACCCTTGCCCGACGCTCGGCCCGTCGGCCTTCGCCGTCGACGGGTCGACGTCGGCACCGAGGTCTGGCGGGTCGAGGCGACGGAACCTGCGGCTTGGACATGGGAGGGGTTCCCCGAACCCCGCTACCGCTTCGACCCCGCGTCGGGCGCCTTCCGGACGCGGTACGCGGGCGGGAGCCTCTTGGGTGCGTTCCGCGAGCGGTACCGGGCGACGGGGCTCCTGATTCCCGCTGACCACACCACCCACTACCTGATCCGGCTCGTCGCCGCTCGGCACCTACGCGTGCTCGACCTGCGCACGGAGCAGAACCTTGATGTCCTCCGCGTCGATGACCAGATCAGCACCGGCCAGCATGCCGAGGTGTGGAGCACCTGCCATCGGCTGGCCGATGCCGCCAGGCGGTGGTGGACCGAGCTTGATGCCATCGTGTACCGGTCACGCACCACCCCTACCACCTCGGCCAATTTCGCCTTCTTCACATCGGACGCGTTCGCCGTCGAGTCGTGGGTCCTCGAGGATCGGGCCGACGTCCTCACAGACCTTGTGCTACGCCACCGTTTCACAGTCGGCTGGGACATCCGAGGTGTATAGCACCAAAACAGTCGACCGGTCCGCAGCGGTACAGTTCGCGGCCCGCGGAGGCTTGCTTCGGTGACTACGAGCCTCCATTGGGCGGAACGCCAACCGACCCAGGGAGACAAAGCTCGACAACCACGTCGCCGTCGTGACCGGAATCTCCTTCCGTTTGCGGTGCTGCGTGTCCGGCTTTGGTCAGTTCCAGGGCGCGGGTGGCGCGGAGCGGGATGCGTTCGTGGGCACTGATTCGTTGATCTGGAGCACATTTCGCAACCAGCGGATCTGGTCGCGGATGGTCCACTGGGCCTCGGGGGTGGTGATCTGCTGCGGATAGGCGTGGACAGCGCCTTCCTGCTCGATATAGGTGACGGGCACTCGGGCGTCGTGCAGGGCGTCGCGCAGACGGCGGACGTCGGGCAGGAACAGATCGCGGATGCCGACGTTGAGATGCACCGGCGGCAACCCGGTCATCGAGGCATTGATCGGTGAGAGCCTGGGGTCATCGAGGGGCGCACCGTCGGCGTAGATCCGGGCCGACCACCAGAGCCCGGACCGGCTCAAGAATGGATCGGCTTTCTCGGCTGCTTCGATCTGCGGGGACGCCATCTCCAGGTCCACCCATGGCGCGGTCAAGACGAGCCCGGCCGGCATCGGGCCACCGGAGTCCCGCAGCGCCTGGGCCGCAGCCAACGCCAATCCCCCGCCGGCGCTGTCGCCGGCAAGGACCCAGCGCCCTTGTTCCAGTTCCCCGGAAGCCTGCAGGGCCGTGATCGCGCGGATCGTGTCGTCGAGTGCGGCCGGATGCGAGTGACGGGGCGGCATCCGATACAGCACCATGGCCGCGGCGACGCCGGCCGTGCGGTGAAGCTCGGCCAGCCACTTCCACTGCCCCGCAAAGGGACCGCCGGTGTACGCGCCCCCGTGCAGGAAGACGACGACGCCGCGTCGATGCTGGTCGTGGGCGAGCCAGGTCGTCGGCACGCCGCCGGGCGACGTCTTGGCGACAGCGATCCCGCCCGCGGCTTTCTTCGATGGGCGCGTCGAACGCTGCAAGACGAGCAGCACCCGGTTTCTCAACGGGGCCGGCAGGTGCCCGAGGTGGGCAGTGACCTTGCTCGCGAGCCGGACGAGCGGGTTGTCGGCCTGCGAGGGACCCGACGGGACGATGCCGCCCCCGGATGTGGTTCTTTCGATGGCAGCGTGTCCTTGTCTGCCGGTCGCCATGTCGGCGACCACCCCCGTTCGGGGGCGTGGTCGTGGAATACGGATTGGAGATGCCTTCCTCACGAGCCGATCAGTCCTCCGAGGCTGTCGAGTTGGTGGCCATCTTCCCACGGGCGAGTCCCAGAAGCCTGTGCGGTACGTCCATCGGCGGCAGTATTACTTCGATGAGCCACGGGTGTTCGGGATCCGAGGCACCCTGCAGGGCGTCCTGCAGCTCGCGGACGGTACGGACCTTCGCGGTGCGTACATCGGTGCCACCAAGTGCGGCGGGCAGCTTTGTCCAGTTCCACGCGACGATGTCCTGATAGTCGGCCTTGGGACTCTGGAGCATCCGCTCGACCGTGTAGCCGTCGTTGTTGAGCACGAACACCACGGGCCGGATACCGCGGGCATAGAACGTACCGAGTTCCTGGGCGGTCAGCTGCGCCGAACCGTCCCCGATGAACAGGACCGGTCGCCGATCGGGCCGGGCCAACGCCGCGCCGAGCACGGCCGGCAGGGTGAATCCGATCGACGACCACACCGGCTGGCCGAGCAGGTCGGACTCCGGTGGCAGCCGGAGATCGAGCGCCCCGTAGAACGCCGTCCCGATTTCGGCGGCCACTATCGTCGACGCCGGAAGCCAGTTCTGCGCGCGCGCCCAGAATCGTTCGTGGTTCAGAGGTTCGTCGAGGTTCCCGGCGGGGACGGACAGGGGCGCTGTGAGCGAGACCGCGCCAGCGTCGGCGAACTGGCTCGCGCTCACCAGCTGGTGCAGGACCTGCAGTGAGTCCTCCAGCCGCACACCGGAGTACACCGCCGGCCCGATCCGCGCGTGATCGACCGCAAGCTCCACCGCGAGGGCAGAGTCATAGCGGTGGGTGAAGGATCCGGTGGTGAAGTCGCTCTCCACCGTTCCGGCCATGATCAGCAGAGAAGCGTTGTCGATCGCTTCGCGGGCCTCGTCTGACCACGTGGCGGCGCCGGAATAGGTGCCCAGGCTGGCCGGGTGGTTCTCATCCAGCAGCGCGTTCGATCCGGGTTGGGACGCCACCCGGACCCCGGGCAGTCCGGCGAGTTCGACCACCATCTTCTCCAGGCCCCGGCGGCGTATGCGTAGCCCGGCCAGCACGGTGATCCCCTTCTCGCCGGCGAAACGATTTTCGAGGGCCGTGCGGAATTCCTCGACCGCCGCAGGCTCACTGCCCGTATTCCGCAGAGGGATCCGCAAAGGTTCGCTGAGGACCAGTTCGTTCGCCACGTCCAGCGGCACGCCGAGGTAGACGGGCTTGCTCGTGTTCAGTGCGATCAGCAGGACCCGGTCGATCTCCTGCGCCGCGGTGCGCGGATCCAGGACCGCCTGCGCCGCGGTGACTTCACGGGACATCCGCTCGAACCGCAGGAAATCACCGTCGAGCAAGGTGTGGTGCAGCGGGGCGCCGCGCTCCATCGCCGCACGCGAAGGCATGCCGACTATGTGCACGACGGGTACGTCTTCCGCGTAACTGCCGGCGATACCGTTGATCGCCGACAACTCCCCCACCCCGTGGGCAGTGACGAGCGCGCCGAGGCGGCGGCCCGCCCGGGCGTATCCGTCCGCGGTATAGGCGGCATTGAGCTCGTTCGTCGATCCCGACCAGGCGATGCCCTCTATCGCGAGCAACTCGTCGAGTAACGTGAGGTTGTAATCACCGGGCAGCCCGAAAAGGTGGGTGACACCGAGCTGCACGAGCCGCGTCGCCAGGTACGAGCCGACGGTCGTTGTGGTGGTCGCGATTGTCATTGTGTGTTTCCTGACTTCAATGTGAGTAAGAGCGTCTTGATTCAGCGGGTTGGCGTCGGTCATGCTCCGTGTTCGCTGCGTCGGCGGGCCGCGTACATACCCAGCCGCCGCAAGATGCTTGCGGTAGTCGGCACGGGGGCTAGAGAAGTCCAAGCAGTTGCAGGTTGGTGATGTATTTGACGATGATGGGCGCCCAGACGTGCGGAATGTCTTTGTCCGGGCCGATTTTCGCGTCGTGCACCGCGGACCGGAACCGGTCGGTCGGCGCGACGGATCCGCGGGTCGGCTTTTCGGGGCGCTGGTAGTGGTGCAGCAGCGGCAACAGCGAGGTTTGGCGCTGCTGATCCGGCAGAGCGCGAAGGGTGGTCTCGAACCGCCGCAGCCGGGCCTGGTAATCGAGAATGCGCTGGATCGAGTAACCGGCGTCGATCAGCCCATCGACGTTCTCGTCGAATCCGATGCCGTCGTCGTACGCGTTCATCACCCGGTAGGTGAGGTTGATGACCGACCCGCGCCGGTGATAGTTGACGCCGGTCCCCGGGCACGTCACGACAAGCCGAGCGTGTCTGCGACCGAGGCGAGGTAGTCGATGTGGCCGTCGACGGAGTCCAGGCCGAGGCCCATCGTGGCGACCGAGACATGGGCACCCTGCCTCGCGCCAGGCGTCGATCTTCGCCGTGAGCTCGCCTACGCTGTCCCGACTAAACGCCATATAGTCCCCGCCGAAGTCGTCGACCGACCTGCCGAGAGCGCCCACCCGATCACGCAGCCCTTTCCAGGCGTCGATGACGACGTTTTGGTCGATACCGGCACCAAAGATGAAGCCGTCCGCGAGTCGGGCGGCCCGGTCGTACGCGGCGTCGCTGATTCCACCGAGCCAGATCGGGGTGGGCCGCGCTGGTTCGGCACCAATGACGCTCGATTAACCCGGTCGAATCGGCCCGAGAAGTCGACGACAGTTTCGGTAAACAACCGGCGAAGAAGCTTGATCTGCTCCTCCTGCCTGGCACCGCGGGTACCGAAGTCCTGCCCGAGGGCCTCGTACTCGACGTAGTTCGAGCCGACGCCCACACCTAGGCGCAGTCGACCGCCGGACAGGAGGTCAACATCGGCCGCCTGCCGTGCCACCAGCGCCGTCTGGCGCTGCGGAAGGACCAGAATCCCGGTGGCGAAACCGATTCGCTCGGTGTTGCCGGCCAAATAAGCGAACATCACGAACGGGTCGTGGAACGGGTCGCGCTCTGTGGGGCCCATGAGCGGAGGCGTTCGATCGGCGTGAACGGCCCCGAGCACTTGATCGTAGACGAGGAGGTGGTCAAAGCCCAGGTCCTCGAACGCCTTCCCAATCCGTCCAACAGCGCTCGGATCTCCTTGAAGCTCGTACAGCGGGGAGACGACGCCGATCTGCGTGGTCTTCGTCGCCGGTGATGGCGTTGGTTTCATAGCAATCCGAGCAGTTGTAGGTTGGTGATGTATTTGACGATGATCGGCGCCGAGACGTGCGGGATGTCTTTGTCTGGGCCGATTTTCGCTTCTTGCACCGCGGACCGGAACCGCTCGGTCGGCGCGACGGTTCCACGGGTTGGCTCTTCGGGGCGCTGGTAGTTGTGCAGCAGCGGCAGTAGCGAGGCCTGGCGCTGGCGTTCTGGCAGGCCACGGATGGTCTGCTCGAAGCGCTGGAACCACTCGTCATAATCAGCGATCCGCGCGATCGAGTAACCGGCGTCGATCAGCCAGTCGACGTATTCGTCGAGTCCGATACCGTCGTCGTAGGAGTTCATCACGTGGTATGTCTCGAACCCGTCCGCCGTCCGCTCGCCGAGCGTGGCGATCGCTTCGGCGATGAAATCGACGGGCAGACCGTCGTAGTGCGCGCGCGCCCGGTTGCCGTCGGCGTCGAGTTCGTAGAACGAGCCCGGCGCGATACCGGTGGCGACCAGGCTCAGCATCAAGCGGGTGAACATGTCGGGCAGGTTGAGCTGGCCCACGTACTTGGTGTCCGCCAGGATCATGTCGCAGCGGAAGACGGTGACTGGCAGACCGCACAGGTCGTTGGCCTCTCTTAGCAGTACCTCGCCGGCCCACTTGCTGTTCGAGTAGCCGTTGGCATAGCTGTCGTCGACCTTGCGTGTCGGGCTGATGATTCGGATGTCGGCGTCTTCGGTGAACGCCGACGGCGGCTCGATTCCCTCGTAAACGCCAATCGTTGATACATGGGCGATCGGCTTACGCTTGGAGGTGACCGCGATCCTGATCAGCTCGGCGGTCCCCAGGGCGTTGGGACCGAAGAGCTGGCTGTACGGCAAGACGTGGTTCACCAGCGCGGCGGGATCGATGATCAGGTCGACGGTGTCGGCCAGCCGCTGCCAGGTCTGCTCATCCAGGCCGAGGTTCGCTTCGCCCTTGTCGCCGGCGACGACCTCGAGATACTCGGCGGCCAGCTCCCGGTAATGGCGCAGCAGCTCGGGATCGCCGCTGTCAAAGGTCTTGTCCAGGCGTGCACGCGCCGCCGCGCTGTCCTTGCCCCGCACCAGACAGATCACCTTGCCGCCGACGAGGTCCATCCGTTCCAGCCACTCCAGGGTCAGGTGGCGGCCGAGAAAACCCGTTGCACCGGTGAGCAACACGGTCCGCACCTCAGCGCTCGGGCCCGGCAACGACGGGGCGTCGGCCAGCGTCTGCGCGTCGAGGAACTTGTCCAGCGTGAGATCGCCGGCGTGCACTTCGGTGGCGACCCGACCGTGCACGGTCGCGAACGTGGGCCGCTTCGCGCCGGAAGTCCGTTCCGCCTCAATGTAGTCGGCGATCAATTGCAGGTCGGTCGCCGGACTCACGATCACGCCGACGGGCACGTCGATGCCGAAGATCTCGTGCAGCAAGTTGGCGAATGTCAACGCGGACAGCGAATCTCCGCCCAAGTCGGTGAAGTGGGCGTCGGGACGCAGATCGCTGGCTGCCGTGCCGAGCAGCGCGCTGGCGGCCCGGATGACGGTCTCCAGTACCGGCCGGTCGGCGCCGCTGTGGCGCAGCGCGCGCAGTTCGTTGGACTGGCCCTCGGCCAGCTCGGTGTACAGCTGCTCCAGACGCTGACCGTAGCGCTCTTTGAGCTTGGGCCGCGCCAGCTTGCGGATGCCGGTGAGCAGGCCGTTCTCCAGTGTGAACGGTGTTGTCTCGATGATGAAGTCGCGTGGCAGCTCATAGGACTGCAGGCCGGCTGATCTCGCCAGCTCCTGCAGCGAGTCGCCGATGAGCGTCTTCAGCGACCCGACATCGGCGCCGCTGCGGGACATCGCGTCCTCGGTGGGCACCACAACCGCCAGCAGGTAGGCGCGGGCGCTGTTGCCGTAGACATAGATCTGCCGGATCAGCCGGCTGTCGCCGAACACCGCCTCCAACTTCGAGACGGTGACGAACTCGCCCTGCGAGAGCTTGAGCACGTTGTTGCGGCGGTCGAGGTACACGAGCTGATCGGGACCGACGTCGACCACGATGTCCCCGGTGCGGTAGTAGCCGTCCGGGTCGAACACCTCGGCGGTGACCTCCGGGCGTTTGTAGTAGCCGGGGAACAAGTCGACCGATTTGACCAGCAGCTCGCCTCTGGGGTGCGGTTGATCGGTATGGAAGTAGCCCAGATCGGGCACGTCGACCAGCTTGTAGTCGATCACCGGCGGCCGACGCACCTGGCCGTCGACGAAGATAGCCCCGGCCTCGGTGGAGCCGTAGCCCTCGACGACAGGCCCGTCGAGGTAAGACTCGACGAACGCCTTCAATTCGGCCGAGATCGCCGCCGAGCCTGAATTCGCCGAGACGAACCGTCCGCCGAGCAGGGTCTGCCGCTGCTCGGCCATCACCTGCGCTTCCAGCGCCGCTCGATCGGCGCCGTCGGACCACCGGCGGTCCACTTCACTCTGGAACTCCTGGAACAACATGTCCCAGATCCGCGGCACAAAGGTCAATTCGGTAGGCCGCACCAGCGCGAGGTCGTCCAGGAAGGTGGACAGGTCGCTCTTGGCCGCGAAATAGGCCGTGCCACCGTTGCCGAGCGTTCCGTAGAGGATCCCCCGCCCCATGCCGTGGCTCATCGGCATGAAGCTGAGCGTGATCGACGGCTCGGCGCCGTGCTGCCCCCCCACCGCTCTGGGCGGCTTGCGCCAGAAATTGGCGACCAACCGTTCGGGGTACATGGCGCCTTTTGGCGCCCCGGTGCTGCCGGAGGTGTAGATCAGCAGCGTCAACGGGTCGTCCTCGTCGGCGACCGGTAGCGGCGCGGTCGGCAGCGCCTTCCCGCGCGCGAGAACCTCGGCCAGCGTTTCCACGATCACCGGGCTGCCCGCCTGCGCCAATCGCGCCTTGGCGGCGTCGACCGCCTCGCGATGCTCGTCCACCTCAGGGTGATAGTCGAACGCGATCAGCCGCGCGGGCGCGTGGCCAGTGAGCGCCAATTCGACGGCGTCGCCGAGATAGTCGACGCTCGAGGCGATCACGGCCGGCTCGGTCTCGGCGACGATGGGCCGCAGCTGGGCAACCGGCGCGCTGGTCTGCAGCGGAACCGACACCGCGCCCATCTGGACCAACGCCAGATCGATAGTCGTGTAGTCGAAGCTCGTGAAGCCCAGCACACAGACGCGATCGCGGCGCCGCACCGGATCGCCTGCCAGGGTGGTTGCAATTGCGCCGACGCGGTCCCACACCTCGCGGTAGGTGATCGTCTCGAACCGGGGCAGCAACTCAACGGAAGTGCGGCCGGTCTCCGGGTCATTGACGAATCGGAAGGCGCGCTGTCCGAGTGCGGGGCGGTCCGCGTAGCCCTCCATCACCGTTCGCAGTAGCTGCGGCAGTCGCAGCCCGGGTTGACCGATCGCCGCAGAAATGGGCTCGCTCGGCCTGGCAGCGGCGAACTGCTGGTCCGTCGCGTACAAATCGGCGATACGACCCGCGAGCCGCTCGTCACGAGGATCAATCGACATGAGACCACTGGTCCTTCCTTGGCGGGTGGCAGTCATCGTGTTCCTTCTCCACCGGGTCGGGCACACCGGTTACTCTACGCCGCCAGCCAATCGCGTACAAGAGTCACTAGCATTTGCGTGTATAACTTATGTACCAAAGCGATGATTGTGCGGGCCGGCTCAATCGGCGGAGGTGCAGCACGGTCGCGCCGATCAACACGATGGCGATCCCGGCTGCGGCTGTGTAAGCGAGCCGGTTAAGAACATCGGCCGCCGGCAGGGTGACCAGCGCGACCAGCGCGACCAGGGCGACCAGCGCGACCAGCGCGACCAGCGCGACCAGCGCGACCATGACACGCAGTACCCACGCAACTACATCCATCAGAGACGCCTTGCTCCGCGCGGCCGCTCAGCGGATCGCGAATGGCGCCGTCAGCTGACTGGCTCGAGCAGCTCGAGATCGAGCTCGGCCTTCACCACCTCGCCGAGCATGACGGCACTGACGGCGGGCGGCAGCTCGACATCGATGCCGAAGTCCTTGCGGCGGATCTCCATCGTGGCCTCGAAGCCGGCGTGTCGGGGACCGCCCGGGAAGCTCTCGATGCCGCCGAACTCGGCGGCAAGGACGATCGGACGGGTGACCTCGCCGATCGTCAGCTCGCCGTCGACCCGGTACTCCGAACCTGCACCCGTGACCCGAGTGGAGCGGAA
Organism: Mycobacterium sp.; assembly: GCA_025965895.1. Classification (GTDB taxonomy): domain Bacteria; phylum Actinomycetota; class Actinomycetes; order Mycobacteriales; family Mycobacteriaceae; genus Mycobacterium. The sequence continues at coordinate 10,918 of JAOPWC010000040.1, forward strand.
CACCATGGTCGGACGCTTGGCGACATCGAAGAGGGCAGGCGACAGCACGTTCCTATCGCGGTCGGCGTTGGCGGTGTCGATCGATGCGACGTCGACGGTTGCGGTGATAGTGGTCGTGTCTAGTGTCTCGCCGATGACAATATCGGCGTCGAAGCGGTTGAAGCGGCCATGCACCTTGGACACCCCCAGGTGCCGGATGGTGAACCCGATGAACGAGTGGTGGGGGTCGACCGCCCACCGGCCGGGGACCAAGGGCAGAGAGACGTCGATGGTTGATGCGGTGGTCATGCCTGGAACGCTCCTCGATGGTGGCAGTGGCCCAGCGGCGACCCGTGCCAGCCCGGACCCCGGGATAACATCGGGCAATGGCGCCCGATATATGCAAGTTACAGTATAACGCGAGTCACTTGCAATACGTTGTTGCTCGTACCTTACTCGGCGACTACGACGACGAAACCTGCACGAGGTCGATGATGCGATGAACTGCCTCTTCGGCGGAGCTGGGCAGGTCGCCGGTCTGCACGACATGGTTGCGATACCAGTTGGCGGCGAGGATGCAGGAGGGGGCGAGCAGGTACGGTCGGCTGTCGCATGCTGGGTCAACAGCCAGGCGGTCGGCGATGGCCAGAGCCACCTCGTCGATCAGCGCCTCGCGAACGGCGAGTCCTTGGGCCCGGACGCTGGGGGAGGACTCGACGAGCTCGGCGCGGTGGCGCTCGTTTTCGATGTCGACCATCAGCATCGCGGCGAGGTCCTTGATGCCCATGCGCATCGCCTCGAGCAGGGGCAGCTCGGCTGGCTGGGCGCGGACGGCGTCGCCCAGCCGGCCGGTCCAGTCGCCGAGGTCCGAGAAGATCACCGCCTCCTTGGAGCCGAAGTGGCGGTAGAAGGTCGACGGGTCGACATCGGCGCGATCCGCGATGTCGTTCACGGTGACGGCGTCGAAACCCCGTTCGGCGAAGAGCTCGAGCGCGACTGCCGCCAGGCCACTTCGCGTCTCGAGGCGCTTTCGGTCACGCCGACCGAGCGCCGGGCGGACATCGGCATTCTCGCGCACTGCGGGCTCCCGCCTCCAGGAGGCTTGTAAATGTTAGTCCCTCGCAGAGTCGAGTCGCTGCCGACTTCGGCGAGATTGCAGAGGCGTGTACCCCGGGTAGCCGATCGCCGTGTGGCGCTAACTGGCGGGGGTCAGGTTCCGGCGGTAATCGTCGCGACCAATCGTCATCAGCTCGGCGAGCGGTACTCCGGCCTCGTAGCCGGCCAGCAGCTCGTTAGGGTCGAAGGGCCAGCCGATCGGATTGGCCGCGAACTCCCGGCTCTGGATCCACTCCTCGGCCAGCTCCATCGGCATTGTCTCGATCATCATCTCGTTCTTGTGGCCATCCGGATCCGCGTAGTAGATGCTGACCGTTGCGCCGTGGTTCATGCAGTACACCGGCTTGAAGCCCGCAGCCCTGGCCCGCACGTACATGCCGAGGAGCGCGCCCAGCGATTCGAAGACAAACGCGAGGTGGTCGAGGCCTGGGGCCACAGAGAAGTCCAGCCCGACGGCGCCGGCGGCGTCGGCGACCCGGATGACCTCGCCCGCGCCGTCGTCGGCCGGCGCGGCCACGGCGAGAAACGCGAGGCGGTGGTGCTCCTCGTCATAGGTGAGCGCGGCCCCGTTGGGGCGCTGGTCGAAGACCACGCGGGCGTTGAGCAGCAGCTCGTAGTGGCGGATCGTTTCGTCTAGATGAGCGGTGCGCAGCACCGCGTGGGCCAGCTTGTAGGGCGCGACCGGCGCGGTCGGCAAGGTCCTAGCCATGGGGGCTCCTCGGGTGGGTGGATGGCCATTCGTGCGTCGGGCGACGCGGCCCGACACATGCAAGTTACAGCGTTACGCCAGTGGCCTGCAATACCAAGTGGCATGCATCGCTAGTCAGTGTCCGAACCGCGCATCCCCCTTGCCTTCCCGCCCAGCTCGAGCCGTCGAGAAGGACCTGGCCGCGGAGCGGGACCAGTTTGACCGGCGCATTCCGGGACTTCTACACCTCACTTATCCGCGACATCGTCGCCGAAGCAAAAGACAAGCAGGTGTCTGCGGTGGCCTGTCGGGCTAATAGGACATCGCAACAGTGCTGTTGGTGGTAGGTCAGGATCCGCTTCCAGGACACACCGCGTTTGCCGTCACGCTGAGTGCGTCCTGGTGCTGCGGCTTCCACGGGTGGCAGGGTGACCGGTGTACGCGGCCAGACAATGGAAAGAAGAGCCAGTGGCATTTGCACGTGCGACGTATTCCGAGTTTGACCCTTGTGCTGCGGGAGTCCTGGCTGCGTCGGAAGCGGCAGTTGGCGCCGCGGCACCCTTCCATCCCAAGGCTGAGAGCTCCGGACGTTGGAACTCACGTTCGACGGCGTCACGTCCAGCGAGGGAGCTGGCGTCAGGAGCGTCACGCGACCTGGTGGCGCCGTTGGGGGGACATCGAATTGGGTTTCAACTGGCCTCCGAGCTGTCGGAGATCGCGTGGCGAGAGCCCGACAGCAGGACTGAATCCAACGAGCGTTGGGACTTCTGCTCGCCGGTGGTCACGTCGACATGACCCAGCGACTGGCCGCGACGACCTGGGACAGGATGGATTTGCCGACTGTTAGCATGCTGACAGTTGGACGAGACGAGGTGCATGAGGTGACCGCGGACGAGTTCGCACAAGAGCGGCCAGTCGGCAGGCGGGAGCGCAAATTACAGCAGACGCGATCCTCGCTCACTCGCTCTGCACTGGAACTCTTTGCCGAACGCGGGTTCGATGCTGTAACGGTGGTCGACATCGCCAACCGTTCCGATCTAGATCCCTCGACGTTCTTTCGGCACTTTCGCTCCAAGGAGTCCCTGCTCTTCACCGACATGGACAACTACGTCGCGAGGATTCGGCCGTTACTTGATGAGCGGCCGGCCGACGAACCTTTGATCGAGAGCCTGCGGGCGGTTAGCCTGGCCCGTGGCGGCTCCTTCGACTATGAACTCGAGAACCTCCGAGCCGAGCTGACCGAGTCATCAGCGGAATTGCGCGCACAAGTAGTCATTCATCGAGAGAGCATGGCTGCCGATCTTGCCCAGCTGATCGGAGAGCGTCTGGGTATTGACTCACAAACGGATCCGAGGCCCTATCTCGCGGCCACTGTTTGGATTGCAGCATTCCAATGGTTCCGCCACCGGAAGGTATCGACACATCGGCGAGTAAGGAATACGGCCAGGGCGGTAAATGACATAGTGGAGATTGTTCAATCTACCGGTGCGGTCTTCCTCTTGTCTCCCAAATCGGCGGCTGCGCGAAGGAAAAAATCCTAACTGTTGACGCCATTGGTTGCGCGGCGACGAAGCTCCGCCGCCACCAGATGTAGGATCCGACGGTTGTCGCTCAACATGTTCGGGCCCCTATCGCGCATCCGGCGAACGAGGCTTTAGCGCGTATCCACAACGCCGCCGCAGTCTCCTTGCACTCGTCGACGAGCAACGCGGCCTCCAGCGGGTCATGACCATATCTGACTGCATCATCCGGTGACCCCGAGCAGAGTCGTCTCCGCCCTTCAGAACCGTGAGAAACAGGGAGGCGTAGCGCAAGTTCCACGCCCACGCCAGGCCTGGCTATGCGCGATCAAAGTAGGCCGTGACGTCCAGGTGGATTTTCGTGCTGGACCTTACGTAGGCCGCGTGTGACATACCCCAGTCTCTGCGGTCGATGTGAACCTCGGAGGAGAACTTCAGCGTTGCCCGAGTGTTGCTGACATCCGCTCGCAGAGTCAGAGTCCGCGTCTGTCCGTGGATTTCAAGGTTTCCGATGAGTTCGACCCGTCCTGTGCTGGTGAGATGCCCGTTCGTCGCCGTGAAGGTGATCCTCGGGTACTTCTCAACGTCGAAGAAGTCGGGACCGCGAAGGTGGCTGTCGCGCTTGGCAATCTTGGTATCGATGGAGGCGGTATGAATGATCACTGATCCGTTGACGGCGCCGTTTGCAGCCACGCTTGCGTCGCCCTCGAGCGTTTTGAACGTGCCGTTCACCTTGATCACCCGCATGATCTTGGTCTGGAACCGGATCACCGTCCGGTTGGGATCCAGGATCCATGAGCCGGTGAGGGTCTCGAGGGTGGTAATGGTGGGACTGCTCATCAGGGTCTCCAGTGCTCTCGATCGACGGATATGTGCCGGTAGTCCGGTACGACCGCGTGAGCGTGGTTCACCTTCGTTGGAAGACGTTGCACAGCACAGCGGCGCCACGGTTCGACACAATGATACGCGGGTTGCAGGCTACTGCCTGTCCCTCGCATGTACGGTGCGATTGCTCCCACGTATCAGTTGCTACGGTTCGGATGGCCCCGAGAGGAGGCTGTGAGTGAGTATGGACGAGTCCGCAACCAAGCAACCGACCGGCCGCCGCAGCCGCAAGGTGCAGCGGACACGTTCGGCGCTCACCCGTTCAGCACTGGACTTGTTCGCCGAGCGAGGATTCGACAATGTGACGGTGACCGACATCGCCAACCGGGCCGACGTCGATCCGTCGACGTTCTTTCGGCATTTCCGTTCCAAGGAGTCGGTGCTGTTCACCGACATGGACGTGTACGTCGCCCGGATTGGCGGTCTGATCCATCAGCGGCCGTTGGACGAGCCGATTCTGGACACACTGCGCGCTATCACCCTGCAGTTCGTCACCACCGAGGGATTCGACAACCAACTCGAAGATCTTCGCGCCGAGTTGACCCAGTCCTCTGCCGAGCTGCAAGCCCAAACCGTGGTACGCCGCGAGCAGGTGGTCGCGGATCTGGCCGAGCTGATCGGTGAACGACTGGGCATCGATCACCAGAACGACCCACGGCCCTACCTTTCGGCGACGGTCTGGCTCGCGGCGTTCGAGTGGTATCGCCGACGGAGTGTCTCCGTGCACCGCCGCACCGTCGACGCGCCCGAAACGTTGGACGAACTCGTGGCCATGATTCGGTCTGCAACCTCGCAGCTGTTCGTGGGCCCAGAGTCGACGACGCCGCACTGAAGCCCCATCCCCCCATCGCGGCCTTCGCCGGGCACCGTAGTCCGGGAATCCTGCTCGCCGCCAGTGAGATCAATGCAGCGACGGAGGGGACCTCCA
>JAOPWC010000089.1 GCA_025965895.1 Mycobacterium sp.
AGGAGGGCCCCTACATCAGCGAGTGGTTCACCGAGGACCAGGTCGCCTATATCCGCGAGAAGGAAACCCAGGTCTACGAGCACGTGCGGGACGTCATCGACCGCGGCATCGCCAGCGGCGAGTTCTATGACTGCGACTCACATGTGTTGGCGCTTGGCTACATCGGGATGACGCTTGGCGCCTACCGTTGGCTGCGGCCCACAGGGCGGCGCAGCGCCGAGGAGATCGCCGTCGAGTTTTCGACCGCATTGCTGCGCGGGCTGATCCATGATCCGGCGGTCCGCGAGGAGTCGCCGCGGGGTTCGGCCAACCGTGAGGGGGCCAGCACCACGCCGGCCTGACGGTCTCCGGCGGCTGCCGCACTGCGCACATTCCGCAGGATCTTCAGCGAATCGTGGTCGGACCAGTCGTGAGTGACGTGTTTGAGAACGTAGACGTCCCCTCCAGGTGGCACGCTGTCGAAGAAAGACCTTTCGCAGCTTCGAACCCAGATGGGTGGCGGCGACGCCGAGGTCCGCGGCAGCCGTGATGGCCTGCGACATCGAGGCGCCGAGGAAGCAGCTCGAGCATCGCTGCCGCTGGGGCCGGTGGGGAAGCCGTCCCTTGATGGTTTTGAGAAAGGTCGGAAGTCGTCACGGCACGCCCCTGAAGTCGATGACAGGCCGCACACAGGAGTCTCTCAAACGCCGTCGGGCAATCGAAGCCCTATTGCCGAACACCAGCGATTTCGCCGCGCGACACCCACGTATGCTCGGCCGATGCCGATCGTGAGCAAGACCATCGAGGTGGCCGCCGCGCCGGAGATGATCATGTCGATCGTCGCCGACTTCGAGTCCTATTCCCAGTGGAACCCGGAGATCAAAGGCTGCTGGATATTGGCCCGATACGACGATGGCCGGCCGAGCCAGCTGCGACTCGACGTCGAGATCCAGGGCCAGTCCGGCACCTACATCTGTGCGGTGTACTACCCGAGCCCGGCCCAGATCTACAGCACGCTGCAGCAGGGCGACTTCTTCGAAACGCAGCAACAGACGTTCTCGGTCGTGGGGTTGGGCGCGTCGTCGCTGCTCACCGTTGATCTGGACGTCGAGACCAAGATGGCCTTGCCACAGATGATGGTCAAAAAGATCACGAACGACCTGCTGGACTACCTGGCCGAGAACCTGAAGAAGCGCGCGGAGCAACTGGCCAGCAACTCGTAGTTCTCAGGCCCAGATCCCGGTTTCATCGAGCCGGGCGGTCAGCCGCCGCAGCCCGTCGGTGAATTGCCAGTCGGTCAACTTCAACACGGTCCGCACGTCGCGGCGGCGCAGAGCCGCGATCAGGTCGCGATGGTTGATCACCGCGACCGGACCCCATTCCGGGTCGGTGGCGTAGATGCGCGGTGGCATGTACCGCGCTACGTGCAGCAGGAACCAGGCCAGCTTGATGCGCCCGGTCGCGTGGTGGAAGCAGCGGTGAAACGTGAATTCCGCAGCCGCCATCTCGTCGGGGTCGCCGCTCTCCACGCCGGCCGCCAGCGTGTCGTTGATCCGTTCGAGTTCGTCGATCTGTTCGTCGGTGATGCGTTTGGCGGCGGTCGCGGCGAGTGCTTTGGCGACCGTGGCCTGCAGCCAGAACAGGTCTTCGATGTCCGCGCGGCTGAGGGGCGCGACGACATGCCCGCGGTGCGGCTCGAGCTGGACCATGCCTTCGCTACGCAGCGTGCGCAGCGCCTCTCGCACGGGTGTGATGCTGACCCCGAGCTGGGCGGCGGTTTCGTCGAGCCGGATGAACGTCCCCGGCCGCAACGTACCCGACATGATCGAGGCACGGAGATGCCCCGCGACTTCGTCGGACAGCTGCTCACGCCGTAAACCGCGCTGCAACGCCGGCCGAGCCTTCGCTGGTGCGTTCACCTGGTCTCCATGGCCGACCTCGAGGAACGAACGTTCTGTCCGGGAGGGGTTGTCCCCCGCGTGCCCCCACCATTACTGTGACCGGGACAACACCATGTTTGATCAAATATCAATTCGGCGCAACCCAAATAACAAAAGGGAGTCGCAGCAGTTGATCTTCGAGCCCACCGGCACCGAGCAGCCCTATCTGGCCCGGCGACAGAACTGGTCCAACCAGTTGTCGCGGCACGCCATGATGCAGCCCGACAAGACGGCGCTGAGGTTCCTCGGCAAGACGACGACGTGGCGTGAGCTCGACCGCCGGGTGGACGCGCTCGCCGACGCACTCGATCGGCGCGGCGTGGGCTTCGGCGATCGCGTGCTGATCCTGATGCTGAACCGCCCCGAGTTCGTCGAATCGGTGCTGGCCACCAACCGGCTCGGCGCCGTCGCGGTGCCGGTCAACTTCCGGATGACCTCCGCGGAGATCGCCTACCTCGTCGGCAACTGTGAGGCCCGGGTGGTGATCACCGAATCGGTGCTGGCCGGCGTCGCCACGGCTGTGCGTGCCCTGGACCCCACGCTGGCGACCGTGATCATCGCAGGCTCAGCCACTGACGAAGGGGTCATCGGATACGACGACCTTTTCGCCGAACAGGGCGAGCCGCACCAAGCGGTCGACGTACCCAACGACTCACCCGCGTTGATCATGTACACCTCCGGAACCACCGGTCGTCCGAAGGGTGCGGTGCTGACCCACACCAACATGACCGGGCAGGCGATGACGGCGTTCATCACTCACGGCGTGGACCTGAACGGCGACGTCGGGTTCATCGGCGTGCCGCTGTTCCACATCGCCGGCATCGGCAACGTGCTCATGGGGTTGCTGCTCGGCATCCCGACTGTGGTTTATCCGCTGGGCGCATTCGACCCGGGCGCATTGCTCGACGTCCTGCAGGCCGAGGAAGTCACCTCGATCTTCCTGGTACCCGCGCAGTGGCAGGCGGTGTGCGCTGCCCAGCAGGCGCATCCCCGAGACGTGCGGCTTCGCGTCTTGTCGTGGGGCGCCGCTCCGGCGTCCGACACCCTGCTGCGGCAGATGGCGGAGACCTTCCCGGGCAGCCAGATCCTCGCCGCCTTCGGCCAGACCGAGATGTCGCCGGTGACGTGCATGTTGCTGGGAGAGGACGCGGTTCGCAAACTGGGTTCCGTCGGCAGGGTCGTCCCGACGGTGGGCGCGCGGGTGGTGGACGACGACATGAACGATGTTCCCGTCGGCCAGGTCGGCGAGATCGTGTACCGAGCACCCACTCTGATGGCCGGCTACTGGAACGACCCGGAGGCCACCGCCGAGGCATTCAGGGGCGGCTGGTTCCACTCCGGTGATCTCGTGCGCCAAGACGACGAAGGCTACGTCTGGGTAGTCGACCGCAAGAAGGACATGATCATTTCCGGCGGCGAGAACATCTACTGCGCCGAGGTCGAAAACGTCCTCGCCGGCCATCCGGCAATCGTGGAGGTCGCCGTAATCGGGCGCCCGCACGACAAGTGGGGCGAAGTTCCGGTCGCGGTGGCATCCGTTGCCAAGGACGACCTCACCCTGGCTGATCTTGATGAATTCCTGTCGACGAGGCTCGCCCGCTACAAGCACCCCAAGGTGCTCGAGATCGTGGACGCACTGCCACGCAATCCCGCCGGCAAAGTGCTCAAGACAGAGTTGAGGGTTCGATTCGGGGCCGCAGTGCAGAAGATTGACGCTAGCGAAAACACTTCTGCGACAACCGTTTCTGCTGCAGCGGGCAAGATCTGACCGGGAGGTGTGTTTGCTAGTGGTTCAGCCGAAGTTAATCGTACGGATGCGGTGCACCGCCGTGCCCCCATCGGGTACAGTCCTGTGGTCCGTCTCTCTACCGGCGAGTAGGGAGGCGGTTGTCACAAACATGGGGTTGGGGCAAGGAGGGGGCGTGCGACAGGTTCTGCCGTTGCGCCGCGACGTACTCGGCTACGTCGCGCACCCGTTCGGGGCACCTTCTGGAGCGGCGCGATGACGACTCAGACTGGCATCACCGGCTACGTCCGTGACCGGGCCCGGCCAGGGCTCGAGGCCGTCGGTGGGTTCGTCCGCATGTGTGTGCTGACCGCCAAGGCGCTGCTGCGGCCGTTCGAGTGGCGCGAGTTCATCGTGCAGGGCTGGTTCCTGTTCCGGGTGTCGTTCCTGCCCACCGTCGCGGTATCGGTGCCACTGACCGTTCTCATCATCTTCACGCTCAACATCCTGCTCAGAGAGTTCGGTGCCGCCGACGTTTCAGGCGCCGGCGCGGCGCTCGGAGCGGTCACCCAGTTGGGCCCGCTGGTGACGGTGCTGGTTGTGGCCGGTGCAGGGTCGACCGCGATCTGCGCCGACTTGGGTGCACGCACGATTCGCGAGGAGATCGACGCCCTCGAAGTGCTCGGCATCGACCCGATCCATCGGCTGGTGGTGCCCCGGGTGGTCGCCTCGACCTTCGTCGCGCTGCTTCTCAACGGCGCGGTCATCACGATCGGCCTGGTCGGGGGCTTCATCTTCGGTGTGTACATCCAGAACGTGTCGGCCGGCGCGTACCTGTCGACTCTGACGCTGGTGACGGGGCTGCCCGAAGTCCTCATCTCGATCATCAAGGCCACGACATTCGGTCTGATCGCGGGCCTGGTCGGCTGCTACCGCGGGCTTACCGTCTCAGGCGGCGCCAAGGGCGTCGGCACCGCGGTGAACGAGACGCTGGTGTTGTGCGTCGTGGCGCTGTTCGCGGTGAACGTCGTGCTCACCACGATCGGCGTCCGGTTCGGGACGGGGCGGTGACGTGAGTACTTCCGCCGTTCTCCGCGGCCGCTTCCCGCGGGTATATAGGGGGGCCAGTCAGCTAGCCGGCGCGCCCGTACGGGCATTGGACAGCAGCGGACATGTTGCGGTGTTCGTGGTCACCGCGATCGCTCAGATTCCGTTCGCGGTGCAGCGCTACCGCAAGGAGCTCCTTCGTCTGATCGCCGAGATCGGAATGGGCACGGGGGCGATGGCCGTGATCGGCGGCACCGTCGCGATCGTCGGTTTCGTCACCCTTTCGGGCGGCTCGCTGATCGCGATCCAGGGCTTTGCCTCGCTCGGCAACATCGGCGTCGAAGCGTTCACCGGGTTCTTCGCAGCGTTGGTCAACGTGCGCATCGCCGCGCCGGTCGTCTCCGGTCAGGCGCTGGCCGCCACCGTCGGTGCGGGCGCCACCGCCGAACTGGGCGCCATGCGGATCAGCGAGGAGATCGACGCGCTGGAAGTGATGGGCATCAAGTCCATCGCCTACCTGGTCTCGACCCGGATCCTCGCCGGCTTCGTCGTCATCATCCCGCTCTACGCGATGGCGATCATCATGTCGTTCCTGTCGGCACAGATCACCACCACCTTTTTCTACGGGCAATCGCTCGGCACCTACGAGCACTACTTCCGGACATTCCTGCGACCGGACGATGTGATGTGGTCGTTCGTGCAGGCGATCATCATCTCGATCATCGTGATGCTCAACCACTGCTACTACGGCTACTACGCCACTGGCGGCCCGGTCGGCGTCGGAGAGGCGGTCGGCAGGTCGATGCGCGCGTCGCTCATCGCAATTGTGTTGGTGGTCCTGTTGGCTTCGTTGGCGCTGTACGGCACCAACCCGAACTTCAACCTCACGGTGTAGCGCATGACGACACCGGTGACCAATTCGCGGCGGGAGCCCCCGTACAAGCTGGCTGGGCTGGTGTTGCTGGTGGTTTTCGTGGTGGTGCTGGTACTGGTGTTCTTCCAGTTCCGCGGCGATTTCACCTCCAAAGCGCAGCTGACGTTGCTGTCCAACCGATCGGGTCTCGTGATGGACCCAGGGTCGAAGGTCACCTATAACGGGGTCGAGATCGGCCGGGTGGCCAAGATCGACGAGGTCAATGTCGGCAACGAACCCAAGGCCAAGCTGTCGCTCGAGGTCGCCCCGAAATACCTCCAGCTGATACCGGCCAACGTGGACGCGGCCATAAAGGCCACCACGGTGTTCGGCAACAAGTATGTGTCGTTCTCGTCACCGAAGAACCCGGAGCGCCAACGGATCTCTTCGAAACAGGTGATCGACGCCAGCCACGTCACGACCGAGTTCAACACCTTGTTCGAGACGATCGTGTCGGTGTCCGAAAAGGTGGACCCGATCAAGCTCAACACGACGTTGACCGCGACCGCCCAGGCGCTCGATGGGTTGGGGCAGCGGTTCGGTCAGTCGATCCAGCAGGGCAACGACATCCTGGCCGATCTCAACCCGCAAATGCCCCAAATCCGCTACGACACCCAGCGACTGGCCGATCTGACCGACGTGTACGCGAACGCTTCGCCGAATCTGTTCGATGCACTCCAGAACGGGGTGACGACCGTACGGACATTGCACGACCAGCAGGGCAACCTGGATCAGGCGCTGATGGCCTCGATCGGCTTCGGCAACACCGGCGGGGACGTGTTCGAGCGAGGCGGGCCATATCTTGTCCGCGGTTTGCAGGACCTGATCCCGACCTCTCAGCTGCTCGATGAGTACAGCCCAGAGATCTTCTGCACCATCCGCAATTACCATGACGTCGCGCCGAAGATCGCCGCGTCGTTCGGCGGCCAGAACGGCTACTCGCTGAACACTCTCACGGAGCTCACCGGCGCCGCCAACCCCTACGTCTATCCGGACAATTTGCCGCGCGTCAACTCGCACGGTGGTCCGGAGGGCCGGCCGGGTTGCTGGCAGCCGATCACACGCGACCTGTGGCCGGCGCCGTACGTCGTCATGGACGACGGTGCGTCCATCGCGCCCTATAACCACTTCGGGCTGGGGCAGCCGTTCGCGATCGAGTACGTCTGGGGCCGCCAGATCGGGGAGAACACGATCAACCCATGAAAATCACCGGTACAGCCATCAAGCTCGGCGCCTTCTCGCTGGTGCTGCTGCTGTTCACGGCGATCATCATCGTCGTGTTCGGCCAGATGCGGTTTGATCGCACGACGCAGTACACCGCGATCTTCAGCAATGTCAGCGGTCTGCGCAGCGGGCAGTTCGTGCGCGCCTCCGGTGTGGAGGTCGGCAAGGTGTCCGGCATCGAGTTGATCAACAGCGGGCAGCAAGCGCGGGTTGACTTCAAGGTCGACCGTTCACTGTCGCTGTATCAGGGAACCACAGCGTCGATCCGCTACCTGAACCTGATCGGCGACCGTTATCTGGAACTCAAGCGCGGCGACAGCGACCAGCGGCTGGCCGCCGGCGGAATCATTCCGATCGAGCGGACCCAACCCGCACTCGACCTGGATGCGCTGATCGGTGGCTTCCGTCCGCTGTTCCGCGCGCTGGACCCCGCCAAAGTCAACAACATCGCCCAAGGCATCATCACGGTCTTTCAGGGACAGGGCGGCACGATCAACGACATCCTCGACCAGACCGCGCAGCTCACCTCTACCCTTGCCGACCGCGACCAGGCGATCGGCGAGGTGATCCGCAACCTCAACACCGTGCTGGAGACCACCGTCAAGCATCAGCAGCAATTCGACGAGACCGTGAACAACTTCGAGGTGCTGATCACCGGGCTGAAGAACCGTGCCGATCCGATCGCGGACTCGATCGCGAACATCAGTAACGCCGCGGGCACCATCGGCGACCTGCTCGCCGACAACCGGCCCCTGCTGCACGACACCATCGGCCATCTGGACACGATCCAGCAGCCGCTGGTCGACCAGCGCAACGAGCTCAACGACTACCTGACCAGGGTTCCCACCGCAGTGCGGATCCTGGGACGCGCCGGGGGCATCTACGGCGACTTCTTCAACTTCTACGCGTGCGACATCACGCTGAAACTCAATGGTCTGCAGCCTGGCGGGCCCACCCGCGTGGTGAAACTCACCGGTCAGCCTTCGGGTAGGTGCACGCCGCAATGAGGACGCTGGAAGGTTCGGATCGGATTCGTAACGGCTTGATGGGCATCATCATCCTGCTGCTCGTCATCGGCGTAGGCCAAAGCTTTGCCAGCGCGCCGATGCTTTTCTCGACCCCGACGTACTACGCCGCGTTCCACGAAACCGGCCAACTGAACAAGGGCGACAAGGTCCGCATCGCCGGGGTGGACGTGGGTCTGGTGCGTTCGACTCAGATCCAGGGCGACAAGGTGCTGATCGGTTTCTCCCTCGGCGGCACCGTGATCGGCACCGACAGCCGGGCGGCGATTCGCACCGACACCATTCTCGGGCGCAAGGACCTGGAGATCGAGCCGCGGGGGACGCAACCACTGCGGGCCGCCGGCGTGTTGCCGCTCGGGCAGACGACCTCGCCCTATCAGATCTACGACGCGTTCTTCGACGTCACGAAGGCCGCATCCGGATGGGACATCAACACCGTCAAGGAATCGCTGAACGTGTTGTCGCAGACCATCGACCAGACCTACCCGCATCTGAGCGGCACGCTCGACGGCGTGCGGAGGTTCTCCGACACCATCGGCAAGCGCGACGACCAGATCAAGCAGCTACTCGCCAACGCCAACAAAATCGCCGGCGTCCTGGGTAACCGCAGCGGACAGATCGACCGTCTGCTGGTCAACACCCAGACGCTGCTGGCCGCCGTCAACGCGCGCGGCCAGGCCATCACTTACCTTCTGGAACGTGTGTCGGAGTTTTCCCAGCAGGTCTCCGGCTTCATCAACGACAACCCGAACCTGAACAAGGTGCTCGAGCAGCTGCGGGTGATCAGCGACATCTTGGTCAAGCACAAGTACGACCTTGTGGATGTTCTCACCAACCTCGCGAAGATCACCACAGCACTCGGCGAGGCGATTTCGTCGGGTCCGTACTTCAAGGTCATGCTGGTCAACCTGCTTCCGTACCAGCTTCTGCAGCCGTTCGTCGACTCCGCATTCAAGAAGCGCGGCATCGACCCCGAGCAGTTCTGGCGCAACGCCGGCCTGCCGGCGTTCCGGTTCCCCGATCCGAACGGCACCCGATTCGCCAACGGTGCACCCCCACCGGCGCCCACACCGCTGGAGGGCACCCCTGAACATCCGGGTCCCGGGGTGGTGAAGGGGTCACCGTGCTCCTACACCCCGCCCGCCGACGGGTTGCCGACGCCCGGAAACCCGCTGCCGTGCGCGAGCCTGACCGAGGGCCCGTTCGGCAACAACCCGTACGGCCCCAACTACGGACCGCCGGACGTGGCGACCTCGGCGCCGAATCCCAACGGCATCGGGCCGAACCCCGGCGTGCCGATCGCGGGGCTGCCGGGTCAGACGCCGCCGCTGGTGCCCGGCACGCCGGTGGCGCTGCCGCCGGCGCCGCCGGGGGCACGCACGGAACCGGTCGGTCCGGTAGCGGGTCCGGTGCCGCCACCGCCGGTGGCGCCGCCAGACCTGCCGGGACCGCCGCCGCCCCCCGGACCCGGTCCGCAGCTGGCGCCTGCCGGCGCCCCGCCACTTCCGGGTAACCCACCCTTCAAGCCGCCATCGTCGGAGGGCTAACCGATGTCGACGATATTCAACATGCGAAACCTGAAGTTGCCCAATGTTTCACGGGGGGCGGTCATCGTCGCGTCGGTGGTCGTGGTGCTGGCGATCGTCGCCGGCGTCGTCGGCTGGCAGCTCTACCAGAAGCTGACCAACAACACCGTCGTGGCGTACTTCAGCCAAACCCTGGCGCTCTACCCGGGCGACAAGGTGCAGATCATGGGCGTCAAGGTCGGCAACATCGACAAGATCGAGCCGGCCGGCGACAAGATGAAGATCACGTTCCACTACGAGAACCAGTACAAGGTTCCGGCGAACGCGAGCGCTTCGATCATCAACCCGACGTTGGTGGCGTCGCGGTCCATTCAGCTTTCGCCGCCCTACACCGGCGGGCCGGAAATGAAGAGTGGTGCGGTCATTCCCATCGACCGCACCCAGGTGCCGGTCGAGTGGGACGACCTCCGCAATTCGATCGACCGGATCCTCACAGGTCTGGGCCCCACACCCGAGCAACCGAAGGGCCCGTTCGGTGACGTGATCGAGTCGTTCTCAAACGGCCTGGCGGGCAAGGGCGATCAGATCAACCAGACGCTGAACAGCCTGTCCGAGGCGCTGACCACGCTCAACTCCGGCCGCGGCGACTTCTTCTCGGTGGTGCGCAGCCTGGCTCTGTTCGTCAACGCCTTGTACAGGAACGACCAGCAGTTCGTCGCGCTCAACAACGATTTGGCGAGCTTCACCGGCAAGTTCACCAACACCGACCGCGAAGTGGCGAACGCGCTGCGCGACATCAACACCCTGTTGACGAACACACGGCAGTTCTTCGACCGGAACGGTCAGGTGCTTTCGCACGATGTCGACAATCTGGCCGATGTCACCAATGCGATCTTGCAGCCGGCGCCTCTCAACGGTCTCGAGACCGGCTTGCACGTGTTACCCAACCTCTCGGCGAACGCGTTGAATATCGCAACACGCGTTGCCGGCGGGGTCCAAGCCATACCCGTCCTGGGTAACTTCGCCAACCCGATGCAGTTCATCTGCAGCGCCATTCAGTCCGGCAGCCGGCTGGGCTACCAGGAATCAGCCGAAATGTGCGCGCAGTACCTCGCGCCGATCCTCGACGCGATCAAGTTCAACTACGTGCCGTTCGGCCTGAATCAGATCAGTACGGCGATGACATTGCCCAAGCAGATCTCCTACTCCGAGCCCCGCCTCCAGCCCCCGCCCGGGTACAAGGACACCACCGTGCCGGGCATCTGGTCGCGCGACACGCTGTTCTCGTTCGGCAACCACGAGCCGGGCTGGACGGTCGCCCCCGGCATGCAGGGCGTCGACGTGCAGCCGTTCACCTCGAACATGCTGACCCCCGATTCCCTGGCCGAGTTGATGGGCAGCCCGGACATCGTGGCACCGCCGGCACCGCCGGCGGCCGGCGGCCCACACCAAGCCGGCCCGCCGGATGCTTACACCGAGAACAGCCCGTTGCCGCCCCCGTGGTACGTGCAACCCGGGCCGCCGCCCGCGCCGGCCCCCGGGGTCGTCCCCGGCGACCCGGGCGGTGCGATGAGTGCACCGGCGCCGGCCCAGCCCGCGCCGGCAGCGCCTCCGCCGCCCGGTGGTTACCCCGCCGAATCGGGAGGGGGCCAATGAGACGCCTGAACAAGATGTCGGCGATGCGCACGGCTCGCCGCGGGGCGGCGCTGCTCTTTGCCGGAGTGGTGTTGACGTCCTGCGGCTGGCGCGGCATCGCCAACGTGCCGCTGCCCGGCGGCCCGGGCAGCGGGCCGAACCACATGACGATCTACGTCCAGATGCCGGATACGTTGGCGCTCAACGTCAACAGCATTGTCCGGGTCGCGGACGTGTTCGTCGGTAGTGTGCGGTCGATCGCGTTGAAGAACTGGATCGCGACGCTGACCCTCGACGTTCAGCCGAACATCAAGCTGCCCTCGAATGCCACCGCGAAGATCGGCCAGACCAGCCTCCTGGGGTCGCAGCACGTCCAGCTGGATGTTCCGCCCAACCCGTCGCCTCAGCCATTGAAGAACGGTGACACGATCCCGCTGAAGAACGCGTCGGCGTTTCCGACGACCGAGCGGGTGTTGGCCAGTCTCGCAATGATTTTGAACGGCGGCGGCATCCCCAACCTCGAGGTGATCCAGAACGAGGTCAACAACATCCTCGATGGTCGCGCCGATCAGATCCGCGAATTCCTCAACCGGCTGGACACGTTCACCAACCAGCTGAACCAGCAGCGCGACGACCTCACCAGGGCGATCGACAACAGCAACCGGCTGCTGACCATCGTTGCCAATCGCAACAACACGCTCGACCAGGTGCTGACCGAATACCCCGCGGTGATCAAGCATTTCGCCGATACCCGCGATCTGTTCGCCAACGCGGTGCAGGCACTCGGCCGGGTCAGCCGTGCGGCCGACGCGGCGCTGGCCCCATCGAGTGACAACCTGCACACCAACCTGCAGCTGCTGCAGCGACCGCTCACACAGCTGGGCAAGGCTTCGCCCTACCTGATCGGCGCGCTGGACTTGTTGTTCACCGCACCGTTCACGGTCAGCACCGTGCCCAAAGCGATTCGCGGCGACTACATCAACGTGACACTCAACCTCGACCTGACACTCAGCGCCGTCGACAACGGGTTCCTCGGCGGCACGGGCATCTCCGGCTTGCTGCGCGCGCTCGAGCAGTCCTGGGGTCGTAACCCTGAGACGATGATCCCGGATATCCGCTTCACACCGAACCCGCATGACGCGCCGAACGGCCCGCTGGTGGAAAGGGGTGAGTAGGCCATGCTGACCCGCTTCATTCGCATCCAGCTGGTGCTGTTCGGGATCCTGACCGTGATCGCGCTGTCCGCACTGTGCTTGTACTACCTGCGGGTGCCAAGTCTGGTCGGCATCGGCCAGTACAAGCTGTACGCCGACCTGCCGGCGTCAGGCGGCCTGTACAAGACGGCCAACGTCACCTACCGGGGCATCACGATCGGCAAGGTGACCGATGTCGAGCCCACCGAAACCGGTGCCCGGGCGGTCATGAGCATCAGTGACAGCTACAAGATCCCCGTCGACTCGTCGGCGAA
>JAOPWC010000077.1 GCA_025965895.1 Mycobacterium sp.
ACCGCGACCGGGGCTTCCCGCGGATCGGTCAGGGCGTGAATCTTCGTGGTGAGCCCGCCGCGTGAGCGGCCGATCGCGTGATCGTCGGGCTCATCGGCAGCTTTCTTGTAACTCGACAGAGCCCCCCGTGGCGAGCGTGTCGGATCGTGCGCCAGCGCAATGTTGATGCGCCCGCACGTTCGTCGAATCCACCGACAGCAGTTTCTCGAGGTCCTCGGCCATCCCGGCATCGACCCCGAACACCGCCGCGACCTGGGCCAACATCGCATCGTAGGTGCCGTCCAAAGACCATCGATGATGCCGCTTCCACACCGTCTGCCACGGTCCGAAATCGGCTGGCAGGTCCCGCCATGGGCTACCCGTGCGAAACCGCCACGCGATGCCTTCCAGTATCAGACGATGGTCACCGAATCTGTTGCCCCGCTTGCCCACATCAGAGGGCATCACCGATTCGACAGCCGCCCAGAACTCATCAGAAATCACACCCATTCGCGTCACCGGTCAATCGTCGCCGGTCAACGACTTCCCATTCGGGAGACACGCCCTAGGCGAAGTTATTTCGAGGCGGTGACGTCGCGGTGCGCGCGCAAGGCTTCGATTTCGCGTTCAAAGTCGTCGGCGGACGAGAATGACCGGTACACCGAAGCGAACCGCAGGTAGGCAACTTCGTCGAGGTCACGCAGCGGGCCGAGGATGGCGAGGCCAACTTCGTGACTGGGCACCTCCGGCGAACCCTTGGCCCGCACGGTGTCTTCGACTTGCTGCGCAAGCACATTCAGCGCGTCGTCGTCGACCTGCCGGCCCTGGCAGGCCCGCCGCACCCCGCTGATGACCTTCTCGCGGCTGAACGGCTCGGTGACCCCACTGCGCTTGACCACCGCCAGCACCGCCGTTTCGACAGTGGTGAAACGCCGACCGCATTCGGGGCACGACCGGCGCCGGCGGATGGCCTGGCCTTCGTCAGTCTCCCGGGAGTCGACCACACGGGAATCGGGATGGCGGCAGAACGGACAGTGCATCACCGCTCCTTCACCGCGCCGATTATCCCGGGACCCAACCGTCTTCGAGACTACCTGCGGGTGCCAGAGCATGTCGCTGCGTCAACTCACCGGCGCGATGAGCGTCTGCCCGGCGTCCAGGGCGGCCGAGTCGAGTTGGTTGAGCTCCTTGATGCGCTCGACCACCTGGCTCACCGGTGCGCCCGGCGCCAGACGGGCCGCGAGCCGCTGCAGGTTCTCGCCGGTTTGGACCCGCACGACGGCCAGCCGATCTGGAACGGCCGGTGCCGTGCCCGCGACGCCGCCGGCGTGCGCCAACGCCCCAAGCCAGATGGTGATCAGCGCCGCCACTCCGGCCAACCCCATCGTTACCGCGGCACTCACCGGGCGCCGGCGGTGCGGCGCCCGCGAGACCGCGACGCCGGTCCCCCGGAACGCGATGGCCCCGCGCCCGGGCCGCGCCGGTCCAGGTCGCCTGCGCGCGTGCGCCGTGCCGGCGGGCGACCCCGCCGGCCGTTGTCCGACCGTCCCGCCCGCCAGCCGTTGTTCCGCATAGATGACCGTCATTTTCCTGCACCTCTCCTGACACCGGATCGCTCCTGTGTTCGAATATAGTCGACCATGCGTTCGAATTCCGAACGTTTGATCGATGTTTATCAGAGGGCACCGACACGTCGAGGAGATCCGCGCGGCAGACGCGACACGCCTCGAACAAATGTTTGAGGATGTCGGGTTTGCGGACTACATTCAGCGGCATGAGCGACACCGGTGGCACAGCGCGACCCTCACCCGACGGCGGACTCACCCAGCGACAGCGCAAGATCCTCGACGTGATCCGAGCGTCGGTGACCAGCCGGGGCTACCCCCCGAGCATCAGGGAGATCGGTGACGCGGTCGGCCTGACGTCGACCTCGTCGGTGGCGCATCAGCTTCGCACACTGGAACGCAAGGGCTACCTGCGGCGCGACCCGAACCGCCCCCGGGCCGTGGACGTCCGCGGCGCCGACGCGGCGGTGGCGGCAGCGGTCGCCACGGACGTCGCCGGCTCGGACGCGCTGCCGGAGCCCACGTTCGTGCCGGTGCTGGGTCGCATCGCGGCCGGCGGGCCCATCCTGGCCGAGGAAGCCGTCGAGGACGTCTTCCCCCTGCCACGCGAACTCGTCGGCGAGGGATCGCTGTTCCTGCTGAAGGTGATCGGCGAATCGATGATCGACGCCGCGATCTGCGACGGCGACTGGGTGGTGATCCGGCAGCAGAGCGTGGCGGACAACGGCGACATCGTCGCGGCCATGATCGACGGCGAGGCTACCGTCAAGACGTTCAAGCGCACCGGCAATCAGGTCTGGCTGATGCCGCACAATCCGGCGTTCGAGCCGATCCCCGGCAACGAGGCCGCCATCCTCGGCAAGGTCGTCACCGTCATCCGGAAGCTCTAGCGCGTCCAACGCCCGTCAAACACCGAGGCCCGCTCGATGGCCTGGGCTGTCAAACACCCAGGCCCGCTCGATGGCCTGGGCTGTCAAACACCCAGGCTCGCTCGATGGCCTGGGCTGTTAAACACCCAGGCTGCGGCCGATGATTTCCTTCATGATCTCGGTCGTGCCGCCGTAGATCGTCTGCACCCGCGCGTCGAGGAACGCCCGCGCGACGCCGTATTCGCGCATATAACCGTAGCCACCGTGCAATTGCAGGCATCGGTCGATCAGCCGCACCTGCGCCTCGGTCGAATACCATTTAGCCATCGCGGCCTGCTCGGCGGTCAGTTTCTCGTCGAGGTGCAGCCGGAGGAACTCATCGACCATGATCCGCACGGCGGTGGCCTCAGTCGCCAACTCGGCCAGCAGAAATCGACTGTTCTGGAAGCTGCCGATCGGCTTGCCAAACGCCTTTCGCTCCTTGGTGTATTCCAAGGTCGACTCCAACACCGCCTCCATTGCGGCCGCGGCCATGACCGCGATGGACAGTCGCTCTTGTGGCAGGTTCTGCATCAGGTAGACGAAGCCCTGGCCTTCCTCACCGAGCACATTGGCCGCGGGCACCCGCACATCGTTGAACGACAATTCGGCAGTGTCCTGTGCGTCCAGGCCGATCTTGTCCAGCTTGCGACCGCGCTCGAACCCTTTCATCCCCCGCTCGACCACAAGCAGAGAGAATCCCAGTGCCCCCTTGTCGGGACTGGTCTGCGCCACCACGATCACCAGATCGGAATTGATCCCGTTGGTGATGAAGGTCTTCGCGCCGTTGAGCACCCAGTCGTCGCCGTCCTTGACAGCCCGGGTTTTGATGCCCTGCAGGTCGCTTCCGGTACCCGGTTCGGTCATCGCGATCGCGGTGATCAACTCGCCGGTGCAGAACTTCGGCAGCCAGCGTTGCTTCTGCTCCTCGGTGGCCAGCCGCAGCAGATACGGCGCGATCACGTCGTTGTGCAAGCCGAAGCCGATCCCGCTGAACCGGCCAACGGTGGTTTCTTCGGTGACGATCGCGTTGTAGCGGAAGTCGGGATTGCCGCCACCGCCGTACTCCTCCGGCACCGCCATGCCGAGAAAGCCCTGCTTGCCGGCCTCCAGCCAGACCCCCCGGTCGACGATCTTGTCCTTCTCCCACTGCTCGTGGTGCGGGGCTACGTGGCGGTCAAGGAAGGCGCGGTAGGACTCGCGGAACAGATTGTGCTCGGGCTCGAACAGGGTGCGCTGGTACATGACGGGACTGCCCATGGGATGACCTCCGGCGAACGGGAACTCTGCCGACGAAGATATACCAACCGGACGGTTGGGCGGGATTCGGCGCCTTGCGCTGGGCGCACGCCTACAGTCACGCCATGGCCGAAACCATCGCCGTGCAGGAGCGTGGGCGCACGATCGAGTTCTCGTTCGACGAGGTGCTGCGCTACGCGGGCCCGGATTCACCCGGTGGCGTCGCGAACGCGTTCAAGGCGCTGCAACGCGCCGTGGCCGTCCTGTCGCCCGACGCACCGCCCCAACGAAGGTCCGTCGTGGTGCGGACGGCATTCCGGGGCCCTGGCGCCCGCGACGGGTTCGAGGCGGTGACCCGGGCCGTGACCGACGGCCGCTACACGGTCGACACGGCGTTGGCCCGGCCCGAGCTTGGCCGGCTGCGCCAGAGCTTCGTGTTCGAGGTCGGCATCGGCGAGCGTACGGCGACGCTGCTGCTGCGTGCCGGCTTCGTCACCGAGGAGTTCATCGATCTTGCCGCCAAGAGTGAGCGCACCGCCGACGAGGAGTCACGCCTCGACGAGCTCAAAGCGCAACTCGCGCAACGGGTGATGGAGGCGCCCGCCGAGGACGTCTACGAGGTGGCGAACTGACGCAGGCTGGCGGCCAGCGCGACCGGGACCCGTGCCCTGATCCGGGTGCCGCGGGCGCCGTGCTCGGATTCCTGCACTCTGCCGTCTGCGTGCACGCGCGCGACCAGATCGCCGCGGTCGTAAGGGATGACCACGTCGACCGGCGTATCGGTCGGCGCAACAAGCCGGCACATACATGCCCGCAACTCGTCGATGCCTTCCCCGGTGCGGGCCGAGACGAAGACTGCGTCGGGCAGCGCCCTGCGCAGCTTCGCCAACGTCAAGTCGCTTGCGGCGTCGACCTTGTTGACCACGAGCAGCTCGGGTGCCTGGTGCCCGTCGTGTTCGGCGACCACCTCGCGAATGACCTGCCGGACCGCGTCGATCTGCGCCAGCGGGTTGGGGTCCGAGCCGTCCACCACATGCACCAGCAGGTCGGCGTCGACGACCTCTTCGAGCGTCGAACGGAACGCCTCGACCAGCTGGGTGGGGAGGTGCCTGACGAACCCGACGGTGTCGGTCAGCACGAACGCCCGTCCGTCGTCGAACTGGCCCCGCCGCGTGGTCGGCTCCAGTGTGGCGAACAGCGCGTCCTGCACCAGCACACCGGCGCCGGTCAGCGTGTTGAGCAGACTCGATTTGCCGGCGTTGGTGTAGCCGACGATCGCGATCGACGGCACATCGCTGCGCATCCGCCGGCCCCGTTGAGTGTCACGGACCTGCTTCATGTCCTTGATGTCGCGGCGCAGCTTGGCCATGCGTTCGCGGATCCGACGCCGATCGGTCTCGATCTTCGTCTCACCAGGGCCGCGCAGACCCACACCGCCGGTGCCGCCGCCGGCGCGGCCGCCGGCCTGGCGCGACATCGACTCGCCCCAGCCGCGCAGCCGCGGAAGCATGTACTCCATCTGGGCCAGCGAGACCTGCGCTTTGCCTTCGCGGCTGGTCGCGTGCTGGGCGAAAATATCGAGGATCAGCGCCGTGCGGTCGATGACCTTGACCTTGACCGCCTTCTCGAGAGCGGTCAGCTGTGCCGGGCTCAGTTCGCCGTCGCAAATCACGGTGTCCGCGCCGGTGGCGACCACGATGTCGCGCAGCTCCCTGGCCTTACCCGATCCGATGTACGTCGACGCGTCCGGCTTGTCGCGGCGCTGGATCAGACCCTCGAGCACTTCCGATCCGGCCGTTTCAGCCAGTGCGGCCAACTCCGCGAGGCTGGCCTCGGTGTCAGCCGCGCTGCCCTCGGTCCATACCCCGACGAGTACGACCCTTTCCAGGCGCAGCTGCCGGTATTCGACCTCGGAGATGTCGGCGAGCTCGGTCGACAGGCCCGCGACGCGGCGCAGCGCGGCGCGGTCTTCGAGCGTGAGTTCACCCGAACTGGGGGTGTCGTTGAAAGGAAATTCAGGATGTGTCATAGGCAATAAGCAATGCTGCACCGCGCACCTGCGCCGCGCATCTGAATTAACGCTGGGCCGACCGCCACCATTCCTCCGACAATTCTCCGCGCGCCACCAACACCGACGGGCCACGCAGGTAGCTGGTCGCGTCGGTCACGGTGACGTTTACCCGCCCGCCGGGGGTCCCGACGGTCAGTGATCCAGTCGACGCGCCCCCGTGGGTGAGCGCTGCGACGGCGGCGGCGACAGTCCCCGTTCCGCAGGACCGTGTCTCGCCGACGCCGCGCTCGTGCACCCGCATCGACACAGCACCGTCACGCGGTGCGGTGACGACTTCGACGTTGACGCCCTCAGGAAACCCGGC
This sequence comes from Mycobacterium sp., assembly GCA_025965895.1. GTDB lineage: Bacteria > Actinomycetota > Actinomycetes > Mycobacteriales > Mycobacteriaceae > Mycobacterium. The sequence goes on from JAOPWC010000077.1 coordinate 6,067, forward strand.
ATGGTCGAACGACACCGGCGCCGCAACGTCGAGGGCGGCCAGTTCGTCGGTGGTCAGCGCCGCGTCGACGCATGCCAGGTGGGGGTTGCCGACGTCGACCGCCACGCCCCGGAACCGGCGGCCGCCGACGATCACCTCTCCGGTGCCGACCTGGTTGGCCTTGCCCATCTCCACCGTCACGTCGGCGAACGTGTCGTCGACGCGGTGCAGAAGCACCGGCCGCGGACCCGCGGGCGACCCGACGACGAACTCGTCCCGCGTTTCGAGCCCGCTTACGCGCAGGTAGTGCGCGAACACCCGGACGCCGTTGCCGCACATCTGGGCGATCGACCCGTCGGCGTTGCGGTAGTCCATGTACCAGTCGCCCGCCCGGACACCTTCGGGCAGCCGTTCGAGCACGCCGGCAGCGACGACCGCGTCGGCCGTCGTCACCCTGAGCACGCCGTCGGCGCCCAGCCCGCGCCGCCGATCGCACAGCGCGCCCACCGCCCCGGGCGTCAGCGATATCTCCGCCTTCAGGTCGGACAACACCACGAAGTCGTTCTGGGTGCCGTGGCCCTTGGCGAAGATCACCTGCTCAGGATACGTGCCGCCACGCCCGCAGTGTGGCCTCGACATTGCCGTCGAGCGGGTCCGCGCCGTCCAGCCACGCCACCCGGTGATCGCGGCGGAACCACGACCGCTGCCGACGCACGTACCGCCTCGTGCCGATGAACGTCTGCTCCTGTGCCCTGGCCAGCTCCCCGGTACCCCCACCCGCGTCGAACGCGGCGATGACCTGCGCGTATCCCAGCGCCCGCGACGCGGTCACGCCTTCGCGCAGGCCGTGCCGGAGCAACCCTGCCACCTCGTCGACCAGGCCGTCGGCGAACATGCGCTCGGTGCGCCCGGCCAGCCGCTCGTCGAGTCGGGTTGTGTCCCGATCCAAGCCGATGATGGCCGTGTCCCAACGCGGTATCCCGATAGCCGGCGCCGACGCGGCGAACGGCTGGCCGGTGAGCTCCACGACCTCCAACGCCCGCACGATGCGCCTGCCGTCGGTCGGCAGGATCGCGGTCGCGGCGACCGGATCGCGGCGGGCAAGCTCGTTGTGCAGCCGGGCGGGTCCCACATCGGTTAGCCGGCTCTCCCACTGGCGCCGCACTGCGGCGTCGGTGGCCGGAAAGTCCCAGTTGTCCAGCAGCGACTGGATGTACATCATCGAGCCGCCCACCACGACGGGCACCGCGCCGCGTGCCGCGATCTGCTCGATGTCCGCGGCGGCGGCCCGCTGGTAGTTCGCGACGGTCGCCGTTTCTATGACGTCGAGTACGTCGAGCTGATGGTGCGGTATGCCGCGCCGTTGAGCGACGGGCAATTTCGCGGTGCCGATGTCCATGCCGCGGTAGAGCTGCATCGCGTCGGCGTTGACGATCTCGCCGCCGACCCGGTCCGCGACCGCGAGCGCGAGCTGTGATTTGCCGGTGCCGGTCGGTCCGACGAGCGCGATCGGGCGTGTCATGGCTGCCAGACGCCGGCGAAGTAACCCACACCGTACGGCGCGCCCCGGTACAGCTCCTTGGCGGCCCGCGGCACCGGTTGCGCAAGCCCCGCCAGCACCTGCCAGGCCACTCGCCCGGTGATCGACGCGGACAGGCGCTTCAGGGCAGCGACATCGCCGTTGGCGAGCGCGTCGTCGAGGGTGGCCTGGACAGCCACCGAGTCCGGGTCGTGGCCCCCCGGTGCGGAGGGGGTCAGCGTGTGAGCCCCGTCGGCGACCACGAGCACACCGACCGGCTCGGCGGCCCCGTCGAGGGCGGCGCGCAGCGTCCGCCCGCGCGCCACGGCGGTGCCGGCGTCGTGGTCGCGGGCGAAGACGTGCACCTCGGCACGTGCGTGCGGCCGCACCAGGCCACGCACCCACCCGGTGATCAGCGCACACAACGGCAGGCGGGCGACCTCAGCCGCGATCGGCGACAGTCGCACCCGCACGTCGACGCCGTAGCCGGCGAACGTGCCCGCGGAATCGGGCGCGATCACGGCGTCGCAGCTGTCGACACCGATGGCCAGCCAGGTGTCCGGCAGCGTCTCCGCCGACGAGGACACCGCCTCCCGCAGGTCGGCTACTTCAGCGGCGGCGGCACCTGACAGCTCGGGAATCAGTACCGGCGCCGACGGGATGATCGCGATGGCCGTCAACACGGGTTCACGCTAACGCGTTCGCCGGCCTCACCGAGATGAGCGGGCCAGCGCCAGCGCGAGGTAGCCGCTGCGGTGGGTGTCGAGCGTCTCGCCCGGCACGACAACGCCGAGCGCCGAGCCGACCACCGGTTCGGCGACCGTCACCGTCGGCAGCGCCGCCGTCACGATGACTGCTGGGAGGCCGTGGCGGGGATCGCGACGAGACCCCGCGCGTACAGCTGCGGCGTGGGCAGCAACGCCGGTCCGCGTTCGCCATCGGAACGTCCCGACCCGTGCTGAAGTTGTCCTTGCAACCCCGGCCGTGAAAGCAACACCAACGCGCGGGCGTGGCGGGCGGCGACCTGCTTCAATAGCGGGGTCGGACCGGCCTGTGGCCGGGTCGGCGAGAGCTATCGGGCGCCGCGACGCGCGGCAGGTGTGCGGGTACCCCCTCCCGCGCGGAGGTGTAACCAGATGACGGACAGCGAACCTGATCGGGGCGGCTGCCCCGCGGCCCCGGCTCCCAAGCCCAAACCGGTACCCCGCCCCGTTCCACGCCCGACACGCCCGCCGGGCGCCAGGCCGGTGTCCCACTCCAGCGACCCGCATCGGTTCGGGCGGGTGGACCCTGATGGCACCGTCCGGCTGATCACGTCAGCCGGCGAGCGGGTGGTCGGGTCGTGGCAGGCCGGGGAGCCCGAAGGCGCTTTCGCCCATTTCGGGCGCCGCTATGAGGACCTGTCCACCGAGATCGATCTGCTAGAGCGCAGGCTGGTGTCGGGAACCGGTGATGCCCGAAAGATCAAGAGTGCTGCCGCCGCCCTGGCCGAAGGACTTCCGACCGCCGCGGTTCTTGGTGACGTCGACGCACTCGCGCAACGGCTGGACGCCATCCGCGAGCACGCTGGGCAAACAGCTCAGGCGGAGAAGGTGCGCCGCGACGAGCACCGGGCTGCACAGATCGCCCGCAAGGAGGCGCTGGCCGCCGAAGCGGAGGACATCGCCGCCAACTCGACGCAGTGGAGGGCCGCGGGCGATCGGCTGCGGGCCGTTCTCGACGAGTGGCGCACCATTTCGGGCGTCGACCGCAAGACGGACGACGCGCTGTGGAAGCGGTACTCGGCGGCGCGTGAGATGTTCAACCGCCGCCGCGGTTCGCACTTCGCGGAATTGGATCGCGACCGCGTCGGCGCCCGGCAGGCAAAGGAGCAGCTGTGCGTACGCGCCGAGGAGCTGGCCGATTCGACGGACTGGGGCGCCACGGCGGCGGCCTTCCGTGACCTGCTGTCGGAATGGAAGGCAGCCGGCCGGGCGTCGAAGGACGCCGACGACGCGCTCTGGCAGCGGTTCAAAGCAGCGCAAGACAAGTTCTTCACGGCGCGCAACGCCGCAAGCGGGGAGCGCGACGCGGGGTTGCGGGCCAATGCCACGGCCAAAGAACAACTGCTTGCCCAGGCCGAGAAACTCGACACCAGCGATGTGGACGCGGCGCGCGCGGCGCTGCGGGCTATTGCCGACAAATGGGAAGCGATCGGCAAGGTGCCGCGGGAACGGGGGGCCGAACTGGAGCGGCGACTGCGCGCGGTGGAGAGGAAGGTCCGCGATGCGGCCGAGTCGGGGTGGACCGACCCGCAGGCGGTGGCCCGCGCCGAGCAGTTCCGCGCCCGCGCCGAGCAATTCGAGCGGCAGGCCCAGAAGGCGCTGGCCGCCGGCCGCACCGCTGATGCACAGGCGGCACAGGCCAACGCGGAGCAGTGGCGGCAGTGGGCAGAAGCAGCCGCCGACGCGCTCGGCAGGAAACGCTAGGCTTCGTCGCGGTCGTCGTCGCCGAGGCCGTCCAGGAAGCGCTTGGACTGTCGCTCGGCGGCGGCACGCCGGCGTTCCTCCTCGACGGCGAGGTGAACGGCGGTGCGCGCCCAGACGACCCGCGCCCAGTGGAACGTCAGCAGGATCACCGTCAGCCAGCCCAGCACAAGCCCGAACCCCGGTCCTGGATGTCCCGCAGCCGCCGTCTGCCGCGACCACACCGCCAGAAGACCCACCGCGCTGGCCACCGCGGACCCGGCGAGCGCGACCCAGGCCAACGCCCACCGGCGGGTCAGCAACGCCAGCATGGAGAACCCGACGCTGAACACCAGCGCCAGCCAGGCGAACACCCGCGACGGCAGCGCGATCGCCTCGTGCGCGGCGGCCGGGCCGCCGACCAGCGCGTCCCAGCCCCTGGCGCCGCCGGCGTGCGGCAGCGCGAACGTTCCGATGAGGACGAACACGAGGATCGCCACGACCAGAGCCCGTGGGCCGGGGTCGATCTCCCCCGCCACACGTCGTTCGGCGGCGTCGATGTCTCGTTTGAAGGCGTCGAAGTCGTTCTCGTTCTTCCCCGTCATGCCGGCGGGCCGATCCGGGGTATGCCCAGCCCGACACCGCTGGGGCGCCGGCCGGCCTCGTGAGCGTCACCGGCCCGGGTGCGGCGGTGGGCGCACAGCGGGCCGTCGGCGATCAGGTGGTGCGGCGCCGCGCCGGTGACCACGGTGGTGACCACGTCGCCCGGCCGGACTTTCCGTTCGGCGGGAGCGAAGTGCACCAGCCGGCCATCGCGGGCTCGCCCGCTCATCCGGGCTGTGCGGTCGTCCTTTCGCCCCTCCCCCGCGGCCACCAGGACTTCCACGGTCGCGCCGAGCTGACCGCGGTTCTGCTCCAGTGAGATCCGCTCCTGTAGCGTCAGCAGACGCTCGTAGCGTTCCTGCACAACCGCTTTGGGAAGGTGGCCGGCCATTTCGGCTGCGGGCGTGCCGGGCCGCTTCGAATACTGGAACGTGAACGCGGCCGAGAACCGGGCTTGCTCGACGACGTCGAGTGTCGCGGAGAAGTCGTCCTCGGTCTCTCCGGGAAAGCCGACGATCACGTCGGTGGTGATGGCGGCGTGCGGCATCGCGGCGCGCACCTTCTCGATGATGCCAAGGTAGCGTTCGGCGCGGTAGGAGCGGCGCATGGCGCGCAGCACCCGGTCCGAGCCCGACTGCAGCGGCATGTGCAGGGCCGGGCACACATTGGCGGTCTCGGCCATCACGTCGATGACGTCGTCGGTGAATTCGGCGGGGTGCGGAGACGTGAAGCGAACCCGTTCCAGCCCGTCGATGCGGCCGCAGGCGCGGAGCAGTTCGGCGAACGCGCCCCTGTTGCGGGGCAGCCGCGGGTCGGCGAACGAGACACCGTAGGCATTGACGTTCTGGCCCAGAAGCGTGACCTCGAGCACGCCCCGGTCGACCTGCGACTGGACCTCGGCGAGGATGTCGGCGGGTCTGCGGTCGACCTCCTTGCCCCTCAGCGAGGGCACGATGCAGAACGTGCAGGTGTTGTTGCAGCCGACCGATATCGAAACCCAAGCCGCATAAGCCGATTCGCGGGCCGCCGGCAGCGCCGACGGGAATTCCCGCAGCGCTTCGGCGATTTCGATCTGGGCCTCGCGGTTGTGGCGCGCCCGTTCCAGCAGCACCGGCAGCGAGCCGATGTTGTGGGTGCCGAACACGACGTCAACCCAGGGCGCCCTGCGCAGCACCGCATCGCGGTCTTTCTGAGCCAGGCATCCGCCGACGGCGATCTGCATGCCCGGGTCACGCTGCTTGCGCGGGGCGAGGTGGCTGAGGTTCCCGTAGAGCTTGTTGTCGGCGTTCTCCCGGACCGCACAGGTGTTGAAAACGACGACGTCGGCGTCGCAGCCCTCGGCCACCTTGCGGTAGCCGGCGGCCTCGAGCAATCCGGCAAGCCGCTCCGAGTCGTGCACGTTCATCTGGCAGCCGTACGTGCGGACCTGATAGGTCCGCTCTTCTGCCGCCGATGACGCCCGAGTCACGTGCCTATCGTACGGATCGGCCAAAAGGGGAAATCCGGTCACCGGGCAAAGCTGTGCGGTGGCTGGGTAGGGTCACCCCCATGGCCGATGCCGCGTCACCGACCGACAGCACATCAACGCCGATGGTCTCGCTGCGGGAGGTGGACAAGCATTTCGGCAGCTTGCATGTGCTGAAGGACATCGACCTCGACGTGCAGCGGGGCGAGGTCGTGGTGATTCTCGGCCCGTCAGGGTCGGGCAAGTCGACGTTGTGCCGCGCGATCAACCGGCTGGAGACGATCGATTCGGGCACGATCACCGTCGACGGGGTGCCGCTGCCATCGGAGGGACGCGGGCTGGCGCGGCTGCGCTCCGACGTCGGGATGGTGTTCCAGTCGTTCAACCTGTTCGCCCACAAGACCATCCTTCAAAACGTGACGCTCGCGCCCATCAAGGTGCGCAAGCTGTCCGGCGATCGCGCCCGTGAGAACGCGATGGCGCTGCTGGACCGCGTCGGTATCGCCGATCAGGCCGACAAGTACCCGGCGCAGCTGTCCGGCGGTCAGCAGCAGCGGGCGGCGATCGCCCGGTCATTGGCGATGAACCCGAAGGTGATGCTGTTCGACGAGCCGACTAGCGCGTTGGACCCGGAGATGATCAGCGAGGTGCTCGGCGTGATGGTGCAACTGGCGGCCGACGGAATGACGATGCTCGTGGTCACCCACGAAATGGCGTTCGCGCGGCGGGCGGCCAACCGCGTGGTGTTCATGGCCGACGGGGCGATCGTCGAGGCGGCCGAGCCCGCGGCGTTCTTCGAGTCGCCGCAGACCGACCGGGCCAAAGACTTTCTCGGCAAGATTCTCAACCACTAAACCGCGAGGAGAGACCACTGATGGGTTCCAGACGACTGTGCCTGGCAGTAGCCGCCGCGCTCCTCATGGTGATTTCGCTGGCGGGGTGCGGCGGCGGTGACAACAAGAAGGTCACCGTCGGTGTGAAGTTCGACCAGCCGGGCCTGGGGATGAAGAACCCGGACGGATCGGTGACCGGTTTCGACGTAGACGTGGCGACATTCGTCGCCCAGCAGCTCGGCTACCAGCCCGACGAGATCGAGTGGAAGGAAGCGCCGTCGGGACAGCGGGAGAACCTGATTCAGAGCGGCCAGGTCAAGTACATCGTCGCGACCTACTCCATCACCACGGAGCGCGGGCAGAAGGTGGCGTTCGGGGGGCCGTACTTCCAGACCGGGCAGAGCCTGCTGGTGAGGGCCGACACCACCGATGTCGTCGGGCCGGAGTCGTTGCAGAACAACAAGAAGCTGTGCTCGGTGTCGGGTTCGACCCCGGCGCAACGAATCAAGGACAAGTACCCCGGCGTCCAGTTGCAGCAGTATGACACCTATTCGGCGTGCGTCGAGGCGCTGAAGAACGGCGCGATCGATGCGGTGACGACCGATGCGGTGATCCTGGCCGGATACGCGGCGCAGAGCCCGGGCACGCTGAAGGTGGTAGGCCAGCCGTTCTCGACGGAGCTGTACGGTATCGGACTGTCCAAGAACGACACTGCGTTGCGCGCTCAGATCAACGACGCGATCCAGAAGATGATCGACGGCGGCCAGTGGAAGGCGGCGTTCGACAAGAACCTCGGGCGGTCGGGCTACCCGATGCCGGCGCCGCCGCAGATCAACCGGGCGTAACGCGTCACGTGGAGATCTTCGATCAGTATCGAGACCAGATCTTCTCGGCGTTCTGGGTCACGATCAAGCTGACGATCTACTCGGGGCTGGCAGCGCTGATTCTCGGCACCGTGCTGGCCGCGATGCGGGTGTCGCCGGTGCCGACGCTGCGCTGGCTGGGTACCGGCTACGTCACGATTCTGCGCAACACGCCGCTGACGTTGATCCTGTTGTTCTGCTCGTTCGGGTTGTCGCAGACGCTGGGCATCACGCTGACCGACCCTCGGTCGCCAACGTCGATCGCGGACAGCAACTTCCGGTTGGCGGTGCTCGGCCTGGCGATCTACACCGCGGCGTTCGTGTGTGAGTCCGTGCGCGCGGGGCTGAACACGATTCCCGTCGGGCAGGCGGAGGCCGCGCGGTCACTGGGGCTGACATTCGGCCAGACCCTGCGAATCATCCTGCTGCCGCAGGCCTTCCGATCGGTGCTGGCGCCGTTGGGGTCGGTGCTGATCGCGCTGGCGAAGAACACCACGATCGCCTCGGCAATCGGGGTGGCCGAGGCCGCCCTTCTGATGAAGGCGATGATCGAGAACACCGCGGCACTTCTGACGGTCGGCGCGATCTTCGCCGCCGGCTTCGTGGTGCTCACGCTGCCCCTGGGACTGTTGTTCACCTACCTGAGCGGACGGCTGGCGGTGGCACGGTGACGAACGGGCCGACGGGTCTCTACGACGCGCCCGGCCCGCGGGCGATGCTGCGCAACCGGGTCATCTCGGTGGCGACGCTGCTGATCGCGGCGGCCATTGTGTGGTTCGTGGTGGCCAGGCTGCAGGCGAAAGGCCAACTGACGGCGGCGAAATGGGAGCCGTTCACGACGGCGAACCTGTGGCGGACATACATGTTGCCCGGCATCGAGGGAACGCTCACCGCGGCGGCAACCTCGATCGCGCTGGCGCTGGCGCTCGGAGTGACGCTGGGCGTGGGCCGGTTGTCGTCGTCGCGGCCGGTGCGGTGGGCGTCAGGCACCCTGGTCGAGTTCTTCCGCTCGGTGCCGGTGCTGATCATGATGATCTTTGCGTACTTCCTGTTCGCGCTCTACGACGTGTCCCCGTCGAAGCAGTTGGCATTGGCCGGTGTCGTCACCGGACTGACGCTGTACAACGGCGCGGTGATCGCCGAGATCGTGAGGGCGGGCGTCAACGCGCTGCCCCGTGGGCAGCGCGAGGCAGCGGCGGCGGTGGGGCTGCGGCCGGGGCAGACGATGCGGCTTGTCCTGCTGCCGCAGGCGATCACGGCGATGCTGCCGGCGCTGGTTTCACAAGTTGTGGTGGTGCTGAAAGACACCGCGATCGGCTACCAGATCACGTTCGTCGAGATGGTGCGTCAGGGCACTGTGGTGGGCTCGCGGTATGGCAACTATCTGCCGGCGCTGTTCGTGGTCGCTGTCCTGATGATCGCGGTGAACCTGACGCTGTCGTGGCTGGCGGTCCGGTTGGAGCGCCGGCTGCGCCGGACGCGGCGAAGCGCGGCGCCGCCGGCGGTGGCGCGAGCGGCCGCCGAGATGGACACCGCCGGCGCGTAGCGTTCCGCCGAAACAGAGTCCGGCATTAGGTGCGCCGGCGCTCCAATTCCAGCGCCAGCTCCGCGCTGACCACGTCGAAGGCCATCGTCTGGCTGTAGCCGCGGCCCGCCAGCATGCCGAGGAGCCGCCGCGATACCTTGGCTTCGTCCCCGTCGAGGTTCTCGCGCCGCAGCCTTTTGCGTACCAGCCCGACTGCCGTGGCCCGCTCTGCGGCGGCGTCGATGCCGTCGAGTGCCGCGCTGATCACGTCGTCGTCGACACCCTTGGTCCGCAGCTCAGCGGCCAGCGCGCGCCTGCCCTTCCCGGCATTGACCCGACGCGAGCGCACCCAGTTCTCGGCGAACTCTGCGTCATCGACCAGGCCGACCTCGCCGAGGCGGTTGAGCACCCGGTTGCTCACGTCGTCGGGATAGCCTCGCTTCGCCAGCTGCCCAACAAGCTCGGCGCGGGTGCGCGCCCGCGCGGTGAGCAGGCGCAGGCACAGTGCCCGCGCCTGCTCCTCGCGGGCCCGCCAGTCAGAAATCGACGGGGGCGGGCAGGACTTCGTCATCGGTCACCACGGCGCCAATACCGAGCTTTTCCTTGATCTTCTTCTCGATCTCGTTCGCCACACCGGAGTTTTCCATCATGAAGTTGCGGGCATTCTCCTTGCCCTGGCCCAGCTGCTCACCCTCGTAGGTGAACCAGGAGCCGGACTTGCGGATGAAGCCCTGATCAACACCCATGTCGATGAGCGAGCCTTCGCGGCTGATGCCTTTGCCGTAGAGGATGTCGAACTCGGCCTGCTTGAACGGCGGCGACACCTTGTTCTTGACGACCTTGACCCGGGTGCGGTTACCGACCGCGTCGGTGCCGTCCTTGAGCGTCTCAATACGCCTGACATCCAGGCGAATTGAGGCATAGAACTTCAACGCTTTTCCGCCCGTCGTCGTTTCAGGACTGTTGTGCACCATTACGCCGTCGGCGAAGTAGTTGTGCGAACCCTCAACTTCAATGTCGAAGCGGCTCATGATGGGGTAGTCCGTCTTCGACTCAATCTCGGTGACGCGTGCGGGCATCAGTTGCATCGTGGGTTCAACGAACTGCGGTTCCACATTGAACTGGCCACGGAGGCGCGGTAGCAGCTTGTACGCCATGGATGGTTGCACATATGGCGCAATCAGTTCCTGGAACTTCGCCGTGGCTGCTGTGGAAAACACCAACATCGCATTGCCGGCAGCGCCGGCTTGGCGCAACCGCACGTCGAGTTTGTGCGTGTCGCGCAGGTAGTCCCGAAGGCGCACCTGCGAGCCCTCGCTCATCGCCTCAACGCAGATCTCGACTCGTCCAGTTCCACCCCGAGTGCGCTGCTGCAGACCCTTGGAACGCACTGTGAAGGATCCGTCATCCATGTACCAAATCGCTAGTGCGAGCGGAGTGAGCGCCTTGAGGTATTCCTCGGAGAGGAACTTCTTGCCGTCACCCAGGGACACCGCAGACATCAGCTCGTGAAGTTCGGAGAGCGGAGTGAAGTCAGCGAACACTGCTCCCCCACTGTTACCGGTACGACTGTGCGGAATGTTCTGCAACAGAGAGACCTTCCAGTTGAGATACTCCGATTGCTTTGCCCCGTGGCCCATACGGAGTCGGGCACTTTCGGAATCTTGCCGAACTGGGCGAGATAGGCAGCCGTCGCCCATCAATGACCCCAGCACGACCTCCCACTGTTGATCACTGAGCAGGCTTGGTTGCGCCAACATCACACGCTCACCAACTCTAATGTCTTCGGCTTCACGCCAGCCGCCCGGAGTTCGGATGAGATGGTTACGCGTCATCGCCAAGCCAGCGTGACCGCGACCTGTTCCGCCCGCAGCCCGATCGACCTTGAAGTGCAGGAACTCTTCGGTTTTGCCGTTGTTAAACCAGTTGGTCACCCTGCGTGGAACGATGCGTCCGGACTCGAAGTCGTAGGACAAGACCTCGACGTCCATCTTTTGGTTCACGATCTTGCCGAGCTTTTCAGTCGATCCGTCGGCGAGGGTGACGTTGGTGTACCAAGACCCGCACCCGAACATGACCCCGATCTTTTCCCTCAACTGGTTGATGAAGATCGCGGTAGTGCCCGAATTGCTCAGCGCGCCGGTCATTTTCCGCAGCGCCTGGCTCATCAGACGAGCCTGCAGGCCCACGTGACTGTCGCCCATCTCGCCCTCGATCTCCGCGCGCGGCACCAATGCCGCCACCGAGTCGATGACCAGTATGTCCAATGCGCCCGACCGGACCAGCATGTCGGCGATCTCCAGCGCCTGCTCACCGGTGTCGGGCTGGGACACCAGCAGCGAATCGGTGTCCACGCCGAGCTTCTTGGCGTACTCCGGGTCCAGGGCGTGCTCGGCGTCGATGAACGCCGCGATGCCGCCGGCCACCTGGGCGTTGGCCACCGCGTGCAGCGCGACGGTGGTCTTGCCCGAGGACTCCGGGCCGTAGATCTCGACGATCCGGCCACGTGGCAGCCCTCCGATGCCCAGCGCCACGTCCAACGCGATCGAGCCGGTGGGGATGACGGAGATCGGCTGACGCACCTCGTCGCCGAGTCGCATCACCGAACCTTTGCCGTGACTCTTCTCGATCTGCGCTATCGCCAGTGCGAGGGCCTTTTCGCGGTCAGGGGCCTGCGTCATGAGTAGTGCCTCTCTAAGTAGTCGTGTCCGGTTGATCGGCATCGATCAGTTGGCCGTGACGCTAGAGGCAGGCACCGACACGTCGGCCTGACCCAGCATCTCGCCGTCGAACACTGCCCACTTTAGACGAACGTGTGTTCGACTCAAGTGGACACGCCGAGGGAAAGGGCCCTTTGTGTCACCACCGATCGCGGGGGACGTCGAAGTCAGCGCACAATGCCCGCCACACATCGCGCGGGTCAGCGCCGTCCTCGATCGCCCCCGCGGCGGTGCGGCCGCCGAAGCCGGTCAGCACATGGTCGACGAGCACCGAGGCGCCGCGGACAGCCCCGAACTGTCCCTCGACGAGCTCGTTGAACTCCGTCAACCGCACGATTCCACGCTACCGGGCCTGGGCCAGCGCCTCCTGGCACACCCGTACCGGATCGGCGACGCCGTCGACGCTGGCGCCCGCCCGCCGGGCGGCGTCGCGGTAGCGCGGCGACGACAGCACCGCACCGACCGCCTCCACCAGCGCCTCCGCCGTCAGTGGCCGGATGAGCTGCGCACTGCCCTGGCGCGCAACGCGATTCGCCATCTCCCACTGATCGCCGCCGCCGGGCACCACGATCAGCGGCACACCCGCCAGCAGCGTCTTGGACACCATCCCGTGGCCGCCGCCGCAGATCACCACGTCGGCGTGCGCCAGCAGTTCGTCCTGCCGCCCCAACCCGGCGACCGCCCATGGCGGCACCGCCACGTCGGGGCCATTCAGCCGCGACACCACCACCCGGGCGCCATCGGGCACCGTCTCACCGGGAACCAGACACTCGAGCGCGACCTGCGCGAGACCACGGGTGCCGGTCAGCGCCGTCGACGGCGCCACCACTACCAGCGGTCCAGAGCCCGGCGGGATGTCCAGCACCGCCTCGGTGGGCTCGAAGTGCAGCGGGCCGACCACCACCGCCTCCGGCGGCCAGTCCGGTCGCGGCATCTCCAATGCCGGCAGTGTCGCGATCAGCCGCCGCAGCGGATCCGCACCCACCGCCGGCAGCCCGATTCCCACCCGCGCCCCGGCGCGCTGCCGCTGCCCGGCACGAAGCGACCGCGCCGTCAGCGCCCGCATCACCGCGTCGCGCAGCCGCCCACGCACACCAACGCCCGGCGCCAGCCCGCTTCCGAGCGGTGGCAGCCCCTTCGACGGCAGATACAGCGGATGCGGGTTCAGCTCAATCCAGGGCAGGCCGATCAGATCGGCGGCCAGCGCACCGCACGCGGTGATGACATCGGACACGATGAGCTCGGGCGCCAGTTCCCGCAACCGCGGCGCATTCAATACGGCCATGCGGGCGGCCCGCTGATGGATCTTGGCTCCCGCGTCACTGTCGTCGTCGAACGCAGTCGGATCGAGCCCGTCCAGATCGATCGCGTCCACTCCGGCCGCACGGGCGGCGTCCAGCCATTCCACACCGGTCAGCAGCGTCGGCTCGTCGCCCGCCGCGGAGAACTTGACACACAGCGCGATCGCCGGAAATGCGTGTCCCGGGTCCGGTCCGGCGACGACGGCCACCCGCATCCGCCTACCCTGCCACAGCCGCCGGCCACTACGCTGACGGCCATGACCGACTCGCTGCCCGAGCAGACCGCTGTCACCACGCCCATCCAGGTCGTCGAAGGCTTCCTGTACGCCTTACGAGACGAGAACTACGACGCCGTGCTGGCCGCGCTCGACGACGACGTGGTTTATCAGAACGTCGGCATGCCGATCATCCGCGGCAGCCGCCGCACGGTGAAGTTCCTGCGCCGCGGGCTCGAGCGTCCGCGCGCGGGCTTCGACGTGAAGATCCACCGCATCGCCGCCGACGGCACGTCCGTGCTCACCGAACGCACCGACGTGATCATCTACGGGCCGTTACGGGTGGCGTTCTGGGTATGCGGCGTGTTCGAGGTGCGTGACGGACGGATCACATTGTGGCGCGACTACTTTGACTTCCTCGACATTTTGAAGGCCACCGCGCGCGGACTCGTCGGGCTGGCGGTGCCTGCACTGAGGTCCAGCTACTAACCACGAAGGCCGCCGGGGCGGCTCAGCTCATCGAACGCCTGCGCCCAGCCGATCAGCCGGTCGGTGGCGTTGACCAGTTCGTCGCGATACCGCTGCCGCGACATCGGCCAACCCGACATCGACCCGTTGTTGGCCGACGACACCAATTGCGCGGCGGCGCTGACCATCTCGTTGTATTGCTGTACGCCGTGGTTCAGCTGCGCGGCGAACGCGTCGATAGTCGGTTGCAGCGACGCCCGCGACGACGGGCTGGAGGCGGCGGCCCGCTCCATCGAGACCACGTCGGTCGCGGTGGCCGACATCGTCGCCGCGACGGAGTTGGCCGTGCGCGTTAATTCCACGATCTCGTCGACAGGCAGCATCCGGGCGCGTTCCATCACACCCAGCAGCGAGAACATCCCCCGTTCCGCGGTCCCCAGCGCGACCATCGCGCCACGTGCAGCCGACCCCAGCGGCGGCAGCCGTCGGACGGCTCCCGGCCGCGGTGAGGGCAGCGGCTCGGCGCGAAGCCAGCGGTAGCGCAGCAACAACAGAGTCGCCGGGGCGGCCGCGCCCACGGCGATGATGCCGGGGATCAGCAGTGCCCACGCCGGAATGTTCCACGACGCCAGCAACAGCGTCACCAGCACCCAGAACACACACGCGAACGCGAAGAACAACCCCAACCAGAGCGCCCATCGGCGCTTACGCAGCAAGCGAGCCCTCGGGTCGGCCGCCGCGCTGAGTTTCTGGGCGGCCAGGTCGGCGAATTCGCTGGCGCTGTCGAGACTTCGCTGCAGCACCGAACGCCACTGTCGCGAGCCAACGGCCATGACCTGACCTACGGCTGGCTGATCGGGTTCTGGGGTGCCGGTTCGGAGGCCGGGTTGGCGGGGGTCGGCGTCGCAGGGGTGGCTGCGCCACCAGACGGCAGTGCCTCCCCGCGCATCGACGCGCGGATCTGTTCCAGCCGGGAATGGCCGGCCATCTCCACGCTGGCCTGCTGAACCTCGAGCATCCGACCCTGCACCGAGTTCTGCGCCAACTCGGCCGAACCCAGCGCATTGGCGTAGCGCCGCTCGATCTTGTCGCGGACCTCGTCGAGGCTCGGCGTGTTGCCGGGCGCGGCCAGCTCACTCATCGAGCGCAGCGACGCGCTGACCTGCTCCTGCATCTTGGCCTGCTCGAGCTGGCTGAGCAGCTTGGTGCGCTCGGCGATCTTCTGCTGCAGCATCATCGCGTTCTGCTCGACCGCCTTCTTGGCCTGACCAGCCGCCTGCAACGCCTGGTCGTGCAGGCCCTTGAGGTCTTCGACGCTCTGCTCGGAGGTCACCAGCTGCGCGGCGAACGTCTCGGCGGCGTTGTTGTAGTCGGTGGCCTTCTTGGCGTCACCGGCCGCGGTGGCCTGGTCGGCCAACGTCAGCGCCTGACGCACGTTGACCTGCAGCTTCTCCACGTCAGCGAGCTGACGGTTGAGCCTCATCTCCAGCTGACGCTGGTTGCCGATCACCTGGGCCGCCTGCTGCGTCAACGCCTGGTGCTGGCGCTGAGCGTCCTCGATGGCCTGCTGTATCTGCACCTTCGGATCGGCGTATTCGTCGACTTTCGAGCTGAACAGCGCCATCAGGTATTTCCACGCCTTGACGAACGGATTAGCCATGTATTGCTCCGTCTTCGTGTCGATGTGTGAGGTGGTGTCGTGCGCGTGCTGTGCTGCCCAATTTATCGGGTTCGGGGACATCACCACACCTGGTCCCGCGCGGCGGCCCGTCAGCGGTCAGGCAACCGCCATCGCGGAGACGTGCGGAATGACCACCTTCGTCCCGACGTCGATGTTCGTGGCGCCTAACGCCGCCCTATCAACGTTCTCCTCATGCGCCATCCGCTCGCCGGCGCCGGTCAAGACCTCCGACAGCGGCACCTCAAGCGCCCCGCAGATCGCGGTCAACAGTTCGCTGGACGCTTCCTTGCGGCCGCGTTCGACCTCAGACAGATACCCCAGGCTCACTCGCGCCGAGTCCGAAACCTCGCGCAGAGTGCGCCCCTGCGACGTGCGGGCACGGCGCAGCACGTCGCCGATCACCTCGCGCACCAATGCCGCCATCGTGCACTCCCTAGCTCAAGCGATAGAACTTCTCAATAAGGCAACGTCAGCGAGGGGCCCGGAGGTTCCCGGATTGGATGGCGGCGGCCCTGCGCCTCGGGTAGCTACCGGCCCTCCACCAATTCCCGCAGCCGGGTCACCGCATGGTGCACTGCGCCGAGCCGGATATCCCAGCGCGACCCGGACAGCAGCAGTTCCATGACCTCCGTGTCGGTCGGGCCCGCCAGTCCGACGAACACCGTCCCGACCGGGTGGCCACCGTGCGGTTCCGGACCCGCCACACCCGTCAGCCCCACGCCCCAGGTGGCGTCGCAACGCTGCTGGGCACCGACTGCCAGGGCCCGTGCCGTCGGCCCCGACACCGGGCCGACCCGGGCGAGCACCTGACGCGGCACCCCTGCGAGCGCCATCTTCGTGCTCTCGGTGTAGGTGACGAGCCCGCCCCGCAGCACCGAGCTGGCGCCGGCCACCCCGGCCAGTGTGGCCGCCAGCAGCCCCGCTGTCAGCGATTCGGCGGTGGCGATGGACTGCCGTCGCACTGTGAGGTCGGCGACGAGCCCGCGAGCGTCGTCAGTGACCAGAGGGTCGTCCACGGATGTCCCTGATCGCCCGGGTCACGTAGTCGATCCCGGTAACCACTGTGAGCATGATCGCAACCGCCATCACCAACGCCGCGACGGTGTGCCACCCGCCGGTCAGCGGCAGGATGAACAGCCCGATGGCGACGGCCTGAACAAGCGTCTTCAGCTTGCCGCCGCGGCTGGCGGGGATGACCCCGTAGCGCAGCACCGCGAAACGCAAGATCGTGATGCCGATCTCGCGGACCAGGATCAGGATCGTCACCCACCACGGCAGGTCGCCGAGCGCTGACAGACCGATCAGAGCAGCGCCCAGCAGTGCCTTGTCGGCGATCGGATCGGCGAGCGTGCCGAATTCGGTCACCATCCCGTAGCTGCGGGCCAGGGCGCCGTCGAAGCGATCGGTCACCATCGCCACCGCGAAAACCACGAAAGCCGCAATTCGCCAATGTGTTTCGTGCCCATCGCCGGAGAGCAGCGCCACCAGGAACACAGGCACGAGCACCAGACGAATGGTGGTCAACAGGTTGGCGACGTTGACCAGCCGCACCGTCGGGGCCGTCATCGTCGACCCGGACCGGATGGGAGAGGCGCCGACACGGCATCAGAATATCGGTTGCCGGTCCGGGCGCCCTAAACCGATACTCTCGCAGCTGTGAGTGCAGCGCGAGACGCCTCGGTACCCAACGCCTCGCCGGCGCGCGCCAAGCACCCTGACCGGCTCGTTGTGCGGCGCGCGCGGACCTCGGACGTGCCGGTGATCAAGGCGCTGGTCGACCATTACGCCGGCAGAATCCTGCTGGAGAAGAATTTCGTCACGCTCTACGAAGCGGTGCAGGAATTCTGGGTGGCCCAGCGCGACGGCGAAGTGATCGGCTGCGGCGCGCTGCACGTGATGTGGTCGGACCTGGGTGAGGTCCGCACGGTCGCGGTTCACCCGAAGGTCAAGGGCCAAGGGGTCGGGCATGTCATCGTCGAGCGGTTACTCGACGTGGCGCGCGAGCTGCAGCTGCAACGGGTCTTCGTGCTGACCTTCGAGACGGAATTCTTCGCACGGCACGGGTTCGCCGAGATCGAGGGCACACCGGTGACCCATGAGGTGTACGAGGAGATGTGCCGTTCCTACGACACCGGTGTCGCCGAGTTCCTCGACCTGTCCTACGTCAAACCGAATATTCTCGGCAATTCGCGAATGTTGCTGATGCTGTGAATCGCCGATACCGGGTCTAGTCACCGTCGCCGCCGGCGCCGCTGTCGGTCCCCCGGATCGACGCCATGGTGGCGGCCAGCTCGTCGGGCTTGACCAGCACTTCCCGTGCCTTCGAACCCTCGGTCGGGCCGACGATGCCACGGGTCTCCATCAGGTCCATCAACCGCCCCGCTTTGGCGAACCCGACCCGCAGCTTGCGCTGCAGCATGGACGTGGAGCCGAACTGGCTCGACACCACCAACTCCACCGCCTGCAGGAACACGTCCATGTCGTCGCCGATGTCCGGATCGACGTCGGTGCGTTCGCTGGTGGTCTTGGCGGCGGTCACGCCGTCGGTGTACTCGGGCTCGGCCTGGTCTTTACAGGCCTGCACGACGGCGTGGATCTCCTCGTCGGTGATGTAGGCGCCCTGAAACCGGACCGCCTTGTTCGCTCCCATCGGCAGGAACAACCCGTCGCCCATGCCGATCAGCTTCTCGGCGCCCTGCTGGTCGAGGATCACCCGGCTGTCGGTGAGCGACGAGGTGGCGAACGCCAGTCGCGACGGCACGTTGGTCTTGATCAGGCCCGTTACCACGTCGACCGACGGCCGCTGGGTGGCCAGCACCAGATGGATACCGGCGGCCCGTGCCTTCTGGGTGATGCGCACCACGGCGTCCTCGACGTCGCGAGGTGCGGTCATCATCAGGTCGGCGAGCTCGTCGACGATCGCCACCACGTAGGGGTACGGCCGATACTCGCGCTGGCTCCCGAGAGGGGTGGTGATCTCCCCCGCTTTGATCTTGGTGTTGAAGTCATCGATGTGACGTACCCGGCACGCCTGCATGTCCTGGTAGCGCTGCTCCATTTCCTCGACCAGCCACGCCAGCGCCGCCGCGGCCTTCTTGGGCTGGGTGACGATCGGCGTGATCAGATGCGGAATGCCCTCGTAGGGAGTCAGTTCGACCATCTTCGGGTCGATCAGGATCATCCTGACTTCTTCAGGTGTGGCCCTGGCCAGCAGCGATACCAGCATCGAATTGACGAAGCTGGACTTGCCCGAGCCGGTGGAGCCGGCCACCAGCAGGTGCGGCATCTTGGCCAGGTTCCACGAGATGTACTGGCCCTCGATGTCCTTGCCCAGGCCGATCACCAGCGGGTGGTGATCGCGCCGGGTCGACGGATCCGTGAGCACGTCCGCGAGACGCACCATTTCACGGTCGGTGTTGGGCACCTCGATGCCGACCGCCGACTTGCCGGGGATTGGGGCCAGCATCCGGACGCTCTCGGTGGCCACGGCGTAGGCGATGTTGCGGTGCAGTGCGGTGATCTTCTCCACCTTGACCCCGGGGCCCAGTTCGACCTCGTAGCGGGTGACGGTCGGGCCCCGCGTCAAGCCGGTGACCGCGGCGTCGACCTTGAACTGCTGCAAAACGGAGGTGATCGCGTCCATCATGTTGTCGTTGGCGGCGCTTCGGCGCTTGGGCGGATCACCTTTGGTGAGCAGGTCCAGCGACGGCAGCGTGTAGGGCCCTTCCACCACGCGGTCCAGTTCGAACGCCTCTTGCATCGGGGCGCCGGCGGCCTTGGTGGCGCGACGACGAGTCGTCCTGGTCCGGGTTCCCGCCTCGTCACGTAGGGGGGGTTCGGGGACTGTGGCCGGGTCGTCGTCGACCGGGTAGTTGTCGTAGGGCGAGCCGTCCCAGGCCTGCGCCTCGTCCTCGTCGTCGTAGTCGTTCGCGTCGCTGTAGTCGTTCGCGTCGCCGTAGTCGTCCTCGTCGTCGTCGGTGTCACGCACGCTCCGCGCCGTGAACACAGAGCGCAGAGCGGCGGCCAGTTCGCGAACGGTCGTGCCGGACAGCAGCAGCACCCCGAACAGCACCCCGATCACCAATAGTGGAGCGGCGATCCAGCCCGTGAGCCCGTCCGACAGCGGGCCTGCGATGGCGAAGCCGATGAAGCCGGCGGCGTGCCCGCGACCGACCGGCGCTTCGGGCGAACCGGCCCACAGGTGCCACAGGCCGAGCGCCGGCAGCGCGATCATCACCGCGCCGTGAATCAGACGCGGCCGCGTCACCGGGTTGGGCTCAGATCGCATGAGCACGACCGCGATCGTCGCGGTCACCAGCGGCAGAACGATCACGCCCGAACCGATCATCACCCGCAGGGCGGTGTCGATCCACTGGCCAACCGGGCGGGCCGCACCGAACCAGCAGCTGGCCGCGATCACCACCGAGAGGCCCAGCAGCGCCAGCGCGATGCCATCGCGGCGGTGTCCGGGATCGATGTCGCGGGCGTGGCCGACGGAACGCGCGGCGGTGCCGGCACCCCTGGCCAGCATCAACCAGGTGGCGCGGGCGCCGCGCCCGACGGCAGCACCGGTCGCGCCGATACCCGATCCACGGTGGACTTTCCGCCGCCTGACGGGCTTGCGCCGCGGCGTGGCGGTCCGCGAACCGGCCCTTGACCTGCTCGTTCGGGCTCCGGAGCGGGCAACGGTCTTGCTTGGCATGGGCGCAAGCCTAGTCGCATCTGCATCATCTGCACCACTCGCCACACTGGCCGCAGGCAGTCCGCCGCGAGACAGCTGTTCGGCGCGCATCTGTAGGGTGTCAGGCGTCAAATTCGGCGCTCACCGAGGAGTCCATCGCTCATGCCCGTTGTCGTCGTCGCCACCATGACCGCCAAGCCGGAATCCGCGGACACCGTCCGAGACGTGTGCAAGCGCACCATCGAAGCGGTACACAAGGAACCCGGATGCGAGCTCTACTCGCTGCAGGAGGCCAACGGCACGTTCGTCTTCGTGGAACAGTGGGCCGACGAAGAGGCGCTGAAGACGCACGGCACCGCGCCCGCGGTCATCGCGATGTTCAGCGACATCGCCGAACACCTGGACGGGGCGCCTGACATCAAGATGCTGCAGCCGGTGCCCGCAGGGGACCCGGCCAAGGGTCAGCTCAGGGGCTGACAATGGCGCCGCTGAGCGGAAAAGTCGCGTTCATCACCGGCGCGGCCCGCGGACAGGGTCGCGCGCATGCCGTGAAACTGGCGTCCGAGGGCGCCGACATCATCGCGGTCGATCTGTGCGGCCAGATCGCGTCGGTGCCGTATCAGATGGCGACTTCCGACGACCTGGCGGCGACCGTGAAGCTGGTGGAGGACACCGGGGCCCGGATCGTCGCGAACCACGCTGATGTGCGCGATCGCGACTCGCTGGCCACGGCGCTGCAGGCAGGCCTCGACGAATTCGGGCGCCTCGACATCGTGGTGGCGAACGCAGGCATCGCCCCGATGAAATCGGGTGGCGACGGCTGGCGCGACGTGATCGACGTCAACCTCACCGGCGTACACCACACCGTGGAGATCTCGATACCGCCGATGATCACGCAGGGCGACGGCGGCTCGATCGTGCTGATCAGCTCGGCGGCCGGCCTTGCCGGTATCGGCAGCGCCGATGCGGGCGCGATCGGCTACGCCGCAGCCAAGCACGGACTGGTCGGGTTGATGCGCGTCTATGCGAATCTGCTTGCTTCGCACAGTATTCGGGTGAACTCCGTGCATCCCGCGGGTGTGAACACCCCGATGATCAACAACGAGTTCACGCGGCAGTGGCTGGCCCAGCTCGTCGCCGAAGCCGACCCGCCGCCGGACATGGGCAATGCGCTGCCCGTGCAGGTGTTGGAACCGGAGGACATCGCCAACGCGGTGGCATGGCTCGTTTCCGACGGCGCCCGTTACGTCACCGGTGTGACGCTGCCCGTCGACGCGGGCTTCGTCAACAAACGCTGAGGGCGAGCGGCGGCGACTAGATCTCGACGACGGTCGGGACGATCATCGGCTGGCGCCGGTACGTCTCGCCCACCCACTTGCCAACTGCGCGCCGCACCGCTTGCGCGATCCGGGTGGGATCGATCACCCGTTCGGCCGCAAGGTTTTCCAGTTCCGTCTCCACCTTGCGAACAGCGGGCTCCAGCGCCTTCGGGTCGTTTGAGAACCCGCGGGAATGGAGGTGCGGCGGCGCGGCCGGACGCCCTGTGCCACGCCGAAGGACGACCGTCACCGCGATGAAACCCGACGACAGGATCAGCCGTTCGCCGAGGGTCGTGTCGCCGACGTCGCCGAGAACCAGGCCGTCGACGAACATCTTGCCGACCGGAACCGCGCCCGAGATGCTGGCCCGTCCCGCCACGAGGTCCACGCTGACCCCGTTCTCGGCCAACATGATCCTGTCCTCCGGCACCCCGGTCTTGGCGGCCAGCTCCGCGTTCGCGCGCAGGTGCCGCCAGGTGCCGTGCACCGGCATCACATTGCGGGGGCGCACCCCGTTGTACAGGAACAGCAGCTCGCCGGCATAGGCGTGGCCTGAGACGTGAACCCGGAGCTGATTGTTGGTGATCACCCGAGCGCCGATCTTGGCAAGCGCGTCGATGACCTCGTAGACGGCTTCCTCATTGCCGGGGATCAGCGACGACGACAACACGATCAGGTCACCGGACGTCAGCGTGATGCTGCGGTGTTCGCCCCGAGACATCCGGGCCAGCGCAGACATCACCTCGCCCTGGGTTCCGGTGGTGATCAACACCACCCGTTCCGGGGGCATCATCTCGGCGGCGGCGATGTCGAGCACGTCGTCGTCGTCGACATGCAGGAAGCCCAACTCGCGGGCGATGCCCATGTTGCGCACCATCGACCGGCCGACGAACGCGACTTTGCGTCCCAACGCCACGGATGCGTCGATAATCTGTTGCACCCGGGCAACATTGGATGCGAAGCATGCGATCACCACGCGTCCCTCGGCGGACCTGATCAGCCGGTGCATCGTCGGGCCGATCTCACTTTCCGACGGCCCCACGCCGGGCAATTCGGCGTTGGTGGAGTCGACCAGCAGCAGGTCGACACCGGCATCGCCGAGCCGCGACATTCCCGGCAGGTCGGTGGGCCGGGCATCAAGCGGCAACTGGTCGAACTTGATGTCGCCGGTGTGCAGCACTGTCCCGGCGCCCGTGTAGATGGCCACCGCAAGCGCGTCGGGAATCGAGTGATTGACCGCGAGGTACTCGCATTCGAACGCGCCGTGGGAGGTGCGTCGCCCCTCCTCGGCCTCGACGAACACCGGTTTGATGCGGTGCTCCCGGCACTTCTCCGCGACCAGGGCCAGCGTGAACTTCGAACCGACGACCGGGATGTCGGCCCGAAGCTTGAGCAGATACGGGATCGCGCCGATGTGGTCTTCGTGCGCATGGGTCAACACCAGCGCCTCGACGTCTTCGAGGCGGTCCTCGATGTGGCGCATATCCGGCAGGATCAGGTCTACTGCCGGTTCATCGTTGCCGGGAAACAGGACCCCGCAATCGACGATCAGCAGGCGACCGAGGTGCTCGAAAACGGTCATGTTGCGGCCGATCTCACTGATCCCGCCGAGCGCCGTCACCCGCAGTCCCCCCGGAGCCAACGGCCCCGGAGGAGTGAGGTCAGAGTTCACCGCCGGAGCCGCCCAGCGGGCGACGTAGAACCCGGGAGCCCCCCAGCGGGCGACATAGAACCCGGGAGCCCCCCAGCGGGCGACATCGACCGAAGCACCGCGGCGGCGCGCATGTCCGCCGCCAGCGCCTCGATCTGATCGGAAGTGGCGGGCACCTGGGGCAATCGCGGGTCACCGACGTCGATGCCCTGCAGCCGCAGGCCGGCCTTTACCATCGTCACGCCGCCCAGCCGCCTCATCGCGGCGTAGAGCGGGGTCAGTGACACGCTGATCTTGCGAGCCGTTGCGACGTCACCGGAGTCGAAGGCAGACAACAATTCTCGCAGCTGCGCCGCGGCGAGGTGTGAGATCACGCTGATGAACCCGGTAGCGCCCATCGCCAACCAGGGCAGGTTGAGCGGGTCGTCGCCGGAGTAATAGGCCAGCCCTGTCGACGCGATGATCTCCGCGCCGCCGGCCAAGTCGCCTTTCGCGTCCTTGACGCCGACGATGTTCGGGTGCGCCGCAAGCTGACGGATGGTGTCGAACTCGATCGGCACCACGGACCGCGGCGGGATGTCGTACAGCAGCACCGGAATCGACACCGCGTCGGCGATCGCGCTGAAGTGGGCCAGCAGACCAGCCTGTGGTGGGCGCGAGTAGTACGGCGTCACGACAAGCAATCCGTGTGCGCCCGCGGCTTCGCATGCCCGCGAAAGCACGACGCTGTGCGCGGTGTCATAGCTGCCGGTGCCTGCGATCACCCGCGCGCGGTCGCCGACCGTCTCGAGCACCGTGCGCAGCAGCGCCAGCTTCTCGTCATCGGTGGTGGTTGGCGACTCACCGGTGGTGCCCGACAACACCAGGCCGTCGCAGCCCGAGTCGATCAGATGGGCGGCCAGACGCTCAGCGGCGTCCAGGTCAACTGAGCCATCCGGGCTGAACGGCGTGACCATCGCCGTCAGCACCCTGCCAAGCCGCGCGCTGACGTCGATACCGCCGGTGCTCACCGCGCCAAGGTTACCCGTCAGGCTTCAGTGGCCAGCGGCGACGTGGCCACCTCGGTGCCGTCGGCCAACATCGCGATCTCGAAGTCGGCGAACACCGCGGGGGCCACCTCTGTCAGCTGGCGCAGGCACGCGATCGCCAAGCGGCGGATCTCCACGTCGGCGTGCTCGCTTGCACGCATCGCAATGAAGTGCCGCCAGGCGCGGTAGTTGCCGGTGACGACGATGCGCGTCTCTGTGGCGTTCGGCAGCACCGAGCGCGCCGCCTGGCGAGCCTGCTTGCGCCGCAACACGGCGTTCGGCACATCGCCGAGCTTGGCCTCAAGCCTGGTCAGCAGCTCGGTGTAGGCGGCGCGGCCGGCGTCAGCAGCAGCCAAGAACACCTCGGTCAGCCCGGGGTCGTCCTCGATTCCCGGCGGCACCACGACCTGTGCGTCGCGCTCGGGAACGAACCGTTGCGACAGCTGCGAGTACGAGAAATGCCGGTGCCGGATCAGCTCGTGGGTGCACGAGCGGGAGATGCCGGTGATGTAGAACGACACCGAAGCGTGCTCGAGCACCGAGAAATGCCCGACGTCGATGATGTGGCGCAGGTAGGAGGCGTTGGTCGCAGTACGCGGATTCGGCTTCGACCAGCTCTGATAGCAGGCCCGACCGGCGAACTCGACCAGCGCGGGGCCGCCGTCGGCATCGGTGCTCCACGGCACGTCCGGCGGCGGGAAGAACTCCGTCCTGGCGATCAGTTGCACGCGCAGCGGAGCGGTCTCGGCCACGGCTCACCCTAAAGCGCGGGCCAACGCCACCGCCAAATCGCCCCGCCCGCCGACCGTCACCTCGCCGAGGTCCAGCCATGACGCCATCGTCCGCAGTTCATCTGCCAGCGCGGTGGCCACCCGCGACGGGGTCTCACCGGGTTCGACGAACGCGCCGACCACATGCAGCGCGTCGCGGGCCCGTTCGGCCTTCAGGTCGACCCGCCCCACCAGCCGCCCGTCGAGCATCAGAGGCCAGACGTAGTAGCCGTACCGGCGCCTGGGCGCCGGCGTGTAGATCTCGATGCGGTAGTGAAAGCCGAACAGCCGCAGCACCCGCGGCCGGAAGAAGATCAGCGGGTCGAACGGGCACTACAACGCTGTGCCGCGGTCACGTCGTGGCACCATCAGCCCGGTCCGCAGGTACGACGGCGTCGTCCAGCCCACGACATCGACGGGATCGAGAACGCCGGCCGACACGAGCTTCGCGATCGCCG
>JAOPWC010000106.1 GCA_025965895.1 Mycobacterium sp.
CCCGCATCGCCGGGGACCAGGTCGCCGAGGCGATCCAGCTGATGATCGAATACGACCCGCAACCACCTTTCGACAACGGATCGGTCGCCAAATCGAAACCGGAGACCGTCACCCTTAGCCGGTCGCTCCTCGTGAAACGCTCAGCGGCGTCCTAGCGCCGTCCGGCCGCGGCCCATATGTTCGGCGGTGGTCTTCTCGTAGTGGTTGGGGACTGCAATCCGGCGACGCTGTGCCGGCGGTTCTCTAGGGGTCTGGCCCGGAGCTGATGCAGATCTCCGCGTTTGTGCAGGTCCCGCGGCTGTTTGTTGAAGTTATCGTGCGCAACATGTGTCGTGCAAGTGTTTCGGCGGGTGTGTCATCCGGTTGGCGGGGATACGTTGAGCCTGGTGATCAGTTCGCGGTTGGCGGCGCGGGCGGCGGTGAGGTCTTGGTCGCGTTCTTCGAGTTGCATGCGCAGGTCGACGACTTGTTGTTCGAGCGTTATGGTGCGTTGCTGAAGCTGGTCGATGTCGGTTGGGGCACCGAGTCCGGTTGCGCGCCAGGCTTGTTCGCCGAGTAGTTCAGACAGGCGTGTCTCGAGTTGTTGGGTGCGTGCGGCCATGCGGGCGCAGCGTTGCTGGGCTGCGAGCAGGTCGGCTTGCAGTGAGGCACGGGTGACCGAGGGGCCGATTTCGGGTTTGTAGGGTGGCTGGGTTTCGGCGGCGTGGATGCGTTCGAGAAGGTCGCGGTGGCGGTAGAGGAAGGTGCGATCGACCCGGGCGCGGCGAGCGATGTCGGTGACGCTGAGTTCGGCGCCGTCTTTGATGGCGCTCTCGAGCGCGGCGAGGACGCGCTGGCGGCGTCGGGTGGAGTCGGCTCGACGTCCGGCGATCATGGTGTCGACGACGGCAGTGTTGGTGGTCATGTGGTTCTCTCCGGACGCAGATCGGGCGGGGTTTGGCGGGTGCGGGGCATGCCGAGCATGGTGCTGCGGTGGCGGCGCACGACGGTGACGGCTTGTTGAAGGTGTTGTCGCTGTTCGGGTTCGAGTGCGTCGAGGTCGTGGCTGATCTGGTCGATCAGGCGGCGGATGCGGCGGATCTCTTCGCCTGAGGGCATGGCCTCGGCGCGTGCCCATTGATCGAGATCGGTGGTGGCGAGCAGGCGTTCGCGGGTGCGCAGCAGGTCGTCGAGGTAGGCGTGTAGGTCGGGCAGGTAGGAGACGTCGGTGCGGAAGTGGTCGCAGCCGGCGCAGCGGAACCGGAACGGGCAGGCGCCGCCGCCGGCTTTGACGTTGGTCGGTTCGGCGCAGACGCCGAACGGGACGGCGACCTCACCGACGGCGCGGCGGGCGTGCTCGGAGTCCAACAACGCTTGGGCTTGTCGCCAGATGCGGTTGCCGTGCCGGTCGAACTGCATCGCGGTGATGCGGTCGACGGCTTCGCGGCGGCGGGTTTCGCCGACTCGGTAGTAGCCGCTGGTGGTGTCGAGTTTGCGGTGCGACATCAGCTCGCGCAGCACCTCGACGGGAACACCGGCGTCGGCGTGGCGTTGGGCGTAGCTGTGCCGGTAGGCGTAGAGCACGACCTTGGCTTTGTCGTATTCGATGTCGTCGGCGGTGCGTAACACCGGCATTCGGTCCACCCAGGTGCGGTGGGCGAACGCGAGGGAGAACGCGGTGATCGCGCGGCGCCCTCCGGGATTGCGGCGATCGGTGGGCAACAGTTTCAGCTCACCGACCGGGGTGTGCGGGTAGCGGGTCCGGACTCGTTGCTGCTGGGCGATGACGACTACGGCGGTCTGCTCGCTGATCGGCAAGCGCCGCGCGGGCCGGTTGGCCTTGTGGTTGTCATAGATCAGCACGGGTAGTTCGTCGTCGTCGCGGGTCAGGCAGTCGAAGTCCAGGGCGCAGATCTCTTCGGGACGTCGACCGGTGTCGATGGCCAGCTCGACGGCGGTGCGCATCTGCGGTGAGGTCAGTCGATCCAGGTGTGCGCACAGCTGGGCCATGATCTCGGTCGGCAGGTCCCGGTTCGGTTCTCCCGGTTCGGGTTCGGCGGGCACATCGGCCTGCCCGATGGCGAAGTCCTCACCGAGACCCGCCGCGAGCCCGCCGGGGCGGGTCAGTCCCATCGCCCGGATCCGGGTGAGCACCGTGCGGACCTCACGACAAGCCCGGATCCGGGCATCGCCGCTGATCTGCCCGGCCGACTCGAGGTAGGCCAGCCGGTGCAGGAAGGCCTCCATGTCGGCTCGTCGGAGCACCGCCGGGTGTTCACCGCGGTCCTCCCGCATCCGCAACGACTCCGACAGTCGTGCCAGGCAGCCGATGTGGTGGCGCACCGCCAGACCGCCGCTGGTGCGCCGTCCCGGCCGGACACGTCGTTTCGGCAGGTCGTCGGCGGCCCACCGTTTGGCCGCCTCCCGCAACCAGGTCTGGGTGATGCCGGTGAACGACACCGTTCCGTTGTGCCCGAACACCGTCAGGTCCCATTCATCCTTGGTGACTTCAGTTTCCGGGGTCCACAGCGCTCGGCGGGCGTGACCGATCAGGCAGTTGGCCAGCCCGGTGAATTCCAGGTCGCGGTCCTCGCCGGGGATGTAGCCGGTCAGCGAGCGCACCTGACGCCGCCGGACGTCGTTGCACAGTGCCCGCAGCACGGCGTCGCTGGTCTTGACCGCGTTGATCCGGCAGCGCTGCTGCAGGCCCACCAGCAGTTCGGCGACCACCAGCGGCGGCAGACCACGCAGACTGACCTCCCCGCCGCGACCGATCGCCGGCTCGGTCACCTGCCAATAGGATTCGTCCAAGTGAGCATCGCGTGTGCGGGCGGTGCGCAGCCGCTGCTGGTGTGCCTCGCAGTAGCGTCCGTCGGTGTGGCGTCGTTGCCGGGTGCACGCGGTGACCGCGCAGAAGGCCAGCGGCGGAAGCGGTTTCGCGGGGCCGCTCAGGAACTGGTCGAGACTGACGCCGGGCAACGCGCGCCACTGCTCGACATGAGCCGAGCACAATCCCGACCGCACCGAGTTCCATTCCCGCGCGCAGCCCTCGACACCACAGGCGTCGGGTCCTCGCCCCGATCGTTGCCGACCGCGTGGCGCAAGCGAGGCGATCTCGTGCTCGCCCAGCCCGTGTTCGGCGAGCCGACGACGGCACGAGCCGCAAATCCGCGACCCCGCTGGCGCGGTCGTCGAACAGTCCACGGCCCGGCAGACGGGCCGGCCCAGCAGCGGATGCTCCGGATGCAAGGCCAGCACCCGCCGCGCCGGGTCCCACCCGGCTTCGGCGAGGAACGCAGGGTCGATCACGGCGCCGACCGCCGCGGCATGCCGATCGATCCCCGGGTCGAGGAACGGATGCGCTGCGACAGCAACCACCACCGACCTCACCGCTTCGGCGGCGCTCACCGGTCGGCCCCGGCCAACCCGCGGGGGCTGGGAACCCGGTCGACGGCCTCGCGCAGCCGGGCCGGGTCGGGATGCAGATAGACCTGCGACGAACTCATCGACGCGTGACCCATCAAGGTGGCGATCTCGTCCAGGCCGCTGCCCGCGTCGGCCAGGTTGCTGCCGAACGCATGCCGCAGCCGATGCGGCGTGACATGCTCGATCCCGGCCCGCCGCGAGCAGGCGGCGATCACCTCGTTGATCGCGTCCGGGCGCATCGGCGCCCCGATCGGTTCCCGAAACAGGTTGACCAGCAAGAAATCCGACTCACCCGCCCGCGGCACCGCGAACCGCTCGAACTCGTAGACGTCGAACACCTGCACCACCAGAAAATCCAGCGGCACCACCCGCTGGCGACGGGATTTGGCCCACGCCCCGTTCGGATTGTCCCGGCGCACCACATGCAGGTGGGCCCGCGGCATCGCACAGCCCAGCAGACGCGAGTCGGCCAGCAGATGAACATCCGAGCGCCGCAACCCACACAATTCGCCGCGGCGCAGCCCGGCCCTGGCCATCAACACCACGATCAGCCGGTCCCGCGCAGAACGACAAGCCCGCAGCAGCGCCACGATCTCCTCGTCGCTGGCCCGGTCCACCATCGCCTCCGGCTCGTGCAACCGATGCCGCGCCCGCATCCGCCAGGCCATCCGGGGCTCCTCACCACGAGCCTGCACCGGTAGGTCACCTTCGTCGGCCAGCTCGTAGATCAACCCCATCAGCTCACCCGGCGCCTGCCCGGACCTCACCACGTGGGCGACGAACCCCCGCACCGCGGTCAGCACACCGTTGATCCGTCGAGCCTCACGCACCGGTTCCGCGCCCGGACCCGCCAACACCTGCCCACCCACCACGACATCGACACCGCTGGCCTGCGGTCCGGCGTGCCGCAGCCACGTGATGAACAACCCCAGCCCCGCCACGCCGTCATGCCAGTGCCGGCCGGTGCGAGCACACCAGCGCAGGAACAACGCGATGCCACCCGCATACGACCTGGTGGTCAACTCCGAACCGTCACGGCCGAATCGGACATGCCGCAAGAACGCGTCCGCTTCCTCCACCACCGCCAGGTCCTCATCGAGCACCGTCCAATACCGCGCCCCCGACGGCAACCTCACTGGAAACGCCCGCACCCCGATCTCCTCTCGCAGCAGGCAGCTTTACCACTACCAGCCACGAGCACCACACCCCGGGAGATCTGTTGCAGAACCGGCCCGTGTCGCCGGTCTACGCAACGTCACACAACAGTTCAGCCAACCCCAGAAAACGCCTGCGGCGGTTCTAGACCCGTTCAATCCAGTCCCGGACAGCAGGCTTGACGACTGCGCGGGTAGGCCATAGGTAGCGGTCGTAGAACTCGACTTTGAGCGTGGCCCAGAAAGATCCGGCTGTGGCGTTGTCCCAGACCCCGGTCCGGCCAGCCGATCCGGCGATATTGTGGGCGCGAGTGAACGCCGCAATCTGCGCCGAAGTGTAGGTGATATCGGAAGTCCACACCCGATCCAGTCGCCCACTGTCGAAACGGCGCCTCACCAAGTCTTTGAGCGGAACTCCGGGGTGTACCTCCTTCGCTTGGCCGACATACGGCGATCCTTCCCGTGAGACCAGCGGCCTCATCAGTCAGGTGTCCACCCGTCACGGGTCAACCCCAGATTGCGCCGTATTCCTCCTCGGAGAGCCGACCGCACCTTGGCAATAAGCCCGGCCCTCGAGCCCTAAGGTGGGATCCATTGCCTCTGAGGCCTCTGACTCCCCGTGTTCCTTCGCTGTCTCATGGGATTTCGGGATGAGCAGGTGCGCGGCGAAACGCGGACCCCGGTGCAGGGTGACGCGCCCGCGTCACGGGCGGCGGTAGTTCGCGGGAAACTGGCCGGTCAGTGGATTGCGCGGGCTCAGCCAGCGCCCTGCGACCAGCAGGCTCTTGAATGCGATGCTTGCGGAGGTCGGGGGCAGCCGCCGCGCGCCCACGCGTTGATCAGCTGACTGGCAGCTTTGTCCAGATTCCTCGTCCGGTGCCAGCGCTTACTGGTGCGCCGTGGTTTGTCGACCCGTCGGCACCCGTTTGATCTGCGCGCTACCGGGTATGTGGCCGGGCTAGGAGGAAACAACATGGCGGACGATGATCACTTACCTATACCTGACTACGACCAGCTTCCCCTCGCCGAGCTGCAGTACGCGATCCGCGCGTTGGGTGAGGATCAGCTGCGGACGCTAATCGAACACGAGCTGACCCATGGCAACCGGGTTCATGTGCTCGAGGTGCTGCACTTCCGTCTGGAGGAGCTGAAACACGGCGCCCAGCCGTCCGACGGCGATCCGACGCGCATACCCAGGCCGAAGCCGACGCCGCGAGGCTCTCCCGTTTCCGAGGCAACGGCCGCCGAGCCCACGCCTCCACCCCGGCACGGGGTTTACTCGCAAACCCCCCACCGCTTCCGTCCCTGACGGTTGATCCCGGCGAGCCTGCGCGTCCGAACAGATATCAACCCACCGGGTGACCTGCGACGTGTCGGCGTCGAGCACGGTCTGGAATCCCTCGCCCATCCGCACGGGTGCCGCGCCGGGCCGGCTGAATTGCCATCGCCCACCGAGAATGGGCGCGATAATCGCACTGGGCCGGGCGAGCAAAAGGAAGTACGACATGAAGAAGCTTGCGGCAGCGCTGTTGACCGCCATGGCGATGGCGGTAGTGCCCGTGGCCACAGCACCCGGAGCGCCCGCCGATGTGTGCGGCGACGTCGGCGGCCGGCACGTCGATGTGGGCGGATGCACGAACGTTGCTGGCGATGTAGCGGTGGGAACAGCTGCGGCGGGAGCCGACGACGCGGCGGCGCAGGCAGCCGCCGGTCAGCCGCCGTGCTACACCCCCGCGGCGATGCCCTACTACACGCCCGGCGCGGACCCCTGCAACTAACCTCGCAACCCAAACACGCATCACTCGTTGCCACGCAGCGCCGGCTCGTCAACGAACTCGCCAAGAGCACACTGATAGTTCAGAGTTTCTGTTACACGCCGGCGGCACGCAGAGACGATTCCCTCGTCGATGTCGCGACGCATTGCTCCTATTAGAGCCTTTGCTGTGACAGGCACGTTACAGATGCCTGTGGCAGGATTCCGCCTTACCCACTCGCCCACCATCGCCAGTGCCGTGGAAACTCTCATCGACCTGACCTGGTCGATCTCGACGCCTACGGGCCATGGCCTGGTAAGCCTGTCGGCCGACGTGCCAACGGGGTTCAAGGCGCCGCCTTCAGATGTCCTCGAGGCGCTCTACCTGGTACACGCCCCCTGCGCCGACCTCCACTTCGAAGCCAGCGCGTGACCGCGCCGGAATCGACGATGGTGGCGACTCACATCCAGGTGCGGCGGCGGGTCCGCACCCTTGGGCAACCTATGGTGCGGCGATTTCCAACCCGATCCGGTAAGTGGCTGGATTGGCCGTAAAGCCCAGTTCATCGACCGCGTTTGAGGCTTTCCCTCGCCAGTCCGGCTGGGCCGTAGCGGCATGTAACGCGTCGGCGCTCCATCCGGTGTTGGCTCGCGGCATTGATGTGATCACTCCTTCAATTTGGAGCGGGAAAAGCCCATAATGCCGGGGCAATTCCGACCTGCTTTCATGGGCCAATACCGGGCGTGGCTGGTTGATGTCGACCGGCTCCAAGGTGCTTGGACCGTCCCACGTTGGCGGATGACTGCGCACCGAGAACTGCACTTCTGTGCAAGACCGCTAGTCGTCCAGGCTCCCCATGGTCAAGTTGACGACTGTTCCAGTCATCCCGCTTGCCTTATTGGACGCCATGAAGATCGCCACGTTTGCCATCTCCTCGAGCGTCATAAGCCGTCGCGGGTGGGTCCTGCTTGCGAGCAACTCTTGCCACTGTTCCCAGGTCATTCCCGATGCCTTGGCGCGAGGCTCGTAGGCGTCCTTGATCGTGCGCGTCTCCGGCATGCCCTGTGGTCGCAGACCGACGACGCGAATGCCCTGCGGTGCGAGCTCGGCGGATAGGTCTCGAGTGAGTGCCTCCTTGGTAGCCATCGCCGGACCGTAGCCTCCCACCAATGGGAGGCCGGTCCGCGAGTGGAGTGCGGTAACCGTCATGATCACTCCCGATTTATTTGGGATCATCCGCCGGGCGGCCATGCGTGCGGTCAGGAAGTAGGACGTAGCGTAGGTCGTGATCGGGAGCAAGAAGTGCTCGACATCCAGCTCGATCAGAGGGACGCCCAGAATCTTCACATTCGGGATGCCGACCGCGTTGAACGAGATATCGAGGCGGCCCGCCTTCTCGATCACGGACTGTAGATGCCTCTCGATATCGTGCTCGTCGAGTGCGTCGACCTCCGCCGCGTCGGCGGATCCGTCGGTGGACGCGATTTCCTTGGCGACGGCTTCGACGGGCGCCAACTGTCGCCCGGTGAGAAAGAGCTGGGCCCCCTCGCGCGCAAAGGCGCGTGCGACGGCGCTGCCGATCGCGCCTCCGGCTCCGTAGATCACCGCAACCTTGTCCTTGAGCATCATCGCGGGTTCCCTTCTGTGCATGGGTGATACACCTGCGCTCCTCATGACCACGACCGGCGGCTGAAGCTCATCAGAGCTTGACTCCGGTGTTTCGCCATCCATCGGCGTCCTGATCGTCAGAGCCGTCGCGTAAGCAGACACCACGACGACGAAAAAATGGGCGCCCGGCATCCGCCCAGTTCGCCCGGCGGCAGGTGTCTATAGAAGGTGGAAATGTGACACGCTGCGCGCGAAAGGTGACACGAGGGTGACGGTGGTGACAGGGGACCTGATGAGCAGGGCGCGGGCCGGGGACGGTGACGCGTTCCGAAAGGTGACAGAACCGTACCGTCGAGAGCTACAAGTGCACTGCTACCGGATGCTCGGATCGGTTCAGGACGCCGAGGACGTCCTGCAGGAGACGCTGCTGGCCGCTTGGCAAGGCCTCGCAGGGTTTGAGGGAAGCGCCTCGATCCGCACGTGGCTCTACCGAATCGCCACCAACCGGTCCCTCAACGCGCGTCGCTCGGCCAGCCGACGCTTAGCCAAGGAGTGGAACATGCCCGCGGTTCAACCGCCCGAGCCGACGGGGCTCGGCGAAGTCGTATGGCTCGAACCGTTTCCCGACGCACTTCTCGAGGGCGCAATCAACGTGCCGCTTGGGCCGGAGGCCCGCTACGAACAGACCGAAGTCATCTCTCTGGCCTTTGTGACCGCCCTTCAGGTTCTGCCGCCTCGCCAGCTCGCGGTGCTCGTCTTGCGCGACGTACTCGGATTCCACGCAAGTGAAGTGGGCGACATGCTCGACACAACCGTCGAATCGGTCAACAGCGCCCTCAAACGGGCCCGCTTCAACCTGCAGCGCAGGCAGCCGCCGACCGACGAGCGCGAGCCGGCTCCGGCTCCCAACTCGCCCGCAGAGCAGGCGATGGTGGCAGAGTTCGTCCGCGCGTACGAGTCCGGGGATGTCGACGCTCTGGTCGCCTTGTTCACCGACGATGTCTTTGTCGCCATGCCACCGATTCCCCTCGAATACCAGGGCCGCGCCATCGTGGCCCGCCTCTTCGCCAGCATCTTCAGCTCGGGCAGGAGGGTCGACCTCGTGCCGACCCGCGCCAATGGTCAGCCGGCGTTCGGCGCCTACCTTCGCGCGTCCACCGGTATCCGCCATGGAAGCGGCCTATTCGTCCTCACCCTCACCGGCAGTCGGATCTGCGCCTTCACCCGCTTCGACAACAGCGTGTTCCCATGGTTTGGGCTGCCGCGATCGCTCCCGAGCCGATAGCAAGCGTCCGAGCGCAACCTACACCGTGGTCATGAGCGCGCAACGAAACCGTCAGCATGCTGCGGTTCATGGCGACCATCCCAAAGATGCCGCCCAGAGTGTCTCGAGCGATAAACCGCCGACGTATCGAACAGATGCAATAACACCTGTACCGTAGGATCTTCCTCTAGGCTGAGCTAGCACAGGATCCTTTGCAGCACAATGGATTGCAAAGGATGATAACGAATATTAACTACTCTACAGGTAGGCGTATGGCCAGGATGCACTGCGCCGCAGCAGGATTGGCCCGATCCAGGTCACGCGGTGGATGGTGTTGTCGAGGTGGGTGGTGATGTAAGCGACGCCGGCGTTTTCGGCGATACAGTACTCATCGGCCGCATGGATGCCGCCCGCGACGAGTTCGGGCTCGATACGCCCGGAAAACGCCGCGCATTCCCGCATTTCTGAAGCGCGCCCTAGCCCGGAAGCGCAACGAATACATCATGATTAGGCTCTGAAGCTCGTTCAGCATGTCATGAGAGGGCGGAACCGGCGGATCTGATGACCATGCAGGATTCTATTGGTAACCCGCCGTGGTCGATTCCGCCGTATTCGCGCCGTTTAATAAGTCAGAACAGTCGAATCTGCCGCACTGCAGATGTTCACGTGCGTTCTGGAGGCCGGTCTAATCTCGCACCGGTTAGAGCGGCACCGAGCGGCGCTGACGGTCGAGAGAGCCCGCCGACTCAATCAAGGAGGATGCCCCGACTGTCGTCGAGGTTCGGTCACGGTCTTTGTTCAGTGCATACGCGACGTTGGCAGTATCGCGTGCGGGTGTGACAGCTTCGATGTGACGGGCGAGCCCAGCGACGAGTAGCAGCATTGGCGGTAGCCCTTTAGCCGGCGGAAGCTGCGCTCGGCGTTGAGGAGCACTCCTCGCCACTGACGATCAGGGCCCGACGGCAGGGTCGTCAGAGCGTCCAGCTTCGAGCCGCGACCACTGGGCGGTGGGGCGTCCGTTAGTCCGCGTGTTGGAGCCGTCGACTTGCCATTGTTGTGGCCAGCCGGGGGGCGAACCCTCCCACGGCTCCTGGCGTCCGTACACGGTGAGGTCCATGAGCGCGTAGCTGTAGTCCATTGCCTCTACGCCGCGGAGGGTCGTCCAATAGGTTTCGAAGACGCGGTCGCCGTCCCGTAGGTAGCACACGAGGTGCATCATGCCGATTTGGCGCCCGACGAGGAGCGCGTCGAGGCAGGCGTGTGCTGAGTACCACGGCATGTCCCAGCCCATGAAGTCGCGGTAGCGGCTGCTTTCGTCGTAGGGACCCTGACAGAAGACCGCGTAGGTGATGGCGCGAG
Organism: Mycobacterium sp.; assembly: GCA_025965895.1. Lineage (GTDB taxonomy): Bacteria > Actinomycetota > Actinomycetes > Mycobacteriales > Mycobacteriaceae > Mycobacterium. Next base: position 10,545 of record JAOPWC010000106.1, read on the forward strand.
AATGCAGGTAAGACAGCTCCGCGACCTGGGTGGTGCACCAGGTGCAGCCTTCGCACTGCTCGGGCGCGGATCGGCCGGGGTGCCACATGAAGTAGTAGGCGATGAGCTGTCGGCGACCTTCGAACGCTTCGAGCATGGTGAGCGGCCCGTGGGGCCCGATCAGCGCGAGGTTGGCGTCTACCTCGACCATGGGTAGGCGCCGTCGGGCCGCGGCGATCGCGTCGCCTTCCCGGGTGTGTGCCTTCTCCCGAACCCGCAGCCTGGCCAGTTCGGCCTGGAAGGTGGCCCGGTCGACGGCCGCGGGCAGGCTCGGTGCGTTGGTGGCGCTGGCCGCCGACCGGCCGAGGTTCGTTGATCCGTCCTTCATAACTGTCTCCTCTTGTTGTTCCCGTCCGTCGTTTCCTGATAAAGGCGGGCAATCTGGCGCGGATGAGCAACCGGCACGCGGATTACTCTTCGGGCCGGCGCGGCGGTCGTTGGTCGTTGGGGTCGGGGTCGCCAAACCACCGCGAGGGTTCGTGATTGCCGTATTCGTCGTGCCAGTCCCACCATTCGTAGGGCGCGGTCTGCGGGTAGCCCTCCGGTGAGTCCTCCCACGTCTCCTGACGACCCAGCGCGGTCATGTCGAGGTAGCTCCAGGTATTCACGAACACCTCGTCGCCGCGGTTGTTGATGAAGTAGGTGCGGAAAACCCGATCGCCGTCACGGATGAACGCGTTGGTTCCGTGCCATTCGTTCACGCCGAAGTCGGTGTCGAATCCGTCGGTGATGGTGTACCACGGGATCTCCCAGCCCATCCGCGCCTTCACCCGCGCGATGTCGGGCTGGCGCGCGCGAGGCGTACAGGAGCGTGGTATCGCGGGCGTTCAGATGGGCAAGGTGGCCAACGTGATCGGCCATCAATGAGCAGCCGACACAGCCATGCTCTGGCCAACCGTGAACGCCCGGCTCGACGAAGGCGCGGTAGACGATCAGCTGACGACGGCCATGGAACAGGTTGAGCAGGCTCGCCTTGCCTTCGGGCCCCTCGAACTCATACCGCTTCTCCACCGGCGTCCACGGCATCTGCCGGCGCATCGCGGCCAGCGCGTCACGCGCACGGGTCAACTCCTTCTCCTTCACGAGCATCTCCTGGTGTGCACCTCCCACTCCTGGGCCGACACAATCGGAGGTGTCTTCATGCGTTCTCCTTCCGCTTTTGCTGCAACGGTTTTTGTCGAGCCAGGCGATAAACGCGTCTCTGACGTTCAACGCTGCAGTTGAATTTCTCGCCGTTTAGCACACCATGGTCGACCCGCTATAGTCAACAGAATGGTTGAAGATCAGGCGTTGGATCGCGCATACGCCGCGCTCGCCGATCCGACCCGCCGCTGGGTGCTGGAGACGCTGCGCCAGGGTGACGCCCGCATCACCGACTTGGCCGCTCCGCTGCCGATGACCTTCGCCGGCGTATCGCGCCACATCGGCGTGTTGGAATCGGCTGGGCTCGTGCGGCGCGAGGTGCGCGGCCGCGAGCACTGGCTTTCCCTGCGGCCGGACGGATTGACGCTGGCCCAGCAGTGGATCAACGATCAGACGGACTTCTGGTCGACACGTGCGGACGCGCTGTCCGCGCGGCTGGGCCGGAAGCGGCGTGGACGATGAATGATGCACCGATTGCCCGCGTGCAACGCGTGATGCCCGCCGCGCCAGAAGTGGTATTTGACCAATGGCTCGATCCGGAGTCCTTGGCGGAGTGGATGTGTCCCCGCCCCGCCCGCGTTGTCGCCATCACCGTCGAACCCCACGTCGGGGGCAGCGTGCGTTTCGACGTCGACGATTCGGGCACCCGAGTTCTGATCACCGGACGCTTCCTGACGATCGATCGCCCGCACCTGCTGCGCTTCACGTGGAGCGCCTCGGACTGGCCGGACCCGACAGCGGTCAGTGTCGTAGGCGTCGCCTTCGCGCCGTTCGGCGACGATCAGACACTCATGTCCATCGAGCATTCCCTTCTGCCCCCAAAGGAATTCGACAATTTCGAGAACGGGTGGGCGCTTACTTGCGATCAACTCGCAGCTTTGCTCCACGGCGGATGACGGAACGATGCGTCTGGCGCCATCGAGCATTCACATCAGCAGGGCGTGTCGATGTCCGGACGACGTGCCGGCGCGTTTTGCCCCGATGCCATTCGGCGGAAAATTGGCATCGAGGCAACGGTCGGGATGACGGGCGACCGGGTGGAGTGCAGATGAACGCCATCAGCTCGGCTGACCCTCAGCCCACCTGATTCTCATCGCGCTGTGCCTGGCTGCCCTTTCGCTCAACGCTGTCCAGCTCACGCTTGGCGAGGCACTCTGGTACGAATTGCAGGGCAGCGGCGTCGATGTATTTCGTCATGATCGGCGGCCTGATGAACACACACGGCGAGCGGAATACCCGCGTTGGCCGATGTCCGAGCCCGCCCCGGTGGTACGCGAGGTGCTGTGTGCCGTCGGCTGCAGGCACATGGTCGTACCGGGAGTGGCCACGCGCGTCTCCTTGTTCACACCGACCTGCCGCATGTCGCGGCGGCACGCGGTCTCGTCAAGCGACCGCTTCATGGCCGCGTGCTTGGCAAGACTGATCGGATAGTCTGCGCTGGGCGCCTCCAAAGCCGGCTTTCACCAATGGTTTTCAACACTAAAGGGGGGATTCACCGAGGCAGACCGGCGACCGGCTTAACCGGTAACCCGCCGTATTCGAAACCACCGTATTCGATGTGGGCGCGGCGGGAGACTTCAGGTCCGCGGCCGTCTTGAGCGAGTGCGGAGCATCCGGTTCGGGCAACGAGCGGCCTGTTTCGATTGACGTCAGCGCGGCATTGTCGCCGACCACGGTCGGCGCTAGCGTCCCATGTCCAGTCGGATTCCTCTCAAGTCGGCGCTCGCGGTCGATGTCAAGGGTGCTGTCTCATACACGAACGTTGCGTGATGGGCGACTTTGTCGAGCGGATTGGTGAGCGCCGCGCGTCTGGATTTGCAGCAGCGCAAGACGCTTGCGGCCGCCTCCGTCGGCGACCGAGCTGTCTTCGGAGCTGGCGGTTTCCAGCGCCCGAATAGCGATGTTCCGCCCCGATGAGTTTCGGCCCTCCGGTTGGTCACACCTTCGGAGGGCCCGCGATGCGGGCCGCCCGGACAACGACGAGGAGAGGTGAACCGATGAAAGCAGACAGCGCCGCTCACCCATTTCCGGAGATCGTCGACCGGGGTACCTGGCAGGCCCAGGTCGACGGGGTGCTCGTGCGGGAGAAGGTGCACACCCGTGAGGGTGACGCGATCGCCGCCGCCCGGCGACGGCTGCCGATGGTCGAGGTGGACGCGCAGGCTCCGCTGGTCGGGGCGCAAGGCCAGGTGCCCCTCGTCGACGTGTTCGACGGGCGCCGGCAGCTGATCGCCTATCTCCACATGTGGCACGACGGCGAGCCCGCCGCGGACCAGTGCGAGGGCTGCACGTTCTTCACCGGGCACGCGCGGGAGCTGTCCTATCTGCACGGCCGCGACGTCACCTACGTGACGTTCTGCCAGGGCCCGTACGTGGTGAGCGCCCGGTACCGGGACTTCATGGGCTGGGAGATGCCGTGGTACTCGGCGCGCGATTCGCTGGACGTGTTGCTCGCTGGGCGCAGCTTCGGGGGCTATCTTTGCTACCTGCGCGATGGCGGCCCGGTGTTCGAGACGTATAGGACCACCAACCGCGGCGCCGAAGCCGGCGCCACGAGCTACCACCTGCTCGATCTCACCGTGTACGGCCGCCAGGAAACCTGGGAGGACTCGCCGGCAGGCTGGCCGCAGCCATACGCCACCGCAGGTGAGCAGTTCCGGACCGACGGACGGCCCACGGCACAATGGTCCAGGCTCGCCGCGGGCCGCTCCGACGACCTCGCCGGCTGATGTGGATCGGGGTTGATCCTTCAACAAACGCCTCCGGGGGTGTCAGGAAGGGATTGTCAGAAGTTTCCCCGTTGAGGATCGGAGCGTTGGCGGCGCTCTGATTCTCCTGGCATTCCCGGGGAGGCGTTGCGTGTCCGGGCGTGCTGCCCCAGTGACGTCGTCCACGATCGTCGTTGCCGTCGATGTCGGCAAGACCTCGGCGATGGTCTCGGCGACGGACAGTGCCCGTAAACGTGTGTTGGCTTCTGTGGAATAACTCGCTCGGGCGTGATGGCGATTGTGCATCGAGTTAGCGTGGTGCCATCCTGGGAGCGTGGAAGCGCTCGGCTGGCTCAGCGGAAGCGCCGAAGACGTGTCATTCGCTAGGTCTGATATGTTTGCTGCCTCACGAGCGGTCGGTAGCTCGCCGGCGGCGGTCGGCCCTCATGGATCGCTCGGCGCCTCATCGCTGTCACGCTGGTCTGCGCGGTGCTGTTAAGCGCGAGCGCCGTTGCCGTCCTCGTGGTGCTGCCGTAACGGTTGGCGTGCGCGCCTCGCGTGTGGGATCGGCATCGAGACAGCCGCCGAAAGTACTTCGGCGGGGATCCGCCGTGGAGGACACGCTCGGCCACACCCTCATCCGCGACGACCCAGGCTCAGTGGCGCTAGGCAACCACGTTGAAGCCACTGTTGTGGAAATCAGCCCATCTCGGCAACGGTGCCTGCCACAGCGGCTGGATCGCTGGCCCGACGCAGTATCGGCGCGAACACCAGCCAGATGAGCAGCGACCCCAACGACAGTGCGCCGAGCGCCAGAAACGCGGCGCGAAATCCAAATATTTGGGCGATGTACCCGCCCAGCACCGGGCTCAGCGCACCGCCGAGGCCCTGGGCGCTCATGATTGCGCCCTGGCCGACGTTGATGTGGCCGGTGCCGTCGAGCAACCGGGCCACCAACCCGGGCACGGCCACAGATAAGATCCCGGCGCCGATGCCGTCGAGAACCTCCACGGGGATGACGCCCCAGCTCGTGATCACCGCGGCGGCCAGCAGCCCGCGGACGGGCAGCGCGATCAACGCGATCAGAATCAGCAGCCAGTAGCCGCGGGTTTGAGCGATACGCATGACCGCTACAGATGTGGGGATCATGACGGCCTGGGCGATCACGACGGTGGCTGCCACCGTGATGAATGGATTCGCATGGGTGGCGACCACGGCCAGCCCGTACAGCGGCAGCATCGCCGCGTTGCCCAGCCAAAACAGCACCATCGCGACGCCCACGGCCAGCAGCGGGCGCGATTGCACCAGCACCCGCATTGCCTTGACCGGGGCCTGACCCGAGGCCCGCGCCGCCCCCCGCGCGACCCGGTGATCGATGCGACCGGCGGGTATGGCCAACACGGCCGCCACGGTGATCACCGCGAACACCGCGGCCAGCCAGAACACCGCAGCATAGCCGAACCGCCACCCCAGCAGCCCCGATAAGCCGGCGCCGGCCATGTTGCCCGCGTGGTTATAGGCCTGGTTGCGCCCGTTGTGGCGGATGAACCCGGCTTGGCCCACCAGGCCCAGCGTGATGCCGATCACCGTGGGGGCGATTGTCGCCCCCGCCATGCACATGGCGGCCTGCGCCGCGGCGATGACCCAAAACTGGCGCGAGGACAGGATCAGCGCCGAGGCCGCCACCGTACACAAAGCCACGGCAATGACGCATGCGCGCTTATGGGTGGTGACATCAACCACCGCCCCGGCCGGGGTGACTGAGAGCATGCCCACGACGGCCCCCAGCGTGGTGACCGTGCCGATCGCGCCGGTGCTCCACCCGCGTCCTTGCAGCAACACAGCCAGAAACGGGCCCATCCCGGCCGACATGTCGGCCATGAAAAAATTCACCGCATCCAACGCCGTTCGATCACGCCGCAGGAGCTGCATCACCGGTCCTGGCCCCTCCTGCTCGCGAGATATTTCAGCGAATGCGCGGCCCACCAGCATGTTAGGAAGGTTGTCGTGCCTGCCGATCCGTCCTGCCGGGCGGGCTACACCCCATTGTCGGCAGAAATTCACGTACTGCCGCCGTGTGCAATCACGATGGTTGGCGCTTCGGCAAAGGTCAATTTTCTCGACGCGTGTAAGGGCGGAGCTCGTGACCACGGGGGTTGAGCTGTTGGCCCGCCAGCTGTTTGGGTATCTAGGTCCGCGGTCGCAGCGCCGCAGGCTTATACATGGCGCTGGACCGACGCCGGCAACATTGGCAGAGGAGACCTTCGCTGATTCATCAGATGTAAATGCCGGCCTCTTCCGGTAACCCGCTGTATTCAGTTCGGCCCTACTCCGCCCGATTCGGCGGCGTCGGCTAAGGGCAGGGGAGTGGCGCCGAACCGGCAAGCCGACCTACGCCTCGAAGAGGGGCAGACGCGGCGCGGTAACTCACCGTAAGTCGCATGGGTTTGCTCCAGGATGCGATGGTGATGCGGACGACGATAGCTGGCGCGCCTACGGCTCCGCTACGTGTACGGCCGGTGCGGCGCACTGAAGCGCGGCGAGTGCTGTCGACGACACCTTGGAAGCGATTGGTGGGCTGTCTGCCAGTGTCGGTAACGCGACGCTGCAAGCAACCGCGCCGGAAGGCGCGGCGACCGGCTGGCGGCCATCATCAGGAGGACAATAACGCGGAGGTAACAAGCACAGGGATGGCGGCAACGAGACCCGCCAGAGCGACAAGATCAGGTGCGAGTAGGCGCATCGATATCGTCTCCGTGGACGCCGTGTCTATTTCTCGGAACCCGCTGGGTCCCCGGCACGCTCACCTCGCACCGCAGCATGACCTCGCACAGCGGCATGACCTCGTTCACGGAGCGGATGCCGCGTCGGTGGGCTAACAGCAGATATCCTCGTTCTCAATTGAGCTGCCGGTAAGTGAGCCGGTGACCGAGCGGGTGCCGAAATGACGTCGGCGGCGTGAGTCTTGTCGGGGTCTGGCGCGCCGCATACGACGATCATGCGGCCTTTCGGCTCGCGATGTGTCGGGCCGACCCCGGCAGATCGAATCGGGCATGGTCCTGACGATTGTGACCGACCCCTGGCAGGTGCTGCACGACGGGGATGCCGGTTCGCTGAAATTCGGTCCGGTCGCCAGTGCCCGATTGCATCAGCACTTTGGCGGTGTGGATCGCGCCAGGGAGAGCACCACTTCGCGTCCCGCGCGCACCTGGCGGAGGTGGCTGTGGCACGCACACTGCACACCTGTGAGCACAGTCAGGTTGGGCCTGACTGGCGACATCCGTTAAGCACCCGCCGATCAATTATCGATCAGGCCACGACGTCTCCGTTTGGGTTGAGCACATATTTTGTGGCGGCACCGGAGTCGAATTCGGCGTAGCCGTATGGGGCGTCCTCGAGGGGGATCGCCTTCGCGTTGACCGCCTTCGCTATTTGAACCTTGTCGTGCAGGATGGCCATCATCAACTGGCGGTTGTACTTCATGACCGGACACTGGCCGGTAATGAATGACAGCGACTTCGCCCAGCCTGTCCCGAAACTCATCGACAGGGAACCCACCTTAGCCGCGTCGTCAACGGCACCCGGATCACCAGTTACGTACAGGCCGGGAATGCCGACCGCGCCGCCAGCAGCCGTGACGTCCATCAGCGTATTGAGCACCGTGGCCGGAGCCTCCGCGGCCTTTGCGCCGTGACCCTGGCTGCGCGCTTCGAAACCGACGGCGTCGATCGCGGCATCTACCTCCGGGACGCCGAGCAGCTCGTCGAGCTGCTCGACGACGTCTCCGTCTCCGACGTTGATGGTCTCGCAGCCGAAACTGCGTGCCTGCGCAAGTCTTTCTTCGTTCAGGTCACCGACGATCACAACGGCCGCCCCGAGCAGTTGCGCTGAGGCCGCCGTCGCCAGTCCCACGGGGCCCGCTCCGGCGACATAAACGGTGGAGCCGACCGTGACGCCGGCCGTCACCGCTCCGTGGAATCCGGTCGGGAATATGTCGGACAGCATGGTCAAGTCCATGATCTTCGCCAAAGCCTGATTCCGATCGGGGAACCGGAGCACATTCCAGTCGGCGTATGGCACCAGAACGTACTCGGCTTGCCCGCCGACCCAGCCACCCATGTCGACATATCCATAGGCGCTCCCGGGCCGGTCCGGGTTCACGTTGAGGCAAATGGCGGTCTTGCCTGCTTTGCAGTTTCGACACCGACCGCACGATATGTTGAATGGTACTGAGACCATGTCGCCGGCCTTGACGAACTCCACGTCCGGTCCCAATTCCACGACCTCGCCGGTGATCTCGTGGCCGAGCACGAGGTTGACCGGCGCAGTAGTGCGCCCGCGCACCATGTGCTGGTCTGAACCGCAGATATTGGTGGTGACGGTCTTCACGATAACGCCATGCGGCACCTTCCGGCCGACGTTCGCTGGATTGACGCCCGGGCCGTCTTTGAGTTCGAAAGTGGGATAGTCGATATCGATGACCTCGACCACACCTGGCCCTTTGTACGCCACGGCCCTGTTATCAGACATGACTCATCTTCTTTTCCATTTCCGTCGGCACCCATTGTGGCCGAGTTATTCGATACTGGACAGCAGTTCTCGTCGTCCGCGGCACCAAACCATGGTTACATGGCGCAGGTTGAGGCTGGTCATCATGCCGGCTTCTTGGTGGTAGATGTTGTGGCAGTGCAGCATCCAGACGTCGGGGTTGTCGGCGAAGAGGCTTACGCTGACTTTCTGCTTGGCAACACGATCAGGTGTCCAGCGTGTGCAGGGTGACGATGACCGAGCTGCTGTGCACACCAGCAACGATTGCAGTCGATCTAGTAGCTGTCGTTACCGCTGGCGGGCAACTGATATACGTGCTACCTGGAATCCGCACACTAATAGTCAGTGGTAGATGAGGGTCTAGCGTGGCTGCTGGCCACCAACGCAACCGTCGACGGCGTCGATGCGCTGTCGCTGGAACGCCAGGTGTTCGCGTTGGCGATCACCAACCGCGCGGAAGGCCAGCGGCAGACGCGAAGGCGCGGAGCTCGCGCCCAATGTCGGATCCGGCCGGCTGGTACACCAGCTCGGTGAACTCCCAACGCAGCCAGTCCGGCGATCTTCTCCGACACTTGCTCAACGGTGCCGGTCAACGCCATGGAGCTGGCAAACGCGATGAGGTCAGCGACGTGCGGCTCGTCACGGGGGTTGGCCTTGATCAGATGTCCCGCGTGGATGACGAGATGTCGCTCAGTTGCGGGGTACGCCTCGATCGCCTCACGCCATGCCCGCCCGCCAGGTAGTGCGTCGACGGCGGCCGCCGCCGCGCTCATAGCTTGCGTGATACAGCACCACCACGGCAGGCTCGGCGGCTGTCTCGAAAGAGACCACCTTCGAGACTGCCGGTGTTTGGGCGCTTCGTGGTGCATTCCTTCAGTTCGAGTGCGACGTTGATCCGCCCGTCGCGCCGGAGACGGTGTTGCAGAAGCTGGCAGACTTACCAACGAGCGCCCCCACCTCGCTGACTGACTACACCGTCGCTGCCTCCACCTCGACACCGCCGGTGCTGCGCGTGCTCGACGTGCCGATGGTGGTCGTCCCGAGAGACCCAACTCAGCCCAGTCGACCTGTGTGACGGGTGGCGCTGGGGGCTGAGGCGGGTCAGCGTCGCGTCACGGTGCGGTCGAGCGTCGCCAACGACTCCTCGATGAAGTCCTCACCGAACACGGGCACCCCGACGTTGTCGCGGAAATCCTGCACCGTCTCGCTCCAGTCGTAGGTGAGCGTGACGTCGGTACCCGCATCGGTGGGAGCCAGGTCGTAACGCCACCACCAACCGCCGGGACTGTGCCGGCCCGCATCATTGAGTTGGCCCGGGAGCCACGCGATGGTTCGGTTCTCGTCGAACTCGGTGACCAGGTTGTGCATGACGTAGTGACCGCCGGCCTGCTCCAGGAACATGTTGACCGCGAACATCTGACCGCGCCCCGTGACGGGGCCGGTGTAGATGGCGTCGCGGACCCAGTCGCCTGGTTCGGTGTCCTGGTGTCGAGTCGGGTTGGCGAGTACCGCGAAGATGTCCGCCGGAGTGGCGGCGATGGTGCGGGTGATGACGTACCGCTCGTCAGCGGTCATGCGTCGGTTTCTTTCGATTCGGGTCCATAGAGCCGGGCGATGTCGGGGGAGTCGAGCCAGTTCGAGTAGGTCGGCGACTTCGGCCACCCGTCGGGGGAGTCCTGCCACTCCTCCTGGCGACCCCACGGCAGCAGGTCGATCAGCGCGAAGCTTTGGCTGAGTTGTTCGGTGCCGCGGCCGTCGGTGTGCCAGGTGCGGTACACCGTGTCGCGGTCTCGCAGGAACACGTTGACGGCAAATCCGGCCCTCGGCGGCGCGCCGACGTCCGCCGCGAACGGGCTCTCCGACGACGAGTACCAATCCATCTTGTTGCCGACCCTGGCCCGGTAGTCCAGCGCCTCGTCGATGGTGCCGTTGGTGACGACGACAAAGCGGGCGTCGTAGTTGTCGAGGAACTCCAGCCGGGTGAACTGCGAAGTGAAGCCCGTGCATCCGCCGCACTGCCACTCCGCGCCGTCGCTCCACATGTGGTTGTAGACGATGAGCTGGGAACGGCCGTCGAAGATGTCGGCCAACCGGATCGGCCCGTCGGCGCCGATCAGCGCGTAGTCCGGTAGCTCGACCATCGGCAGGCGGCGGCGCTGCGCGGCGATGGCATCCAGTTCGCGGGTGGCGGCTTTCTCCCGTCGACGCAGGTCATCGAGGGCGGCCCGCCAGGTTTCCTGGTCGGCCACTGGTGGTAGCGCGGTGACGGTCTTCTCGGTCACGATTCCCTCCAGAGACATCGGGTGTATCTGCTCTGGAGTGTTGACTGGGGTCGGACGCGAAAATCATCGTGGCGGGCCCGGGCGATACTTCGGGTGCTGATGTCTGATAGACCACATCTGCGACACTCGGAGGCCAATTCGCAGACGGGCTGATCTCCCATGTCGTGGAGTCTCACAAGTTCGTCTCAGAAGCGCTTGTCTCGCCTAATACGCGAGGACTGTGAGACGGCTGCCGTAACCGGCGCGCACGTTGCGGGGCGGCTGGCCGAGCACGGGCTCGGCGAGCGCTATGGCCGACCCCAGTTCACAACAACTCGCGATAGGCGAGAGATCGGCCGGGTTGCGACTCGAGCCGCGGATGCCGGCCCGACAAGTCGCATGGGTTAGGCGATCTTCTCTGCACTAGTAAGGCGACGCGGCTCTAGCGGATTGTGTTCGGCGGCGGGGTGGTGTCCCTAGACGGCGAATGGGCGACGGGTAACGGGGCGATCCGGCCCTGGTGGCGCGGGCGCTCACTGCCTGCGGCTATAGCACCGCGTTCACCGCCGAGGTGGCCCAGCTGTACTTTCGCCAAGGAAATCGGCGCCGCCCGGGCGTTGGACGACCGGTGGAGCTTGGGTCAGGTCCTTGGCTGGCAGGCGTTCGCAGCGATCGTGGCGGGAATAGCGCACGTCTGGAATACGTCCATTCCGCCAGTAGACCGAGCCGAATTTGCCTACAGCAACACTTTTCAAGCACTGTTGGGCTTCCATGGCAGGACTTCGTCGTTGCGGATGAACTCGCTGTAATTTCCGGGGTCGACGGGCTGGAACACCAGATCGAGAAGGGCTATGGCGGCTTGCGCGGGGGTGGGGCGTAGCTGACATCCCACCATTCCGCAGAAGTGGGGGTGTTCATCATCCCGGGACACACAGCCGCCGGCAGGATGCCCCGATTGGTGTCCTGCTCATATCGTTGCCGGGCGAGGGTGCGTACGGCGCTGACTTGGCCGATCTTGGATGGAATGTTGATGGACCGTGGCCAGGCGCCTGCGCGCGCACTGCCGTCTTTGACGGCGTCACGCCAGGCCGCCACTTGTTCATCGACGTCGTCGAGGGATGCCAGGTCATCGAATGGGTTGTGCAACACCGGCCCCAGGTAGTGCAGCGTGCCCAGTGAGCTGGGTTGACAACGGTAGTTGGTCTGATTGAACAACTACGCCGTATCGCGAACCGCGCTGCTCGTGAGCACCGGTAGTGCGCGGGGCGCGGAGCTGGAACACCTCACCACGCGCGCAGGGTCTCCATATCGCGCAGGACTTGTGCCGCCTCGGCTCTGTCCTGGTCGTCAGCAGCGAGCTCTTCTGCCTCTGCTCGCAGTCTTGCAGCGGCACGGCGTCGGGCGGCCTCGATCAGAGCCGTACGGACCGCCGTTGACACGGGCGTGCCGTCTCGGGTGAGGACCTCGAGCGCGCGTGCCGCGTCCTCGTCGGGCCGGAAAGTTATCGTCTCACCCATTCCATCAGCGTACTACAAAATGTAAGACGTGCCGCTGTGGTGCAGCGCTGGCTAGACCTGCTGCTCGCCGAGGCGCGCCGCTTGCACGATCTCGAGCCCGTTGCCGTCGGGGATGCTGGCCCGCAGCCGTCGGGATCCTGGAAGTGCACATCGGAGGGACGCCGTCCCACCGCAGTAGTTCGCCGACCGCAACACCCGGCGTGCCATGGAGCCGACCGCCCGCCCTATCGCCGATGACCAATCGCGGCAGCGTTCCTCGTGACATCGGTGCTGGCTTTGCTGAATGAAACCCGTCGACTGCCACCCCTGGGGCACGCCAGCTTCAGCAGATTGCCGACGGGCGGCCCTATGGCGGCGCCTGAAGGGGCTTGAGCAGCTCCCCGAAAGAACACCACCGTGACCGAACAACGCAGCGAGATCCAGGAGCGCCCGGACGCAGCAGCAGTGGACCTGGCACGCGCCGACGCGATCGTGACAGACGCCGACCTGGTGCCCATGTGGGTCGCGCACCTGAGCCAAGCCATGGAGAGCCTGGACAAAGCCGGACACCTCATCGACACCTTCCGCAGCAGCCACGAGGAGCTGGAACAGTTCCTCGCGGCTGCTGAAGGTAATCGAGGGGCTCAAAAGGCTCGGCCAATCGCTGCAGGGTTAGAGGACACGTGAGCCCGTGCGATGACCGACGCGGCCGAGCTGGTCGCGATTGACGTGTTCAACACCGCCCGGCGGCCGGTGACCCGTGCGCCCACGGGATGCGATGTCGCGCCTGCGGCGACGGCTCGAGTCGAGTGGGAGATGACGTGCTCGAGGGAGTGCGCGTCGCCGGCATGGCCGCGTTCATCGACGACGACGTAGGGAAAACGCTCGTAGCACACCCGCATGCATGTGCTCACGCCGCCCGATCCCTCCCCGCCGGGGGGTAAAGCGACCGTGGCGCAGACGATTACAGCTGCATCCGGGCGCCGCCTAACCGTCAAGGTGCTGGTGGCGGCGCAGCCGTTCGGTGTGGTCGAGGATTTCCTGCTGGGCCGCAGGTGACAGTCCGGCCAGGCCCACGACGATGCGTTGCAGCGCGTTCTCGTTACGCACTCTGGCCCTCAGGCCCAATTCGTCATCCACCCGTTGCCGGTAGTCGTCGTCGGTGAAGTACGCCGGGTCGATCCGGAAGAACCAGGCAAGCGCCGCCTTCGCTTCCGCAGACGGGCGGACGCGGGCGCCGGTGCGCAGCTGAGACAGATATGGGGCCGACATGGTGATGCCCTGAGCCCGAAGTGCACGGGTCACTTCGGTGGACGTGTGCGGTCCCCGCCCCGGCGGATGCAGGGCATCGAACAGATGATTCAAACGGTCTGCAAATGTCGGGCTCATCGTCGGGTTCCTGCCGATCACGATAGCCGCCGCCCTGCGAGCCGACGCCATGCGGGCGCCACTAAGACCGGACGACGCTTTTGCCGAACGGCAGCGACGGCACGGTGATGCTGTGAAACGGGCTGCCTTCGGCCCGCCGACACCGCAGCACGTGCAGTGGCCCGTAGTGATCCGAGATCGCGCGCTCGAAGCGCACATTTTGGGGCTCGCCGGTATGCCGGTCTCGACCCGCAACCTCCCCTGATCGATCAATTTCCGGTGCATCCCGAATGCGGTGCGTTCGCGCCGACGGGATGGCTCACCGTTGGTGCCGTGATCACGTTGACTCGCCGCGGCACCTCGGCCACCCTTCTTGTCGTTACTCTCGGGATGGCTGATTGACGATCAAACCGGACTCGGTCACCGGGCGAGCACAGTTGCCGAGCCACCGGCCTCGGCAACGACCGCTGGGCAAGCGGCCGATTGCGCGCGGCTGGTGGTGGAAGACCTCAGCAAAAAACCTCTTACCTGGGCTAAGCGCAGTGCGAATCGCGCCGCCCCGAAACTTCTCAGCGGTTTGTACGCTTTTGGCCAGGCTAATGCGGGGTTACTGCGGGCATTTTCTTAGCATGGCAAAAGGACTCTTGAAGTTTGGAACGGCGATGGCGATGTCCGCTGGGTTGGGGATGGCCGGCTTGGGGCTGGCGTCGGGTAGCGCTCAGGCCGAGCCCGTCCCGGTACCGCTGTATCACTGGTGCCCCGGCGACTTTTGGGACCCGGGATGGGGCGACAACTGGGAATGGGGTGGCTGCCACGATGACTACCACCGCGATGCGGATGGCTGGGATCACAGTCGCGACTGGCGGCCCGACCAGGGACGCGGTTGGCAGCCGGGGGGCGACCAAGGTCGCGACCACGGCGGTCAGCCGTGGTGGCCGGGGCATTAATCCTGGCGACTTGGTCGCGTCCGGCACGGGTGCCCATGCTCCAGCCGATTCCGGGAATGGGGTTTTAGCAGGAGCCTGCGAGCCTGAACGAACCCTGGGCTCGCAGGGTGGGGTGCCGCATGAACGGATGTGTCACGTTCGGTAGCCAGTGCTGAAGATGGCACGTGGAGCAAAACCTGTCCGTCGCGGTACTTCCCGATCCCGCCAACTGCATTCCCGTGGGATTCGTCAGGGTCGACCCGATCCGTCTTTATGTGGAGCAGAACGTGCCGTCCTGCAAAAATTTTCTACGAGAATTGCGTGATCTACTGGCGGACAGCTTATTTAACGTTGCGCGAGGCAGGGGAGAAGCGATCAGACGAATACGTGGCCTTTGCGGCTGGCGGCCATTCGGCCAAGCTCAGAATTCGGCCACGGGCCCGGCGTGGGCTGGGAGCTAGGGGATTCTGCTCCTTTGCGAGAAGTACGTCGGCTGGATGAGCACTCGAAGCCCTCATGGTCGCGATCGGGCACTCCCGTCTTGAGCTGGGCCGCCCGAGTATTCAAAAATCCGTGGCCGGCTCAGCTGTTTTCGGGGGTTGACAGCGGCATGGCCGGAAGGGATCGCCCCGCCCATGGTTGCTCAATGAGGATTTGATCCCGTTCGGGAAATCCACCGATTCCCGGGTCGGGCCGCCTGGCGAGACGATGACCACCGCCATTATGGCGAACGTACGCGTACGACCAGATCGACCAGGCCCGAACAACACTCAAACACGCCAGTTGAATCCGGACGGAGTCCGGCCACCGCTGCCGCCGCAATATCAGTCCTGAAACCAACAGGATCCCGCAGTTATCGGCATCGGTGCATAAATTAAAGTCATTGCAGCCCAAGCTGATAACGCATATGCAGGAGTCTGCCGGTAACTCGCCTTATTCGATCCTGCCGTATTGGTCCCTGCGGTGAGGGCAGGGTACCGCGTGCGGGGTGGGGAAGGGGTTTCCGCCCGCCCGGCCGAGACAAGAAACCCGGGGCCGAATGTGGCACGGCTCTTATCTTTGGCCGAACTAGAATCGTGGATTTATGGCGACCCCGCCGAACCTGCAAGGCGACGAATGGGGGCGTCGGCCGCATCCCATACACATGCGAGGTGGGGTGCTCAGCCCCGGGCAGGCACGACGGATGCGTCGGCGCTTCGCTGGCGTCGGCGTCGGAATCCCCGCGGCGCGCCTTCAGAAGATAGCGGCGGGCGCGTCCGTCGGTGATGACGAATTGGCGGATGTCAATTTTGCCCTCGTCGCCACTGAGTTAAAGCGTGAGGCGCGCATAGCGAAGTTGGAGCGTAGCCGACGCCGCTGCACCCGGTGGCTCATAGTTTCGGGCATGATTCTCGTCCTACTGAACTTGCTCTTGTGCGTGGCCTGCATGTTGTTCAGCCTGGCCCAACACACATCGCCGTTCTGAGCCGGGCTGGCCGTGCTAATACTCCGTCGGTGACTTATCGGACGTCTCGTGTAATGAAAACCGCTGCAGCACGATGCGATAACGAATACGGCGTCAAGTCCTATTGATGGGGTTGGTTTAGGCGACCTCCGTTTCGGTTGATTGATCCGGTGCGGTGTGGGTGATGTCGACGCGTCGTTCGAGCAGTTTGCCCTTGTGGAGGATCGCGCCGGCGCGGACGAGGGCGACCATGTGCTGAATCGGGACGGGATGGCCGATTGACAGTTCGCTACTGCCTATGGAACTTAGACCGGGTTGGGGGAGCAATGATCAGAACCTGTGGATGGTTCTCGGCGAGGTGACGTGAGTGGGCGCACCTTCCCGGGAATGATCTGAAAGTCCAATAGCTCTGATCAAGGGCCGGCGTTAGCGCGCTGGTTTCGGGAAGGTACGCCCATGCTTACGGTAGTTCACGATCAGGATTCATCCAACGAAAGCGGCGCGGCGGGTGGGTCGTTGCTCG
>JAOPWC010000125.1 GCA_025965895.1 Mycobacterium sp.
CGCCGGCGAGGCGGCTGCGGTGGTGCACCAGAAAGCAGCTCGAACAGGTGAACTCGTCAGCCTGTTTGGGGATGACGCGGACCGACAATTCTTCGCCGGACAGATCGGCCCCGGGCAACTCGAAGGATTCCGCCGCCTCTGATTCGTCAACGTCGACGACTGCCGACCCCGCCGCGTGAGCGCGACCGCTCAGCTCCTCCAGCGAGTCCTCAGACACGTCGTCAACAGCAGTGCGCCGTGGGGCGTCATAGTCCGTAACCATCGTCGTGCTCCTCATACAGTCGCAGTTAACCCCGCTCTATACCTGCCTGTAACGCATTCGCGTGGGCGTTCGTACCCGATTGCCCTCGCTTGTAGTGTGATCTCCACCATGTCCGGCGGTCATCACTGCGGTTAGTCCGTGACGCATGCCCACGACTGAGGTCATGGCCGCAAGATCGGCTGGGGGTGGCAACCGTTATTACCGGACACGTGCCGATCGAAACATTGCGGCGGCGCCTTGCGCCTGCCGCCTATCGACTGAGTCTGCTGCGGCTGTACACGGAAGAGGTCGTCGTCACAGCCATGCTGACCGCCCCGTTGGCGTGAAGATGCTGCTCGGCAGCCGATGATCTGACCCCTATAAGATTGTGCCTACTCACTATCTATGTTAGACTGCCAGAACTCCCGAGGTGTGGAAGGTGCCATGACCTACGACGTGATCATCCGCAACGGCTTGTGGTTCGACGGCACCGGCAACGCTGCACGGACGCGCTCGCTGGGCATTCGCGACGGGGTCGTGTCGACCGTGTCCGCCAAGCCGCTGGACGAGACAGGTTGTCCTGAGGTTATCGAGGCGGCGGGGAAGTGGGTCATCCCGGGCTTCATCGATGTGCACACGCACTATGACGCCGAGGTGCTCCTCGATCCCGGCTTGCGCGAGTCAGTGCGGCACGGCGTCACGACGGTTCTGCTCGGTAACTGCTCGTTGTCGGCCGTCTACGCCGACTCAGCGGACGCCGCTGATCTGTTCAGCCGGGTCGAGGCCGTGCCGCGCGAGTTCGTCATCGGTGCACTGGACACCAAGAAGACGTGGTCGACGGCCGACGAATACGTTCGGGCACTCGACAAGCTGCCGCTGGGACCGAATGTCGGTTCGCTGCTGGGTCATTCTGACCTGCGGACCTCGGTGCTGGGTCTGGACCGCGCGACCGACGATGAGGTCAGGCCCACCGACGCCGAGCTGGATCGGATGGCCGCACTACTCGACGATGCGCTCGACGCAGGACTTCTCGGCATGTCGGGGATGGACGCGGCGATCGACAAGCTCGACGGCGATCGCTATCGATCACGGGCGCTGCCATCGACTTTCGCAACGTGGCGCGAGCGCCGCAGGCTGATTGCGGTCCTGCGCAAGCGCGGCCGCATTCTTCAGAGCGCACCGGACATCGCGAACCCGATTTCGGCACTGCTGTTCTTCCTGTCCAGCAGCCGGATGTTCGGGCGCCGCCCAGGGGTGCGGATGAGCCTGCTGGTATCTGCGGATTCAAAGGCCATGCCCGGTGCGCACCGCGTGTTCGGGCTCGGCACCCGGCTGATCAATGCCGTGCTGGGCGCGAGTGTGCGGTTCCAGCATCTTCCCGTCCCATTCGAGCTGTATTCCGACGGAATCGACCTGCCCGTCTTCGAAGAATTCGGCGCCGGAACCGCGGCCCTGCACCTGCGTGACCAACTGGAGCGCAACGAGTTACTGGCCAACACCGAGTACCGGCGCCGGTTCCGCCGAGAATTCGACCGCAAGAAACTGGGACCGACGTTGTGGCATCGCGACTTTCACGACGCGGTCATCGTCGACAGCCCCGACAGAAGTCTGGTCGGCAAGAGCTTCGGGCAGATCGCCGACGAGCGCGGGCTTCACCCGCTCGACGCGTTCCTCGACGTGCTCGTCGACAACGGCGAACGCAACGTCCGCTGGACAACCACCGTCGCCAACCACCGGCCCGAACAGCTCAACAAGCTCGCCGCCGAGCCAACCGTTCACATGGGCTTCTCCGACGCCGGTGCGCATCTGCGCAACATGGCCTTTTACAACTTCTCGCTGCGGCTGCTCAAGCGCGCCCTGGATGCCCAGCGCGCCGGCCATCCGTTCCTCACCATCGAACAAGCGGTGTACCGCCTGACCGCCGAGGTCGCGGACTGGTTCGGTCTTGACGCCGGCACGCTGCGCGAGGGCGATCGCGCCGACTTTGTCGTGATCGATCCCGAAGGGCTCGACGAGTCGGTGAACGGCTACCACGAGGAGGAGGTGCCCTTCTACGGGGGCTTGAGTCGAATGGTCAACCGCAACGATGCCGCCGTCGTCGCCACCGGCGTGGGCGGCGCGGTCGTGTGCCGCAACGGCGAATTCACCGACGGTTACGGCAAGACCATCAAGTCCGGCCGCTTCTTGAGGGCATGTTCACGCCGGCCGACGGCCACCCTCAAAGGTGTCGGCGTCTGACATGGGCAGAACCCAGCAACAACGCCGCGACGAGACCGTGGCACGGTTGCTCGACGCCAGCATCGCCACGATTGTCGAGCTGGGATATGCGCACGCATCGGCTGCCGAGATCACCAAACGCGCCGGGGTGTCGCAGGGCGCCCTGTTCCGACACTTCGACACCATGGGCGATTTCATGGCGGCGACGGCCTACGAAGTGCTGCGACGTCAGCTTGACCTGTTCGCCAAACGCGTCACCGAGATTCCGGCAGACCGGGCGACCCTCGACGCGGTCCTGACGATTCTGCGCGACATCACCGCCAACTCGACGAATGCTGTGATGTATGAGCTTCTCATCGCTGCTCGCACCGATGAGAAGCTTCGGGCCACTTTGCAACACGTGCTGACCGAGTTCAGTGCCAAGATTTACGACGCCGCACGCGCACTGCCCGGCGCCGAAGGCCTGCCCGAGGACCTGTTCGCCGCGCTGGTAGCAACGATCACGAACACATTCGACGGTGCCGCGATAGTGCGCGCCGTGCTGCCACAACCCGGCATCGACGCGCGACAAGTCCCGCTTTTGGCTTCATTGCTCAGCACGCTTGACACTTCGGGTCGACGTCACGTGTCGGTGAAAGCTGCTGCTCGGACTGAGAGCGCCGCATCCAGTCCGGTGACCGCACAACATTGACGCCACCCTATTGACGGGGTAACCGCGGTCGCGTCGGCGTTATCCGAGCGCCGCTCACCGCGTGGCGCAGCACCCAGCGGAGTTGCCGCTACTTCACCAGACGGCTGGCTGAGGCGCAGCATTCGGGCTAGCTTTCCGACGACAGACGCCCCTGTTGGGCGGCCACGAGCGGTTGGCGCTGCCGTGAACGCCTGCCGTCGGCACTGAAGCAGAACGTGCCTACTGCGAAGCTGAGCAGAGCGATGACTCCAACAACGGCGGCCAATGCGCCCTGGGCGTGAAGGAGGCTGGCCACACATACCGGGAAGGCGACCACGGCGGTCACCATCAAAAACAGTCCGGTCGAGCCGAACGCGTCGGCGAGCGGGTCGTGCGCGGGGGCGGGGATGCGTTCGCGATCGCTCACGGGATCTCCTAATCCGGTAGCTGCCACAGGTGAAGCGAGTGATACCCACCGTCACGGCCTCTGAACCCAGTGGTGTGCGGGTCGACGACAAGATGGTCGTCGTCGGCGCGTACGCCGTCAGCAGGTCGGCCATTCGCTGTGACCCTGACCGCTACTGCGGCGCCTTGCCATTGCCTGCCGCCGGGTTGCAATTGAGCGTCAACATCACCTGGTGTGGCGCGATTTGATACTTCTTGGTGCCGAACGGTGTCGGGGTTGAATCCTGTTGGCGCACCACGGTGCAGTCGCTTTGGGCCAGTTTGTCACCGACAGTATTGGCGACGACGACGGTGTAGCCGGCCTCTTGAAGGACCGGCTGGGCTTCGGCGAAGGTTTTCCCGGAAACATCGGGCGATGCGGTAGCCACGCCGGTGTTCCAGAGAATCAGCGACGCCGCCGCGGCGGCGAGGATGGCCGCGGTGAGCACAATCAGCTTGTTCACATCACTTCCCTCCTTGCGCATCAGCGCTCAGACGTCGTTGGGAGTAGCTGAGAAACCGTTGAGCGGACCGGCCGCTGAGGCCGCACTGCGAATTCCGTCCAGGTCAGATCCTTGGCAGGTTCCGGTGGCAGACCATTGAGGAGTCGGTGAGCACGACGGCCTGGGTGGCGCTGCACCATCTCGGCGCTTGACGGCCCCAAACTTGCTGATGCGAGACGACAGGCCATCGGTGCCGACCATGGCGGACAGCCGCCGAGCGGCGCGTCGAGGCACATGGTGTCCCGATCGCGACCGGAGTCGGCAAGCGCCAGTTCACGGTCGCGCCGCCGACCGGTTGTGGCGCTGACGTCGTAGGCCCGGACGGCTCCGGTCACCGCGGCCGGGCCCTTGTCGATGACGAGGGCGTCGATGGCCTGCAGCGGTACTTCAGCGCACACAATAGCTCCGGCGTGTTCGTGACCTGTGTCGATCGTAGGACAAAGTGTTATCTAGATCACACCCGCGAAAGCCCCGGCTCGCGAAATCTGACCCTCTTCGAGAAACCCCGATTCCGCGTGGGCGCGCTCCGCGCGCCACCCCCGCCAAGCGGCTGGGGGAGCCTGATACGCGGACCTGCTCAGCCGAGCATCTCTGTCGCTGCGTCCAGTGCCGCGTCGACGGTCAGGTGCACGGGGCTGTCGTCGGTTGGCCTGGCGTCCAAGCCGGATGTCCCACCCCGGTCGACCTCTAAGCTGCGACACATGCGCACGAGGTTGGCCGCTGGCCCCCGCATAGCACCCCTCGGCGACGGCGCCCTCAGACGACTTATCAAGGGCACCATGATGGCCACCCTGTTGCTGGCAGCCCAAGAGGGCGGCAAGCCCTTGAATGAGGCGGCGTGGGTTCTCCTCGGAGCGACGCTGACCACGCTGGTCGACGCATATGCCACGCACGTTTCGAGTCACCGCGACGGTCGCGTTCAGGTCTATCTGACCGGCCTCGTACGAAATATCGCCGCCGAGTCGCCACGGTTTTTTGCCGCCCTGCCGACGGTGCTACTTCTTGTGGCGGCCGTAACCTTGCATTGGCACGACGATCACCAAAACCCAGATGGCACTGTCAGTATCGGCTACACAACAATTGGCGGGAACCTCAACGTGGTGTTGCTGTTCATCTGGGGATTTATCGCTGCTCGCCGGAGCGGGTCCTCCGTGCGGGGGACTCTGCTGTTCGCGGTCCTCAACGCCGCCCTCGGTCTGCTCATCGTCACTGCCGAACTCGAGCTGCATTGACAGTCTTGGCCGCCAACCTGCGCGGGGGACGTTTTTGTCGCGTTGGCGCCTGCTGTGACTCGAGCGCTTGCGTTGCAATGACCAAACATCCGGCCCGGTTTCATCGTGGTCGGTGTTTCGCTGTCGGTCCGACAGCCTGTGCTACGCGATCGAACGACCGGTCTTTATGCACCTCAACGTGAGATGGTTAGCGGACAGGGATGGCGCGCGGGTACGAAGCACGCAATATATATCGGACATTCAGCAATGGAGCAGGTGCGATGATCTGTTCGGCGTGCGACCGCGTCTCGCATTATGGTCCGTCGTGGCTACCCGTCTTAGCGGGAGTTGTTGAGGTGGCATACATGTGGCCCGCCACCGCGCGAGGCACGTGTCGGGCAACGCGCCTGAGCACCGCAGGGGTTGAGGAACAGGCTCGTCGATGAGCGTGCTGATCGTCGGTGCAGGGGCGACCGGCGGCTACATTGGGGCCCAGTTGGTCGCCGCGGGGCGCGACGTGAGGTTTCTGGTTCATCCGCGGACGCTGGAACGGCTGCGCGCCGAGGGCCTGCGCATCCAGAGAGGCAACGAGATTGACACCGTGCGGGTGGATGCGGTGACCGTCGCAGGCCTGCGTGGGCCATATGACCTCGTCGTGGTGGCGGTGCGCACCGACGCGGTCGAATCAGCGGTCGAAGATATGCATCCTGCGGTCGGGCCGCAGACCCGGATCGTGCCGATCATGAACGGGATGCGGCATCTGTCGGTGCTGACCGGCGCCTTCGGCCGCAACGCCGTGTTGGGCGCCGAGACGCGACTGGCCATCTCGCTGCGGACGGACGGCATGATCGAGGAGGTGGCTCCCGGCGTGCAGATGGAGATCGGCCAGCTCGACGGCGGCGAATCCGACATCTTGCACCGGACGGCCGAGCTGCTCGAGACGGGAAGTATCGCCGTGACCGTGCGCCGCGACATCGTGGCGGCCATGTGGGAGAAATTTGCGTTCATCACGTCGACGGCCGTGCTCACCTGTCTGGTGGGAGACGAGATCGGCCCGATCGTCCGCGCCGCCGGCGGCATCGCCCTGGCGCGCAGGGTCTTGGACGAGGTGGTGTCGGTCGCGGCAGCCGACGGACACACTGTGTCCGAGGCCGCGCATTCCGGTTTGGACCGGCAGCTCACCGATCCGTCGTCGACGTTCGGCCCGTCGATGTTTCGCGATCTGCGCGCCGGGCGCCCGGTCGAGATCGCGGTGCTGCGTGACCTCGCCGACCGCGCCCGCGCCCATCAGATCGCCACGCCCCTGCTCGACGCGTCGTTGGTCGTAGTCGACGTACACAACCGGCACGCGCGAGACGTCGCCGACGGGCAGCACAGTGGTCGAGGATCCGGTTCATGATCGTCGCGGGCCTGCTCGTTATACTGGCTAAGTATCGCGGCTAGCAGACGTCGGGGCAGGACAGGCTATGGCTCGCACAGACAGCGACACGTGGGACCTCGCCACCAGCGTGGGAGCCACGGCGACGATGGTCGCCGCTGCTCGGGCAGTAGCGACCAACGCCGACAACCCCTTGATCAACGACCGATTCGCGGAGCCGCTCGTCCGTGCGGTGGGGGTGGATTTCCTGACCCGCTGGGCCACCGGTGAACTGTCCGCCGCCGATGTGGACGACAGTGATGGCGGGTGGCGGCTGGCGCACATGCCCGACGCGATGGCACTGCGTACCCGGTACTTCGACGCGTTCTTCGGTGGCGCGGCGGCGGCTGGGATCCGGCAGGCGGTGATTCTGGCGTCCGGTCTGGATGCCCGCGCCTACCGGCTCACCTGGCCTGCGGATATGGTTGTCTTCGAGGTCGACCTGCCACAGGTAATCGAGTTCAAGACCACCACGTTGACGGGTCTTGGCGCCGCGCCGACCGCGAACCTGTGCACGGTGGCCGTCGATCTGCGCCATGACTGGCCTGCCGCTTTGCGTGGAGCGGGCCTCAACACCGGCAAGCCCACGGCGTGGATCGCGGAGGGCCTGTTCGGCTACCTTCCGCCCGATGCCCAGGACCGCTTGCTGGACAGCATCACCGCACTCAGCGCCGACGGCAGCCGACTCGCCACCGAGGCCATCCCGGATATGTCCCCATCCGACACGGATAAGGCCCGCGAGAGGATGCGCAAAGCTGCCGCCAAGTGGCGCGACCACGGCTTCGACCTGGAATTCGCCGACTTGGGCTACGAGGGCGAGCGCAACAACGTCGCAACCTACCTCGAGGGCCTCGGCTGGCGCTCGGTCGGAACGCCGATGCGGCGCTTGATGGTCGACAACGGATTGGTGCCACCAGCTCAGGACAGCGACATGGTATCGATGGGCGACACCATGTACTACACCTCGGTACTGGACAAGTAGCGTTCGACCGCGACGGTCGGTCCGCGACCCGCTCACTGTCGGTTCGCGTTCTTCGTCCCGGACGCCTTTCTCTGGCCACCGGCCGCTATCGGTGCAGTCGCAGGTAGACGCCAGGCGGCCCCGCTGTGACGGAACAGCGATCCCCCGCCGCGTTGGTCTGGCTCTGCAGATCGAATCCTGTTGGTGAACAACGCCATGCCGGTGTGTGCTACCGGTCACCCGCACATTGGGTACGCGTTTGCGTCGCAACCCGAGAGGGGAGTGGACCCGGTCCTCGCGCGCGCAACCGCCTCGCGTCATTCGGGCCCGGATCTGTGGCGCGCCGGCCCGCTCGTATGCCGCGCACGGCCATGCCACCGTGTGCTGTGCGGTCGAGCGCCGCGTCAACGTTGGCCCAGCTGCGATGCCGTGAAACATCTCCGGTGTGCGCGGTGCCGACTTACGATTGCATCTTGCTCGGGGGTGCAGGAGCGCGAGGTGCCCCAATGCCGGTTGAAACGAATTCGTCAGCGCCAGGGCTCAGGCCGATCTGAGGAGGACAGTGGGACTTCGTCTCGAAGGCGTCGCCGGTGAGCCGGTGATCGACAGCCTGCACCACCCATCGGAGAAAACATGACCAGCGGGGCCAATCGGGTTTCCACCCAACGTGAACCGGCACTGGTCGGACAGACCGTCGTGGTGATCGGCGGCAGCGCAGGCATCGGGCTCGAGACAGCTCGACTCGCCCAGGCGGAGGGTGCCGGTGTCATCCTCACCGGCCGCAATCCCGACCGGCTCGAGCAAGCGGCGCTGGAACTCGGCGCGCAACGCACCGCGGCGTTCGACGCCAACGACGCGGCTTCCCTGGAAAGGTTCTTTCAGGACCTGCCAACACCGATCGATCACGTGATGGTGACGGCCGGCGGCCCGCGTTACGGCCCCCTGCTCGAGATGGACTCGGCCCAGGTGCGCGAAGCGCTCAGCGACCACGTCGTGCTGGGGCTCCAGGTCGCGCGCAACGCTGCGGGCAAGATGAGGCCTGGGGGTACGCTGCTGCTCGTGGGCGGCACCGGCGGCCGGCGGGTCGGGCACGGCCTCGGGATTGTCTCCGCCGCCACCGCCGCGCTGCCTCCGTTCACGGCGGCCCTTGCACTTGAGCTCGCGCCGGTTCGCGTGAACCTCATCGCCGCCGGCTTCGTGGATACCCCGTTGTCGGCATCGCTGCTCGGCGATCGACTCGAGGAGCGCCGCAGTGAACTGCGGGCGACGCTCCCGATCGGCCGCGTCGTCGGCCCCGCCGACGTCGCCGCGCTCGCCGTCCACATCATGACCAACACGGCGCTCACCGGCGCGACCTACGACATCGACGGCGGCCAGCAGTTCGTCTCATGAACGCGCAGCGTTCAAATGCATTACTCACCAACGGTTTTCATGGGCCAACGGTTACCAGCGCAAGCGAATCTATGCCACACTGGGCGCCCTTCCGAGGGGATGCTGCGGTAGTGACGGTCAAAAGTAGTGGCGGCGGCCGCCGACAGCGTGTCCTACTGATCCCAGGATCGCCAGAATCACACCGATGACGAGCAGGATGATTCCGATGGTCCACAAAATCGAGATCTTGAGCAGGAATCCGGCGATGAGCAAGATGATTCCTAGGATGATCATGGCTGCGAGCCTTTCTGATTTCGCGCCCACTGTGCGCTTGGAATATGGACCGGTCGAGCAGTTCTCGACGCAACTCAAACACCCCTAGGGAGGATGGCACCACACCCCTAGGGGGGTAATCTCACGGCGTGGCCTCACGCGCGAACGTTCCGATCACTGTGGCGCTTGTGGACGACTACGACGTGGTGGTGATGGGCGTGGCCAATATGTTCAACCAGTACCGCGACCGCGTGGTCGTCGCCGAACTCGACTCGAATAAGCCCGTCGAGGACGCCGTCGACATCGTTCTGTACGACTCTTTCGCCCAACCGGAATCCGATCACGAAGAGATTGCCGTTCTGGTTGCGAATCCGCGCGCACGGCGAGTCGTCATATACACCTGGAACTTTCACCCGGACCTTGTCCGCAGTGCCCAACAGCAGGGAGCGCACGGCTATATATCGAAGACGTTGCCGGCCCGAGAGTTGGTGGCCGCACTGGAGGCAGTGCATGCCGGAGAGACGGTTATCAGCAATGTACCGCCGCGGGCGCGCAGCGCCGTTGGGCTCGATTGGCCCGGGCGCGGCGAAGGGCTCAGCGATCGGGAGTCGGAGATCCTGGCCCTCATTACACAGGGCAAAAGCAATGCCGAGGTCGCGGCGCTGACTTATCTCAGCCCGAACACCGTGAAGTCTTACATCCGTGCGATCTACCGCAAAATCGAGGCCGGCAGTCGGACCCAGGCTGTGCTGTGGGGTGTCAAGCACGGCTTCACACCCGACCATCACCGCATCGAACACTGGCGAGGCGGTCCCTGAGCGTCAGCCAACGTCAGAGCCGACTCGCACCAGCAGATATGCGGCTAATCCCGGTTGCGTTGCACGACAGCCGATTACACCGTGCACCCGCGGCGCAGTACCGGTTTCGACTCACCACGCCAGCACAGTGAGGTCTGTATCGTCGAGATCGACTCCGCTACGGTCGACTTGGCTCCCCGAAGCCTCCGGTCTTGGCGCCCCGGTGGGATCGCTCTGAGTGCCGCCATCGCGAACGACGTTAAGTCGGCCGCCCCGCGTAGCGGGCTTGTCCTTACGCCACATGCTGTTCTCCCAACGTCCTGGAACTTAAGCCCGGACCGCATAGGAGCGGCCCTCGATCCACGGATCGACAACTGGCCCGAACTCGCACCGCGGGGCTTTGGTCGCTCAGCCTAGGTGTGCGAGCACGCTGCACAGCGAGTAGTCCACTACCTGAATCTGCGGATTTGCCTGCGCCGTATTGAACCGGAAGCTGCCCGGGCAAAGCCACGATGGGCTCGACGCGATCGTCGCACGATGTCGCGGGAGCTAACGCTCTCTACGCCGCGCTGGTCATCACGCAGCCCAGGCGCCCCCGCAAGCGAATCGCGCGACGCCGAGCGAGACCACGTCGGTGGCGCGTACCACCGCCCAGGCTGACGCGGCCGCGACCAGCGCACCCAGCGCCATGACGGCGATGCCGCCGAGACGCTGCCTGAGGAATGCCGCTTGGCAGCATCAGCAGGGTGAACCCAATCCAGAACAACGAAAGCAGCTGGGGAAGATCGGTCGGCCGCGCGAATTGAGGAAGAGCGAACACCGCGTGGCCTTCGCGGCAACTACAGGCAGCACGGATCGCTTTTGCAGCGTGCTATTGCCCGGCGGCGTCGGCGCGGGGAGGTGCGGGGATGGGTTTTGCTCTTGATTGAGTGAAGCGGTACCACTCGTCGTACTGGTGGTCGTACTCCTGGCCTCGGGTGCGTTCTTTGAGCGCGAGCGAGCCTGCTACACCGAGCGGAGGTTTGGTTGTTCGAGGAGCTCGGCGGTTGGGTCGATAGTTGTTCCCCGCGCAGCGTCGACCGGGCCGCGTCATCGGCACGAACGTGACCGCAGAGCCAAGGGTTGTAAAGCGGGATGTTGCCGTCGCACACCGGTGAGCCGGTGTGGCGCAACTGCTGGCAAGATGTGTGAGGCGGTCGGTGGCCAACGTTTTTGTTCATTCGACTGCGATTGCGCGGTAGGTGAGGTGATGTCGTGATGTGCCGACCCGCGGTGGCAGCGCTGGTTGTGAGCCTTTTGCTGTTGGGATGCAGTCGTACGTCCGGGGGACGCGCCGACGCTGGTCACGAAGCTACGGCAAAGCCGACGGTGGCCAACCCGGCGCTCGACGGCCTGCTGCGAAGTGCCGGGGACCTCAACTCCATCATGGGCACCACCGCGATCACACCGGGTGCCGACTTTACCGCACCACGCGACCACAGCTACCTTCGCCCAGAAGCCAACTGTCTGGGCGCCTGGGTAGTTGGTGAGCGCGCGGTATACGGCGAAAGTGGCCTGACCGCGATTCGCGGGCAGGTGGTGCGCCAGCCCACCACCTCCGATGCCGATTGGGACGCCCTTGTCGTTACGGCCGCGGATTGGGACTCCGCTGTCGTTGAGGCGGTGGCGTCATATCCGTCCGCAGGCGAAGCACAGAAGTTCTTCACCGCGACATCAGACCGGTGGTCCAAGTGCGCCAATCACCGAGTGAACATCACAATAAATAATGAGCGCACGACGTGGAAGTCCGGTGAATTGACGAAAAACGAGGGCGAACTGACGATGCCCATTACACGGTGGGCAAGGGAAAAGTCGTGCCAGCGCGCACTTTCCATTCGTAACGACATCGTTGTCGACGTGGCGGCATGTGCCACTTCAGTCACCACGCAAGCGGAAGGCGTTGTCAGCGCGATACAGTCAAAGATCCCCAGCTGACCGCCCATGCGGCCAACAGATCCTCCTTATTCACGACACTGGTGACTGACCCGTAGCTGGAACTTCCCGGAGAGAGGTGCGTGCGATGGCCGCTTACGATCTTGCTGCGTTGTGGGATGCGCACTGTGGCTGCGAGTTTGAAACGCGCGACGTCGATGCCACCATGTCCACCATGGTTGCAGAGCCGTATGTCAACCACGTCCCGACCATGACCGGTGGGGTCGGCTTCGAAAGGTTGCGACATTTCTACGCGCACCATTTCATTGGGGTGAACCCCCCCGACTTTGAACTCGTCCCCGTCAGCCGCACCGTCGGGGAGACTTCCCTTGTCGACGAATTCATCGCCCGCTTCACCCACACCACTCGGATGGACTGGATGCTCCCCGGCATCGAACCCACGGGCCGCGCAGTGCAGATTCCTGCCGTGGCTATTGTGCAATTTCGGGCAGACAAACTCGTGCATGAGCACATCTACTGGGACCAAGCCAGCGTGCTCGTTCAACTCGGTCTGCTCGACCCGGACGGCCTTCCCATCGCCGGGGTCGAGACCGCGCGCAAGGTGCTCGACGTTTCCCTGCCCAGCAACACACTGATGAATGGGCTATAGCAGAACGGCCCACGCCGACCCATGACGCGAACGCCGGTTACTGAGATTCCGCGCGACAGGCCCACGTCAGTAGAGCAGTGGCCTACCAACCCCCGTCTTCGATTTCGCCTGTTCGTCGGGGCTGGTGTCGTGAGTCATCCATTTCGTCGGCAGTGATTATGGATGCCGGCGAGACCGCCGATTGATCAGGATCGGGTGGTCGACGGCGCTCAGTCGAAGCACCGCCTGTGCACCCGAGCGCTCAAGGCCCTGAGCTGCCACGACGCGTTTCGACATCATTTTCCCGGCTCATCGCATGGCCGATGAAACCCCCGAGTCGCCGCCCACACCCCCAACCTGATCGCGAATTAATGACTCCGGACACCAGGGACCGAGGCGCAAGTGATCGACCCGGTATCGCCTCGTGGCTGCACAAGTCGGTCGGCCACCTCGAGCTCCCTCGCCGGCGCGGGAAATGAAACGGTCGCGGTGGGACTGACCGGAGAACTGCGCAGCACGGCGCCCTGAGTTGACATGTCTCAGTTTCGCATCAGGCCCTTCTCAGCTGGGCGGCGGACACTCAGAAGGGTCGGAAGGAGCGTGCGGTGGTCGCAGGCTTGCTTGGAGTTGTTCTCCTGCTATTCGAACTCGTGCTGATTGCCCGGATGGTCGTGGATTGGGTCGGCGTGCTGTCCCCGGCCGGCGGCCACGGTGGCCTCTACCGGGCACACCGGATCACTCACGGCATCACCGAGCCTGTGATCCGACCGGTCCGGCGGGTGTTGAAGCCCGTGCGGTTGGGGTCGGTCTCCATTGACCTGGCATTCACCGCGGTGTTCGTGGCAGTGATCGTCCTGCGGACCGTCCTGGTGCCGTTGATTCCGTTCTGAGGTCGCAGCCTTCAGAGGCTAAGCGCGTCCTCACCGGTCGTAGCGGAGAAGCTCGAGCTCCGACCAGGAGATCAGGGCCCAGCCCGTCATATGGCCGCAGTTGTGAACCCCGATTTATACCGGATACCCGGGTGCAAGTTCTCACATCACATGCCACGTGTCGACTCAGTACACGACTCGGAAGCCGCCGATCAGACGGATCATGTTCCCGTCGGGATCCTGGATCGTCGACAACTGGACGCCCTTGTTCACGTCCTCTATCGCGCCTGGATTCAGACCGCGGCCGGCTGCCTCGGTGACGTGCTTCTCGAGATCATCGACCGCGAGGTTGAGTAGGCCGGAACCCGCCCGTTCGCTGTCGACCCAAACCTGGACCCAGCCTCCGGTGACGACCTGCCATTCGACCAGCACCGGCATCGGATTGTTGTCGGCCGGACGGCCGAGCAGCTTCTCGTACCAGGTCGTGGCGATCTCGATGTCGGTGACGGGGACAACGGCCAATATGTGCTCAATGGACATGAGGGCACCCTTTCTCGGTAAGTCGTCAATACCGACCGTCATGCACCCGGAAATTCATCGCGTCGCCCGAGCGGATCTTCGAGCGTCGCCGTGCCGTTCGCGGCACCTCATCGCCGAATGTCAGGCCCCCGTTGTCGACTGGTCAATCGCCCCGGGAGCAGATGACGACCGCGACCGGGCAGACGAATCAGCGGGTGGGCGAATCGGCGGGCGGCTGAAGCAGTTGGTAGGCCCTGGCTTGAATCTTCATCAGCGCGCCGATGAGGCATGTGCGCTCATCGGCGGTGAGGTCGGAGGTGACGACGTCCTCCAGTGCCGCCCGGTCTGCCTCGACCGGGTCGCGCAAGGACCGGCCCTTGTCGGTGAGCCACAGCCGGACAAGTCGGTAGTCGCGACTGTCGCGCACGCGGGTGAGCAGTCCCGTCGTGCCCATTCTCGTGGTCATCTTCACGATCGTCGAGGTGGTGACGTTCAGCGCGGTGGCCACCTCCCCCGGCGTGATGATACTTGTCACAGGAGCCACCGGGTCACCCGCGCGGAGACCTTCACCATCGCCGAACAGGTCGCGATCACGCTGCCACGATCGGCCACCCGATCGAGGTCCAGCTCGCCGTCACGTCCGAGGAGGCCGTGCGCTCCCGGTATCCCAACGGAGCGCCGGCGGCGCTCGCCGCGGCGCTCATCGAAGGGCTGGAACTGATGCGGCGCGACACGACCGGGTTTCGCACCGACACTGTGGAATCGCTGCTAGGACGTCCACGCACCTTCGCGGACTGGTGCCTGCGCAACAAGGACGCGTTTCGCCCGGCCGGGTGATGCGACGACCAGGGCGTGTCGCCCATTTTCAGCTGACTTTTTCGAGGGCGATACGTCCGCGGGCGACCTTGGTGACGATCGGCCGCATCCCCCCAGCCGCTGGATGCGACGGCCTACACGATGCTGGGTGCCATGCGTGAGGCGACGCTCTATATATAACGCGGGCGCAGGATCACGACGACGCACGCCGGGAGGCCGGCGCGGTCATGGACCGGCTCATCGATGCGCTGGGCGCCCACTGACTTCATTCAGCGCACCCGAGATTCGAAAGAGTGGCCGCCGGCCCCCTCTCCGCGGAAACGCAATGACATTTTCCGAATCGGTGCGGAGGGGAATGGCTGGCGATGACGGTGAGGGCCTAACCGGTGAGCTCCTTGGCGGCGGCCTGGATTCGTTTCACCGTGCTGTGGTGGACATCCCACCGCCGGCCGATCGTCGTCGGCGGGGTTTTCGCGGCGCTCTCGGCCAACACCTTGGCGACCTTGTCGCGCTCGATGGAAGTCACCCCATGGCTGATGAGCAGATCGGCGAAGCTAAGCCAGTCACCGGCAGCGGCGCGGTGAGGCGGGGGAGGGGTGGCACTGGGTAGTCTTTCGGCAGCGTCTGCCACGGCAGCGAACACCGCGCGCCTCGGCTGCGGTCCCATGCGGGCGCCGCCGACCGCGGGCGGCTTCGCAGAGTCCGACGTCGCAACACCGGTCCGACCGGATCGTCGGTGCCGCACCGTCAGTGACAGTAACGCGATCGTGGACTGGGCGATCGACATGTCGATGACCAGCGGCCACAACCAGGCACGGCCGGGGGCGATGCCGGCGGTAATCGCCAACGCGCGCAGCGCGTCAAACGACAGCACGAACGCGCCGAACGCCAGCGCCAACGTCATGGCCAGCGCGCACCAGTAACTGAACCCCGCGCTTGCCCGGGTCCGCACTAGCACCGCTACCGAGTGCGTCGCTCCCAGAAGCACCGCCGGCGGTACCAGAGCCACCGCAGCGGCAACGAAGGCCGCACGCGCCGGCACATTGATCACCGCGTGTGTCACGTTGCCCGCAACCGAAGCGCAGGTGGCTGAAATCAGAACCGCCCAAAAGAACTTGGCCGCCCCGCGCTCGCCGGTGACACGCAAGTCGGTGCCGAGACCGGTAGCGCGCCGCGATGCCACGGCCATGCTCGCCTCCTCGATCAAAACGTTGATTCCCAGCTGCCCGGGGCCCGTCCGCGGAATCGGAACGCGCGGCGAATCGTCGCGCAATGAGCCTAACCACGCCACGCGTTGCACTTGTGCACAAAATTCGGGCACCGGATGCGTCGAGCCGGACATCATCGATGTCCAGGCCTGCCCACTCGCCGCGAATTTTTGAGCCCTTGTCAAACGACTGAACTCCCAAGAGCATCCAAGCCGACGGACGGCAGAATGCCCTCAGGGTTTACCCGCGCTGTATTAGCTGCGACTGCGCACACCCCCGCTGCTAGTTGTCCAAGAACCGGGCACGCACCTCAGGGGGCGGGCAGGGGACAGGAGTCATACCTACCGAAAACCCGGTAGCGGATGGCGTCGAACCGGTCGTACAGCCAGTCGCGCAGCCCCGCCGGGATCAGCGGGGCCACCAGCAGGACCTTGCACGGGCCCCCCAGATAGTCCACTGTGCGTAGGGTCGCCGCCGATCGACTGGTGACGCGCTCGCCGGGTTGACGGGGTTGTCGATGAATGCCACCGAGTCGACCGCCGGTAACGACGGGTGGCGCTCGATGATCGCCCGGGCGAAGTCGCTGTCCAGCGCCGCGAAACGCAGCGTGCCATGCCGATCGACGGGAAGGATGGTTTGGACCGCCCGGTGGCAGAAACCGCAGACGCCGTCATACAAAAGGACAGGTGAGACTTGAGGCGATGTCGGCGCCGCGCCGTTCATCGAGATGTTCGCCAGTGTCTGCTCGTCGGTCATCAGCGACTCCTTACCGTGCCTCACCGCAAGTAATCCCCATGTGTGCGACTGGTGAAGCCCCCGTCGACAGGCAATGTGATTCCGGTGATGCAGCGGCCGGATTTCCGACGGCCAACCGCGCCAGCTCATCCGCCCGCGGGCACAGCCGCGACCCTTCCCAGACGCGAAGTAGTCGCCGGCACATCGCACACCGGGACGCGGCCACCGGGACGCGGTCACCGTGACAATCGGCAACTGATCGCCGACGACCAGGCAGCGTGGCTCCGCCGCGCATCGTCACGTCTCCGGGGCGTCAACGTTCAGCGAATACCGCAGCGCCGGACGCGACCCATCGTGACGTTGCGGAGGCTTAGCTGTTGCGGCTGCGGTGATTACCGTCTTCGGCCCTCCCTGGCCGCGGGAAGGTCGCGTGACGACGTCGCTGTCGGACGAATAGATCATGGGTGCGCTCTTTGACCCGCGGAGCCTTGGCTCGCTCAAAGTTCAACGGATCACCTACAGTGCGCAGGCTGATCCTCAGTCAGTGGCCAGTGCCGAAGAATCCTCCAACTGATATCGCCGGGCGAACTTCTCGCCCGGAACCAGCCACTGTTCGCCTTTCGTGCCCGTGATCACCCAATCGGACTCCGTGGCGACCTCCGGGCCCTCCAGGGCTTCGATCGCCTCGCCGTCGCGTGCCGGTCGGGCACGCACGACACCGGTTCGGCGCCAGCGCTTGTCGCTCACGGGTTCATAGGTGGAGCGGAAGATGTCGTCGCGCACCGACCAGCTGAGGCCGTCGCCATCGGTGACCTCCCAATCGCCCGCGGCTGCCTGCTGAACGTCGCCGGATTCCGTTGTCCAAGACCATGGCTCATCGCGCTGCTCGGCGGTGACGTCCCCGATGCGCCTGAACCGCTGCCACTGTGGGCGGGACCGGTAGCCCAGTTGACGGAGCGTGTAGAAGGTGTCCGCGAGGTTGGTCAGCGACCTGCCCAGGGCCTCCTCGTCGTCAATGATCTTGCTCCACGGGACGAGATCCGGACGTGTCTTCTTCTCCTCGTCTCTTTTCGTCTGTCCGGCCGGCGCGAGACGCCATCCCCAACTGCGGAGGTAATCAGACCAATTGTTGTGTTCGGCTTCTGCCATCGCCATCGCCGCATCGCGGTCAAAGCCGATGGCGCGCAGGCGTGCTAGCGCACGCTCTACCGGGTTGGTGACGTCCGGGTCAACTGGTGTCGGCGGGCCGGGCACGGCGCCGAAGCTGTCCCAGGTGTGCCCCGCGATCTGTTCGACCATCGCGAACGCGTTCTGCACGAGCCGTCGATTCGATCCGCGATAGAAGTCGTTGAGTGTGGCCCACGGCTTGCTCGCCTCGTTGGCGGGGGGGCCGGTTTTCGGCCGGTAGCGTTCGTGGATCAGCATCGCGGCGCGCTCGAACACGTCCTGCGCCTCGTCGGGCTGGGTGTCCATTGCCAGCGCGAACGTTCGCAGCGCCCCGATGATCGGCGCCACGTCTCCGTCGGTGGATTCAGGCCGTTTGGGGTCCAGCACGAAAATCGGCAGGGTCGGGAACCGGGCCGCCAGTCGGGTGCCCAGCATCGCGTCGGCCCCGGCGCCTTCGGGTGTCGTCGCGAATACGACCGCGGCGGTGCATGTGCGGGCGCGGACTGCGGCGGTGATCATGGGTTCCAGCGTCGCCATCGACGGTGGGCTGGTGACAGCGTCGAGCCATGTGTCTGTCGGGGGCAATCCGAGCTGCTGCTGGTGAATCTCGTGATCTTGCCGATACTCCTCGGCTTTTGTGCCGACGATCGTCAGCGACGGCAGCGGCGGAGAGCCTGGGGGAGCGTAGTAATCGCGTTCGAGGCGCTGCCGAACGAGATTTGCGCACAACGCCAATGTCAATGGCGACCCGCCGCACACGATGATCTTTGTGATCTGACCCGTGCCCTCGATTCTGCCGAGCAGTCGGGCGGCGGTCACTTCGTTGATGCTCACTGAGTCGGCTATCCACCGGGTGTCGGATCGGCCCAGTTGCTGGTTGCGCCAGGACTCGGCTTGCCAGGGGTCGTCGATCCGTACGACCAGTGGCAGGCGGCGTGCGGTGTCCGGCGATATGTGTTGATTGATCGCCTTGAGCCGCAGCAGGTTAGCCGATGGACTGGCCGACAGCAGGTACAGCTTGTCGAGCTTTGTCCATATCGGCAGCGATGCAAGAACATCGAGTTGGCTCAGGTCGATGCCGATGATGCGGGCGCCTTGGCGGCGCAGGTCGGGCGCGTCGGGCAAAGACCCGGCGGGCACGATCACCGCAAGGCGGCTGCTCTTGTCGAGTGCGCGCGCCACCGCGGGGACCATCGAGCGGGAGTCGTTGTCGACGTCGACGATCGCGGTGACCCGCCGAGCGTAGCGGACCCGAGCTCGGTCCAGCTGGGTGGTCAGCAAGGCGACCGCACCCGAGATCACACCCAGATAAATTGCCGACATGCCCGCGACCCGTGCGACCTGCAGCGCGACCGGCGTCACCGCGGGACAAGTTATGCTGCCGCTGAGCTGGTAGTCGGCGATGTTGCCCTTGACCGTGCCGGCCGCCCACATGATGGCGGTGAACAACGGCGGATGCATGTCGTCGCTACAGCGTGCGAACGACGCGAAGGCCAGCACGGCGCTGGTCACCGCCAGCAGGGCAATCGTGGCCACTGGAAATGCCCCGGGTCGCTCCGAGATCTGACGCCGGTAGCTGAGGACGCACACCACCGCGATCAAGACGACGACAATGCCGACCGTCATTGTCGACCAGGGCCGTTGGACACGACCGAACCAGCCCATGGCATGGAAGTTATGCGGAAACGCAGCCATGAAAGCGAGGTAGCCGACCACCACACAGACCGCGCCGGTCAGGACACCACGAGTAACAGCCGCAGCCGTTTCCCCCTGCGCCACGCTGACCTCCGCGGCGATCGCTTATCACGGCCGCGGTGACGGCCGCGTGGACAAGTGTGACACGAACCGTTGCCGCCGCGGACTGGTTCGCCGCCTTTATCGCGCGGTGAACGGTGATCGCATGAACTGATCACTGATCGCGGGCTGAGTGAATATTTGGGTGTCCCACCCAACGGTTTAGATAGAGCGGGCGTGTGCCGGCCGGTCGGCATATGTGCACCCGAATGACTCGGAGTCCGCCAACTTCCTCGGTCACAATCGGGCCGATTTACCTTGACGCAGCCACTCCTGAAATCTGCTGAGAGCTGCATATGTGAATGAAGCCGGGCCGGGCATCGACCCGTTGCCCGACAACGATGATCCGGGCTTGCCCTGCGGCCACGACCGTCGGCATTGCTGGCACCAGTGCATACAGCGGCTACCTGGTCGGCGGGTCGCTGCCGCGCCCGGAGCTGCTTTGGGTCAGCACCTGTATGCCGCGTTGCGGCGGGCCAGATTGTCGGCGCAGGAGGTAGCAGACCTGGGCCGCGCTGCAGGCGGATCGTGTCGACGCGTTTTACGCTGGCAAGACTCCCACCGAGTACCGAGATGGGAACATCCGCAGCCTCAACCACCTAATCGAGCCGCCGCCGCACTACTTCTTTTTCTTATCCTTCCCGTTCGCGTCGTTGCCGTTCAGCGCCAGCTTCTGCGCACTATCCGCATAGCGATCTTGCAGATCCGCGCGCAACCCGTCGTCACTCAAATCGAGCGCATGGGAATTCTCCCAATCCTGGCGCGCTACATTGTGCAGGCGTTCCGTCACGTCATCCTCGTGGACCTCGATCGCAAGCTCACGCCGTTCGTCAAAACTCCCCGGCGCGAGATTGATCGACCCGACGATGCCGCGAACACCGTCCGCCAGGATCATTTTCGCGTGCAGCTTGAGATGCTTGAGCGTATGGATCTTGGCTCCCACGTCGTCGAGGATGCGCAGGCCGCCAACCCCTTCAAGAAGCTTGTCTGCCTTGAGAGTGTGCGGTGGACGCGCCATGACGTGAATCTTCACCCCGCGCCCCGCAGCTCGCACCAGACGCTCAATGATGATGGCATCCTGGTAGCGCTCATTCTGGATGAACAAGAAGTGGTCGGCGCTGTCGATGAACGCGGCGAGTCGATTCCGCCCGTTGGTGGGACACCAGATGAGGTGCGCGCGTTCCCCCGGATCAAAGCTCTGCCGGCTCCAGTCAGCCTCGAAACAGTCGATGACCTCCCTGACCTCGAAGTCGCGTGACGTGACCACCGCGTAATCCCGCGTCTCGGTGAAGTTTTCGGTTTCCCAATTCAGCGACTCGACAAATGCCTGTGCGTCATCGACCACCATGGACTTCTCGTGGGTCAGTTCGAAAGCCGGGTTGCTGTCAAGAACGTCCACGCCGGCCTCGGTCAGCGTGGCGCGGGTCTCCTCGTTGTCCGCTTCACCGTCGCGCCGAGCGGGATTCAGCATCACCCGGACCTTCACGCCACGCTGTTGGGCCCTGATTACGGCGCTCAGCAGCTCGGGATGAGAGAAGACGAACATCTTGATCCGCAGCGACCTCGTCGCCCCGTTGATTGCGTCGAGCACGGGGCGAGCGGAGTCGTCAGGCAGGATAATCAAGGAGCGGGACATCTGACCTCCCAGGGGTAGCGAGTTGGCGGCGGTTCACGCCGACTCCTGTTGGTACTGGATGCGGTGCAGCTCGGCGTAGACGCCGTTGCGCGCCAGCAGCTGCTGATGGGTACCCTGTTCTGCCACCACGCCGTCTTTGAGCACGACGATGTTGTTCGCGTCGCGGATGGTGCTCAGCCGGTGGGCGATGGTGATGACGGTCCGGCCGTCCATCAGCCGCTCCAGAGCCTCCATCACCAGCTTCTCGGATTCGACGTCGAGCGCTGCGGTAGGTTCGTCGAGAATCAGGATCGGGTTGTTGCGAATCAGGGCGCGGGCGATCCCGATGCGTTGGCGCTGGCCGCCGGAGAGCGTGAGACCTCGCTCGCCCACGGGGCTGTCATAGCCGTGCGGCATGCGGATGATGAACTCATGTGCGTTGGCGAGCTTGGCCGCCTCAATGATTTCCTCCTCGGTGGCGCCGGGGCGCCCGAACGCGATGTTGTCGCGCACGGTTCCCCGGAAGAGCACCGTGTCCTGCAGCACGAAGCTGATCTGGTTGCGCAGCCCATGAAGCTTGAGGTCCCGGATATCCACGCCGTCGATCTTGATGCTGCCGGCATTGGAGTCATAGAACCGCGGGATGAGGCTGACCACAGTGGACTTGCCGCTTCCGGTGGCGCCGACAATCCCAACTAGCTGCCCCGGCTCAATGGCGAAATTGACGTCGCGCAGCACCGGGGTGTCGGCGTCGTAATTAAAGGCCACGTTCTCGAAGCCGATGTGACCGTGGAACGGCTGCGGATCTGCCGCGTCAGGCCGCTCGGGAATGATGGTGTCGGTGTCGAGGATCGCCCGGATCCGCTCCGCCCCCACCGACACTTGGGCGATCTGATTCGTCATGGTCGCGAGATCCTGCACGGGCTTGAAGAACTTGCCCAGATAGGAGATGAAAACCACGAGCGCGCCCGTCGTCCATGCTTGCGCGAGGATGAGCTGTGATCCCCGCCAGAGCACGAAGCCTGTGCACAACGCGACGATAAGGCCCACTATCGGCGAGAGGATCGATTTCACCCGCCGGGCCTTCAGCGCTGCCTCGACGGACTGTTTGCCGACCTGTCCCAGTTGCTGCTCCTCTAGGTCCTCTCGCTCGAATGCCTGCACCACTTCCACCGACTGCAGACCCTGCTCCAGGGTGGCGACGATATCGGCCTGGCGTATGCGCACCTCGTGTGTGGCGATCTTGACCGCTTTCTTGATGCGGAACACAAACAAGAGCAGGAAAGGAGTCACCGAGATAGCGATCAGCGCGAAATCCCATCTGAGCGCAAACATCAGGCCCACCATCCCGACGATCGTGAACATGTCGATCACCATGTCGAGGGTGGATCCGGAGGCAAAGTCCTGGATCGTGTCCACGTCGTCGGTGATGGTGCTGAGAATGACCCCGACCTGGTGGGTGTCGTAATAGCTGAGTGAAAGGCGTTGCAGGTGATGGTATGTCCGCATTCGCAGGTCATAGGCGACCCACTGGCCGACAGTCTCGGTGTAGTAGTTGGCGATGTAACCGGCGATGCCACCTGCGACGGCGATCATCGCAGTAATGAGCGCCGCCAGCAGCGCGATGTTCACTCTGCCGTCGCCGCCCACGATCGGTAACAGATCCTTGAGCCAGTGCGGAAGAGGTTTGGGCTTGCTTGGGACGACGTTGTCGATGATGATCTTGAGCGGCCAGGGCCCGGCCAGGCTCATGGCCGTCTGTACCAGCATGGCCGCCAGGATGATCGCGAGGAAGCCGTGGTATGGCCGGAGCAGTTCACGAATCAGGCGCACCATAGCCGTCTTCCCTCCGTGGGGACATTTAGCTTGTGGGAAACGTTTAGCGTATCGTCACCTGGCCTCATCCCGCGCTGCAATTCAGCCAGATTCAATGTTTGCCGCCTCTTTGCCGGCACGCGGAGGATTATTCCAGCGAAGATGATTCGACGACCGGCAGCCTGACGCGGCGGCCGAAAGCGGAGTTCTCGCCTCGTGCCACCCCGCGCCGGACACCGACGCCCTGCGCTTCAGGTACGGCCGTTCGACAGCGCAAATATCGGCAGCGGCGTGGCGGAGAACGATATCAGCCGGAGTTAGCCACGCCCACGACACCGATCTCCGCAACGTGCTCGCGTGGGTCAACGTCGCGCTGTCGCTGATGGGCTTGCCCGCCCGAAACGTTGACTTGGTGGGGGTTTCACCGCCAACCGCCCGATCCGGCGGCCATTTTCACCGGCTGCCGTTAGGCGTCGTCGCCGGTAATCGAGGCGAACGGATGCGGCAGTACATTTGCTGCGGCGGTGTGGAATCGCTGGAGCAGCCGACTCCATCGTTGGTCCGGTCCCGCCGATGACACATCTGACCCTTGAGGCGACGATCGACCAGCCGGGGGGCCGCAGAGATTAATTCTCGTGGGGCCGTCCTTTCCCGGACCCGTGGCGTGCCAGCGCTCTATTGTCGAGGCAAACAGGTGAGCAAGTAATTATGCACAGACGTAAATTGCTGGGGACGCCTCGCATCATCATGAGCAGCTGTGGATTACTTGGTCTGCGCGCGGACCACCTGAAGACCTACTGAGGCCAGCAGGGCAGGGATTTCGCGTACGAAGATGCGGTCAAATTCGGCGATGTCGGGAGGCAACTCCGAGAACGGCACCAGGTACGGGCTCTTCTTACGGTCGGTGTCGATGTCTCCGAGCGTCCAGCCCGATCCGAGACGCTCACGCATCCAGCGGTCGTGCTCGGCGACAGCCAGGGTTTCGACCTCCGTGGGACTGAACCTGAACTCCGACGCGGCCCAGTCACGCAACGGTGAGATCTCACAGCCGATGCTGCGCAGCTTGACCGCGATGTCGCGCGCCTGCGCCCGGCTTGACTCCTTGCGCGGCTCGTCGAGTTCTGACCATGACGGTGCCGGCTTTCCGGCGGCAAGCTGCTCGGCGCGCCAGCGGCCATGAATGGCGGTCGCGAGCGCCTCAAAGGACCCGCCCTTGATGAGTTCGACCGTACATGCCCGTTCCAGGGTTGCGAACACCTCGATATTCTGCAGTGCGCCAGCGGCTTTCGCATCGTTGATCAGACGTGTCACCCCTTCCGCCCGCGACAGTGCCACCACCATGGGGACCTCCGCATCCAGTTCGTGCCGCAACGTGAGCGCATTCTCGAGCGCCTGCTCGTCGCAGTGCGCGCTCACATAGGCGCGGGTGGGTGGCGGGACTTGTGCGTGGGCGTGTCGGTTCGGCAGCCCCCGGATGTCACGGATGGTGGCCGAGGCGGTGACGAACCGGCACACCCGCTCAAGAACCGGATACTCGCCAAGGAGCGCGCGCACGTGCCGCTCAGCGTTGTCGTCGACGACGGTGACCAGCATTGGGGCGGTCTGATCGCCGCGCCGGTCATACCAATCCCGGGCCGCGCGCACCACGATCACGGCATTGAGCGCATCGAGTTCGCTGACGAGGATGTGTGGCTGGGCGTCTCCGGTGGCCGGGGGAAACGCCTCGAGCACCAGGCGGGCGCTGATCTCGTCGGTGTTGAAGAAGTCCAGCGATGACACGTCGGCGTTCGCCCGCCGGATCTCTTGAAGGCGCAACAACGCACACACTTGGGGTTCGGTGATTTGGGCCAGGCAGCGCAATTCACCGCCTGAATGTCCGCTGACCAGCTGACGCGCGACGGCGACGATCTCGGCGTTCGCCGCATCGAGCGCAGTCACGGCCAAGAGTCGGGTCGCGCGCTCGACACCTGCCGCTTGCAGTGTCCGTTTCAGCTGCGCATCGCCGACGATAAGGGGGATACCCCAGCTGCGGCACAGCTCGATGTGGGGATTCGTGGGGTCCGACTCGATCACCACGACCCTGGTTCCGGCGCTTCGGAGGTGGCGCAAGAATACGGTGCCGACGTAGCCGAGGCCGCACACCACCACATGGCCGCGCATCAGCGGGATCCGCATCTGCTGGACCCGATCACGGAAAACAGAGGCGAATGCGGTCAGCCCGGCGTAACCGGCGACGAGCGGCGCGAGGAAGCGAGCGATGTCCAACGAGACGGGGACCCGGGTGTCCGGTGATGCCTGCAGGAAGAAAAGCTGCAAGCTCGCGTAGGCGGCGTCGCTGGGGGCAGGCCGACTGAGGACCCGCCAGTAGCCGATCCAGCCCAGCACGAACGCGACGACGCCGGCCGCACCCAGCACGTACCAACGGTAGTCCGCGAAAAGGCGAGCGAGGGACCGCCGCCGGGCCATCATCGAAGGCCCGCGGTCATCGACGGCGGGTACGGGACGGCCGAGCAGTGCCGAGATCGCACATACCTCGAGTATGGCTGGCCTGCGACAAGACGGCGCCTTTTCCCGGTGCGAGGCTCCATTCGGCGCGGTTTACGAAGCGCCGCCATAGTTGTCGGCTCCAGCTCCGGAGAACCCGCGTGATGTCGCAATGACGACCGGTGCCCTCCGACATCGACCACGATGAGCGATACTGCGTGAAACGGCCAACAAGATTCCCGCGACGTTAGGTTGCCGATGACCGATCTCCTCGAGCGGATCCGCCAGATCGTCAAGTGCCATCACAAAGTTGAGGGCGAGGAGGGTGCCGGAGCGGCGTGTAGTTGTGGCGCCGAGGCACTGTCTGATCATCCCCGTCATGTGGCGAAAGAGATCATCGATCGGTTGGGACTCAGACCCGATGCTGTCAGCAACGTGAGCGAAGAAGTCCGCTACATCACCGGGTGGTTCAACGATGCGCTGACCAAGCTGGAGGGCGCTGAGTAACTACCCGTATCGCTAAACCGGCCTCGAGGTGTCGATCGCTCAGGCCCGGGCGGCCACGAGAGGTCCCGAGGGCATGCTTGCCGCCGCAAACCGATGCATGCTATGCCCCACCGGTGCGGCCGAACGGCACCACAGTGGT
The DNA here is from genome assembly GCA_025965895.1 of Mycobacterium sp. Classification (GTDB taxonomy): domain Bacteria; phylum Actinomycetota; class Actinomycetes; order Mycobacteriales; family Mycobacteriaceae; genus Mycobacterium. The sequence continues at coordinate 26,334 of JAOPWC010000125.1, forward strand.
GAACCGGTGCTCACGCGGCGAAGATCATCGCCGAGAAAACAGCCATAACGCGTGTGTTGGTGCCGTGGCCGGCGTGAAGGACTGAGCCTCAGCACGTCTCGGCAGTTGGTCCCGATCATTGGCCGGCAGACTTACCGCGCCACGTTGATCCGTAGGGCTCGACACCGGCGAACCGCCCACACTTTGGCCGCACAGCTGGTGGAATTGGAGCATCGGCCGCTCGGTGGGCAGCGCTGCATGGACGGCTTCGGAGGTGCGGTATGAGAGCGTCCGCGAGAAAACGCGCCGACCTTTGTCCTCTCGTATGGCGGGGTCAGAGGTGTGGGCCTGGTAGCTGCCGTCGCCGCGCTGTGGATGCCCGGTACAGCGTTCAGGGAGTCTCCGGCACATCGGCCGGCTCGATCGTCGGGGCGTCGTGGCGGCCGCGTCTGAGCAGGACCACGTGTGTCGGCAACAGATCAAAGAGCTCGCCTTCGGCGATGAACTACCGCAAGTTCCTCAACCCGGGTCGCATCAAAGCTGTCCCGATCGTCGGTCCCGCGGTGGCGATGCTACGCCGGAACGGCATCTACCGCGCCGACTACGCTGACAACTGGCTCAGCGGCGAGCTCAAGAACCTCGGTGTCGTCACGTTCGGGCCGGAATAGCGCGCGTTCGGCAATCTCTGTGCAAGATTCAGCCATCTGCCGGTCGGCCGGCGCGCGGAAACGGAATCTCCATTACGCCCGGCGCGCTGCCAGAACTTGAGATGCGTTCGGTCATCGCAAGGCCGGTAGAACACTTACGGTCGCATCATGGCTGGCGAAGACCCTCATCGAGCGCTGTTCCACCCCGACCCGGACGACCGGCACGAACTGGGGGAGTCGTGCAGCGAATCACGCGAGACCATCGCGCACTCGCCGAAGCCCAGCGAGGAGTACATGTACTCGCGGCTGTCGGTGCTGGTTGGCATCACGGCGGCCAGCGTCGGCGTCATCTACGGCTACGACCTGTCCAACATCGCGGGCGCCCTGCTGTTCATCACCGACAAGTTCCACATGAGCACAAGCCAGCAGGAAGTCGTGACCACCGCGGTGGTGATCGGGCAGATCGCCGGTGCGATAGGCGGGGGTGTGCTCGCGAACGCGATTGGGCGACAGAAATCCATGGTCCTGGTCGCGGCCACCTATGCGGTGTTCGCGCTGCTCGGCGCAGTGTCGGTGTCGGTGCCGATGTTGGTGGCAGCGCGGCTGCTGCTGGGGCTGACCATCGGGGTATCTGTCGTCGTGGTGCCGGTCTTCGTCGCCGAGTCAGCACCGGCCAGGATCCGCGGTTCGTTGCTCGTCGCCTATCAGGTCGCCACCGTCGCGGGCATCATCATCGGTTACCTCGCTGCGTATCTGCTGGCAAGCTCGCAGAGCTGGCGCTGGATGCTCGGCCTGGCCGCGGTGCCCGCGGTGGTGACGATGTTGCCGTTGCTCCGAATGCCCGACACGGCGCGGTGGTACATGCTCAAGGGCCGGGTCGAGGACGCGCGCAGGGCATTGCAGCACACCGTGCCCGGCGCCGACGTCGACCGCGAACTCGGCGAGATCGCCCGTGCGCTTGCCGACGAGAGCGGCGGCGCCCTCAAGGACATGCTGCGACGGCCCTATCTGCGGGCGACCATCTTTGTGGTCACGCTGGGCTTTTTCATCCAGATCACCGGGATCAACGCGGTCGTCTATTACAGTCCCCGCATCTTCCAAGCGATGGGCTTCCACGGCGACTTCGCGCTGCTGATCCTGCCGGCCCTGGTGCAGGTGGCCGCGCTGATCGCGGTGGTGGTCTCGGTTGTTCTGGTGGACCGGCTGGGCCGGCGGCCTGTTCTGCTGTCCGGCATCGCGATGATGATCGCGGCCAACGCATTGCTGATCGGCGTGTTCGCCGCCGGCTCGGACTTCGGTGGCGCGCTGTCGGTGTGGGGGTTCCTCGGCGTGCTGGCATTCACGGTGGGCTTCACCTTCGGGTTCGGCGCGCTGGTGTGGGTCTACGCCGGTGAAAGTTTCCCCGCGCGGCTCCGGTCCATGGGGTCCAGTGCCATGCTCACCTCGGACCTGGTGGCCAATGCGATCGTCGCTGCCGCGTTCCTGTCGATGCTGCACTCGCTCGGCGGTGGTGGCACTTTTGCGGTGTTCGGGGTCCTCGCGGCCCTCAGCTTCGCCTTCGTCTACCGGTTCGCCCCGGAAACCAAAGGGCGGCAGCTGGAAGACATCCGGCATTTCTGGGAGAACGGTGGCCGGTGGCCCACCGAGCACAGCGCCACGGTGGCCGGTCGATCGTGACAGGCCCGGCGGGTAAGAAGAAACGGTGACTGCGCCCGCCGAAGCTGACAGCCGAGGCCTGCTGATGGCCGCCGAGATCGCCGAACAACCCCAGGTGTGGCGACGGTTGCTGGCCGAGGGCACCGACGCCATCGCCGCCGCGGCCGCGCACATCGCAAGCAAGGCGCCGCGCTTCGCGCTCTTCGTCGCCCGGGGCACCAGCAATCACGCCGTGCTGTACGCCAAGTATCTCGTCGAGATCACCCACGGCCTGCCGGCCGGTCTGGTGTCGCCCTCGACGCCGACGGTGTACGGAGCACGCCCGGATTTGCGCGACGCGCTCTACGTCGCGGTGAGCCAATCGGGGGGTTCACCGGATCTCGTGCAATCGATGCACGTCGCCCGCGAGCGGCGCGCATTGACTGTCGCGGTGACGAACACTCCGGCATCGGAGCTGGCCGAGGCTGCCGAGATTCACGTGGACGTGCTGGCCGGGGTCGAACGATCGGTGGCGGCAACGAAGAGTTACAGCGCCGAGCTGCTGGCGCTGTATCTTCTGCTCGGCGGTGACGCCGGGCGGGCGTCGGCGCTGCCTGACCTCGGCGCCGGAGTGCTCGCCTCCGAGGAGCTCGTTCGCCTTGTCGCCCAGCGATATCGGTTCGCGCAGCGGCTGATCACCACCTACCGGGGCTACTCGTATCCCACGGCCAAAGAGGCGGCGCTCAAGCTGATGGAAACGTGTTACGTGTCGACTCAAGCGTTTTCGGGAGCGGACTTACCGCACGGACCCCTCGTCACCGTGGATCCGCAGGTGCCGGTACTGGCCTTGGTTCCTGAGGGCGCCGGGGCGCAGGCGATGTCACCGGTGCTGGAGATTCTGCCGTTCCAGCAACTTGCGCTTCATCTGGCGCGTGCCCGCGGTGTTGATCCCGACAACCCGCACGGCTTGCACAAGGTGACGGAGACGTTGTGACCCTGGTCGCTGCCGGCGCGGCCGTTCTCGATGGGCGGGTCTGCCGGCCGGGGTGGGTGCAGACATCCGGTACGCGCCTACTGGCATGCGGGTCCGGTGCACCGCCGCACCAGGCCGACGCCGATTTCCCCGACGGTGTGGTGATCCCCGGCTTCGTCGACGTACATGTGCATGGCGGCGGCGGCGCCTCGTACACCAGCGGGATCGCTGCCGACATCAGCCGGGCGGCGGGGTTTCATCTGCGACACGGCACGACCACCACCATGGCGAGCCTGCTCACCGCGTCGCCCGAGGAGTTAATCGGCGCGGTACGCGGGCTGGCCGACATGGCACGACGGGGCGCGATCGCCGGCATCCATCTGGAAGGGCCGTGGCTGAGCCCGACGCGATGCGGCGCACATGATCAGACGAAGTTGCGCGACCCGGACCTGGCCGAAGTCGACGCTGTCCTCGCCGCGGGCCAGGGCGCCATCCGCATGGTCACGCTGGCGCCGGAACGCTGCGGAGCCAGCGCAGCGATCGAGCACTTCCTCGACGCAGGAGTCGTTGTGGCGCTTGGACATACAGACGCCACCTACCAACAGACGCGGCGCGCGATCGCCCTCGGCGCGACGCTGGGCACACACCTGTTCAACGGAATGCGGCCATGGCATCACCGCGAGCCGGGGCCCGCGCTCGCCCTGCTCGAAGATCCCCGAGTGACCGTCGAGCTCATTGCCGACGGCATCCATCTGCATCCGGCCGTGGTGCATCGGGTCATCGACACCGCGGGATCGGCCCGTGTCGCGCTCATCACCGATGCCAGCCCGGCGGCCGGGATGCCTGACGGCTCGCTGCGATTCGGGGCGCTCGACGTCGACGTGGTCTGCGGCGTGGCGCGGGTGCGCGGGACGTCCACGATCGCCGGCAGCACCGTCACCATGGATCAACTCTTCCGCACCGCCGTGCAACGGCCCGGCCCGACCACGGACCGGGCTCTGGCCGACGCGGTGGAGATGACCTCGACGACACCGGCGCGGACCCTGAGGCTCCATCAGGTGGGCGCCCTTCGGCCAGGGCTGAACGCCGATCTCGTGGTGCTGGACAGCGACTTACGGATTGCCGCGATCATGGCTGGCGGCGATTGGCAGCCGACATGAGAACCCGAGGCGGCCCAATACCCGCTCGTGCAAAGGTTTCGCCGACCGAATCTCCGCATCCACGGACTCGGTGATCATGTACGGGCTGCGACCGACATCGATCACCTCAGTCAATTGCCCTTCGGCCGCGAGCCTGCCCAGCTCACCGTAGAGCTGGCTTTGGGCGGCGAGCCACCCGTTGGCCATCGAAGCCCGGAATATCTTCAGCTGGTCGGACCCGCGGCGGAATGCCGAGCGAGCAGACCTAGCGCTGGTGCCGCAAACCACGACAGCCGGATGATGACCGGTCTCTCTTGACATATCAGTATAGACATGTCAGCGTTTGTTCCATCGCCATTGAGATCCCAGGAGAGACCATGACTCAGCGAGCCGACACCGTCGCCCCGTTCTTCCGCACCGGCAATTACGCCCCGGTCAACGATGAATTGACCGCTTTCGATCTGCCGGTCGACGGCGCCATCCCACCCGAACTCAATGGCTGGTATCTGCGCAACGGGCCCAACCCGCGGCATGCCACCGGCCACTGGTTCACCGGCGACGGGATGGTCCACGGCGTGCGGCTGGAGAGCGGCCGCGCCGCCTGGTACCGCAACCGCTGGGTGCGCACCGAAAGCTTCGAGCACCCGTTCGGCGTCTACAACCCCGACGGCAGCCGCAACCTGTATTCCAGCGTCGCCAACACCCACGTGGTCCGCCATGCCGGCAAGACACTGGCGCTGGTCGAGTCGTCGCTGCCCTACCAGATCACCAACGAGCTGGACACGGTGGGCGCCTATGACTTTGGCGGCAAGCTGGCCGATTCGATGACCGCCCATCCCAAGATCTGCCCCACCACCGGCGAGCTGCACTTCTTCGGCTACGGCAGCCTCACCAGCCCGTATGTCACCTACCACCGCGCCAACGCGGCGGGGGAATTGATCATCAACCGCGCCATCGACGTCAACGCCAACACGATGATGCATGACTTCGCGTTGACGGCCCAGCATGTGATCTTCCTGGATCTGCCGGTCGTGTTCGACCTCGACGTCGCGATCAAGGACCCCACCGACATGCCCTACCGGTGGGACGACAAGTACGGCGCCCGGCTGGGGGTGATGCGCCGCGACGATCCCTATGGCCCGGTGCGCTGGTTCGACATCGATCCGTGCTACATCTTCCACGTCGCCAACGCCTTCGACGCGACCACAGCCGACGGCAAATCCATCGTGCTCCAAGCCGTTCGGTATCCCGAGCTTTGGCGTAACGGCGCTGGGTCCGACAACGGGGCGGTGCTGTGGCGCTTCACGATCGACCTGGCCAGCGGCACCGTCGACGAGCGCCAACTCGATGACCGCAGTGTTGAATTCCCGCGCATCGACGACCGGCTCGCGGGCCTGCCGGCGCGCTACGGCGTCACCGTCGGCGGCAACGGCCTGATCCGCTATGACCTTGAGGGAAACACGGCTGATGAGCACCGGTTCGGTGCCGCTCCCAACCCCGGCACCCCTGGCGAGGCGGTGTTCGTCGCGGCCGGCGCGACCTCCGACGAACAGGCCGGCTGGTATATGTCCTACGTCTACGACCCCGCGCGCAACGGCACTGACCTGGTCATCGTTGACGCGTCTGATTTCACCGGCGAACCCGTTGCCCGCGTGCAGCTTCCCCAGCGCGTGCCGAACGGATTCCACGGTAACTGGATCACCGAGGAAGCGGGCGGGTAGATGAATCGCCACCGGATACATTCCATAACGACAACCAGAAAAGGGTGGTCATCATGATCGAACCCGGCAGTACTGCACTGGTGACAGGGGCCAGCAGCGGCATCGGGGAGCAATTCGCCCGTCAACTGGCGGCGCGCCGGGTGAACCTTGTGCTGGTGGCCCGCAACGAGGTTCGGCTGCAGTTCTTGGCCGATCAACTGAACGCGGCGCACCCGGACGTGAGAGTCATCGTCATGACGGCGGATCTCGCGGTTCCCGCGGCCGCGGCTGAGCTAGCCGAAAAGCTGGCCGCGGGGGCGGTGACCGTGGATATGTTGATCAACAACGCCGGATTCGGGTCGCATGATTCATTCGTCGATGAAAATCCGGACAACGTTGCGCGCGAGATCCAACTCAACTGCGGTTCGCTGGTCGCGTTGACCGCGCAGTTGCTGCCGGCCATGCTTGCCCGCGGTCGCGGCGGAGTCCTGAACGTGGCCTCAACGGCCGCGTTTCAGCCGGTGCCGACGATGGCTGTCTACGGGGCATCCAAGGCGTTCGTGCTCTCGTTCACCGAAGCACTGTGGGAGGAGGCAAGGGGCTCCGGAGTACGGGTCGTGGCGTTGTGTCCAGGACCCACCGAGACCCGCTTCTTTGAAAACATGGGCACCGAGGTTATGACCCGCGGACGCCAGAGCGCCGACCACGTGGCGGCAGTCGGGTTGCGCGCCTTCGAATACGGCCGCGGCCCGTCAGTGGTCCCCGGCCTGGCAAACCGGATGCTCGCCACCGGCTACCGGATCATGCCACGCGCCACGATGGTCCGGCTGGCACGGACGAGCGTTCGCCCTACGCAGTCATCGCCCGCGTAAATCGGGTGGAGTCGTGGCATGTCCGGATCCGCTTATCAGATCATTTCAGGTAGCTTGTTGCTCACCGTTGTCACGATCGGCTACGGGGACGTTCGTGCTGAGCGTCACCCGCGGCAACGTCCCGGCCAATGACCTGCAGAAGAGCTTCTTTTGGGCCGGACATGCGCACGCCGGCGTGCTGGTCATCCTCGGTCTGCTCGCCCTGACTTCAGTGCAGGTCAACCACGTGCGGGCACCCTATCCTGCGATCACGCTGGGGAATCTTGGTCGCGGCGGTCCTGATGCCCACCGGGTTCTTCGTGTGGGTGATCGGCAGCAACCCGACCCGGCCAAACCGCGCGATCGCCGCGCAGTGGGCGTGCGCCGCCGCCCTGACTATTGGGTTGATCGGGGCGGGGCTGGGACTGGTCCTCACCGGTTTTGGATCCTGAATGACACGCAGTCGACGAATTCACCCCAAGGCGCCCCGTCGACGACGCCGAACCGGAGTGCACCGGCTCCCACGAGTCTCGGCCGAGACCTGACGAGCGCCGCCTGTTCAGACGGAAAAAGAGGGGACGGTGCCGCCATAGCGCCTCACGGCAAGTGGTCGCTCAAAGCGACGGTTCTGGGGTGGTACCCGGGGCATGCCCGACACCGTCGGAGGAGTCAACAACACCGGGGGCCGAGATATTTCACGGCCAAGCCGCCGGCCGCGGCACGGCCCGAAGCCAGGGAGAAGGGACGGGTGGGCCCACGGCCGCCTACGCGCGGTCAGCCAAAGTTGCCGCGACTGCTTGTGCCGCTGCGAGTATTAGCACGCCCCGAGGACTGCCGCGAGGGGTCTTCCCTGGACTGGCCAGGAACTACGCCGCGCAGTCGGTGCAGATCATCACGCCGCCGTTCTCGCCGGCGAGGCGGCTGCGGTGGTGCACCAGAAAGCAGCTCGAACAGGTGAACTCGTCAGCCTGTTTGGGGATGACGCGGACCGACAATTCTTCGCCGGACAGATCGGCCCCGGGCAACTCGAAGGA
>JAOPWC010000164.1 GCA_025965895.1 Mycobacterium sp.
CCGGCCGAAACCCGTTCGACCGCAACCTGTCCGACCTCATCGGGGAACTTTCCACCCGCAGTGAGACCTTCCGCAAGCGGTGGACCGCCCACAACGTGCGCCTCCTTCGAACCGGGCGCAAGCGATATCACCACCCCGTCGTCGGCGAACTCAGCCTCGACTACGAGGCCATGAAATTCCCAGCCGACACCGGCCTGACCCTCACCGCCTACAGCGCCCAACCCGAAACCCCGTCCCACGATGGACTCAACCTGCTCGCCAGCTGGGCTGCGACCATCGACCAGACCCACAACGCCGACACCCGCCAAACGACGAACTACCCCTCGTAGCCGACGCGGCCGCCGAATGCTATCGAGGCGAACTGCGCGATGTTGAACGACCTACATGTCTGTGAACGTCTTGCCGCGCCAAGAATTGCCGCCTGGTAAACGCCGACCAGGGAAAACGCGTTGCCGCGATTTACTTCTGGTCAAGTGGTCGGGGATTCGCGAATTACGCTGATTCTGTTGCGTTTTCGTACCCGACCTGTCGTGGTTCGCGTGGATAGCATGGATGGCGACGCGGGATGGCAACGGCGTCGTACTTGTGGGTGTTCGGCAGCGTTCGCTGATGGACGTAAACCGGCACTGACCTGCTACAACCGGTCGTCGGCGAAGGTCCAGAACGCTGAAAATGACACTGGGGGTCAAGTGGTCGAAACGACTCCGTCGACATCCGCATCGGCTACGACTCCGTCGTCGGAACAATCGACCAACCCGCTGGCTGGAGCTCATTCGGCGAGCCCCTTATGCTCCGGTCAGATGCCCTACTTGCCGCCGGGTTGACGACAACTGTGACGACAGTTGCTTTCCCAGCGACGCCGCCTACACGACCATTTGCGGCTGATCTTGCCTGGTTACTGTGTCTGCCCGCTCCTGGCAGTGTGGAGACTAGAAGGTTCAGCAAACAGCACGGACATTCCGATTAACGGATTGCTCAGGCCAAGACGTTGTCACAGAGCTGTCACAACTAGGTGCGTATTGGGAGAGTTGACGGGGACAGCTTGAGACAGTTTCCACTGGTCAGGCTGGTTCGAGAGTCATTGTGAGACAACTAAATTCGGCCCATCTCCGACTGGGGGTCGAGTGGTCGCAGGTTCAAATCCTGTGAGCCCGACCGGACAAGTAGCAGGTGAGAGGCACTTTCGAGAGGTTCGGGAGGTGCCTTTCTCCGCTCCGTACCCCAATGCGTACCCCAACCGGCTAACCTTTGTCGGTGTCGCAGGTGTCCAGCTCGGACCGGACCGGGTAGGACTACGAGTGTGATGAACACGCAGGAGTTGGCTCGGGAGCTTGGCCACCCCGACGCCCAGAAGCTGCTCTCCGGCTCCATGGCCCGGCTCGCCTACAACGGACACGATGGCTTCCCGCGGGTCATCCCCGTCGGGTTCTACTGGACCGGCGAACGCATCGTTGTCTCCACGGCACCGACTGCCCCGAAAGCCCGCGCGCTATCGTCCCGCCCGGAAGTCGCATTGACGATCGACACGGGCACCACGCCAGAAGAGGCGAAGGCCCTCCTGGTGCGTGGCCTCGCCACACTGGAAACCGTCGACGGCGTCACCGATCAGTACCTCGCGGCAGCGAGGAGGTCATTCGAGGAATCCGAACTTGCCGAGTTCGAACGGAACGTGCGGTCGGTGTACAAGCAGATGGTGCGTATCTCGATCGAGCCGCAGTGGGCGCGGTTCTATGACTTTGGCGCTGGCCGGTTACCCGCTTTCCTCGCGAACCTCGTCAACGACGGTTAGCGAGACTCGGGTCGGCGTTTTGCATCGTGGAACCCAGTTTGGGACCCGGTAGCAACGCAGTCACAGTTCGAGCCGCGCCGCCAGGCCGTCGACCGCCGCCCGTGCAGTGTCGTCGGAGGTGTGGCCTTCCACGTCGCCGGTGATCGCGATCGAGGAATGCCCGAGCAGATCGGCGACCGCCTTGATGTGGACCCCCGACTCCAACCACGCCACCGCTGCGGAGTGCCGCAACGTGTGCACGCCGACACCATCGACCTTCGCCGCCCGCGACGCCACCTCGATCACGCGCAGGAGGTTCCGCGGATCGACCGGCCCGCCGAGTTCGGTGGTGAACACCAGGCCCGAGTCGGCCCATTGGTTCGCGGACCGTAACCGCTCCGCCGCCTGGTTGGCGCGGTGACGCCGCTGCATCGACACCACCGCCGGGTTCAGCGGCACCGTGCGACGCGACCGCACCGTCTTCGGCTCCGTGATGACCAACCGCCCACCAACCCGGCTGATCGTCGCCGCCACGCGGAGCACCCCGGCGTCGAGGTCCACGCGATCCCACGACAAGCCCAACGCCTCGCCCTAACGGAGGCCGGCAAGAAGCTCCTCGGCCTCAGCTAGCCCAGAAAAAAACGGACACAATGATTCTCACGTTTGACGACACCCAAGCCACGGCGCTACTCGAGGCGCTCGGGTTGCCCGCCGACACCGACGACCCTGACCTGGTCGTGGCTACGGCCGTCGACCTCGCCGCACAGGCCGAAGGCGTCGATCCGGCCCAGCGGAGTACGGTCGCCGCCGCGGCACGCAAGCACGGCATGGACCTCATCGACCACAACACCCACGAAGCCCTCAAGCGTGACGCGGCGGCCGGACGCCAGATCGCTGCGTACGCAGCGCGCGCCAAGGTCGAGGCCGCCGTCGAGGACGCGATCAACACCGGCCGCGTTACCCCAGGCCGCAGGAAGCACTGGATCACGTTGTGCGAGAACGACGAAACGATGCTCCAACACCTCGCGTCGATCGCACCCGGCACCGCCGTCCCGCTCGGTGAGATCGGCCCCGCAGCCGACACCACCGACGACCTCGCAGAACCCGCGCCCTGGTTCTATGCCTAGGCGCAAGCAGAACGTGCTTGGGCCTCCTCGGCGCCAGGAAATGAAGGGGCTAATTCCCTTTACTCCGTTGGTCGCGGGTTCGAGCCCCGCCCGCCCCACGTCAAAGGCTATTTTCCGGCCAGCCGGCTCCCAGTTGACGCTTATTCGACGTTTTGACAGTGCGGTCCAGCAGCTCGGCGACCTGAGTGTGCACTCGGCCCCGGCTCATGTAGCGGTCCTGAGTCATCGACACCTTCGAGTGCCCTAAGTGGTCGGCCCCGATGCGGCCGACAGGCCCTGGTCGTCGATAGGGTGGCCACCGTCTTGCGAAAGCTGTGCGTGGTCACTTCCGGTACGCCCACCTCGTGGCGGACGGTGCGCCACTGCGGCCAAAATTGTTCGGGTCGCGCACGCTGAGCATGGCGAGTTAGTCGCTCATGGGCTCTCACCTCTAAGCGGCGCCGATCTGAGCCGACAACACACAAACCTGTCTTCTCGGGGGTCCCAGGCGGGGTGGACTCGGGGATCGAAGTGTGAGCAGCTCAGTGACTGTGCCAGGGCAGGTGCTGGTCACGACGGGTGTTGGACAAGCAGAGATTCTACTTGGCAGTGGCGGCCGTGTGCGGGTTGCGCTGCGATCACCCTGGGGGGGAGGATCACTGCGAGGCAGTGCTGCCGGGCGAAGAACTCCTGCTGCTCGCCTTCGCGGCGGAGTACCGGCCAACCTCGCTCTTGAAGCAGCGCGTGGAGCTTGCCGACGTGGGTGTCACTTGAACTGGTTCCTGCTGTGATCGTCGGCGACGATCTTGGTCAAACCGCAGGACGCACGCAAGGCCGCGCTTTCACCGTTCGCCGCGAGGGTGAGAGCGTGGCGTCGACGCGTCAAATGCCCTTGGGGGCCAGCCCGAGTAGGCCATACATGTTGCCGCCCATAATTTTCCGCACGTCGGCGGCGGGAAACAACTCGCCCATTTCTTTGGCCCAGTTCAGCGGGTCGGCCATGCCTTCAGGATGGGGGTAATCGGAGCCGAACAGGATGTGGTCGGGTGACATGACATTGACCAGGTCCTCGATGGAGTCTTCCCAGAACGGGTTGATCCACAGGTTGCGCAGAAATACGTCGCGCGGGTGCTCCGCGAACTCGCGTGGCATCTTCTGGTGCGTCTTCTCCAACGCCTTCAGGCAGGGGATCGCCCAGCTGCCACCGTTTTCCACGCTGGCGAGTTTGACGGTCGGGAATCGACTGAGCATGCCGTGACAGATCGCTGCGGTGACCGTGTCGTTTATCGCCCGGCCGGGAGAGACGGCGTCATAGAACGGGTTTGGCTTGAAGGCCAAGGTTTCGCGGCTGGTGCCCTCCCAGTCGTTGATGTACCGCTGGTAGCCGGAGTCGGACGCGTGCAGGGTGACCAGCACACCGGATTCGGCCACCCGGGCCCAGAAGGGATCGAATTCGGGCAGGAACGGAGAACGGGTGCCGCGGTGGCCGGCGACCGGCGCCGGCCGCATCAACACGACTTTCGCGCCCCTCTCGAGTAGCCAGTCGAGCTCGGCCACGCCGCGCTCAAGCACGGAAGGGTTCACGATCGGTGTCGCGAAGATCCGGTCTCGGTAGTTGAATGTCCACTCGTCGTAGAGCCACTGGTTGAACGCGTGGATGACGGTGCACGTCAGTTCCGGGTCGTCGGTGAGACGGACCTCTAGCAGACTGGCGAGCGTCGGGAACATCAGCGCGGCATCGAGGCCGAGTTCGTCGAGCAGCGTCAGGCGCGGCTCGGCGGTGCGGAACTCCTCGCCGGCACGCATCGGCTTCCCGGCCAACTCCCGCAGCGACTTGCCTTCTGGATTGTTGCCGGAGAAGTATTCGGCGAATGCCCCGGGCCGCGCGACCACTTCGAAGGTGGGGTTCGGGATGTAGTCGCTGATGACGTTGTCGACGGCGATCTTCGTCCGCCCGTTCACCTTCACGTACTTGAAGAGTCCGTCGTACTGCTTAGGTAGGTGGCGGGTGAACGCCTCCTCGGTTTCGTACAGGTGGTTGTCTGCGTCGAAAACCGGAAAGTCGAGCTTTTCCATGGTTTTTCCTGTGTTGGTCATGATCGATTTCGCGGGACCGCTGCGTTGGTCCGCACATCCCGGAACGGGCGGTCCAGGTCTTCGGCACGCTCGCGGGGCATCCCCAGCACACGTTCGCTGATGACGTTGCGGGCGATTTCGGTGGTGCCGCCACCGATGCACGGTCCTTGGCGGCTGAGGTAGGCGACGCCGAGGTCGCCGCTGGGATCATCGTCGTGCCAGGCGATTGCGCGATCGCCGGCGATCTCCATCGCGATGGTGGCCAGTCGTACCCGGAGCATCCCGTTGGACAGCCGGGGGATCGATCCGGCCGCCGTGGGTAGGCGGCCGGTTCGTATGGATGTGGCGATGCGGCCGACGAGCGCGGTATGAACCCGAGTGAGAACACGGGCTTCGCCGATCAGCTGACGCACTCGTGGGTCGTCCGCGCCGCCGGACACTTGGGCGAGCGCTGCGGCCCCGACCTGGTCGTTCTCGTGGGCGGCCGTGCGCGGCGCCATCGCGTACGGTGAGGAGCCGCTGACCGCCTCCCGCTCGTGCAGCAGCAGCCTGGACGCGACGTTCCATCCGTCGTTGACCTGCCCGAGGACATCGTCGACGGGGACGGGGACGTCGTCGAAGAATTCCTGGCAGAAGTCTTCGGTGCCGTCGACGTGTCTGATCTGGGTGATGGTGATCCCGGGCTGGTGCACCTTCACGATCAGGACGCTCAAACCCTGGTGCTTCGGAACATCCCAGTCGGTGCGGGCCACACACAACGCGTAGTCCGATTTCCACGCGTAGGTGCTCCAGATTTTCGAGCCGTTCAGGATGAAGACCTCGCCGCGGCGTTCCGCCCGGGCGAGGGCGCCGGCAAGATCGGAGCCGCCGGTCGGCTCGGAGAGGAATTGGACCCAGAGTTCCTCACCCTTGAGCGCGGCGGGGATGAAGCGTTGTTTCTGCTCTCCGGTGCCGAAGTCCAGCATGGTCGGCAAGATGATGGTGAATGTGGGGGTGTTGAACAGCCGGGGCAGCTCGTAGCCGTAGGTCACCTCGATGAACGCGTCTTGATACTCCGCGGGCAGCCCCCGCCCGCCGTACTCGACGGGGTAGCACAGGCCCGCGAAGCCGGCGTCCCAGAGTTTTCGTTGGATTGCTTTGGCACGCACGACGTGATCGGTGTCGTCGGTGGCGTGGCCCAGGTAGGGGTCGGCGCCGTTGAGGGGTTCGAGGTTTGCGGTGACCCATTCCTTGGCCCGCGCCCGGAAGGTGTCGAGGTCCTCGGCCAGTCCTCCTGGTGCTGCAGTTGTAGCGGTCATGGATCTCCTCGTGTGCCCGCGAGGATGGCCACTTGGTCGCGGTGCTGCATCGGATCGCCGTAGGTCTGCCGATGCGAGACGACCCGGCGAAGGTAGAGGTGCAGGTTGTGTTCCCAGGTGACGCCGATCCCGCCGTGCATCTGGATGCAGTCCTGGATCAGCTCCGGACATCGCTCGCCGACATATGCCTTGGCGATGCGGGCCAGTTCGGCAGCGTCGGGAGCACCGGCCTGGACGGCTCTGGTGGCGTCGACCGTGATGGCTTGCGCGGACTCGATCCACAGCTTCATGTCGGCGAAACGGTGCTTGAGGGCTTGATAGGACGCGAGCGCGCGACCGAATGAGGAGCGGTCGAACGCGTACTGAACGGTGAAGTCGAAGACATGGTCGGTCGCGCCGACGATCTCGGCGCATTGAAGCACCAACGCGGTCTGGAGTTGCCGCTCGAACGAGAGCGCGGCGCCACCGAGGACGCCGACGACGGCGGACGCGGGCACCCGGACGTTGTCGAACCGGATCTCGGCGTGCCTGCGGACGAGGTCGAGCCCGCGCAACGGGGTGATTCGCAGGCCGGCCGCCGAGGAGGCGACCAGGAATTGTGACAGGCCGCCGTCGGGCTCCGTGGCTGTCACGAGCAGCCAGTCGGCTTGGCCGCCCGCTTCTACGGGACACTTCACCCCATTCAGGACGAACTCGTCGCTGTCAGGCCGTGCGCTCAGCGTCATTCCGTCCGGGGTGACCGGCCGGCCCGGCTCCGCCACGCACCAGGCGGCGACCGACTGCCCGGACAGTAGCTCCGGCAAGGCGAGCTGGGCGAGCCCATCCGAGGCATCGCACGAAAGAGTCTGCGTAACAACGTTGGTCGGGATCAGCGGGCCCGGCGACACCATCACGCCCATCTCCTCGGCGACGAGCGCCAGGTCGCGTAGGCCCTCGCCGGAGACGCTCCCGCCACCGCGCTGTTCGTCGATCAGCAGTGAGGTCCAGCCGAGTTCGGCCCCCTTCTGCCACCATTCGCGGCTGAACCCGGCCGGGTTCTCGGCAAGGGCCCTGACCTCTGTCAGAGGAACGGTTGCGGTCAGGAACTTGCGGGTCGTGTCGCGCAGCAACTCCTGATCGGAGGTGAGTTCAAGGTCCATGTGCGGTCTCGGTCGTCTCACAGGCGTATACCGCAATCGTCACACCGGCCCCATTCGCCCGAAGATCATAAATAACGACATTCTAGAGATACCAGTATGTAGGGTGCGTAGCAATAGCATTACGAGTGCGGTAGCCGGTAATCATAGAGTTTTCTGCGGCGTCGCCCGTCCTACGGCGAAGGAGGCAGCCGATGGTGCAAGACATCCGCGAGGGGCCGACCGAGCAGTACTGGGATCGGCTCCGGCAGATGATGGGACCCGACGGCCTTATCACCTACTGGTATCTGGGCCGGGCGTTCAATCAGGCCGAGGATCCCGACACGGTGGGGCTACGCCGCGACATGCGAAACAGCGCCGGCGGGATCATGGCCGCCCCGCTCGCGATTGCCGCTCCGGAGAGCGGCGGCTGGCGTGATCGCGAGGCGGTCCCCGCACCGGTCACATACGGGCTGCACATCATCGACGACGCGCGGGATGTGGCGGAGATCCGGGTGTCCCGGAGCACTGTGCGCCGCGGCAGCAGAATCGGGTTCAGCCGCTCCGAGATCACTGACGCTGCCGACTCCTCCCGGCTCATCGCGGTCACAACCGGGGTCGGCGTCAAGCTCGGCGATGCGCCACCATCGTTTCGGCCGGTGGATCTGCCGCCCGACACGCCCGACACCGCCGACCTCCCGCCGCTGCACGTCGTTTTCGGGGCCCAACGGGACCCGGACGGCTGGCGCCTGCCCGCCCTCACCTCGCGTCTTGCGTCGACCTCCGCGTCGCTGCACCTCGGCCCGATTCATGTCGTGTTCGAGGCCGCGGCCACAGAACTGGCCGCCGAACTCGCCGGGGCCGACCCCGTCCAGGTCGAGGACTGGGACGTCCACTTCATCGCCCCGGGCCGCGCCGGCCCGTTTCTCGTCCTCACCGACGGGTCGGCGGGCCCACGCGGTCGAGTCGTGGTCCGCTTCACCCTCGTCGACGAGGGCCACGGTAGCGCGGTGGTCGCAGCCGGCGCCGCAGCGTTTCGCGCATCCGGCGCACGAGGTCGTCAGTGACGGTGCCGGCCGACCACCCGAGCGGGCTTGACCGGGCGCAGCATTGGTACGCGACGGGCGTGTACGGCGACGTCACGCTGCCCCAAGCCGTCCTGGCCGCCTCGATCGCCGAGCCTGAGCTTCCGGTCGTCTTCCAGAACGCAACGCGCCACAGGCTCCTCACGCTCGGGGAACTCGCCGACCGCGCAGGCCGCTGCGCGGCAGCCTTCCGCAGCCTGGGTGTGGGGCCGGGCGACACGGTCGCGGTCCAGGTGCCCAGCTGGGTCGAGAGCGTCGTCGCGCAGGCAGCTGCGCTGCTCGTTGGGGCCGTGCTGGTCCCAGTGGTACACATCTACGGCCCGCGCGAGCTCGGATTTATCCTGCGCGAGTCGCGCGCTCGACTGCTGGTGACACCCGACCGTTTGGGTCGGCGGGACTACCTGGCCGACCTGCAACGCACCGGTGCCTGTCCCGATCTCGCATCCATTGTCGTTATCGGCGCGGCGGCCAGGCACGGGTACATCGGATGGACGAAACTCCTGGAAGGCCGCGAACCAGTGACCTCGCCGCCGGACGTGTCCCCGGATGACGTGTGCCTGCTGGTGTACACGTCGGGAACCACCGGGGAGCCGAAGGGGGTGCAGCACACCCATAACACGCTTCTGGCCGAGATGCGTACCCAGCTGACCGGGACCGATCCAGACAGCGTCATCCTCGCGGCGTTCCCGTCCGGCCACGTCGCGGGCACCCTGGGGCTACTCCGCATGCTGATCCAGGGGAAGCACCACATCGTGCTGGACACCTGGGACGCCGCAACGGCGGCACGTCTCATCGATCAGCACCGCGTCACTGCGACCGGTGGGACACCCTTCTTCCTCACGACGCTGCTCGACCTGGCCGAGCGCGGCGAGGTCGACCTGTCCTCACTGCGCGAATACGGGGTCGGCGGCGCCAGCGTGCCACCGACGGTAATCCAGCGGGCCCACCAGTATGGAATCGCGGCCTTCCGCGCCTATGGCTCGAGCGAGCATCCCTCGATCAGCGGAGGCTCGGCCCACGACGCCCTCGACAAGCGGACTCACACCGACGGCAGGCTCCTCGACCGCGTCGAGGTCCACATCGTCGACGACACGCTGCGTGACCTGCCGCCCGGCGAAGAGGGCGAGATCCTCAGCCGGGGTCCGGAATTGTTCGTGGGCTACCGCGACCCGGCACTCGACGACGACGTCTTTCTGCCAGGCGGCTGGCTCCGCACCGGAGACGTCGGAACCCTCGACTCCGAGGGCTACCTGACCATCACTGACCGCAGGAAAGACATCATCATCCGGGGTGGCGAGAACCTGTCCTCGAAGCAGATCGAGGATGTTTTAGCCGAGCATGAAGCGGTGGCCGACGTCGCGGTCGTCGCAGCGCCCGACTCCGTATACGGGGAGCGGGTGTGCGCCTTCGTCGTCCTGCGGGCCGCGGCCACACTGTCGCTCGCGGACGTACGCGCGCACTTCTCGACCGCTGGGGTTGCACGGCACAAGACGCCGGAACGGCTCGAGATCGTCGATTCACTTCCGCGCACGGCCACCGGAAAGGCTCGCAAGGCCGAACTCCGACAGCGCCTGCACCCACCCACCGGCGCATCCACCCGCGACGCCACTGCGTGAACGTCCGGCGCAACATCCCCGTACCGTCCGAATGGAGTTCACCTCGGATGACGGAGCCTTCGGCTCTCCCAGGGCGGCGCTCCCTACGTGTTCGTGGGCGAAGCCGTTGGCCTGGTTGTGAAATTCAACGCGCAACCAGTCGCACCGGGAGTTGCTCATGGCGTCGGACCATAAGGCTGTTGACCCACCGCGGCGCGTGCTCTGGATCAAGGGAGATGCTGCTGGTGCGCTCGAGCAAAACGGTGAGCACAGTGCGCGCTTCGATACGGGCAAGGGGTGCCCCGACACAATGGTGGATGCCTCGCCCGAACGCCAGATGAATGCGCGGCACCTTGCGATGGAGATCGATTTCGTCGGGGCGTTCGAACTTGGCGGCGTCACGGTTGGCGGCGCCCCAGAGCAGCAGGACCGTGGCACCGGCCGGGATATCCACGCCGCCGAGCGTTGTGTCATTGATGACAGAACGCATGTGGTAGCGGAACGGCGGCTCCAGGCGCAGCGCCTCTTCCACGAATGTCGCGATCTGCTCAGGGTTCTGCCGAAGGTGTTGTTGAACATCGGGATGCTCGGCCATGATGCGCACGGCGTTGCCGAGCAGGCTGGTGGTGGACTCGCCGCCAGCGCTCAGCAAGGTGTGCAACATACCGGTGGCCTCGGAGTTGCCGAACACCCCGTCGCTCACGCCACGCGCGACGGCGCCGAGGAGGTCGCCGCCGGTCTCCTTTACCGCCGTCTCGAGCTTATCGGCGAGCCAGGACTCAATCTCGCCGGTGCGGGCGATGAGCTGCATCAACTCGTCGTACGACAGTGTCGAGCCCAACATCGCCGTGGAGTCGAACGCTGCGCTCATGAGCTGGTCCAGATTGCTGTCGTGGAAGCCGATTAGGCGACTGATCATGGCGATCGGCACGACGTTGCCGATTTCGGTCATGAACTCGATCGTCCTGTTGTCCAGCGCCCGGGTGACGAGTCCGTTGGCCATGTCGATTATGTCGGGTTCGAGTTCGGTCATGCGCTTGGAGACCAACTCCGGGAATACGGTCTTGCGGTGCAGCGGGTGCATGGGCGGATCGGCGGTAGCGAGCACACCTACGGTCACCAAACGGAATGGCGTGCGGAAGGCCGGCGTCATCGCGGTAGAGCAGACAGCGCAGGTTCGACGAGAAGTCCTCGACCCGACCGGTCGCCTCGGCCAACAGCTCGTAGGTGCTGACTGTGAACACCCCGGCGTGGGCGACCTCCCATACCGGGGCCTGGGCGCGCAGCGCGGCCGTAGAACGGATACGGGTCGTCGATCACCGTCGGGTCGAGCAGCAGTGTTCCGGCGATCCCCTGGGTCATGTGGCGTCTTCCTCGTTGGCGGCGAACTCGCACAAGAGCGGCCCCGCGGCCTCGTGAATCCAGTGTGACGGCGGAGTCGCCGTTGACATCCTACACATTACATGTTCTTTGTAGTAGAACCTTACCCGCAACAGATGCACTTATCATCCGAATTTGTTTACGCAGCTAGTGCAATCAGCACCGCCGCGCTCATCAGCCGTGACAGCCCGCGGCCCAATGCTCGCCGCCGCGGTCGAGACCTAAACCGACGTGCGAACCTCGCTGGCGCTCACATCGACGGAACATCCGACCGCCCCATATGCCGCCGAAGCCCTCGGGTCGGATGAAACCGGGGCCTTGCTTCTACCAGGAAAGACGCCCACTGGCCGCCGCCGTCGTGGGACGCGCTACGCCAGCCATCAACAGCAGCCTCGACCAACCCACCGGCCGTAAGGTAGAAACCCCTGCTATCGCGGTGGTAGAACGTTGAAAGCGGACACGGAGAATGTTCCTCGCCAAGGTTGGCGGGAAACGCCATTGAGACTTCGAACCTGAAGGCTCGACCTTTCTTAGTGAGAGCGTCACGTTGTTGCGTCGGGGGAGTCACGCCTGCCGCCATCGGTGAATTTCTGGCCGAAGTCGACATTGAGAGAGCGGGGATGCCATGGCGCGGCACAAGTCAGCTGGGCCGAAACCAAACGGCCGTCAGCCGGCGGAGGAGCCCGTGCCGAGCTGGCAGATGCGCAGTGTCGATCGATCGCTGCAGAACGCCCGCGCACGTGCTAAGCAGCGCAGTGACGGCTTCGTCGATGCTGCCGTGGAACTTCTCGGCGAGCGCGACGAGAGTGACTTCTCCATCCAGGACGTGGTCGACCGTTCCGGTCAGTCGCAGCGCACGTTCTATACGTTCTTCGACGGCAAAGACAGTCTGATGCTCGCCGTCTACGAGACGATTCTTCGCAAGACCGCCGTTCCGTTTCTGCGCGAGCGGTGCGAGAGGATCGCAGATCCGGTGTTGCGGCTGCGGGCGTTGTTGGAGGCTATCTTCGGTGCAACGTCGGCCCGGCTCTCACGTGGGTTGAGCGTCCTTCACCTACGGCTTGCCGAGACCCGCCCACGCGAGCTTGCGTACGCATTGGAACCCCTGCACGCCTTTATCGTCGAGCTGCTGACCGGAGTCGCGAAGGCGGGCCGGCTGCGGGAGGACGTTGGCCTGGATACGCAGGCGGCGCTGCTTCGGGAGCTGCTGCTCGCTTCGACGCACTCCAGGGTGTTGGCCGGTGGGAGTGCGCCGAGCGTCGGCGATCTGTGGGCGTTTTGTTCGGCAGCGATTTTGCGTCGCGAGGACTGACCGCCGGCGTCGTCCGACGACGCCGTTCAGATCACCGCACCGCTGATTTTGAGGTTGATCAGCCCGCCGTCCGACCGGCGTAGTCCGAAATTCGATCTCGCTATTGTGCCAAGCGACAACTTACTGTCGACTGAGCTTCACGAGACTCACCTCGAGCGGCTGGCTCGCAAGCGCCGCCTCCCGGTGTGGGGCTGATGATCACGCCGGAGGGCGGGAGCGAAGCGACCGTGGCAAAGGCGACCCTGTCGAACCGTGTCAGCGAGATCCTCGCCGACACGGTGATTCCGGTGGCGCAGGCGGGGCGTTCGTGGAGGCGCTGCGTGCGGCGTCGGGGTCGACCGTCGGTTGCCTAGGCATGCATGTCATCTTTCACGTCCAGGCGGCGGCTCGGGCATGGCTGCGATGTCGCCAGGGCCTCCCGGCGGTGAGGTGTCCGGAGCCGGTTCCCCCCATTTCGATCGGATCGCGCCCCACGGATCGGCGTAAGTGCCCGGGCGGCGGTAGTAGGGCGATCGGCGCCGCAGGAACTCGTGCGCCAGCGGCGCGATAAGCCTTGCGGGGCAGCGCATCCATCCCGCCCGTTTGGCCGTCTCGGCAAGCACGTCCGGCCAGGAGTGGTGCTGGAATCCCAACACCTCCTGGGAACGGGCAGTGTCCATCCAGTCCGTCGCGAACCAGGCCTCGTCGTTGTCGGGGTCGCCGAGCCGACCGCTCGGCAGGCCGCCGATCAGGCCGAGCGCTTCCGCGATGGCCGGCCCGATGTCGCCGTGCACCAGCCGATGTGAGTCGTCGCCGCCGATGAGAAACACCTCACGCACCGCATCTGTCGTGGTGGCGGCCGCGAAGGCGCGCGCGACATCGCGCACATCCACGGTCTGAAGCCGGCCGTCCACCGGCAGCAGTCCCTCGAAGTAGATGAGGTCGAAATCGATGCCCGATCGGGGCTGCACGGTCAGCACGCCGCCCAGGCGCAACACCACCCACTGCAGTTCGGAGGACCGCACCAGGCCCTCGGCCTCGGCCTTGTGACTGCCGTACAGGTCTGTCGGGGACAGTCGGGTGTCGGCGGTCAGCACATCGTTGATCCGGTGGGGGTTTCGCGCGCCGTAAACCGCGATACTGGAGGCTTGGACGAACCGCGGCGGCGACGGCTGCGCTGCGGCCGCGCGCACCAGCGACGCCGTGGCATCAACGTTGACGGCGCGGGCCAGTTCCCGTCGGGCGTAGCACTGCGGTGGAATCACGGCCGCCA
>JAOPWC010000171.1 GCA_025965895.1 Mycobacterium sp.
GTGGAACAGTCGGTCGCGTTCGGGACCAACCACTTCCTCGGCGAGGAAGGACCCGCTGAAGCCACGGCCTAACAGAGTGACCTCGGGGTTCGCCTTGATGTTGTAGTACCAGGCGGGGTTCTTGGGCGCCCCGAAGTTCGACGCGATCACGATGACACGTCCCGCGTCGGTGAAGTACACGATGGGCGTCGTACGGGTGACACCGGTTCTTGCGCCGCTGTGGCTGAGCAGAAGCGCGGGAAACGGTGTGACGGATGACAGCCGTCCGCCGGTGAGCCGAATCAAAGTCGGATCAATACGCGGTCCCACCTTGCGGATAACCGTGATGCCGAGCGCGGTGCTTGCGATCCGTGTGACGACACGGTGCCCAAGCGAGTTGCCCGGCCGTATGTTGGGAAGCCTCATAGCAGCTGCATCTTTCCCTCTAAGACAATTCTCGTGACTGCGGAACGCTCATGGAACTCCAGTGCCGCGCTGGGCAATTCGCCGTTACCGTACGTCGAGCACATGACACGGTAGGTCATGGCCGTTCCAAGTCCGGCGGGTCGAATACGAACATATCCCGCATCGAGCTTCTCGGTGTGCAAGTGTCGCGCCTGGCGCGATATCACGTCAGACTTCTGACGATCTCTGCGACTGAGCCATTGCGCGCCTGTCGAAAGCTGGTGCCTGCCCATAAGGCCATTCCGTGTGGATCGTCTGCTTCGCCGGCCGCCGACTGAAGTGGAGCGGTCACGAGGCCGATCTGCGGGAAACCAAATGGGGCTTGCATGCCATATCGATCGACAAAGCCGTTCCGCAAGGCCCGTGCATAGCGACCGGTGAACGCTCGGGTGACCACGGTCTCGGCGAAAGCCGCGTCGCGCAATGCCGCTCTATGTGTCGGGTGTGTGCCTGCTTCGTCGGCGAGCAAAAACGCGGTGCCAAGCTGAGCTGCGACTGCGCCTGCGGCTAGCACCCGTGCGACGTCATCTGCGGTGGCCAATCCCCCGGAAGCGACAACAGGGACATCCGCATCGACACATATCGCGGTGAGTAGCTGCAGCAATGGCGTGTCGCACGGTGGGGCTGCAGGATCGAAGGTGGCCCGGTGTCCGCCGGCGGCAGGTCCTTGCACTATCAGTACGTCGATACCACGCGCTACCGCCATCTTGGCCTCTGCCACGGTCGTAACGCTGGCGAAAATCAGTATTCCGCAGCTATGCAGGCGCGAGCATATCTGCTCGGAAGGAAGACCGAATGTGAACGACACCACCGCCGGCCGCATGTCCGACACGACAAGCAGCTTGGCCGCCCACCCGTCATCGTCGTCCCGAGGTGTTCCGATCCGAACGCCGTACCGCTGGGCCTCAGGTGCTAGAGCTTTTGCGTATTCGGTGCACTGACGCTGCGTGCCCGCACTTGGTTGAGGGACGAATAGGTTGACGCCGAGCGGCGCCGAGGTTAGCCCACGTGCAGCATCTATTCTTTCAGCGAGGACATCGGGGCTCAGCAGGCCGCCTGCGAGCATACCGAGACCGCCGGCATTGCTGGCTGCTGCAGCGAGCTGGGGAGTTGACGGTCCTCCCGCCATCGGAGCGACGATGAGCGGCTTTGAAATATCGCTAATGTCAAATCGATTCATTCACTCTTTCCTTCACATAGGTTTAAAACCGGGCGGGGGAGGTCGGTGCAGCGGACCGCCGAACTTCTAGGTGCGGTTCTGCACGCGCAAAAGGGTCGAGTGGGGGACTATCACCCGTCCGGGGAGGTGCCGAGTTTGAATCCGGCCCGCTGGTAGAGGCGTCGAGCCTCCAGTTGCACATCTTGAGTCCACAGCATGATCCCGGGTGTAGCCAGATCGGGCGGCGAACCCGAGGCACTCGTTGACCAGCCGAGTTCCCACCCCCGCACCGCGTGCCGGCGGTTCGACGAGCAGCAAGCGTAGTTGCGCGGTGGATATCGCGTCAGCGGCCGCGCAGAACACGCAGCCGACTCGCTCACCGTCGATCTCGGCGATCCACGCCGCCTCGCGTTTGTCGTCACCTCGCTCAGCGAATCCGGCGACGATCCGTGCGACGAGGCCTTCGAACGTCACGTCCCAGCCGTACTCTGTGGCATAACGCAAGCCGTGGCGCTGCACCACCCAGCCTAAGTCGCCGGGCTTCAGGGGTCGCAGAATCAATCCCGGTGAGCCCACCTCATGTTGATATTGCATGACCTTGCCACTTCGTTTCTGTGTGCTGCTGACTCTGGGGCGAGTCGGCTATTCGGTCTCTGGCGGTGGCGGGTCAGGTGCGCTGAGCGCCGGCAGTTGCGCGCGCGAGTCGATCTGGAGCTTTCGGTAGACGTTGCGCAGATGCCATGCAACGGTATTTCGGGTGATAAAACTCTGATCGGCGATCTCACGGTTTGACAATCCCGTCGCCGCCAACGTGGCCACCAAAACCTCTGTCGGGGTTAATGACTCGAGTCCGGTGACCGCGTGCCGTCGCGGTCGGGCCCCGGCGGCGAGAAGTTCTTGGCGAAGCTCCGTCTCCAGGCCTAGTGCGCCGCACCGATGGGCCAGATCTAGGCCGATTGACAGATGCGTTCGAGCGCTGGCGCGCTGGCCGGAGAGACGGCGTGCCCGACCCAGCCCGGCATGCGCATAAGCCAGCTGTAAGGTCGCGTCGGTCTCCGCGAGAACGGCGATCGCTTCCCGGAACGTATGGCAGGCCCTGTCTCCGGTCTCGGTGAGGGCGCGACGGCGTAACGCAACTCCCAGTGCAACCGGCACGTCGAACAAGACGGCGAGGCGGATTTCATCGTCGATGAGTTCTCGGGCACGTTCGTCGTCACCGCATCGATGCGCAATCACGCCCGCGAGCGATCGCCACGGCAATGCCGACGGGTTGATCGGTTCCAGTTGGCCGATCAGGTCCCGTGCCGCTACGAGATCTCGCTCTGCCGAACCAAGATCTCTGGCCAGGACGTGCAGCCGGGCCCGCGTTAGGTATACGTAGGCGTCAATGACGGGTGCGGCGGGTGCAGTCAATTCCTTGATCGCACGTTCCATCACATCGGAGGCTGCCGCGAGATCTCCGCGTTCGCCAAGGCAGTTGGCCAGTGTGGCCAGTGCCGTTCGGGCGTGGGCGTTTTCACCGGGCGGTAGGACATTCAGCGCGAAGCGCGCATCGTCAGCCGCGTCGACGATCATTCCTCGCGCATAGCCGACCAGTGACCGCACGATTGATGCCTCCGCGGAGGCGAGTCGAGCACCACGGGAACGCGCGTCTTGGACGGCCGCGTCGGCCGCCTCTTGAGCCTGATGGAGACGACCTGCGTGCAACAGTGCAACGGTGGCGAGGCTGATGCCCGGTCCCAAGGAGGTCTGCTCGTACAACAATGCGCCATCAGCGAGGGCGCGAGTCGCCAGCTCACCGGCCGTCGAGGCCGGCGGGACGGTCAAGGCGTGATGTAGTGACATCACTGCAAGAATTGCCCGGTCACCCGGCCCGTCGCCGTC
>JAOPWC010000017.1 GCA_025965895.1 Mycobacterium sp.
CGCCAGAACCTGCGCTGACGCCCGATCGAGCCACTGCTCGTCATCCACCAGACAAATCAGCGGCCGCTGCTCGGCAACATCGGAGAGCAGGCCCAAAACCGCCAGGCCCACCAGGAAACGATCCGGCGCCGAACCGGCACTGATGCCCAACGCCGTCCGCAGCGCATCGCGTTGGGGCACCGAGAGCCGTTCGACGTGATCGAGCATCGGCGCGCACAACTGATGCACCCCGGCGAACGCCAGCTCCATCTCCGACTGGACACCAGCGGCACGCGCCACCAGGCAGCCCGACGCATGATCGGCGAGGTAGTCCAACAATGCCGTCTTACCCACACCCGGTTCGCCGCGCACCACGAGCGCCCGGCTCTCACCCGCGCGGACAGCCTCGATCAGCCGGTCGAGCACCTCGATTTCGCTTCGCCGGCCCCGCCGATGATGCTCGTCAACGGCTGCGTTTGACGGATTCATCGTGCCCGGCGGGCGCTGTGCAGGATCTCATCGGATAGGGCGGGCTGCACTCGGTGCACCGCACGGGCCAGCACCATCGCGCCGACCAGTTCGCTCAGTAGTCGGATGGCTCGCGCGCGGGCTTCGGCAGAGTCGACGTTCTCACCCTTTTCAGCTGCTTCGCGAGTGATCTCCTCGGCAAACCCGGTGACGTAGCCTTCGACCCCCTTTGTGTAGGCGGCCTGGACGTGTCCGCTTTGGCGCCAGGCGTCGGTCACCAAAGACGCGGACGGGCAGCCTCCGTCGCCGGCGTCGCGGTGCGCAGCGGACAAGTACCGGTCCACGACCCGCTCCAGAGGTGACCGTGAGCCATCCGGACCCCGGCGGACGGTACCGGCGAGCCTGCCGAGCGAGTCGGCGAACGCCGCGTTGAACACCTCGACCGCCAGGGCCTCCTTGGACGGGAAGTGGTTGTAGAAGCCGCCGTGGGTGAGCCCGGCGTCCTTCATCAGATCGGCGATCCCGACTGCGTCGACCCCGCGCGAGCGGAACAGCCACGAGGTGGTGCTGAGCAACAGCCGCGGCCCAGCGACCCTGACCGACGTGCTCGCCCACCTCGGCCCGACCGCCGCCGCGGGCACGCCGCAGGAAGCAGCCCGCGCCGAGATCGTGCTGCTCGCTGTGGGTTGGCCGCAGATTCCCCACGTTGTGGCAGGACTATCGGACTGGGAAGGCCGAATCGTCATCGACGCCACCAATCAGTTCGCCTCCCCACCACCGGACTGGAAGATCGCCGACCTCGGTGGTCTCACCGGCAGCGAATACGTCGCCTCCCTGCTGCCCGGCGCCCGCGTCGTCAAGGCGCTCAACACCCTCTTCGGCGAATACATCGCCGCCGACCCCCACCACCAGGCGGGCCGTCAGCTGCTGTTCATCGCCGGCGACGACACCGAGGCCAAAGCCCGCGTATCCGCACTTACCGAGGGGTTCGGCTTCGCGACGGTCGACCTGGGAGCACTGCGCGAGGGCGGTCGCCTCATGCAGCTTGGCGGTCCGCTGTCTGGACTGCACGCCCTCAAACAGGACTGACCGACACCACCCAGCCCGACCACGCAGTCAGGAAACCGCTCATGCTCAATACCACTACCCGGCAGCTCCTGCTGCAGCCCGTCCGCCTCGGCGATCTGAAGCTGCCCAACCGCATCGTGATGGCGCCCATGACCCGCGCCCGCGCCGACAACGCCGACCTAGCCCCACTGAACTGCAGGCCCGCTACTACGCGCAGCGCGCCACCGCCGGCCTGATCATCACCGACGGCACCTGGGTGAGTGAGCAAGCGATCGGCGCTCCGAACGTCCCCGGCATCTACAGCGACGCCCAGACCGCCGGCTGGGCCGCGGTCACCTACGCAGTGCACGACGCCGGCGGCCGGATTGTGTCCCAACTCGGCCATGTCGGGGCCGTCTCTCATCCTGACCATCTCGCCGGTCGCCTGCCCGCCGGGCCCTCGGCCGTCAATCCCGGCGAGAAGTCCTTCACCCCCACCGGCATGAAGGGCACCGTCACCCCGCGCGCCTTCACCTCAGAAGAGATCGCCGCGACAATCGACGACTACCGCACCGCCGCCGCCAACGCCCACCGCGCCGGTTTCGACGGAGTCGAGATCCACGCCCAGGGCAACCAGCTCATCGCCCAGTTCCTCAACCCCCGCCTCAACCAACGCACCGACGGCTACGGCGGCAGCACCGACAAGCGTGCCCAATTCCTGTTCGACGTCCGTGCCGCCGTGAGCGAGGTGTGGGATACCGGACGCATCGCGGTGAAGATTTCGCCGTACTGGGCCAGCGGGAACGTCTACACCGCCGATGAGGAAACTCTCGCCGACTACGACAAAGTCATCGCCCAACTCAGCTCGGCCAGCCTGGCCTACCTGCACCTGATGGGCTCGTTTGATCCGGGGGAGCGGCTCGCGTCGTTCGCCCGCTATCGCGCGCTTTATGACGGGGCGATCGTCGCCAACGTCGCCTTCACCCAGGAGTCCGGAAACGACATCATCAGCCAAGGTCTGGCCGATGCCGTGTCCTTCGGGGCACCGTTTATCGCCAACCCTGATCTGATCGCCCGCTTCACTTATGGCGATCCCCTCGCCGACGCCGACCGTGCCACCATCTACGCGGGCAGCGCCGACGGCTATACCGACTATCCCACCGCGGCGGACGTAACCCGGCGGCGAGCCGCCCCCTCCAACGGCCGCACCGGCGGCCGGCACCCGGAACCGACCTAGCACCAACGGCGTCACCCTGCAGCAACAGCCGGCCTAC
Source organism: Mycobacterium sp. (assembly GCA_025965895.1). Lineage (GTDB taxonomy): Bacteria > Actinomycetota > Actinomycetes > Mycobacteriales > Mycobacteriaceae > Mycobacterium. Next base: position 2,769 of record JAOPWC010000017.1, read on the forward strand.
TGGCGCGCGGCTACAGCGGTCGGACGGTGCTCGGGTCGCTGGGCAAGACGCGGTCAAGCTGGTTGCGCGAGGTGATGTCGAGCTTGATGAAGACCTTGCGCAGGTGGTACTTGACGGTGCGCGGGCTGATGAACAGCCTCGCGCCGATCTCCGGGTTGGAGAGCCCGTCGCGAGCCAGCCTGGCGATGAGGGCCTCCTGGGCGGTCAGTTCCAGGGTGGTTTCGACGGTGCGTTTGCGCGCGGTCTCGCCAGTGGCCAGCAGTTCGCGGCGGGCCCGCTCGGCGAACGCCTCGATACCCATCGTGTCCAGCATGTCGTGTGCGATGCGCAACTGCGCACGCGCGTCGGTGCGACGCCGCTCGCGTCGGAGCCATTCGCCGTAGAGCAGATGACCGCGGGCCAGCTGAGCGCGGGCGCGGGTGCGCTCGAGGCGCGCGATCGACTCGAGGTAGCAGCGCTCGGCGGCGTCGCCCTCACCGCGCAGGGCGCGCACCCGGGCCTCGATTCCCAGCGCCCAGTCTGTCGGCGTCACCCGCGCGCGTTCGGACAGCCACTCCAGTGCCGCCTCGACAAGGGCCGTGTCACCGGTCCTCGACGCCGCCTCGGCCAGCTCGGGCAAGGCAAACGGTCCGGCGCCCAATTGATCGAGCGCGAAGACCCGCCACGCGGCGTCGCGGGCGGGGGCATGGCGACCGAGGCCGTTGTTGAGCACCGCGCTGGCGTAGTGCGCTACGTCGACCATCGAGCTCACACCACCGGCGGCCGGCTCCCGCAAGGTGGCCTCGATCAGTTCAGAGGCCTGCGGCTGCTGGCCGCGCCAGGCCGCGAGCATCATTTCGGCGTATCCAGTCGGCGGGTTCCCGGTGACCTCGGCGATCAGGCGATCTTCGTCGATCATCAGTGCCGCATTGCTCAGCTCGCCGGCCAGAAGGTGCGCTCTGGCGAGAGTATTGAGCGCGTGCTGCATGGACCCGAGCGCGCCGGTGCAGCGGGCGAATTGTGCCACGCCAGTGGCCAGTTCCCGCGAGGATTCGGCGTCCCATACGTCGAACGCGACTTCGGCGCTGGCGCCTGCACATAGGAGCCAGAGCCAACGACCGACTGTGTCTGTGTCGGTGGGGACGTCAAGAGCCAGAAACAGTTTGACTGCCCGTGCAAGCGTCGGCGCCGCCGCTGCATAACCCTCGGTCCACCGCAGCACCAACCCGTCGAGCAGGACGTCGACAGCGCGCGGTGATCCGGGTGGCGGTGGCGCGGCGCGGG
>JAOPWC010000060.1 GCA_025965895.1 Mycobacterium sp.
AGTGGTGGGATGACCTGTGGCTCAACGAGTCGTTTGCGACGTTCGCTTCGGTGCTGTGCCAGGCGGAGGCCACCGAGTTCACCGAGGCGTGGACGACGTTCGCCAACGTGGAGAAGTCGTGGGCCTACCGGCAGGACCAGCTGCCGTCGACGCACCCGGTGGCGGCGGACATTCCGGACCTGGCCGCGGTCGAGGTCAACTTCGACGGCATCACCTATGCCAAAGGCGCCAGCGTGCTCAAGCAACTGGTCGCCTACGTCGGGCTGGAGCAGTTTCTCGCCGGGCTGCGCGACTACTTCCGCGCGCATGCGTTCGATAACGCGAGGTTCAGCGACCTGCTGAGCGCGCTGGAGAAGGCCTCGGGCCGCAACCTGTCGGACTGGGGCGATCAGTGGCTGAAGACCACCGGGCTGAACACGCTGCGGGCCGACTTCGACCTCGACGACCACGGTCGGTTCACCCGGTTCGCGATCCGCCAGAGCGGCGCCGAGCCGGGCGCGGGGGAGACACGGGTGCACCGGCTTGCTGTCGGCATCTACGACGACGACGGGTCCGGGAAGCTCGTGCGGGTGCACCGCGAGGAGCTCGACGTCGAGGGCGAGCTCACCGAAGTCCCTGCCCTGCAGGGTATTTCACGCGGAAAGCTGATCCTGGTCAATGACGACGACCTGACCTACTGTTCGCTGCGGCTCGACGGGGACTCGCTGGCCAACGCGCTGAGCCGCATCGCCGACATCGCCGAACCGTTGCCCCGCACGCTGGTGTGGTCGGCCGCGTGGGAGATGACCCGCGACGCCGAACTGCGCCCCCGTGATTTCGTCGCGCTCGTCAGCGCCGGCGTCGAGGCAGAAACCGAGGTGGGAGTCGCGCAGCGACTCCTGATGCAGGCTCAGACCGCGCTGAGCTCCTACGCCGACCCTGCCTGGGCGTGCTCGGAAGGCTGGCCCGCGTTCGCCGACCGTGTGCTCGAGCTGGCCAGGGGCGCCGCGCCCGGCTCGGATCACCAACTGGCCTTCGTCAACGCGCTGTGCTCGTCGGTGCTGAAGATGCGCCACATCGAGGTGCTGTCGGCGCTGCTGGACACCGACCCCGCCGAGCGCGGAATGCCCGGCCTGGTGGTGGATACCGATCTGCGCTGGCGGATCGTCACAGCGTTGGCGAGGTCCGGCGTCGTCGACTCCGACGGTCCGCAGACCCCGTTCATCGACGCCGAGGTACAGCGCGACCCGACCGCCGCGGGCAAGCGGCATGCGCGTCAGGCGGCTGCAGCGCGGCCGCAGGCCGAGGTCAAGGAGAAAGCCTGGACCGAGGTGATCGAGGACGACACGCTGCCTAACATCGTCGGCCGCGCGATCATCGCGGGCATTGTCTCTCCGGGTCAGGCCGAGCTGCTCAAGCCGTACACATCGCGCTACTTCGAGGCAATCCCGGGAGTGTGGCAGCGGCGGTCCAGCGAGGTCGCCCAAACGGTGGTCGTCGGGCTCTATCCGTCGTGGGACATCAGCGACGAAGGGATCGCTGCAGCCGATGAGTTCCTCGCCGGCGACATCCCGCCGGCGCTGCGCCGACTGGTGCTGGAAGGTCGCGCCGGGGTCGAGCGCGCGTTGCGCGCGCGCACCTGCGACGCGGCCTAGCCTTCGCGACCTGCGCGCCGATCGCGGTGATCAACGCCTTGAACGCCATGGGCACGCGCTAGCCAGGGGTGGTCGGCGCGAACGCCCGTTCTTCGATGTTCTCACCGATCACGAGGGCGGTCCCCGCGCGGACTTCCCGCCAAAGGCCGGGCAGGTCTGACAGCGGCTCGGAGACCACGACACGGGCATCGGGGCTGAAGTGGGCCAGCCGCTCGTTCTCCGGATAGAGCATTCGTATGGATCCGGCGTCTTCGCTCACGAACAACGTGTTCACCTCTGAGCCGGAGGCATAGCGTGCCGCGTACAACCGCGCTCCGTCGCTGACGCCGACGGTCATCTGCAGGGCCGGATCCGTCACGCCGGCCTGTTCTGCGGTCGCCTCAACGAATCCCGCCATGCGTTCAAGCGCCCCGACCGGGTCTTCCTCGAGGCCGAAGGTCAGCGCGAGGTGGAACAGCAACTCGGAATCGGTGGATCCCTCGATGTTGGTGAAGAGGTCGGGCCGCACGGCGAAGAGCAACTCACGGTGGAGCGTGTCGTAGGCCGCCACGTAGCCGTTGTGGACGAACAGCCAGTTGCGATAGCGGAACGGGTGGCAGTTGGTCTGTTGCACAGGTGTTCCCGTTCCGGCCCGTACATGGGCCAGAAACAACCGAGACCGGATTTCTTTGGCCAGCTCCAACAGGTTCTCGTCGCCCCACGCGGGGGTGATGCTGCGAAACAACGCCGGCTCCGCGCGATGCTCGTACCAGCCCAGCCCGGTGCCGTCCCCGTTGGGGATGGCCATGTGGGGCGCGTGCCGACGGCTTTGCTCTATGAGCGACCGCTGGGGATCGTGCAACAGTTCCCTAGGCGCAATCGGAGCGCCGAGGTAGGCGACCCAGCGGCACACGCGGATAAGGCTAACGTTCGCGCCGCTGCAGGCTACGGCGGGGAGATCCCTGCGCTGAGCACTCGCACGGCGCTGATGATTCCGTCCATCAGGTTGCCCTCCTTGAACGCCGACGCCGCGGCTGCCACGCCCAGCGGCGCCACCGATTCAGCACCGCGGCCCTTGACCCCAGCGCCGTAGACCACCTCGATGGCATGCCGGTTGGGCGACACTGCGAGCAGCACCGCATCGGTGGGCGTCGGGACCTGTGCCAGGATCTCCCGGGCGCGGGCAGCGCTGTCCTCGCCCAGGTCCCCGATGTAGACCGCTAGCCTGGCCTTCGACTCGCGAGAGCCGTACGTCAGCGCGTCGTCGAGGGCGACCAGGTCCATCGTCGGGAACGGGTAGTCCACCGAGACGTCGCCCGGCTGCGTGACTCCGGAGATCCGTCCACTGGCCGTGACGACGAAGCCCGGCGGCAAGTCCGGTTCCGGAATGGTTGCGAGCTCACCACTTACCACTGGCGCCGCCTCCTACGGTCAGATCGTCGGGATGCCCGTACGGGTCGCCGATTCGCTCGTCGACGGCCGCCCACAGGATCGGCCCATGCGTCCAGGGCTCCGACAGTTTGTACGTCGCGGGATGAGGGCCCTTATGGGACCAGATGAGTGCGGCGAGTATTACCACCAGTAACAGCGGGATGCCCACGAACAGGGCGTGGACCTCGAGAACGCTCACGCCGCAAACCGTATCGCAGGCGCCGCTTAGGCCGCGCCCTCACCCAGGTATCGGGCCCAGGCCGGGTCGAGTTCTTTGACGGTGGACAGCAGCCGCCAGTGCTGGCCCTTGGGCGACGTCGGGACCGACCGCAGTGACCAGCCCAGTTCGGACAGCAGGCGATCGGCCTTGCGGTGGTTGCAGGTGGAACAACTTGCGACGCAGTTCTCCCATGAGTGGTCGCCGCCGCGGCTGCGCGGAACCACGTGGTCCACGGTGTCGGCCTTTGCGCCGCAGTACGCGCAGCGGAACCGGTCGCGGTGCATCAGCGCAGCACGCGTCAGTGGGACGCGGGCGCGGTAAGGCACCCGTACGTAGGATCGCAGCCGAATCACCGACGGAACCACGATCGTGCGGGTGGCCGAGTGAACGACCGGGCCGGACGGGTCGTCATGCACAACGTCGGCCTTGCCGCACAGCAGCATGACCACCGCCCGGCGCATCGTCAGCGCGGTCAGCGGCTCGTAGGTGGAGTTCAGCAGCAGCACGCGCCGACGGCCCCAGATGGACCCGCTGTCGGTCGAGGGAGGTTGGGTTTCGACGCTATGGAGAACGCGATCGGTCACGGGGCCGGTGTGACCTGCCGGGGCACCATGATGGCGGTGGCCACGGCTCTTGTTGCGCTGCGCCATGTGTCCTCCGCCGACCAGTTCACCATGGATTCGGACACAGCGCACGACAATTCTGTTCGTGTTCGCAGGTCAACCGGTGAACAACGGGTGACGACGCCCATGGACAATGGATGTAATGGACCAGGTCGAGCAGCAATCGTTCTATGACGCGGTGGGTGGCGCCGAGACGTTTAACGCCATCATCTCCCGGTTTTATGCACTGGTTCGGGAGGACGAGATTTTGCGCCCGCTCTATCCCGAAGACGAGCTGGATGCCGCCGAAGAACGTCTCCGAATGTTCCTTGAGCAGTACTGGGGCGGCCCGCGCACGTACTCCGAGCAGCGTGGCCATCCTCGGCTGAGGATGCGCCATGCCCCCTTCCGGATCGGGCCGTTCGAGCGCGACGCATGGCTGCGCAACATGCACATCGCGGTCGCGGAGATCGACGCGGACACCCTCGACGACGAGCATCGCAAGGAACTGTTGGCTTACCTTGAGATGGCCGCTCACTCGATGGTCAACTCTGCCTGGTAGTTTCCGGAAAATCTCAAACCACCGCGGCGGTGAGCCGGTGATGCCGGCAACTGCCCACACCTCGTGTGGCACGCCAACTACTGCCCCGAACGCCCACAGCCGGTCCGGGCAGCGCACCGCCAGCAGCGGCGTCACCTCGACAGCTGGGTGGCAGCGCCTCCGCTTCGAAGTACCAAGGCGCGACCGCTAGCGATGCCAGGAGGAACGTCCGCGTTGCATCATCGCCGCGTCAGGCTCGGGCTATCCCGTCCGGTTGGTGTGGGCTGAAATGCGTGAGACGGAATCTGGTCGCCGCCGCGGTCGTGTTCGAATGGGTGCGCCGGATGAACCACGACCGACATCCCGGCCCGGACGCCGTACTCGATCTGCTCGACGGTGCGCCACGGGCCCCGCTGTTTGACCACCTCGGTCTTGTATAGGCCGATGATCGTCTCCGAGCGCATTATCGAACGAATCACCCAGCGTCCCAACGGAGGCGCGGTCCCGGCCTCGGCCAGGCGTTCGGAGAACCGGACCGGGGTGTACTGCTGCCGACGTCCTTGTGATGGATTACCCCACTTAGGTCGGCGCCCCCGCGGCGGCCACGGGTCCCAGAGCGCGTGCTCAACCGCATCGAGCACCAGTGGGTGTCTCGCAGGGACTGGGGACGAGGTTCTCAGCTTCCGGTAACCCGGGCGGGGTTCAGTGCCCGAGCCCCGGCCGGTCCTGCAGTGTGGGCGCGGCGGCGGCCAGCAGCGCATCCCGATCGCCGGCCAAGGGTGGGTAGATCCGCTGCGTGTTGATCCTCTGCTTGGTGGCCTTGGCCTCCGCATCGCGCGACACCACCTGGCGGTCCCAGCCTTCTGTATATACCGCGCCGGCCGGGCCGAGGTCGAGAACCGTGACGTACCAGGGGATCCGCAGCGGCAACATAGGCTCGCCGACGAGATGGCTGATCACGTTGTAGCCGGCGTAGCGGCCCATTGGACGGCCGTGCTGGCACGACATCACCGAAAGGTGTTGATCGTCCATCTTCGCGGCGGCCACATCGCCGGCCGCGAAGACACCGGGCACGCCGATCACCCGCAGGTAGTCATCGACGGGCAGGCGTCCGAGCCGGTCACGCTCGACCGGTAATTGCGCTGTCAGTGGGTTGGCCCGCATCCCAGCACACCAAACGACTGTCGCGGCGGGCACCTTCTCACCGGAGGACAGCGTCACACCGTCTTCGTCGACGGCGGCGACACCCACGCCGGTCAAAGCCTCAACTCCGTTGTCCGACAGGGCCGATTCGATAACCGGCCGCGCCGATTGACCCATATCGGAGCCCACCTTCGGATTGTGGTCGATCAGCACCACCCGCGGCGAGACATCGTGACCGGCGAACACCGTGGCGAGTCTGCCCGGCAGCTCGCAGGCGGCTTCGATGCCCGTCAGTCCGGCGCCGACCACGACCACCGTCGCCGCCCCGGGCGTCACCGGGCCATCGCCAAGCCGGATCAGATGACGGGTGAGCGCCATCGCGCCGTCATACGTGTCGACGTCGAATCCGAATTTCTGCAGACCCGGAATGTCAGGCTTGAACACCTGACTGCCCGCCGCCAGAACAAGACTGTCGTACCCGTGTGTCCCGGTTTGACCATCGCCACCACCCACGGCTGTGACCGTTCGCGCGACGGGATCGATCGCTGTCACCTCGGCAGTGATATGCCCGACGCCGACCGGATCGAGTACCTCGCCGAGCGGGATGCGGCACGCACTGAGGTCGGCCTCGTAGTTGCGGACCCGGATGTCGTGGAACGGCTTGGCGCTGAGCACGACGATATCGACCGTGCCCGTCGATACCGCCAGCTCGTCGAGTCGCCGTGCGGCGCCCAGCGCGGCCCACAGCCCGGCGAAACCGGAGCCGATAACCACGACGTCGCTCATGCGTTCGCGGCCTCACGGATCCGCTCGAGAGCCTTGTAGAGGTGGTCCGGCACCCCTGTAAACCAGATGAAGCCGTTGCACCAGGCTGGGTTTGAGCAACATCCGCGGGGGGTCGTGTTCACCAGGGTCAGTTTGATCCGCCCAACGCGCCCGAAGCAAGACCACCCGATGTTTGCCCAGACGCCCGACGGTGCTGCCGATCCCCCCGACGACGGTCAGCGCGGCCAGGTGCACCCATGGCATCTGTCACGCACCGCGACCGAGACCCCGGCCCGGACGCCGGAAAGTGTCGGAGCAGTCGCCTAACGTCGCATCCGAGGAACCCAGGCCGTGGTTATTTACACCGCACCTGGGACGCGACCACGCTCTCATTGACGCGTACCACTTGCGCTATGAGCCTGGAGACAATAGGCCCAAGTCTCAGGTGATTGGAACTTCGGTTCCTGCAGGTGCCGGGGACGGGTGGCCGAGTGACTGGCATGGGGTGCGGACGAGGGCCGGGGTTCCCGACAGTTCACGAAAGATTTGGCGGAGACATGTTGAGCTAATCGGCAAAATTAGTGAACGAGACCTCTTCCCGCCGAGGACAGCACCAGGGGCTCTTTGACATTGCGCTGGCAGCGGCTGTGCTGTACTCCACCTGCTCATGTTGGGAGACCCTCTTTCGCGTTTCGAGCGAGTAGCCGACTCAAAGATATTTGATCCCACAGCGCTCGCCGCTGAGTTTGTTTCCCTGGTCACCCACGGCGCTCAGTCGACTGCCGTGTTGGCTTACCTGGAGATGGCCGCACACTCGACGGTCTACTCGCCGTTCTGAAGTACGGCACAATGAGCGCTCGTGAGCGAATCCCGCCCCTGGTGGTCTCGCGCGGTCTTCTACCAGGTCTATCCTCGCTCATTTGCAGACAGCGACGGTGACGGCGTCGGCGACCTCGACGGCGTGGTTGCCAAGCTGGACTACCTGCGGGTGCTCGGAGTCGACGCGATCTGGATCAACCCGGTGACCGTGTCGCCGATGGCCGACCACGGGTACGACGTCGCCGACCCGCGCGACGTGGATCCCCTCTTCGGCGGCATCGACGCGCTGGATCGCCTGATCGACGGCGCCCACGAGCGCGGGATCAAGGTGACCATGGATCTGGTGCCCAACCACACCAGCTCACGGCACGAGTGGTTTCAGGCCGCGCTGGCCGCCGGGGCCGGCAGCCCGCAGCGGGACCGCTACATCTTCCGCATCGGCCGTCACCCCGACGGTGCCCAGCCGCCGAACAACTGGGTATCAGTGTTCGGCGGCCCCGCCTGGACCCGGGTCACCGAGCCCGACGGCAACCCGGGCCAGTGGTACCTGCACCTGTTCGACCCCACCCAGCCGGATCTCAACTGGGACAACCCGGAAGTGTTCGAGGACTTCGAGAAGACGCTGCGGTTCTGGCTCGAGCGCGGGGTGGACGGCTTCCGGCTCGATGTGGCGCATGGCATGGCCAAACCGCCGGGCCTGCCCGACATGGATATCACCGACAACATGTTGCTGCGCAACAACGACGACGATCCACGGTTCAACCACGCGGGGGTGCACGCCATCCACCGCAACATCCGCTCGGTGCTCAACGACTACGAACATGCCGTCGCGATCGGCGAGGTCTGGGTCCGCGACAACCACCGCTTCGCGGAGTACCTGCGCCCCGACGAGCTGCACCTGGGTTTCAACTTCCGGCTGCTGCAGGCCGAGTTCGACGCGGCCGAGATCCGCGACGCGATCAAGAACTCACTCGCCGCTGGCGCGCTCGCGGACGCCAGGCCTACCTGGACGCTGGCCAACCACGACGCCGAACGTGAGGTCACCCGGTATGGCGGCGGCTCGCCCGGATTGGCGCGGGCGAAGGCGATGGCACTGGTGATGCTCGCGCTTCCCGGCGCGGTATTCCTCTACAACGGCGAGGAACTGGGGCTGCCGAATGTCGAGCTGCCCGACGAGGCGTTGCAGGACCCGGTGTGGCGACGGTCCGGCCACACCAGGCGTGGGCGGGACGGCTGCCGGGTACCGATGCCCTGGAACGGCGACACCCCCCCGTTCGGGTTCTCCACGAATCTCGACACCTGGCTGCCTATCCCGGCCGAGTGGGCGCCGCTAACGGTCGAGCGCCAACTCGCGGAGCCTGATTCGACGCTGGCATTCTTCCGCCGCGCGCTGCGCCTGCGCGCGCAGCGGCGCGAGTTCGCTGGTCTGTCGATCCAGTGGATGGACAGCCCGGCCGATGCGCTGGTGTTCCGGGCGGGCGGCCTTCGCTGCGCGCTGAATGCGGGCGTTGAGCCGATCCCGCTGCCCCGGGGTGAACTGCTCCTGGCAAGCGGCCCGGTCGACGACGGCATCCTGCCGCCCGACACCGCGGCGTGGCTGATGTAGCTCTAAATCAGCAACAGCGGATCGCCCCGGCGGCGGTACACCGACCCGAACCGGGCGTCGATACGCAGCCATGCGGGCAGCACGCGAACCCGCACGATCTCCTCGACGGTCTCAGGGGCCACGAAACCCATCGCGGTCAACGCGAACACGCACCGCATCGGGATGCCGACATGGCCTTGCGCCGCGCTGACCCGGACCACCTCCTGGTCGAGCAGCGACACCGGTGGTCCTTGTGCCCCATGCTCTTTGGACAGTTCAATGCCGCGCTGAGCAAGCTCGAGCACCGCGCGGGCGGGAACGTCGTCGAGGTGCACGAACCCGGACTCGGGGGGCAGCGCACCACGCCACGCGGAGTCCATCGGGAATCCGGGATCCACGTGGCCTGCGGGGTCGATCGCCGCCAGGCCGCGCAACAGCGCGTCGGCACCCGCCGAGATGTCGTTGGGACGGACGCGCCCGCGCACCACCCTGCTGGCCAGCACTTCGAAGCCCGTCGCGGTCCACGCCGCCAGCAGCCCGTCTGAGCGTTGACGCAGCCGGATCACCGCGGCATCGTCGAGCCGCTGGGCCCGCTCGACGAACGTGGCCAAGTCGGCATGGTGCGCGGGATCCAGCCATAGGCCGCGCTCCCGGCTGCCGATCATCGCAAGAAGCGCTGCAGGTAATCCCGCTGAGCCGGTGTCAACCGCAGCAGCCGCTGCTCTTGGATGTGGACGGTGGCCAGCTGCGTTTCGGCAAGCACCGACGGCCGCGAGTCGGGATCGGCCGTCAGCGAACGCACCTCGTAGCCGAGTGTGAAGTCGACGGCCCGGAGCCGGTCGACCCAGATCGTCACCTGCAGCGGCGAGTCGACCAGACGCAGCTGTCCCTTGTAGCTCACCTTGACCTCGGCGATGAGCAAGCCCGTCGTCCTGATCTCGGCACCGAACGGTTCACTCAGGAACGGCACCCGTGCCTCTTCCAGCATCGTGACCATGGTGGCGTGATTGATGTGTTGGTACATGTCGATGTCCGACCAGCGCACCGGGACCGGGGTGATGAACTTTTCGCCCACTATCCCGTCGGGCCCGTCCCGCTCGTCCGCGTCATCGCCCGGATCTGCCGCGCCGCAACCGACAGCGTGGCCAGGTCACGTTCGTCGTCCTCATAGATCTCGGTCAGCGTCCGCCGTGCCCTGTCCACCCGCGAGGTATTGGTGTGCTCCCATTCGGCGATCTTCTCCTCACCGCTTTCCTCTGGCTCACCGACGGCCATCACGTTGCGGCACAGCGAGCGCAGCGACCCGTAAATCTCGTCCCGAATCGCCAACCGCGCCAAGGAATGCCACCGATCGTCGCGGGGAAGCTCGGACACCGCGGTGAGCAGACCGTCAATTCCCAGGTGGCCCATCAGCGGGAAGTAGGTGTCGGCCACCTCGGCGCTGTCGCGCTCGATGATGTCGGCCATGTCGATGATGTCGAGCAGGCTGTAGCTGTACAACGACGCCGCGATGACCCCGGCGAGGTCCTCGGCGGCACCGTGCGAAACGAACTCGGCGGCCACCCGTTCGACGATCTCGCGGTCATCGCCGCGCAGCCACTGCGCGATGCGTGGCGCCAACGCTCGTACCTCGGCCCGGAATCGGTTGATTTCGGCGCCGACCGCGATGGGCTGCGGGCGGTAGTTGAGCAACCACCGCGCGGCGCGGTCCAGCAGCCGGCGCAGATTCAGCGTCATCCGGTCGGACACCACGGTCGAGATGCTTCCCACTTCACCCTCGGCGCGAATGCGCCGCCAGGTCTCCCCTATCCCGAAAATCGCGTCCGCCGCGACGAAGGTGCGCACCGCGTCGAGCGGATTGACCCCGGCGTCTTCGATCAGTCGGTAGACGAACGTGATACCGCCGCAGTCGATGACGTCGTTGACCAGCATCGTGGTGACGATCTCGCGCCGCAGCTGGTGCGAGCGGATGTCGGAACCGAAATGTTCGCGCAGCTGCGCAGGGAAATACCGCGGCAGCCGTGAGGCGAACACATCCTGGTCCGGCAACTCGCTGGCTAATACGAGATCCTTCAGGTCGAGCTTGACGTGGGCCATCAAGGTCGCGAGTTCGGGTGACGTCAGGCCGATGCCCTGATCGATCCGTCGCCGAATCTCTTTGTCCGACGGCAGCGCCTCCAGCTCGCGGTTGAGCCCGCGCCGCTTCACGAGATCCTTGATCTGGCGTGCGTACACGCTCATCATGCTGGCGCTGTTGGCGCGACTGGTGCCCATCAGGTCGTTCTGCTCGGCGTTGTCGGCGAGGACCAGGCTGCCGACCTCATCGGTCATGGACTCGAGTAACTTGGTGCGCTCGCCGGCGTCGACCTTGCCCGCGGTAATCAGTGAGTCGACAAGGATTTTGATGTTGACTTCGTGGTCGGAGCAGTCAACGCCGGCCGAGTTGTCCAGAGCGTCGGTGTTGATCCGGCCGCCGCTTAGGTCATACTCGACGCGGCCCAGCTGCGTCACGCCGAGGTTGCCGCCCTCGCCGATCACCTTGGCACGCACCTGATTCCCGTTCACCCGCACCATGTCGTTGGATCGGTCGCCGACATCGGCGTTGGACTCCGACTCGGCTTTGATGTAGGTGCCGATGCCGCCGTTGAAAAGTAGGTCCACCGGCGCGCGCAAGATCGCCTTCACCAGCTCGGGCGGCGTCATCTCCTCGACGTCATCGTCGATGTGGAAGGCCTGACGCGCCTGGGAGCTCACCGGGATCGACTTGTGTTCGCGGCTGTATACGCCGCCCCCCTCGCTGATCAGCGACCCGTCATAGTCGTCCCAGCTGGACCGTGGCAACTCGAACAGCCGGCGGCGCTCCTCCCACGCCGTTTCTGTGTCGGGGTCCGGGTCCACAAAAATGTGCCGGTGGTCGAACGCGGCGATCAGCCGAATGTGCTTGGACAGCAACATCCCGTTCCCGAACACATCCCCGCTCATGTCGCCGATGCCGACCACCGTGAAGTCCTCGGTCTGCGTGTCGAGGCCCATCTCCCGGAAATGCCGTTTCACGCTTTCCCAGGTGCCCTTGGCCGTGATGCCCATGGCCTTGTGGTCGTAGCCGACTGATCCGCCTGATGCGAACGCGTCACCGAGCCAGAAGCCGTACGACTTCGCCACCTCGTTCGCGATGTCAGAGAACGTCGCGGTGCCCTTGTCGGCGGCCACCACCAGGTAGGCGTCCTCAATGTCGCGGCGTACGACCTGGTCGGGGGCGGTGATCGTCCCGGTGGTTCGGTCGACGTTGTCGGTGACGTCGAGCAGGCCCGCGATGAAAGACCGGTAGCACGCGATGCCTTCGTTGCGCGCGGACTCCCGGTCCGAAGGGGCGTCCCCGGTGGCGATCGGCCGCTGTTTGACGACGAATCCGCCCTTGGCCCCGACCGGGACGATCACGGCATTCTTCACGGCCTGAGCCTTGGCAAGGCCGAGGATCTCGGTGCGGAAGTCTTCCCGGCGATCAGACCAGCGCAGGCCGCCGCGCGCCACCGGACCGAACCGAAGGTGAACTCCCTCCACTCGCGGCGAGTACACGAAGATCTCGAACTTCGGCCTCGGCAACGGCAATTCATCGATCAACTGGGGGTTCATTTTCAGCGAGAGCACGCCCTGCCGCCGAGCCGAACCCTCGCGCGTGACGAAGTAGTTGGTCCTCAGGGTGGCCTGCACCAGCGACGCGAAGGCTCGCATCACCCTGTCAGTGTCGAGGCTGACCAGCGCATCGATGTCGATCGAAACGGCCGTGGCGGCCGCCTGTGCGTCCCGCGTGGTGTCGGACGCTTCCGGGTCGAACAACGCCTCGAACAGCTCCACGAGGGAGCGGGCCGTGTGCGGGTTGTCGTTGATCACCGATTCGATGTGCGACTGGCTGTATGGAAAACCGGCCTGACGCAGATATTTTGCGTAGGCACGTAGCAGGGCGACCTGCGTCCAGGTCATACCCGCGCGCAGCACGAGCTCGTTGAACCGGTCGATCTCGGCTTCGCCATGCCAGATCGCGGTGACGGCGTCGGCGAACCGCTGTGCCATCTCGTCGAGTTCGGGGTCCTCCGGCGTCAGCGGGACGGTCCGGTGTGGGGAGACCTTGAACTGGTAGATCCACACCTCCAGCCCGTCGGGCCGGGTGACTGTGAAAGGTCGCTCTTCCAGAACCACCACACCCATGGACTGCAGCATCGGCAGCAGCTGGGAAAGGGATGCAGACCGGCCGCCCAGAAACCAGGTCAGCTGCGAAACGCGCTCAACCCTACCGAGAGCCAACACCAGCTTGACCGAATTGTCGTGCAGCTCTTCAATGATCGCGATGTCGGCGATCGCATCAATCGGCGAGACAGCCTGCTTGTACACCTCGGGAAACGCCTCGGCGTAGTGCTCGGCCCGCTCCTGGTCGATATCGCCTGACTGCACCGCGCCGGTCAAGCGGTCGGCCCAGGTGCGTGCGGCCTCGGTGAGCAGCCCCTGTACCCGCAGCCGGTTGTCCTCTGACGTGTCGATCTTGGTGCGCCGGGAACCGTCGGGCAGCCGTACTGTGAAATGAACTACGGCCCAGGGTGATTCGCTGACGCGGGCGGTGTAATCGATACTCGTGCCGCCGAATTCGCGCACGAGGATGTCCTGCATCTCCAGCCGCACGGCGGTGGTGTAGCGGTCGCGCGGCAGATAGACCAGGGCTGATACGAAATGGCCCAGTTGATCGGCCCGTAAGAACAACAGCGCGCGGCGCCGCGAGCCCAGGTCGATCACCGCGGTCACCATCGCCAGCAGATTGTCGGCGTCGAGTGCGAACAACTCCGAGCGCGGGAACGTCTGGATCACATCGAGCATCAGCTGGCCGGGAAGTGAGCTCTGATCGCGTCCGGACTTGGCCAGCGCCTCCTTGACGCGACGGGAGATGACCGGGATCTCCAGCACGTTGGCGTTCATCGCCGCCACCGTGAACAATCCGACGAACCGATGCTCGACGGGCTGCTCGCCCGAGTTGTCGCGGACGACGATCACGTACGGGTATGCCCCGTAGCGCAAATAGCTCGGGATCGTCGCCTGTGCCAGCACCAGCAACTCATCGGACTCCGTGAGCTGCGGGAAGACCTCCTGGCCCCGCCGCAGCACGCCGAGCCGGCTGGCATCGTCGACGCTGGCCTCGCCATCGCCGACCGAGCACCGCTGGTAACCGACGAGCACGAAATGGCCGTCGAGCAGCCAGCGAAGCAACTCGGCGACCTCGTAGCGCTCGGCGGCCGGAAAACCGCCGCAGCCGTCGGAGTCGAGTGCGTCGGCCAGCCCGCGCAGCGCGTTCGTCATCACGGTCGAGTCGCGCGCCACCCGCCGCGCGTCGGCAAGTACCGCCGGCAGCATCCGCTCGGCCTTGGCCGCCGCCTTGCGGTCGACCGAGGGCGCCAACTGCACGTGAATCCAGGCCTCGTCGATACCGTCGCCGCCGTCGCGGGCCGGCGCGATGTCGATCAGCTCCCCCTCTCGCCCGCGGCGGACCCGGAAGACCGGGCTCATGATCGCGACGTAGGCCACACCGAGCCGGTGCAACAACACGTTCACCGACTCCATCAACATCGGCGCGTCGTCGGTGATCATCTGCAGGGCCGGCCCGAAGCCCTCGGCGTCGCCGTCGAGGTAGGCGGCGATGTTCGTGGTCTCCGGTGTGCGCCGCTCGCCCAGCTTGCGGTGAGCGGACAGCATCGGCGCAGTGACCAACTCCTCGGCGCTGGCCTGTTCGGCCGGCGCGTCACCGGCGATCGGCTCCGGTTCGGGAGCGTCTCCCTGGGGGCCGCGGTAGGTGTCGGCGTAGACCCGAATGATTTCCTCGATGGCCTTGGGGGACTTCTCCCATTCCGTTCCATCGAGGCTGCTGGCCTCGGGTTTGACCGTCATGCGGATCGCTCCTGATTCGGCGCGGCGTGCCGGCGCTGGCATGCAGCCCCGCCCACCCTAGTCTCGCGTCAGCCTGCGGTGGGTCACCCGATGCGGACGAGCGGCTTCCGCGCCGAGCCTATCGACCTTGTTTTCCTCGTAGGCCCCGAAATTGCCCTCGAACCAGAACCATTTGGCTTCGCTGTCGGCGTCACCCTCCCACGCAAGGATGTGTGTGCAGGTGCGGTCCAGAAACCACCGGTCGTGGGAGATCACCACGGCGCATCCGGGAAACTTCTCCAGCGCGTTCTCCAGTGAGCCGAGCGTTTCGACGTCGAGGTCGTTGGTCGGCTCGTCGAGCAATAGCAGGTTGCCGCCCTCCTTGAGGGTGAGCGCGAGGTTGAGCCGGTTGCGCTCACCGCCTGATAGCACGCCGGCCGGCTTCTGCTGGTCAGGTCCCTTGAAGCCGAACGCCGAGACGTAGGCCCGCGACGGGATCTCGTTCTGACCGACCTCGATGTAGTCCAGACTGTCGGAGACCGCCTGCCAGACGGTCTTGTTTGGGTCGATGTTGCTGCGGCCCTGGTCGACATAGCCGATCTTGACGGTTTCACCGACCTTCACGGTGCCGCTGTCCGGTTTCTCCAGGCCGACGATGGTCTTGAACAGGGTGGTCTTGCCGACCCCGTTCGGTCCGATGATGCCGACGATGCCGTTGCGGGGCAGTGTGAACGAGAGGTCCTTGATCAGCATGCGGCCCTCGTAGCCCTTATCGAGGTGCTCGACCTCGACCACAACGCTACCCAGCCGGGGCCCGGTCGGGATCTGAATCTCCTCGAAGTCCAGCTTGCGGGTCTTCTCCGCCTCGGCGGCCATCTCCTCGTAACGCTGCAGCCGGGCCTTGCTCTTGGCCTGGCGTGCCTTCACGCCCGACCGCACCCACGCCAGCTCCTCCTGCAGGCGCTTCTGCAGTTTGGCGTCCTTGCGGCCCTGCACCCCCAGCCGCTCGGCCTTCTTCTCCAGGTAGGTCGAGTAGTTACCCTCGTACGGGTAGGCGCGGCCGCGGTCCAGTTCGAGGATCCACTCGGCGACGTTGTTCAGGAAGTAGCGGTCGTGGGTGACCGCGAGCACCGCGCCGTGGTAACTGGCCAGGTGCTGCTCGAGCCACTGCACACTCTCGGCGTCGAGATGGTTGGTCGGCTCATCGAGCAGCAGCAGGTCAGGCTTGCTCAGCAGCAGCTTGCACAGCGCCACCCGGCGCCGCTCGCCGCCGGACAGGTGCGTGACCGGCTCGTCGGGCGGCGGGCAGCGCAGCGCGTCCATCGCCTGCTCGATCTGCGAATCTACGTCCCACGCGTCGGCGTGGTCGAGCTCCTCCTGGAGCCGGCCCATCTCTTCCATCAGCTCGTCGGAGTAGTCAGTCGCCATCAGCTCCGCGACCTCGTTGAACCGGTCGAGCTTGGTCTTGATGTCGCCGAGGCCCTCCTCGACGTTGCCGCGCACGGTCTTCTCCTCGTTCAGCGGCGGCTCCTGCAGCAGGATCCCGACGCTGGCGCCGGTGGCCAGGAACGCGTCGCCGTTGTTCGGCGTGTCCAACCCGGCCATGATCCGCAAGACGCTCGACTTACCTGCCCCGTTCGGACCGACGACGCCGATTTTCGCCCCTGGAAGGAAGTTCAACGTGACGTCGTCGAGGATGACTTTGTCGCCGTGCGCCTTGCGGACCTTCTTCATCGTGTAGATGAACTCAGCCATGATGCCTTTCTTGGTCCGTCGTATTGCTCGCGGACCATCGTAGGCGTGGCCGTCCGGCGCTACGCCGACAGAGGCAGCGCCTTCCCGCCGATCGCGGACTGGTCCGCCGGGGAGACTTCCTCCCCGTCATCGGTCAACTCGCCGTCGTCGCCAGCCAGCTCCGCATCGGTCTCGGAGGGCGGCCGCTGCTCGGCTTCAGGCCCGCCGTAGCCGCTCTTCTCGATGCGCGCGATGCTTCGTGACAGGTCGGGGCCCACGGCGCTGGCCCGCATCTCCACTGCGGAGCGGCGGATCCCGTCGCGGTCCTCGTACTCGCTGGTGTGTATCGTGCCCACCACGATCACCGGGGCGCCCTTGCCCAGCGCCGCTCCGACGCCGGTCACCAGCCTCCCCCAGCAATTGACCGTGATGTACAACGAGTTGCCGGCCGTCCATGTTCCGTCGGCGCCGCGTCGACGGGAATTGCTGGCCACCCGGAATTTGATGAGCTCCTGACCGCCGACCGTGCGCCGGATCGGGTCGGTGACGATATTGCCGACGACCGTCAGTGGCGTTTCGAACATGGTGATTCCTTCCTTTTCTGGTTCGGCGGCGGCCGCAACCGCGTCGTCGCCGGTGACCCCGCCATTCACCGTGAACTCCCCGACATACCGACCTCACCGGGGCGGACGCGGACGCCGTCCTGTGGATGAGCTGCCTGCTGGGGACAACGGGGCCGTAGGTTGAAGCGCATGACGGTCTGGATCACCCGCCGGGACCACGGCGACGTCAGCGCCGAGCTCGCCAGAGAATCTTCAGGTCCGCTCGCGGGCCTACGGCTCGCCGTCAAGGACAACGTCGACGTCGCCGGGCTGCCCACCACGGCGGGGTGCCCTCAGTTCGCGTACTCACCCCGGCGGGATGCCGCGGTCGTGGCCGCGCTACGGGCCGCGGGCGCGGTCGTCGTCGGCAAAACCAACCTCGACCAGTTCGCCACCGGCCTGGTCGGAACCCGATCGCCGTACGGCGCGGTGCCCGACAGCCGCCGGCCCGAATTCATCAGCGGCGGGTCAAGTTCCGGCTCAGCGGTGGCCGTCGCGCTGGGCGAGGCCGACATCGCGGTCGGCACCGACACGGCCGGATCGGGCCGGGTGCCCGCCGGGCTGCAGGGCATCGTCGGGATCAAGCCGACGGTCGGGTTGGTCAGCACTGAAGGCGTCGTTCCGGCGTGCGAATCCTATGACTGCGTCACGATTTTCGCGGCTGACCTCGAACTCGCCAACCGCGCGATGGCGGTGATGGCCGCAGGCGCGCCGCAGCGCCCGTGGCCCGCCGACACCCGGCTCGCCGCGCCGCCGCAGCCTGTCGTCGCGGTGCCGCGCGAGCTGCCGGAACTCGACCAGACCTGGCGAGACGCATTCGACGCCGCTGTGGATGCGCTGTCGAAGGCGGGGGCACGCATTGTCACCGTCGACATTGGGCCGTTCCTGGATGCGGCGAAGCTGCTGTACGACGGTGCGCTGGTCAGTGAACGGTATGCCGCGGTGGGCGAATTCATCGACGCGCACCCGGATGCGGCGGTCGACCCGATTGTCGGCCGCATCGTCACAGGAGCCCGCGACATCCCTGCGCATCAGCTGGTACGCGACCGCCGCGAGGTCGAGCGGTTGCGCCTCGTCGCACTGGCAGAGCTCGACGGCGCCGACACGCTGCTTGTGCCGACCGCCCCCGTGCACCCGCGCATCGACGAGGTGGCCGCGGACCCGATCGGTGTGAACTCGCGGATGGGCACGTACACGAACTTCTGCAACGTGTTCGACATGTGCGCGGTTGCGGTGCCGGCCGGAACGGCAGGCGACGCGCAGTTCGGGGTGACGGTGCTGGGCCGGGCATTCGATGACGCGGTCGTGCTCGATGTGGCAGCACTTCTCGCCAACGCGGTTGCGGGCCATGAGGTTTGGCCGCTGCAGGCCGCGTCCCATGTGGAGTTGGTGGTGTTCGGCGCGCACCTGCGCGGCGGTCCGCTGGCCGACCAGCTGACAGACCTGGGCGCGCGCTTTGCCGGTGAGCTCAGCACCGCGCCGCGATACCGGATGGCGGTTCTCGACACCACGCCGGCCAAGCCAGCGATAACCCGGTGCCCCGATGCTGTCAGTGGTACCGCGCTGACCGGGCACCGCTGGCTGCTCTCCCCCGCAGCGCTCGGAGCGTTCCTGTCGGTCCTGCCGGCGCCGATGCAGCTCGGCAAGGTGGAGTTCGCCGACGGCACATGGCGCACCGCGTTCGGCTGTGAAGGCGCCGCGGCGGCCGCAGGCATCGACATCAGCCGCTACGGCAGCTGGCCCGCCGCGATGGCTGCCGGAGCCGCTGGGCCGGCGACATCTGAACCCGGAGCCGCTGGGCCGGCGACATCTGAAACCGGCGTCGCTCGGCCGGCGACATCTGACACCGGAGCCGCTGGGCCGGCGACATCTGACACCGGAGCCGCTGGGCCGGCGACATCTGAAACCGGCGTCGTCAGCTAGGACGGGTGCCGGCGTCTCGGCGAGCCATCTGCGACAGCATCTCGTTGTAGGCGGCAAGCTGCGCGTCGTCATCGCGTTCTGCGGCGCGGTCCAGCCGCTTGGCCGTGCGTTGATCGCTGCGCCGCCACTGGACCAGCAGCGCGATCAGCACCACGGTCAACGGCACTTCGCCTGCGGCCCAAGCGATTGCGCCCGCCAGGTGCTGATCACCGAGCAGATCCGCGTGCCAGCTCAGGTGTAGGGAGCGGTAGAAGTCTCCGCCGAGCACCGACTCGTAGCTCATCAGCACCACACCGAAGAACGCGTGCAGCGGCAGCGACGCGAACACCATGCCGACCTTGGCCACGGGCGGGATGGGCCGAGGGGTGGGATCGATGCCGATCACGATCCAGTAGAACAGATAGCCGCTGATCAGGAAGTGGGCGGTCATCAGCACGTGGGCCGCGTGGTTGCCCGCCACCGCATCGAAGATCCCGCCCAAGTACAGCGCGTAGAACCCCGCGATAAACACGATTGTCGCCACCACCGGGTGCGTCAGGAACCGGGACAGCCTGCTGTGCAACGCGGTCAGAATCCACTCCCGCGGTCCGGGAGGCTGGCCTCGGGCGGCAGCAGGCAGCGCGCGCAACGCCAGCGTGACCGGTCCACCCAGGGCCAACATGATCGGCGTGAGCATCGACAGCAGCATGTGGGCGGCCATGTGCATGCTGAACATCGCCGGCATGTAGCGGCCGATGCCCGACGAGGTCGCAAACAGTAGCAAGGCGCAGCCGCACAGCCACGCCGCGGTCCGCCCCACCGGCCACGCGTCGCCGCGACGACGCAACCGCCGCGCTCCGGCCACGTACAGCAGGGCCATCACGATCGCGGCGGTGCCGAAGATCAGATCGAAGCGCCAGTCGAACAGCACACGTGCCAGTGTCGGCGGCCCCGCGAAGTCGTAGCCGATCTCGATTTCCGGGATCGATGGGTTCACGATCGTCGCCGGAGGTGGCGGTGTGCGGCCCAGTCCCACCGCAATGCCGAACGTCAACCCAAAGACCACGGCCTCGGTAAGCGCGAGCCGCATCAGCGGGCCGCGCGCCCCGGGGTCGGCACGCAACGCAACCAGGCTGACGCGTCGTTGCCGCCAGCCCAGGACCCCGAGCGCGCAGAGGGCGAGAGCCTTGGCGATGACCAATCGCCCGTAGCCACTGTCGAGCAGATCGCTGACACGGATCCGGACCAGCGCGTTGACGACGCCGCTGAGCGCCATCGCGACAAAGCACCACAGCGCGAGGGCGGAGAACCGCCGCGCGGCCACGTCGGCGTGGTCACCGTGTCGCATCGCATGGGCCAGCAGCGCCAGCAGCCCGCCGGCCCACAGTGCGCCGGCGAACAGGTGGATGAGCAGGCTGTTGGTGGCAAGGTCGTGGGAGCCGCCCGCCGAGGAGTGGCCGGTCAAGCCGAGGGGTACCAGGGTTGCCACCGCGCCGGCCAGCAGGAACGGTGTCCATGACCAGCGCAGCACCGGCAGGCTCGCCAGTGTGACTACCGCGGCGGTGAACGCGGTCCAGCGCCATGCGCTCGCGGTGTCGACGAGGCTGGCCAGCGACCACACCGTCGCCGGACTGAGGAGGCGGCGCAGCGGCTGGCCGGAGACATCGGAAAGCGTCAGCGGCACCAGCAGAGTCGCGCACACCGCCCACAGGCCTGATGCGACCGTGCCGAGCCGGAGTGAGCGGTAGCCGGCCGCGTCCAGCACGCCGTTGTCCTGGGGCGCGACGAGGAACGCGGCGAGCAGGAACGATCCGACGGCCACGACGGCGGCTATCTCCCCGGCTGCCCGTACGAACGGCAGGCCGTACGTCGTGACCGGTCCCGGGTCCGGTAGCCCGGTGGCCGTCAGCGCGTCGGCGAGCGACAGCGCCCCGATGGCTGCAGCGGTCACACCGGCCAGCAGCGCCACACCGGTGAGCACTGGCCACACATGCCGCGTCATGCGTCCAGCGTATGGCCGATCAGGGCGGCGGGAAGCCGCCGGTGGCCACGGGCCCCCACCGGCGCGGCGTGATCCGGATGAGGCATTTGCCTTGGTCGATCATCGCCCGGCGGTAGTGGTTCCAGTCCGGATGTTCCCCCGCCACCGCCCGGTAGTAGTCGACCAACGGTTCCACCGCATCGGGCAGGTCAATGACCTCGGCGTCTCCGTCGACCTGGACGTACGGTCCGCTGAAATCGTCTGACAGCACCACCACGCTGGCAGTTGGCTGCCGCAGGATGTTGACGCTCTTTGCTCGCCGCGGGTAGCTCGCGATCACCAGCCGGCCGTCAGCGTCGACGCCGCCGGTGACCGGCGAACTCTGCGGCGAACCGTCGCGGCGGAACGTGGTGAGCACCATGCGGTGCCTCGAACGGACGAAGTCCAGCAGCTCGGGCAGCTCCGCCTGCTCGGCGGTGGCGATTCTTCCTGGCATGGGTTCACGGTAACCAGCAACGTGGGGCCGCGCCGTGAACGGGTAGCGAACTACTCGTGCTGTTGTCGTACCCCCGTCATACGTTCGTGTCGAACACAGCAACGATGTGACGACGAGAAAGAGGGGGACACGATGAGCACGATTCTCGTCGCCGTTCTGTCCATTGGAATGCCGCTGGCCGCGCTCGGCCTCTACGACTTGCAGGAGTCCCTGGAGCGCTGGGAACACGAGCGGCACGCCCAGGACTGATGCAGGGCTACGCGGTTTCTCGACCTTCCCGACGTCGCTGTGCCTCGCGTTCATAGAACTGGTCCCGGGAGACCTGCTCGATGCGGTCCATATCCCGCAGGACGCCGCGCAACTCCGCCAGGAACGCCTCTCGCCGGTCGGCAAGGTTCTCCGCCGGCGCGAGGAGGCCCTGGTCGGCGGCCACCTGTCGCGCGGTGGCGAACAGCAACGCCGACACCGATTCGTTGCTGCGGACCCGATCCTGCGCGACGTATTGCCTTCCCACACCCAGCCCGAGCTTGGTCAGCTCCTTCTCGCCGAGCTCGGGGGGTGCATCGCGCAACACGTCGGCCAGAATCTCGTAGGCCTCGAAGAATGGCCGCAGCATCGCGTGCGCCATCAGCGGCTTCTTTGCGTGCAGCAACTCGTCGACGTCACCACCGCCCGCGTTGACGTGAGCTTCCCAGTCCTCGTGCCAGGCCATCTCCTCGGCAATGTGGTCTCGGAACGCCGCCGAATCAGCGAAGTAGAAGTCGAACTTCAAGAGGTCGCGCAGCCGCATCACCTGACCCCAGAACGTCTCCAGCCGATCGCCTTCCGCGCGTGCGGCAAAGGCGAGGGCCAGTTCGGCGATCGACGTTTCCAAAAACGCGTGCACTACCGAGTTGCGGTAGAACGCGGCCTCGTGCTCATGTTCGGGCTCGATGAGCCACACCGGCTCCCGCCCGCCGTCGATCCGGGTCACCGGATGGCCGTTGGACAGGGCGTCGACCGCAGCCCGCACCCCGTCGGGGGCGCGCAACCGCAACGCGCTGTTGGTCTCCGGCCTGTGCGTGCGGTCAAGGTAGTCCAGCGAGTCCTGCAATGTGTGGTGAAGCTGATCGAGTGTCAACGCCACCCCACGGGTGGCCAGCAGCAGGGCCGACACCAAACCGGTCGCGTTCACCGGCGTGGCCCGAAGGATGCGCCAGGCGACCTCGAACGCCATTTTCTGCAACGTCAGGCGCTTGGCCGCCGCGTCATCGGCGATCGCGCCGTGGGGAGGCCCCAGATACTGGCGCATCGACACCGCTTCGGGGAAGCGGACGTAGATCTTGCCGTAGTTGCGCTCGCCCTGCGCCTTGATGAAGTCGTACAGCCAGCCCACCCCCTCCGCCGTCTTCTCGCCACCGCGCGCATACTCGGCGTATTCGGCGGTCTCGTGAAGCTGATCGAAGCTGATCGAAACCGGTTGCAGCAGAATGTCGTCGCTGCGGGCCTCGAGGTACGCGTCGGCAACGTAGCTGAGCAGACCCAGCTTGGGCGGCAGCATCTTGCCGGTGCGGGACCTGGTGCCCTCGATCGACCAGCTGAGGTTGAACCGCTTTTGGACGAGGTAGCCGACATACTCCTTGAGCACGAACTTGTACAGCGGGTCTTTGCCGATGTTGCGCCGGATGAAGATGACGCCCGACCGGCGCATCAGCGGACCCATGAACCCGAAGGCCATGTTGATGCCGCCGAACACGTGAGCGCGTGGCAACCCGTTCTCCTGCAAAGCCACCGTCAACACGGCGCTGTCGAGATTCGACCGATGCGACCACAGCATGACCGCCGGATGCCTCTCCAGGTTCTTGCGCATCCGTTCGATCTGTTCGCGGTCGTAGTCGATGTTGGGGTCGAAGCCGCGGCTGAAGAGCATCCGGCTCAGGTTCGGGATCAGATCGACGGAGAACCTGCTCCAGCCGGTCGCCATCTCGTCGAGTATTTTTCCGGCCGCTTCGACTGTCGCACCCGGGATCTGCTCCAGGCCGGTACGAAACCGCGACGATGCGAGCATCTCGGGCTTGACCAGTCGAGGCGACTTGTACTCGGGCCCGAGCAACCGCAGCTCGACACGCTCGATGGCGAGGGCCGCGCGCCGGAGGACGAAGCGCGCGAATTCGCGCGGGTTGTCGGCGGCGGTGGTGTCCTGCCACTGCTGACGCAATTCGGAGACCTTGGCCGGCTCTCCCGCGACCACCGTCGCCCTCGACGGGTCCTTGTGCAGAATGCGGCGTTGCAGAATCTCCGGCGGCCGGTAGGTGTCGCGGCCCGACAGCAGGCCCACCACCTTGACCCGCGTTGGCAGGCCGCCAGGGACCCAGAACACGCGGACCGGCACCACCGACCGGTCCTCGTCGGCCTCCAGCTGCTCAACGAGCTGTGCGACGACGCCCGCAGGCGGATCGTCGCCAGGCAGTTGCAGCACTTCGACATTGCTGTCGGTGTGCTCGCGGCGTTGTTGCTGCAACCAGTCGTTCAACAGCTCGAGCTCGGCAGCCGACGAGACCGACGCCAGCACCAGTGCGTCGTCGGTGGCCGTGAAGCCGGCGATGTCGTCAGGCCAGCCGCTCATGACCGTCCTTTCGCGGCGGCCTTCGCGACCTTCGGGCTCGTTTGGGAATTCGAGTTGCCGCTCGCGTCGGCGGCCCTCTTCGCTGTCTTCTTGGTTGGCGACTTCTTGGCCGCTGCCTTCTTGGCCGCTGTCTGCTTGGTTGCCGCCTTCTTGGCCGTCGCCCTCTTTTTCGGAGCCGAGTTCTTGGCGGCCTTCTTTGCCTGGGTCTTCTTCGCCGGCGTGGAGCCGAGCCGCACCTCGGGCACCTTGTCGCGCGGCCAGTCTTTCAGTGTGTCGAGGTAAAGCTGCCGCATCTCGGCGATGCGCGCGGGCAGGTTCTCGACGGTCCAGTCGTCGACAGGAATCGGCGGATACACAACGACATCGACGGTGCCGGGATTGAACGTGGTCGAGTCGCGGGCCGAGATCACTTCGGCGTTCCGGATGACGATCGGCACGATGGGGATGCCCGCGGTCATCGCGATCCGGAACGGACCCTTCTTGAACGGCCCGACCTCGGGGGTGTCGTGGCGGGTGCCTTCGGGCGCGATCAGGATGGACAGTCCCTTGCGGGCCAGTTCCTCCACTTTGTGCAGCCCCTCGACCGCCGCGCGCGGGTCGTCGCGGTCGATGAACGCCGCGTCCATCACCTTGCCGATGGTGCCCATGATCGGATCGTTCTCCAACTCCTTCTTTCCGACGGAGGTGAAGTTGTCGCGTACCAGTGACCCGGCAATGATCGGGTCAACCTGATTGCGGTGGTTGAAGATAAACACCGCCGGCCGTTGGGCGGTGAGGTTCTCCTCGCCCAGCATGTTGATGTTGACGCCGGTCGCTGTCAACAGCGCCCGACCCCAGTTGGACGTCAGGAAGTTGACGCCGCGGCGCCTGCTGCCCGCCAACAGCCCGACCCCGAGCGCTCCCGCCGCGATTGGCGCAAGGCTCGCGACGCCCGCGATCGTGCGCAGCTGCGACAACGGGTTGCTGCCGCTGCGGCTGGTGAACCGAAGCACCGGCCAGCCCCGCTTGGCCGCGACCGACGCCAGCTTGCCCTCTGGATTCGTGGGCCGGGGATGGCCGACCAGATACATCAGGGCGACGTCCTCGTCGCCGTCGGCATAGAAGTAGCTCTTCTTCAGGTCGATCCCGCGCTCGGCGGCGAACTTCTGCACCGCGTTGGCCTTGCCGGGTCCCCAGAGGATCGGCTTCTCCACACCGCCGGTGAGCACGCCGTTCTCGTCGACCTCGAATCGGTTGGACAGGATGTTGCCGATGCCAAGGAACCTCGCCACCGGCTCGACTTGAATGGTGAGCGCCGATGAACTGAGCACCACGGTGTGCCCGCGGGCCTGGTGCGCACGCACGAGTTCGCGCATCTCGGGATAGATTCGGGAAACGATCTTCTGGACGAACAGCCGCTCGCCGATCTCGTCGAGGTCCGACAGCGACCGGCCCCGCATCATCGCGGCGCCGCGGTAGATCAGCTGCTCGAAGTCGGCGCGGCCGAGTTGATGGTTCAGCGCCGCCTGTACCACGCCGATGAACTCGCCGACACCGATCTCTCGCCGGCGAAACCGGTCCTGGGTCATGATTACGCCGGTGAACCCGGCGACCAGGGTGCCGTCGAGATCGAAGAACGCCCCTATCTCCGGGCCCGGCGGACTGGCCTCGACCTCGGACACAGAGCCGGGCAAGCGCATGCCGCGGCGTGCAGGCCTGCGGTCGCCGCCGTCGGGCCGGGTCATGACGCCGCCTTGAATGACGCAGGAACAACGCTGCCGGGGCCCCCCAGCGCGAGTACTTCGTCGAAGCCGGACACCAGGCACCGCGCCCACAAGTCGTCCTCGGTGACCGACGCGCGGTCGTAGCGTGTTGTCACCGTGCACGTGCCGCCGCGCGAGATCAGCACCGCCATCATCGCCACCGCCGGTAACGGTCCAAGCCCGTACTGCCGCAATACTTTTGCCCCCGCGATGTAGGTATCTCCCGCGTACACCGGAACGTTGCTGGCCTGCACGTCAGCCGAAACGATCGACCCCGCCATCGACTCCAGGATCGGGTCGGGCAACAGGCTCAGCACCGGCGCGACGGCGCCGACCATGTCGATCGCCGCCTCCTCCCGTCGTCGGCACATCTGGGTGCGGATGTTCTGAATCCGGTCGCGCGGATCGGAGATTCCCAGGGGTGCCGCGATCATCACGCCCGCAAACCGGTTGCCTCCGGCCGGATCCGCTTCGGCGCGAAGGTTGACCGGCACCGCCATGCGCAGCTTCTCGATCGGCACGCCAAGCTCATTGTGATAGCGGCGGAGCGCCCCGGTGAGCGCGGCCAGATACGTGTCGTTGATCGAGCCCTCGGCGGCCTTGGCGGCCGCACGCAGGTCGCCGAAGTCCATGTCGATTGCTTCTGAACGCGACGCGAGGCTGCGGCGGCGCAGCAGCGGCGACGGCTCGGCGACCGGAGACATCCCGCGCAGGCCGGAGCGGGCGTATTCGACCACCCCGCCGACGGCCGACACTGGGTTGCGCGCCACCCGACCGGCGACGTGCATCGCGCCGCCCAATGCGCCGCGCAGGCCGCCCACGATCGCACCCGGCAGGCGGTTCAGGCCGGCGCGCGCGAGGTCGTTGCCCGTGAGGTCTTGCGGTATTGGCAGCGGCGCGGGCTCTCGCGGGGGCGGATCACGCTCCAAATCGTAGATGTGGGCGAACATCTCTACCGCGCCTACGCCATCGGTGACGGCGTGGCTCATGTGCAGCAACACGGCCGCCTGGCCGTTCTCCACCCCCTCGACGACGGTGACGGTCCACAGAGGCCGGGAGATGTCCAGCGGGGACTGCAGCATCACCTCGGCGAGGTCGAACACCTCACGAAGCGTGCCCGGCGCCGGGACCCGCACCCGGCGGACGTGAAAGTTCAGGTTGAAGTCGGGATCCACCACCCATCGTGGCGCCGCGGTCGGAACCGTCGGAGTAACGACCTTCTGTCGAAGCCGAAGCACGCGACGGGACGCATACTCGAAGACACTCTGGAAGCGGTCCCAGTCCGGCGTGGTGTCCAGGACTTCCACGGCCATGATCCCCGACCGTGTCCTGGGGTTGGACTCGCCGCGATGCAGAAGTATGTCCAGCGCATTGAGTTCTTCTGGCAGCCCGGCCGCGTCGAGCGCATCAACCACCGGTAGCTCCTGTCATCGTCATTCGTCCCCTCCCGTCGAACTCACTTGCGGAATCCACGCTAGTCCGCGGACAAGCGCGGCGGGAGACGATTTTATGGCGCTGGCAGGCAGGAGCCGTTGGATAGACTTCCGGGGTTGCCTCCGTAGCTCAGCTGGATAGAGCAAGGGCCTTCTAATCCCTAGGTCGCAGGTTCGATTCCTGCCGGGGGCGCAAGTCAGAGGGTGTTTTTTACAGGTGTCAAAAAAGTGTGGTCACCGTTTATCCACCGTTTATGTCCGCCAAATCAGTGCTGACCAGTGCGTTGTCGAGCAGGTCGGCCACCTTGGCGTGCACTCGGCCGCGGGTCATGTAGCGGTCTTGAGTCATCGACACCTTTGCGTGGCCGAGATGGTCCGCGCCGATCCGAGCTGACAGGCCGGCGTCGTCGATCAGCGTTGCCAGCGACTTGCGGAAGCTGTGCGAGCTGACGTCCGGCACGCCCAACTCGTCGCGCGTTTTACGCCACTGCCCGGCGAAGTTGTCGAGCTCGCGGAGGGTGCCACTCGATGACGGAAAGATGACCTCCTGCTGTCCGAGGAACGGGCGCCCGCGGCGCTCGTCCAGAGTCGCAATGGCAAACACCGGCAGGGCGATCGTGCGCCGACCCGCGGCCGTCTTCGTCTCGTCGACACCGAACAGTCCCTTACCGCTCTGGCGCACGACCTTGCCGCACACCGCGATGGTGCCCGCGGCCGGATCGAAGTCGGACCACCGCAGCGCGAGCAGTTCCGAGCGCCGCAGCCCGGGCGCGACCAGCACGGTAATCGGGTCGACCAAATCGCGGCGCTGACACAGCTCCGACTCGCGCACCTTCGTCAGCAGTTCGCGCAACTGGTCGACGGTCAGCGCGGTGGCGCCCTTGGGCCGGCCTTTGGACCTGATTGATTGCACATCGCGGACGGGGTTTGTCGTGAGAACGTTGTTCAGGACGGCAAATTGCAGGCCGCCGCGCAGCAATGTTCGGGCGCGGCGTGCCATCGTCGGCCCGTGCGCGGTACGCATGGAGCGCAACGCGGCGTCGAAACGGGCCGGGGTGCACTCTCCTACCCGGGCGCCGGCGATGAATTTCGCCAACTTGGTCGCATCGTACTTGTAGCAATCGAGGGTGCGAATTGATCGGCCATCCTCGGCCAGGCGCACGATGTGCTGATCGACCAGCGTGACGATGACGGTGTCGAGCCCGATGCCGTCTGGCCCAGAGGGCGGACGGCGATCGGTCAATGCTTCAAGCAATGCGTCCTCGGCGAGCTTCCTGTATTTGTCGAACTCGTCGGGCTGCCCGCGCTTTTCCACTTTGCGAACGACGCCGTCGCTATCGCGAAATCGGCAGCGCGCCAGCCAAATCCCGCCCCCGAGATACATGCGGGTGATCGTGCCATGCGCGCCGATTCAGAGCCAGCCAGTGCGGGCGGCAGCAACCGGCTCGGCGGGAGCCGGGGCCAATTCCCCGTCCCGCACCCCGTCGAGCATCCGTTTCACCACGGCGACAATCTCCGGGGCGGCCCCGGCGAGTCCGGTCATATCGGCTTTGGTGACCGAATCACTATCGACGCCAGCCCGAGCCAGCACGGCACCCGGATCGGCCAGCTGATCGGCCAGCCAGGACAACGGGTCCGCTGACAGCTCGGCGACGAAGTGCCGGGGTCCGGGTTCCCAACCGTCGAAACGGGGGTGGTGATGGGCCCGGTCCAGCGTCCCGGGTGGGCTCTCTGTGGACCCGAAAATGTCCACCCGCCACACCGGGCGGGTGAAGGCGATCGGGACGCCAGCGTAGATCGACCCCTGAGGCTCGGCCCGGCCGACGAGACGGACCTCCAGTCTGACTCCCCGCTCCGGGGTTTCCTGACCGGCGAGCGGGACCGGGTCGACGAAATACATGTCCCCGACGACTACACCCAGGGCTTCGAACCCGAACGCTGCGAGCATCGCGTACCTTTCCTTATGCGTTCTTGAGCGTAGACCGAGGCGGTGAGCAGGTGGAACGACCGCCCGCAGCGACGCGACGCGTTCCTGGCCTGGCATCGCGACGGCGATCTTGAAAAATGGGCTTCTGACGTGAGGCGGGCGGGTTCGAACCCGCCATCAACGGATTACCGACCTTTGGGTCTGGATAGGTCCGGTTGGTTCCCATTTTTTGTTGTGTCACAAGGTGATTGGTTGCCCAAGGACTCTAGCCAGAACCGGGCAATTCCGGTCGATTCCGGGTCATTTGCGGCTCTTCTGACTGTTCCGTGGGTGGGTTGCTGATCTGAGAAGGCGCACGTCGTTGTCGCTTAAGGTTTCTGGCTTGTCAAGGGTCAGGAACCAAGGGAGCGGGCAACGACGTGCGCAATGTGAGGTTATGGCGTGG
>JAOPWC010000118.1 GCA_025965895.1 Mycobacterium sp.
GCTTGGACGAACCGCGGCGGCGACGGCTGCGCTGCGGCCGCGCGCACCAGCGACGCCGTGGCATCAACGTTGACGGCGCGGGCCAGTTCCCGTCGGGCGTAGCACTGCGGTGGAATCACGGCCGCCAAGTGCACGATCGCGGCAGGGTTCACCGTCGCAACGAGTGCGTCGACCTCGGCCGGCTTCGTCAGGTCGGCCCAGCGCACCTCCACACCGTCGCGATCGGCCAGGGCTGACGCCGCCCCGCGGTTCGCCGGGATGTCGAGGTCGGTCGCGACCACCCCCCGCCCCTCCTCCAGCAGCCGTCGCACCACCGCGGTACCGACGCGGCCGAACGCCCCCGTCACAAGAACGCTTTCGGTAGTGCTCACCTGCACGGTCCTCCTCCATTTCTCAAGACTTTTCGTGGCCTGGTGCTTTTGCTCCCGAGTCCGTCTCGCGGCCGTGGCGCACTTTCGGAGAAGCGCACCGCGGCAATGGGGACAATTCCAATGTATCGCGTCGCAATTCGACGCACTATGGTTAGTACAGCGGCATCTGCTGCATCACGCTCATCACTGTATCGTCAGACGAGAATGTTATGGTGCCGTATCTACAGTTACGGTTGCAGTAGCGAAATCGACGGTGGACAGCAACGTGGCAGGCGGAGCACGTGAACCATTCACTCGGCGAGGCTCACGTCCTCGTCCCAGGGCGCAATGGTGGTGCCCGCCGGGTCAAGGCGGCATTGGCACTCCGCCGGTCCGCGGCCGAGCCCTCGCTCGTCGCCGTACTGGACTCCTTCTCGAGCGATGCCGGTGACCGTGCTGCCGAGGAGCACGGTTTCGAAGTCTGACTGGAAGCTGCGCATGAGAACCGGATACGCAACAGGGGGATGCGATGGCCTACGTGATCACGCAGAACTGCTGCAAGGACGGTAGCTGTGTGCCGGTGTGCCCGGTGGACTGCATTCGCCCGACGGCCGGGCCGGGCGAGTTCACCACGTCCGAGATGCTCTATATCGACCCGGTGGCATGTATCGACTGCGGCGCCTGCCTGGAGGAGTGCCCGGTCGACGCCATCTACTACGACGAGGATCTACCGCCCGAGTTGGAGCGATTTCGCGAGATCAACGCCGCCTATTTCGAGCGGCACCCGCTGGAATCCGGGATGCCGCCGACCCGGGCCGATCACCAACCCGTTGAACCCGGCTCGCTGCGGGTCGCGATCGTAGGAGCCGGACCGGCGGCCTGCTACACGGCCAGCGAGCTGCTGCGTGTCGACGGCGTCGAGGTTGACCTCTTCGAGCGGCTGCCGACGCCGTTCGGGCTGATCAGGGCCGGGGTGGCGCCCGACCATCAGCACACCAAATCGGTCGTCGACATCTTCGACCCCGCATTTACCAATGACCGCTTCGGCTGCCACCTCAACGTGGAGGTCGGTCGCGACGTCAGCCGCGACGACCTGATGGCGCATCACCACGCGGTCATCTATGCGGTCGGGGCGTCGCGAAGCCGCGACCTCGGCATCCCCGGCGAGCACCTGCCAGGCAACCACCCAGCCGCCGACTTCGTGGCCTGGTATAACGGCCACCCTGACCACGCCGGCGACACGTTCGATCTGTCCGCCGAGCGTGCGGTGATCATCGGCAACGGCAACGTCGCGCTGGACGTCGCGCGGGTGCTGCTCCTGCCACATGAAGAATTGGCCAAGACCGACATCGCCGACCACGCGCTGGCAACTCTGGCAGACAGCAAGATCCGTGAGGTCGTCATTCTGGCGCGACGCAGCCCACGCGACGCGGCGTTCTCGGTCGGGGAGTTTCACGCGCTGGGACAGCTTCCCGGCATCGACGTGATCATCGACAGCGGTGATCTCGAGTCCACTCCCACAGACGGTGTGGAAACAGCGCTCAAGCTGGACATCGCACGCACGTTCACCCAGTGTGATCCGTCGCCCAACAACAAACGGATCGTATTTCGCTTCATGGTCTCCCCGGCCGAGGTCGTCGGCGACCGGCATGTCGAGGGAATGCACCTCGTGCACAACACCTTCGGCCCCAGCGGGACGCTCATATCCGGGGATCGCGAACGTGACGCCGAGCTGATCGAGACGTCGCTGATCCTGCGGTCGATCGGCTACACGGGCGAGGCCATCGAGGGCCTGCCGTTTGACCCAGGCACCGGCACGGTGCCCAACCACGACGGCCGAGTGCTCGATGGCGAGGGGCAGCCCATCGCCGGGCTGTATGTCACCGGCTGGATCAAACGCGGGCCCCGCGGGGTGATCGGCACCAATCGCACCTGTGCCCAAGAGACGGTGGCCCGACTGTGGGCGGACTTCGACGAAGGCCGGCTGGCCCGTGACGTGAAGGACCGCTCAGCGCTCGACCGGCTGCTCGGTCAATGCGGCGCCGAACCCATCGATTGGCGTGGCTGGCGGGCCATCGACGCCGCGGAACGCAAGAAGGGTCAGGACGCTTCACGGCCACGGGTCAAATTCGTCGATATCGCTGCGATGGTCGCCGTTGCCAACAGTTGATCGCTGGGTTATCCGGGACCAGTAGACGGTGCTGCCCGCCTCCGACTGGCCGGCATCGGAGTGCAGCTCTGATTTGCGCAATCCGCACGTGTCGTTCTACCGTTGAGATCAGATGGTCCTACTTTTTAGATCATCCGATGCACCGAATGTAACTCGCTCTCGCCAGGAGTTTGAGGGGGATAGACCTGAGCCCATCCGATCCCGACCGCGCCCGCGCGAACGGTCGTAGCGATGGACGGCGGCGCCCTGTGGGTGTCGGCTCCCCGGGGCAGGCCGCGGCAAGGCTTACTCATTTCGAGGGTCCCGGTGTCCTGTGGGCTAACATTCCCGGGCCCGACTTGGCGGCCGCCGGATACCGGGAAGCCGAGTACCTCGCCACTGGTACCGCCACCGCGTTCCGCGCCACAGAGCTGCCCGCCGACGGACGGTTTTCGCTGCAACCGGGCGGGGCGGCGGGCTTTGCCACGCGGCTGCTGATACGTCGGCCCCACTCTGCGGAAGGCTTCAACGGCACCCTGGTCGTGGAGTGGTTGAACGTCAGCGGCGGGCACGACGTTGCACCGGAGTACACGTACCTGTCGGCCGAACTGATCCGCAGGGGTTACGCGTGGGCGGGAATATCGGCGCAGTGGACCGGTATCGAGGGTGGCCCCGCCGCGGTGGCTGGTCCCGATGGCGGCAGCGGGCAGACGAGCCGCGGGCTCAAGACCCTGGATCCGGCGCGCTATCGCCACCTCAGTCATCCGGGCGACGCCTATTGCTACGACATCTACACCCAGATCACGCGTGCCCTCCTCGGGTCGCCGATGACTGGCCATCCGTTGCAGGGATTGGCGGTGCAGAAGGTGCTGGCGGTGGGCGAGTCGCAATCGGCGGCCACTTTGAGCACGTATCTGAACGGGATTCAGCCGCCGAGCCGACTGTTCGATGGCTTCCTGATCCACAGCCGCGCCGCCGGTATCGCACCGCTCGGTCAGAGCGGGCGGCCGATTGACATGGCCCAGGTCCTCCGTGGTGAACCCACATTGATCCGCTCGGACCAGCCGGTACCCACAGTGGTGGTGCAGACCGAAACTGATCTGTTGGGCGAACTGGGATATGTGCGAGCCCGCCAGCCCGATTCAGCGTGGTTCAGACTCTGGGAAGTCGCTGGTAGCGCCCACGGCGACAAGGCCCAAATCGGCGAGCTGGAAGCGCTGCTCGGCTGTCCCGAGCCCGTCAACCGGGGTCAACAACTCTATGTGCTGCGGGCGGCGTTGCGCCACCTGGATGCCTGGTCCCGGGGAGGAGAGGCTCCACCGCCGGCTCCTCGGTTGGGCATCCACAACGCCATCGCACCGGCCACCTTCGCCACCGACCCCCACGGCAATGCCGTGGGTGGAGTTCGTACCCCGTCGGTTGACGCACCGGTCGCTGTTCTGTCGGGGACTGCTCGACACGGGGTGCCGGCGATCTGTCAGCTGTTCGGTCGCACCTTGCCGTTCACACCCGCTCGGCTTCGGCAGCTGTACCCATCGGTCGACGACTATCTGATGCAATACCGGCGCGCCGCCGATGCCGCCATCAGCGCCGGTTACGTGCTGGCCGACGACCGCGACGAGCTGCTCGCCGAGGCCCACCCTGATCTGTTCACGGCCTGAACCACCTTGCCCCAATTGTCCTCACCGCCAACTTGAAGGGGAGAAAAGTGAGCGACACCGATATCGACAGCCTGGATCTGGCCAAGTGGGATCCGTCCCTGACCGAACGCATCATAGGATTCGTCCGGCCGATCTCCAAGTGGTATTTCCGGTCGGAAGTGCGCGGACTGGAATCGTTTCCCCGCGGTGGGGCGCTGATGGTCGCGAATCACTCAGGTGGCATGTTTGCCACGGACATCCCGGTCTTAGCCGTGGCCTTCTACGACAAGTTCGGCTACGACCGCCCGATCTACACCCTCAGCCACGACCTGATGTTCACCGGCCCGGTCGGCACGTTCATGGCCCGCGTCGGCTTCATCCGTGCCAGTCGTGCCAACGCCGCCAAGGCGTTGCGTGCCGGCGGGGTTGTGGTGGTGTTCCCCGGCGGCGAGTACGACTCGTACCGCCCGACGATGTTGCAGAACGTCATCGATTTCAACGGCCGCACCGGGTACGTCAGGACGGCCCTCGAGGCCGGCGTGCCGATCGTGCCGGCGGTGTCAATCGGCGGCCAGGAGAACCAGCTGTACCTGACCCGCGGCACGTGGCTGGCTGAGCGACTGGGACTGAAGCGCTTGCTGCGCACCCAGATCCTGCCGATTTCGTTCGGTTTCCCGTTCGGGCCGAGCGCGATGATTCCGCTCAACTTGCCGCTGCCCACCAAGGTCGTCACTGAGCTGCTCGAGCCGATCGACGTCGCCGCTCAGTTCGGCGAGGACCCGGACGTCGATAAGGTCGACGCACACGTCCGGTCCGTGATGCAGACAGCCCTCGACCGGCTGGCTCGCAGGCGCCGCTTCCCGGTACTGGGCTGATGAGCGCACCGGAGGGCAGGAGCGAAGCGACCGGGGCCAAGGCGGCGGCCCTGTCCGCCCGCCTGAGCGTGATCCTCGGGCTGGTGGCTGCGCTGCGCCGGGCGCGGCTGCTGGCCCCGATGCGACCGGACCGCTACCTGCGCGTCGCGGCCGCGATCCGACGCGAGGGCTTCAGCGCCACGTCAGGTTTCGCCAGCGCGGCCCAGCGCTGCCCGGAGCGGCCCGGGCTCGTCGACGAGCTGGGCACGCTGACCTGGCGCGAACTCGACCGGCGCTGCGATGCGTTGGCGGCGGCGCTGCAGGCGCTCCCCGGCGGCGCGCCGCACTCGATCGGCATTATGTGCCGCAACCACCGCGGGTTCGTTGAGGCGCTGGTCGCGGTCAACCGCATCGGCGCCGAGGTGGTGCTGCTGAACACCTCGTTCGCCGGGCCGGCGCTGGCCGAGGTGGTGCAGCGCGAGGGTGTCGACGCCGTCATCTATGACGAGGAGTTCACCGCCACGGTCGAACGCGCGCTGGCCGAGAGCCCCGCCGCCACGCGCATCGTCGCCTGGGCCGACAACGCCCTTCAGCACGACCTCACCGTCGAAAAAATGATCGGTGAGCACCCCGGCCAGCGGCCCACCCGCTGCGACCGCAACGGCAGGCTGATCCTGCTGACCTCCGGCACGACCGGAACGCCCAAGAGCGCCAGGCAGTCCGGCGGCGGCCTCATGGAACTCAAGGCCATCCTCGAGCGGATCCCGTGGCGCGCAGAGGAGACGACGGTGGTGGTGGCCCCGATGTTTCACGCCTGGGGCTTTTCGCAGCTGGTGCTGTCGGCGTCGATGGCGTGCACGATCGTGACGCGCCGCAAATTCGACCCGGAGGCCACGCTGCAGCTGATCGACCGCCACCGCGCCACCGGCCTGTGCGTGGTGCCGGTGATGGTCGACCGCATCGTGGAGCTGCCCGACGACGTCCGCAAGCGCTACAGCGGCCGGTCGCTGCGGTTTGCCACCGCGTCCGGATCGCGGATGCGCCCAGACGTCGTGATCGCGTTCATGGACCAGTTCGGTGACGTGATCTTCAACAACTACAACGCCACCGAGGCCGGCATGATCGCCACCGCGACCCCCGAGGACCTGCGGGCTGCACCGGACACCGCCGGCAAGCCCGCGGTGGGCACCGAAGTCCGTATCCTCGACGAGAACCGTCACGAGCTGCCCCGCGGCGAGATCGGCCAGATCTTCGTGCACAACAGCACCCAGTTCGACGGCTACACGTCCGGCACCACCAAGGAATTCCACGGCGGCTACATGGCGTCGGGGGACATCGGCTATCTCGACGGTGCCGGCCGGTTGTTCGTCGTGGGCCGCGACGACGAAATGATCGTTTCCGGTGGGGAGAACGTCTACCCCATCGAGGTGGAGAAGACACTTGCGTCGCACCCCGACGTGGCGGAGGCCTCGGTGCTTGGCGTGGACGACGAGCAATTTGGGCAGCGTCTGGTTGCGTTCGTCGTGCTCAACGACAGGGCGCCAGCCACATCAGAGGACCTCAGGCAGCACGTGCGCGAAAACCTGGCCAACTACAAAGTGCCGCGCGAGATCACCGTTGTCGACGAGCTGCCCCGCAACAGCACGGGCAAGATCGCCCGCAGCGAGCTGCTGTCCCGGATCGGCGCGCCGACGGCCGATGGGAGCTAGGTCCGGCGACCGGGTGCAGCGTCGGTGCCAGTACGCGACCCGGCTACACCAGCGTGGCCCGCGGCATCGCCGTAGCGACCTCGGTCAGCTT
Source organism: Mycobacterium sp. (assembly GCA_025965895.1). Lineage (GTDB taxonomy): Bacteria > Actinomycetota > Actinomycetes > Mycobacteriales > Mycobacteriaceae > Mycobacterium. The sequence continues at coordinate 6,794 of JAOPWC010000118.1, forward strand.
GCCGGATAGCCCTGCCGCGCTGCGGATCTCGGTGAAGGCGCGGATCATCGCATCCGTCGCTTCGTGCGGATCGTCGAGCGTGCAGTCGTCGGTCAGCACCGAGATATTGAGCTGATCGACATAGCTCCACACCGTGATGTTCATGCCGCTGCCGGCCACCAGCGTTCCGACGGAATAGATTTCGCTGAGCGTCGCGCCACCGAAGCGGCCGCGTTCGCGGGGCCCCCGCACGTTGGAGACCGGCAGGTTCATCACCTTGTTCTGTGCGTCGCGCCGCGACAGCCAACGGAATACGGCCGGCGTGACGGGCGGCGGCAGGTAGGCCGTCCACTGCGCGACCACCGTAGGGCCGAGTAGATGGAAGTCTTCCTTGGCGATGCCGGCGGCCAACGAGGTCAGGCGCACCCGTTCCAGCGGGTCGTCGACATGCACTGGCAACGACACGTTCAGTCCGCTCAGCGCGTTTCCGGTCAGCCGGTCCGGCGAGGTGTCCAGGCTGGCCGGCACCGACCCGATCAGCGGTTCGTCGGCGCGTCCGTCGTAGCGCAGCAACAACTCCCGCAGCGCACCGGCGGCGATGGCCAGCACCAGGTCGTTGATGGTGATGCCGAGGTGCTTGCTGGTCTGCTTGATGTCGGCCAGCGCCAGCGCTGCGGTGGCGAACCGGCGGCCGGGCGACACCACATGGTTGATGAAGGTCAGCGGGGCCGAGAACGGGCGGGCCAGCCCGGGCTGCAGGCCCCTCTCCTTGGTCCGCCGCCGCACCCGCGCGACTCCCGCGGCGGTGTCGCGGACCAATCGCGGAAGTTTGCCGGACTGCTGCAGATGGTCTCGGGCCGCCGCCCGCAGCAGTTCACCGCGCGACGGCGGCGCATTGCTGGTGTACAGATCCCGCTCGTCTTGGATCGGCCCGGTGAGATCCATCGCCCGCGCAAGCATGTTGGCCGAGGCCACCCCGTCGGCCAGCGCGTGATGGACCTTGGCGATCACCGCGAACCGGTTGTCGGCCATCCCCTCAGCGAAGTACATCTCCCAGAGCGGACGGCTGCGGTCCAGCGGCGTGCCGGCGATCTCGCCGATCACCCGGTCCAGCTCCCTGCGACCCCCGGGGCTCGGAACCCGGACCCCCCGCAGATGGTAGTCGAGGTCGGTGTCGCAGTTTTGCAGCCACATCGGGTGATGCAGCTTGAGCGGGATGCCGACGAGTGTGTAGCACAGCGGCTCGAGCAGATGCAGACGGCGGCGCAGCGTGCGCCGGAACAACTCGAAGGTGAACTCACCATCGAAGCCGCTGACGTCGATGACACCGATCTTGAGCGTATGCATATGGACGTTGGGTGTTTCGCTATAGAGCAACATGGCATCCCAGCCGCTAAGTCGCTTCACACCCCCACCTCATTCATGCACGATCCACGAGTGGTAGTTCCCGCGTCGGAGCGCTTCCGTCCGCGCGACGCGTCTATATAACCTCTTTCGCCTTGGTGAGCAGATAGCTTCGATGGATCTCGTTGAGGAACAGGCCGATCACCGTGGCGGCCGACCCTGTGCGCGAACCGTCGGTCATGTCGAATCCGTGGTGGGCGCCGGGCAGCTCCAGGTAACCGACGGTCGACCCCGACACCGCGCGCAGCTTCTCCACGAACGCCCGCGCCTGCGCCACCGGGATCACCGAGTCGGCGGTGCCGTGCACGACCAGGAACGGCGGCGCGTCCGGGCGCACCCGCGCGATCGGCGACGCTCGGCGGAACAGCTCCGGGTGGCGGGCCAGCCGCTTCTTGACAACGACGTGTTCCAGGAAGTCGACGAACTGGTCGCGCTCCGGGGTCGAGCGGTCCACCCAGTCGTAGCGTCCATAGATGCCCACCACCGCCTCCACGGAGGTGTGCGCATCGGGCGGCAGCTCGCCGTGGAAGTCGGGGTCATCAGGGGTCAGACCAGTCAGGGCGGCCAGGTGACCACCGGCCGAACAGCCTGCGATCGCGACGAATTCGCGGTCGCCGCCGAACCGGTCGACATTGGCGCGCGCCCACGCCACCGCCGCCTTGACGTCGCGGACGTGCCGCGGCCACCGGTGATGCGGCGACACCCGGTAATCGATGGACAAGCACACCCAGCCCTGCTCGGCCAGGTGCGACAACAACGCATAGCCCTGCAGCATCCGGGTGCCGAAAATCCACGCCCCGCCCGGCACAAACACCAGCACCGGCGCGGGGCCGGGCCGCAGATCCGGGCGTCGCCAAACGTCGAGCACCTGTCCCGGGGCATCGCCGTAGCGCACCGTGCTCCGGTAGAGGTACTGCCTGCGTTGCCGGGTGCCCCGCAATACCGGCGACATGCGTTCTGGGGCTGGCCAGTCGACGTTGCGCCGCTCCGCGGACACGATCCCGCTCAGCGCGGCGGCGGCCACCGTCTTCGTCTGCTCCCGTTCCTGCCTGCGCAGCGCCGCGGCGCCGGGCTGCATCCGGGTCCGTACCGCCGATGACACGAAACCCGGGGCCTGCCGGTAACCCCACAACCCCATCGCGGTGATCGCGCCCAGCGGTTCCAGCTTCTTGCCCACCACCGGTAGCGCCGCATACGACGTGCTCAACGCCAGCAGGTAGTCCACCGGATGGGCTCGGGCCAACCACATTGCCCGCGACCACAGGCTCGGTGCGGGCCGCTCTGGACCGGAATCCATTGGGACAGCATACCTCCGAAGGACGGTACGGGAATGAAAATCGCACACAGGAACCGATCCCGATTGGCGGCCCCGGCACCTGATGTGGCACCGGGCCCCACCTCCTCGCCCCGGCGCAGCGTCTCTCACGAGCCCGCGGAGCGTTATCGCAGATCGTGTCCGCGACTGTTGATCTCAATCCCGGTACATTCCGGCACGGGCCAGCGATGACTTATGCGGCGCGCCGGAGAAGGCAGCTAAACTCCCGCTGCCTCAAGCCGATCGCGATCGACAGTAATGCGATCCACGAACCTGGAGTTTGTCAACTCCGGGGAGGGTGTCTGATCAGTCGTCGTTGAGTGGCACCGCCAGCTCTGTCGCGGTAAGTCGGCCGCGTAGCATGGTCGACCCGCGCCGTCCCCAGTGCCGGCGCTCGGCGGCATTTGCACGCGCAAGCGCGCTGCGGGACGCGAGGATTCGGCAATCCCATTCTTTTGCGAGGTCTGCCAAGCGGGCGGCCTCGTTGACGGGGTCGCCGATGACCGTGTATTCGTAGCGATTTTCGGCACCGATGTTGCCGGCGAACACGGAACCGGCCGAAACCCCGACACCGAAGTCGACGATGGGCAGCTTTCTCAGTTCGTTGGCGAGCACACGCGCCGTCGCGAGTGCTGCCGATCCGGGCTCCTCAATGTGCAACGGCGCGCCGAATACGGCCAGTGCGGCGTCGCCTTCGAACTTGTTGATGAGGCCCTGCCGGTCGTCGACGGCGGCGACCACGATACGGAAGAAGTCGTTGAGGATCCGCGCGACTTCGGCGGGCGGTCGCACAGCGGCCAACGCCGTTGATCCGACGAGGTCGACGAACAGGATTGCGACTTCGCGTACGTCGCCGGAGAGCGCGGCGTCCTGTTCAAGCGCATGGCGTGCAACGTCGGCGCCGACGTGGCGGCCGAACAGATCCCGGAGTCGTTCGCGCTCGATGAGGCCGGCCATCATTCGATTGAATCCGGACTGCAGGCGACCGATTTCTGACGGCTCGTACACCGCGACGCAGGTGGTTCGGCCATGTTCGACCTCGGCCATGGCGTCCACCACATTGCGGACCGGATCTGAGATCGAACGCGCAACCAAAACCATTGCGCGAATTCCCAGGAGCAGCGAGAGCGCCGCGAGTACCAGAATCGGAGTTTCAACGGGAGCCGATTTCTGGACGAACCATCCGCTGGCCCTGGCCACCACGATGACCGCGATGGCGGCGCTCGGCAATGCACTGAAGAGCACCCATGTGATCACTAGTCGGGCGAGTACTCCGGGTATCTCCGTGTCACCCGTCGCGGTCCTCATGGCGGCGGCAATGACCGGGCGCAGGGCACGTTGGGTGACCAGATACCCCATGCAGGAGGTGGTCGCACCGCCGAACAGCAGGGCGGTCCCGATGACGCAGGCCACGCCGACGCCGGCATCCAGGTTGATCAACGCGAACACCGCTCCACTTGCCGCCCACGTCGCGAACTGAACGGCGGTCTGGCGGTTAGCAATACGCATGGCCGCGCGCTGCTGCGCGGCAGTTGGTGTATGGTGCTCGGCGAACCAGCGCATAGTTGGAACCACGTTGAGAACGCCACCGACGGCACCCACGACTGACGCGACAACGACCAGCCCGGACGCGGCGATCAGGTTCTTCTCCGTGAGCAGGTTGGTTGCGTCGCCGATCGTGTTCTTGCTCAGCGAGATGATGACCATCGCCACCCCGACGGCGGCCAGGATGTGCGCCGACGCAAGCCCGGCAGCATAGCTGGCGCCCAGACGGATGGCGGCCCTGCGCCCACTGATCACCCCGACGTTGGCGGCGACGTCACACCGGGTCGAACGCTGATATCAGCCACGCGTTGTTGACGTCCTTCAGCGTCGCTCGCACGCTGCTGGACGTCACTGCGGGATCAGGCTTTTCGTGCTTGACGAAAGCGAGGACGACTGCCGGTGTCCGGTACAACTCGGTGATGGCGGCACGGAGCACCGTCGCGTTCGTTTTCACCGCCTTCTGCGAGGCTGCCGGCGCGACGACTTGCGTGGTGAACTTGTTGTAGGCCAACGCCGGATTGCCGTTCGTGTCCGGTCTCACCGTCACGGAACCCACGGCGTTACGGTCCGGACCACGGCCGTGCCTTCAACCCGCCGCCTGCGTCGACGCGGATCTGCTGTCCTGTGACATAGCGTGCGGCGTCTGAGGCCAGGAACAACACGACCTCGCTGACGTCCTCCGGTTCGATGTAGGGAGTCGGCATGGCGTTCATGACGGGGAACGTCTCTTCGGCGTCGGCCCGGGTGGGGTTCTCCAGGTCGGGCCGGAAGGCGCGATACATCGGCGGGCTGTGCAGCATGTCGGTGTTGACGTTGGTGGGGTGGATGGCGTTGACCCGGATGTTGCCGGGCGCAAGTTGCAGAGCCAGATCGTTGACGTAGTGGGCGACGACCTGTTTGGCGAACGCGTATCCACCGCCGCCGGGCCCAAGGTCCATCCCGCCGGCGTTCTGTGACGCCAGGTAGGCGGCCAGGGAACCGGTCGCGATGATCGACGCGCCGGAACCGAGATGCTTGATGCTGGCGTGAACCAGATTGAGCACACCCACCAGATCGACGTCGACCGCGTCGACGAATGCCTGCGGTGGCAGTCCCGGCGTGAGCGGGGCGATCCCTGCGTTGGCCACGACGACGTCGAGCCGTCCTAGATCGGCGACCGCCGCATCGATAGCCGCGGACAACGCGGCCCTGTCGCGGACGTCGACCACAGCGGTGTGCGCCCTGCGGCCCTCTTTTTCGACAAGGCGTGCGGTTTCCTCGAGGTCCTCGGGTCGTGCCAGTGGATACTCATTGGTCTCGATGTCGGCGCATAAATCGACGGCGATGATGTCTGCGCCTTCGGCGGCGAGCAGTCGAGCATGTGATCGCCCCTGACCCCGGGCGGCGCCGCTGATGAGGACGACTTTGCCCTCCACTCTTCCCATCCCTACTCCTTTCCGAGACCCGAACCTGCCGTGTCGGCGCCGGCACGTTGCGGTCGTCCTCGACGATCGGCTGTAGCGCAGCACAAGAGCTGCAGCTTCTTCAAGACGATAGCTCAGTTGCGTGCTAATGGAATAGCATCTGTCACGAAACGCATATGATCGCTGCCGTCCAACGCACACCATCTTCTGCCGTAGTTCAGCAGTTGGCGTAGGCGCGCGGAGATCCCGGCCAAGGCGGAGGTAGCAGTGCAATGGGTGTGCGATGGGACTTCGGCAGCATGTTCATCGACGGCGTCTGGACATCCGATAACGCCGCTGGCGTCATGGAGGTCGTCGACCCGGCGACCGAGGACGTCATCGGCTCGGTTCCCGACGCCGACCGCAAGGCCGCGCACGCCGCGATAGCCGCCGCCCGGCGAGCGTTCGACGATGGACCCTGGCCGCGGACGTCTCCTCGCCAGCGGGCAGCAGCGCTACGTCGGTTCGCGAACATCCTCGACGAACGCCACGATGCGCTCAAGGAACTGGTGATGGCGGAGTCCGGCTCGGTCGGCTTCCTCGCCGACATCATTCAGGTCCGCGGCACCATCGACATCGCACAATGGATCGCCGAGGCGATGGAGTACTGCGTTCAATGGACCGAGGTATCGCCACCGTCGGGCGGCCCTACCGCGATGACCGGCCACGCCGTCGTCCGCGAGCCCGTGGGCGTGGTGGCGGCGATCACCCCGTTCAATTTTCCGTTCTTCCTCAACATCGTGAAGGTGCTCCCCGCGCTGGCGGCTGGCTGCACCGTGGTGCTCAAGCCTCATCAATGGACACCTCTGGACGCCTACGAGATCGCCAGAGCGGCCGAGGACGCGGGGCTTGCGCCTGGTGTCCTCAACGTCATCTCCGGGGGGGCCGAGGTGGGCGAAGAGATGACGACCCACCCGATGGTCGACATGGTCACGTTCACCGGATCCACGGCGACCGGACGCGCGATCATGGCGGCCGCGGCCCCGACCGTCAAGCGGCTACAGCTTGAACTGGGTGGCAAGAGTGCCTCGATCGTCTTAGACGATGTGCCCGAAGAACACGTGGCAGGGATGGGCGTGCTCACGTCGATGATCCATGCCGGGCAAGGATGTGCGTTGCAGACCCGGGTGCTGCTGCCCGAGCATCTGCTCGACGCGTACGTCCAGGGCGCCACGAATTCGCTGTCGTCCCTGAAGGTGGGCGATCCCAGGGAGCCCGACACACTGATTGGCCCGCTCATCCGGGAACAGCAGCGGCAGCGGGTGGAGGGCTATGTTCGGGCCGGCATCGAGGAGGGCGCCGATCTGGTTTTCGGCGGCAAACGACCAGAACACCTCGCCAGGGGCTTCTTCTATGAGCCAACCCTATTCATCAACGCTCGTAACGATATGCGCATCGCCCAGGAGGAGATCTTCGGGCCGGTGCTCACGGTGATCACCTACAAGACCGTGGAAGAGGCGATCCGCATCGCGAACGATTCGATTTACGGCCTGGGAGGCGGAGTTGTCACGGGCAACACCGCTCGTGGTTTCAACGTCGCCCGACACATCCGCGCCGGCAACGTGTCCGTGCAGACGGTCGGGCCGCGAGTGATCAACTTCGACAGCCTTGGCGGCTCCGGTCCCGGCTGGTCAGCCGATCAGCTCAATGGCGTCGGCATCACCGGCGTCTTCGGAGGATTCAAGCAGAGCGGGGTCGGCAGGGAGTGGGGCCATCACGGCATCGAAGAGTTCACCGAACTCAAGGCCATCGCCTGGAATTAGCCCGCCACGCGGGCACACATCCGGGGATAGCGACAGAATACGCACGCTTATGTCAGGCCATCTTGGCTTTAGCGTGTTAACCTCAAGATCAGCATCTCGACCTAGCGTTTCAGTAGACCATAATGTGCAATTAGAAGGGCCCGGGTCGTTAGATGTCTTCGGAAAGGGCCGCGGATACCGCGCCCTTGGGCGCGGTATCCGACATTGGAACAAGAGTCGCATCGTCGCTGAAGGAAGTGATGACTGAGCAGCTGGGTGGAAGCCGATCGCGCACCTACGAGCGTGACGGACTGACGCTGGCATACTCCGTCGTGGGCGACGGAGAACCAATTGTGTTCGTCCACGGCGCGACTGCCACCGGTGAGTTCGAGTGGGGAGGGTTGGCCACCCACCTGTCGTCGTGCGGCTATCGCTGCGTGCTGCCCGACCTGCGTGGCCATGGCCGGTCGCAGTTCCGCGGGTCGGACGATATGGGTCAGACCATATGTGCGGATCTGCTGCACCTGATCGATCACCTGCACCTCGACAGGCCGCACATTGTCGGGTTCTCGTACGGCGCCGAGATCTCGCTGATGCTTGAGCTCGCAGCGCCCGGCACCGCGCGTTCGCTTGTGCTGCTCAGTCCGGGGACCGGACGGCCCAGTGATTACCGGGTGCCGAGCCTGAAGTATCTGCACCGGACGTGGCCGTTCGCGTTGCGACGTCTGCATGAAGCCGATCACGGACCCGAGCACTGGCGGCTGCTCGTCACGGCGCTACATGCGGACAGCACCGGTCGTTCGGAGCTATCGGCGGAGACCTTGGCGGGCGTCGGATGCCCGGTCATGTTGCTTGCCGGCGCACGGGACGAACCGACACGTCGGGCGCAGGGACGGCGATTCGCCGAGGTCCAAGCCACGGCGCGGTACATGGAAATCGAGGGCGCGGCACATGCTGTGCACCAGGAATGCCCGGAGAGGGTTACTCAGGTCATCGGTGACTTCCTGGTAGAAGTCGACAATGATATTGAGAGAGCGGGGACGCCATGGCGAGGCAGAAGACAGCTGAGCTGAAAACAAACGGTGACCAGCCGGCGGAAGAGTATGTGCCGAGCTGGCAGAGGGACAGTGTCGATCGGTCGCTGCGCAACGCGATCGAACGCGCCCGTAAGCGCAGTGACCGCTTCGTCGAAGCTGCCGTGGACCTTCTCAGTGAGCGCGACGAGAGTGACTTCAGCATCCAGGACGTGGTCGACCGGTCCGGCCAGTCGCAGCGCACCTTCTATACGTTCTTCGACGGCAAAGACACTCTGATGCTCGCCGTCTACGAGACGATTCTGCGAAAGACCGCGATGCCAATGTTGCGGGAGCGGTGCGAGGGCATCGAGGATCCGGTGTTGCGGCTTCGTGCGCTGTTCGAGGCGTTGTCCGAGATCACCGCAATGCCGGCCCGGCTGGCCCGGGGTTTGAGCGTCCTTCACCTGCACCTCGCCGAGACCCGTCCCAAAGAGCTCGCCTACGCGTTGGAGCCGCAGCGCGCCTTCATCGTCGAACTGCTGACCGCCGTCGCCAAAGCGGGCCGGCTGCGGCAGGACGTCGACCTGCACACACAAGCGGCGCTGCTTCAGGAAATGCTGCTCGCCTCGACACACTCCAGGGTGCTGGCGGGTGGAAGTGCGACGAGTGTCGACGATCTGTGGGCGTTCTGTTCGGCAGCGATTTTGCGTCGTGAGGACTGACCGTGCACTCGTGCCGCCGACCATGACGTTCAGGTCACCGCGCCGGTAATCTTCAGGCTGATCAGCTCGTCGTCGGACTTGCCGAGTCCGCGCAGGATCTCGTCGGTGTGTTCGGCGAACTGGGGAGCCCGGCTGATGCGGGCTGATGTCTGATCGAATTGCACGGGGTTGGCGACCAGTTCGCGTGGAGTGCCGTCGACGTCGACAACTTCGGCGATCATCCCGTTGGCACGCAGCGCCGGGTCTTGGCCCACCTCCCACGGGTCCTGAGCGATCGCCCACTGCCCCTGCATGCCGGTGAACTGCGACGTCCACTCTGCCAGCGTCCGGCCGGCAATAACCTTGGTAAGGACGTCGGCGGCGTGCGCCGCGTTGCCCATCAGCGCCTCGACCGTCGCGAACCGCTCGTCGGTGATCAGGTCCTCCCGCTCGATGCGCCGGCAGAACTCGGGCCAGTAGCGCCCGGGTTGGAGCATCGCCAACACGATCCACCGGTTGTCGGCGGTCCGGTAGTTGCCCACCAGGGGATTGGTGCGCGCCGAGTTGCCGCTCGGCTGCCGCGGCGGCGGCCCTCCCGCCAGGAGTGCGAAGTTGACTGACAGTGCGGTGGCCCAGGCGCCCACGCCGAGGAGGGAGACATCGACAACGGAAGTGTCGCCGGTGCGTTCACGCGCTAAAAGCGCGGCGGCGATGCCTCCGGCGATGGTCATCCCACCAAGGGAGTCGCCGTAGGCGCCGGCAGGCATCTGGCACAGGCCGTCGAACTCGAATGGCGTGGTTCCGAGTGCGCTGCCGCCTCGGGCCCAGAAGGCGGTGCTGTCATAGCCGCCTTTTTCGCTGTCGGGGCCGGTGTTGCCGAACCCCGACCCGCGCACATAGATGATGTCCGGATTGATTCCGCGGACGTCCTCGAGTTCGATGCCGAGTCTGCGGCGCGCCGCAGGCAGGAAGTTCGTCAGGAACACATCGCTGATCCGGATCAGCTCGTGCAGGACCTCCAGCGCCTCTGGCCGCTCGAGCGCGAGGCCGATGCTGCGCTTGCCGCGGTTGGGATGCTCCATCAGGGGCGCGAAGGATCCGCTACCGACCGGCATGCCCATCAGTCGGCTCAACCCGCGCTGGGCGTCGCCGTGCTCGGCGTGCTCGACCTTGATCACCTCGGCGCCCCAGTCGGCCAGGACCGCGCCCGCGGCAGGGACGAAGGTGAACTGGGCCACCTCCAGGACGCGCACGCCTTCCATCGGTCGGATCACCACAATCTCCTGTCCTGATTCAGTTCTGTTGCTGCCGCGGCGATGTGCGCTCAGCTACTTGCCGGACGGACATGGACCACGTCCATCATCAGCTCGCGCGGCCGCATCAGCACGTCGTAAAGGACATCGGCCACGGTCGCCGATGTGAGCAGTTTGGTGCCGCTCATCCTGGTGAGGTAACCGTCGGCTTCCCAGATCGGCCACGCCCGCTCGATGTCGCCGGGCCCGAAGTTCTCGTGGATGCCGGTGTCGCCGACGGCGCCGAGGATGACCAGGGTGACCCGGATCGAGTCGCGCCGGAGTTCCTTGTTCATCGATTCGGTGAAGCCGTTGAGCCCGCGTTTGGTGGCGGCGTAGAGCGTCATCATCGGCATGTGGTCGAGCGTGATCTCCGATGAGATGTTCATGATGTCGCCACCGCCGGCCGCGCGCAGCAGCGGCACGGCCGCGCGCGTGGTGTATATCGGGGCGACCAGATTGGTGTTGACGGTGACAGCGATGTCCTCGTCGCTGGCCTCCTCGATGAGCCGGATGCGAGTGGCGCCGGCCGAGTTGATCAGGATGTCGATGTGCCCGAACTGCGCCGCCACCTGCTCGAAGGCGGCGCCGACCGCGGTGCTGCAGGTGATGTCGGTGACGATCGGGACGGCGTTGGCGCCGATGGACTCGGCGATCTCGTCGAGAAGCAGCTTGCGACGGGCCAGCAGGACAACTGTTGCGCCCTGCTGCGCGAAGCGCTCAGCGGTTGCCCTGCCCACGCCCATCGAGGCTCCGGACACCACGACGACCTTGCCGTCCATCTTGTTGGACATCATGGACCTCGATTTCTTGTGTTCGAAAACCGCAAAATGTGCGTCGCTGGCTGCAGTGGCGGGCCAGCGTGCGTTGCATCGCATGCACATGTCGTTCTACCATGACGCGCACGTGATAGTCATCACCTGGCCCCGAGACTTGTGCGGGCGACCGGTTCGAAAGGGAGTGAGTTGTGGCCACGTCTGTGACCGGTAAAGAGGCGAAGGAGTGGGCGTCCGAGCATTTGCGTGGCAACTGCAGCTCGCTGTACACGCCGTTCTGCGGCCCGGACGGAGACGACATCGACTACGACGCGTTGCGCGCGGCGGTGCGGCATTGCCTGGTCGATCTGGATCAGGACGGGATTTGGCTCACCGGCGGCATCGCGGAGTTCTGGTCGCTGACCACCGACGAGCTCAAGGAGGTCGTCCGGGTCGCCGTGGACGAGGCGCGCACCGTCAAGCCCGACGCGCTCATCCAGGTGATGTCGAGCACCGACACGGCCAAGCAATGCGTCGAGCTGACGTTGCACGCTCAGGACCTCGGCGTCGATATCTGCTACATCCTCACCCCGTACTTCGAATGCTCCGGCAAGCCGGGCGTGCTGGAGTATCTGCGTTACGTCGCCGACCGCACGGACATGCCGCTGGGATTCTTCAACTCCCACTCGACCGGCCTGGTGCTGACCCCGAGCGAGTGCGTCGAGCTGTACCGGGAGATCCCGGCGCTGTGCGGGCTCAAGAACGGGCTGCTCGACGCGCAGCACAGCCTCGCCGTGCACAAGCTCGCGCCCGAGATGGTGTTGTGGGAGGCCGACGACGAGGCCGGAATCCGGCTGGGCATACCTCATCCCGGAGCGCTCGGTTCCGCGCTGTACCTGTACGAAAAGCCCGGACTTCGGCTGTTCTCCGAATGGCGTTCGCTTCTGGTGGCCCGTGAGTTCGAACGCGCCGAGAAGTTCGCCGCCGAATCCGGCCTGGCGGACATGAAGGCCGCCAGCCGCCGCTACCAGGCGCACCCTGCCCGGCCGGGCACGTTCACGCACTGGGGTGCGGGGTTCAAGTTCGGCGCCGCCCTGCTGGGCATGCCGGTGGGCGACTATCCGCATTCGCGGCCTCCACAGACGGCCTTTCCTGACGAGCTCAAGGGCCCGATCCGGGAGGCGTATGCCGCATCCGGGTTCATCACGTCCTGAGAACGGAGCGTTGCCGTGCAGGTGCACGATTTCCGCGCCGGCGTGCGGGCCTTCCTCGACGAGCATCTGCGCGAGCTCGTCGCCGGGCTGGAAGACGGCAGTGTCGACGCTCAACTTGACCACCAGCGCCGCGTCCAGCGGCTGCTTTTCGACGACGGCTGGATGCGGTGGGGGTGGCCGGAGCGGATCGGCGGGTTCGGGGGCTCGCCGATCCTTCGCGCCGTGCTCGGCGAGGAGCTCACCAGCCGAGCTCTGGTGCACACGACGTCATGGTCGATGCACGAAGTCCTGGGGCCGGCCGTGGCGGATTTCGGCAGGCCCGAGGTGGTCGAAGAGATCTTTCCCCGGCTGCTTCGCGGCGACGAGTTCTGGTGTCAGGGATTCTCCGAGCCCGATGCCGGCAGCGACCTGGGCTCGCTGCGAACGAGCGCGCGCCCCCATCGCGGTGGATGGCTGCTCAACGGCGAAAAGCTGTGGACCAGTTGGGCGCATCACGCCACACGGTGCGTTGTGCTGGCCCGAACCGGTCAGCCGGGGTCGCGTGGCATCAGCGCGTTTCTGGTGGACATGGATACTCCCGGCGTCACCGCCAGCCCGTTGCGGACGATGGCCGATGTCGACGAGTTCTGTTCGACCTCGTTCGTCGACGTCGAGGTGCCCGCGCAGCGCCTGCTGGGTGACATCGACGGCGGCTGGCAGGTGGCCCAGTTCATCCTGTCGTGTGAGCGCGGGCCGATCTTCTGGCAGCGAGGCGCGTGGCTCGGCCACCACCTCGGCATGCTCCTTGAGACCGTGCACGACGCGGGATCGCAGGCGGCGCTCGGCGAGGCCTATCAGCTGCTGTGGGCGTTCCGCGCACGGTCGAAGACCACCCAGGACCGGATCGCGCGCGGAGAACTGCCGGGCGCGGAGGCCTCCGTCGACAAGATCCTGATCGCCGCCGCGGACCAGGCGGTGTTCGACGCCGCCCGTGAGCTGCTGGCCGGCGCGATCGAAACCGACGACACCCCCCGGGGGCGGGCGTGGCGGCGCGAATGGGCGTATTCACGTGCCGCCACGATCTATGGAGGCACCAGTGAGATCCAGAAGGACATCGTGGCGACCCGCCTGCTCGGATTGCCGAGGAGCACATGATGTCTGACATCATCGAGGCCACCGAACGCGAGTTGATGTCGGGGACCTTGCGACGGCTGGTCGAGCAGTTCGACGGCGCGCAGCTGTCTGAGGCGCTCGACGACTTCGGCTTCACCGAATTGCTCGCCGAGGCACCCCGTGAGGCGGTGTCGTCGGTATTCGACGCGTTCGGTCGGGCCGGCTCGATGTCTGCGGCACTTCAGGATGTGCTGCTGCTGCCGGTGGCGGGACTGCTCGACGGCAAAACAGCCGGCCACAGCGTTGTGCTGCCGATGATCGGCGAACAGCGTGCCGGCCACCTGGACGGGGATGCCCTTGTGCTGCACGGCCTGGTCGTCGGTCACCGCTTGACCACGGCTTTCCTCGCGCCTGTGGGGATGGGCGAGAAGACCGCATGGGTCCGCGTGAGCGATCCTGCCCAGCTGTTCACCCGCCGGGTTGCGGGGCTGGATCCCGCGCTGGGGATCACGGAGGTCGCCGGCGAAGGCGTACCGGCGAGCGTGGTGTCGACGGGCGAGCAGGCGACATCTTTGTGGAAGGCGGTGGCCACGGCGGGACGACGCGCGCTGGGATATCAGATCGTCGGGGCGGTCGGCCACATGATCGATCTGGCCGTCGTCCACGCGCGCGACCGGATGCAGTTCGGCCAACCGATCGGCTCCTTTCAGGGGGTGCGCAACCGCCTCGCCGACGCCTACGTCGCGCGAGAGGCGGCGGCAGCGGCGCTGGAGCTGGCCTGGGAGGCAGACGACGTATACCTCGCGGGCATGCTCGCGAAATCGCTGGCGGGACGAGCGGCGCGGATCGCGGCGACGCACTGCCAGCAGGTGCTCGCGGGCATCGGCTTCACCGCAGAACACCCGTTCCACCACTTTTTGGCCCGCGCCCTGGTCCTGGATTCGGTGTTGGGCTCGGCCACCGAATTGCGCAGAGCGATCGGGGCGCAACTGGTTTCGACGGGGATGATTCCGCGGCTGGTCGAGCTGTGACCGTGGACAAGCCGATCGCGTCGCGCGCCGGCCCGGCGGTGGCGGTGCGGCGTGACGGGAAGGTGGCGGTGCTGACACTCGCGCGGCCCGCCATGGCGAACGCAATGGACGGCGAAATCACCGACGCCCTTCTGAAAGCCGTCCGATCGCTCTCCGACGACGGCGACGCGCGCGCCATGGTGCTTACCGGCGAGGGCACCGCGTTCAGCGCCGGCGGCGACATCGAGACGATCCGGGAGATGCGCGAGGACCGCGCCGTTCGCGACGCGATCCTCGAGGCGCACCAGGAGTTGTTCTGGGCGATGACCCGGCTGCCGTTCCCCAGCGTTGCGGCGGTCAACGGTGCAGCGGTCGGCGCCGGGGCCACCGTCGCGCTGCTGTGCGACCTCATCGTGATGGCAGACAGCGCGTTCCTGTCCGACCCGCGAGTCGCACTTGGCCTGCTCGACGGCGCCGGCGGAATCCTGTTGTGGCCGTTGCTGACAAGCCTGTCGGCGGCAAAGGAACACCTGCTCCTGGGTGACCGGGTGGCGAGCGCCGAAGCGCACCGCCTCGGGTTGGTGAACCGCGTTGTTCCGACCGCAGAGACGGTCCGAGAAGCGGTGAGCCTCGCGCACCGCCTCGCAGCGCTGCCACCGCAGGCGACACGGGAGGCACGACGCTTGCTGAACTCCCACATCGAACGCCTGGCCCCCTTGTTGCCCGAATGCGCGCGTGCCGAGAGCGGGTGTTTCGACACCGAGGAACACCGCGCTGCGCTGGAGCAATTGAGCGGCCGACTGGCGGCCAAGGCGGGGGAGTCGTCGTGAGCGCGTGCAGGCGTGTCGCGCTGGTTACCGGCGGTACCCGCGGGATCGGCCGCGCCGTGACCGAAAAGCTGGCCCTGACCGGCGTCGACGTGGCCGCGGCCTTTGCGCGCGATGTCGACGCCGCGGACGCGATCAGGGACAACTGTCAGAATTCGGGCGCCACGGTGACGCTGCATCAGGCCGACCTCGGCGACCCAGACTCCTGCCGCCGCCTGGTGGACGAGGTGCTGGATCGGCATGTTCGGCTCGACTACCTGGTCAACAACGCCGGCATGGTAGTGGAGCGGCGCTACGGCGACGTAACGGTTGACGACTGGCAACGCCACCTTGCGGTCAACCTGTCGGCGGCCTTCTTTCTCACCCAGGCGGCCCTGGGCACGATGATCGAGCGCCGCTTCGGTCGGATCGTCAACATCGGATCCGTGTCGGCCGTTATGGGAAGCTCGGTGCAAATCCCTTATGCCGCAGCTAAGTCCGGACTCATCGGGTTGACCAGGTCTACCGCGCGGGCTGTCGCCCGCAAGGGGATCACGGTGAACTGTGTGATTCCCGGAAGCTTCGACACGGAGCTTTCACAAACGCTGGCGTTCACCGCCCGCGACGTCGTGACGTCGATGATCCCGATCGGGCGCTGGGGGCGGCCCGAGGAGCTCGCGCACGCGGTCGCGTTCCTGCTTGACGACTTGGCGTCCTACATCACCGGTGCCGTCCTGACCGTAGACGGCGGAATGAGCATGGGCGGATGAACCCGCTACGGTTGACGGCCGCCCGCATCGCCGCGCCGGACGTTCCTGCGGACCGGCGCGGGGAGTACCGGCGGCTGGGATACGTCAGCGACATGACCATGAGCTCGTCGGTCGAGCGGGCCGCCCGGCAGTGGGGTCTCCGTCCCGCGGTCGTTGAGGCCGGACAGCAGCTCAGCTATCGCGACCTGTTCGACCTTGTCGAGCGGGCTGCGGCGTGGCTGACCGGTGCCGGCGTCTGCCCGGGCGATGTGGTGTGCTGGCAGACCCCGAACTGGTGGGAGGCCCACGTCCTGGGCCTGGCGGTCTGGCATGTGGGGGCGGTGAGCAGCCCGATCGCGCCGTTCTACCGTGAGCACGAGCTGAGTCGGGTGATCGCACAAATGCGACCCGCAGCTGTCGTCGCCGCCGGGTCGTTCCGTGGCTTCGCGCACGCCGAAGCCTTCGATGACCTGCTGGCCGGGGCGGGCCTGCACAACACGCCCCGGATCATCCTGCGGGGATTGCGCCCGGGTTGGACGCCGTTCGAGGACGTCGTCTCGCACGACCGGCGTCAGCAGCCGGCCGAAGTCGGGGCTGGCGAGCCGTGCCTGAGCCTGTTCACCTCGGGCACCACGTCGCACGCCAAGGCGGCCGTGCACACATCCCGGTCTCTGTTGGCCGAGAGCCGGCAGCTCGCCGACGCGTGGGGGCTGGGCTGGGAGGATGTCGCGTATATGGCGGCGCCGCTTCAGCACATCACCGGTGTGCTGAACGCGATGACCATTCCGCTGCTGGTGGGGGCCTGCGCGGTGCTCGCCGAGCGCTGGGATGCTGATCAGGCAGTACAGGATATGACGCGGCACCGGGTGACCTATTCGGCCGGGGCCACAGTCTTCCTGCAGGAGCTGACCGAAGCCGCGCGCAGCGCCGGGGTTCGATTGCCGCTGCGGATGTTTGCCTGCGGCGGAGCGTCGGTACCGCGGGCGGTGATGGAGCGCAGCGAGGAGCAGGGTATTCCCGCGGCCCGGGTCTACGGCATGACGGAACTACCGACCGTGACCGTGATGAACCGGGCCGACCCGTTCGATCTGCGGGCGAGGACCGACGGCGCCGTGGCCCCCGGTGTGGAGGTGCGAGTTCTCGGCGACGACAGCCGGCCGCTGCCAACGGGACTCGCGGGTGAGCTTGCGGTCCGCGGACCCGAGCGCATGCTCGGCTACCTCCAGCCGGAGGACAACCGAGCCGCACTGGATGAAGACGGTTGGTTTCGCACCGGCGACGTGGGTGTCGTCGGCGACGACGGATTGGTCACCATCACAGGCCGTTTGAAGGATGTGATCAATCGCGGTGGTGAGAAATTCTCCGCCCGCGACATCGAGGATATTCTCCTCGCGCATTCGGGGGTGCGCCAGGCCGCCATCGTCCCCGGTCCCGACCCGAGATTCGGCGAGGTGCCGATCGCGTTCGTCGTGCTCGACGGCGCGGCCCCCGCCTCGGCCGCCGACCTTGCGGCACACCTGCAAGCGACCGGACTTGCGCGCCAGAAGCTGCCCGTGGCATGGCATTTCGTCGACGGCCTGCCCATGACTCCGTCCGGAAAGGTGAAGAAGTTCGAACTCGTCGCGACTGCGGATGCAGAGGGAAGACAGTGAATCTCGAGCAATTCCGCGCAGTCCTCGACATCGGATCCGATGGCGAGGGCCGCACGGTTCTTCCGGTGGCCGACGTACGCGCGGAACAGATCTTCGGCGGGCAGATCCTCGCTCAACTGGTGGTTGCCGCCGGGGCTGCCCGTACCGTCAAGTCGGTACATGTCGCGTTTCCGCGTTCAGGGCGGCCCTGGGAGCCGTTGTTTCTGGACCTGGAGAAAACACACGACGGCCGCTCGCTGGGACTGCGGCGCGCCGTCGTGTGGCAAGATCAGCCCCTTGGGGAGCGCCGCGTCGTGGCGACCGGGTCAATCCTGCTCGACCGCGCCGACGAGGAGTACGACTACCAATTCGACGCCGTCGCCACCTCAGACCCGGTGGCGGCCAAGCCCGTTGATTTCGCAGTGGTGCCCGGCGAGACCCGTCTGATCAGCGACGTCGGGCTTGACGACGTCAGCTCGGTGCCCGCCGAACTCGCATTCTGGATGCGCTGCCCGGACTTCACGGAGGCATCACTGGCGCGGCCGGTGCTCGCCTACGTGTCGGACTGGCCGGTGATCGGCACGTTGCTCAAGGCGGTAACCGGCGTCAGCCAGCAGGACGCCCACATCCGGCTGCAGACCGGCGTCGTCAGCCATTCCCTTTGGTTCCACCAGCCATTCGATGTGTCCCAGTGGTTGCGGGTGGAGATCCGCGGCCAGCGTCTGGTCGGCGGTCGCGGCTTCGGCACCGGCGCCGTATACGCCCAGGCGGGATCGCTGGTGGCGTCTTTCGCCCAGGAGAGCGTGATCAGGGGATTCTAAAGGAGAAAACTATGGCAGCAGAACATTTCGTCCGATACGAGACCGACGGCCGGGTGGCGGTCATCACCCTGGACCGGCCGCAGGCCGCCAACGCGCAGACACCCGGGATCCTCAAGGACCTCGACGACGCGTGGCGGCGCGCGGACGAGGACCCCGATGTCCGGGTGATCGTGCTGACGACCACAGGCAAACACTTTTCCGCCGGGCACGACATGTCCGGCAGCGATCCGTCGGCCAACGGCCGCAGCCTTGGTCCCAAACGCACAGAAGAGGGCACGTTGGTCGCCGAGCACTACTACGACTGGGAGACCCGGGGCTACCTCGAATACGCCAAGCGATGGCGCGACATCCCCAAGCCGACCATCGCCGCCGTGCAAGGCAAGTGCATCGCGGCGGGGCTGATGTTGTGCTGGCCTTGCGACCTGATCGTCGCCGCGGACAATGCCCAGTTCTCGGACCCGGTGGCCCTGATGGGCATCATGGGCGTCGAATACCACGCTCACACGTGGGAACTCGGGCCTCGAAAGGCCAAGGAGATGCTGTTCACCGCGGGGTCGGTGAGCGCGCAGGAGGCGCTGCGAACGGGGATGGTGAACCATGTCGTCCCAGTGGATGAGCTGCGCGACTTCACCATCGAATTGGCCCAGCGCATCGCCAAAACCGACCCCTGGGCGCTGCGCATGGCCAAGCGGGCCGTTAATCAAACGCTTGACACGATGGGCTTTTCCAACGCGATCGCATCCTGCTTCGACATGCACCACCTGGGCCACACCCGTGCGCTCGCGGCCACCGGCGGGCGCACCGTCGTGATGGCGGACCTGGAGCGGATGAAGTCCGCCGGCCGGTCAGACTCTTGAGTTACATCCGCGTCACCCGGTGTGGAATTCCACTGCTGGGAAAGGAACTCCCGCCGCGTCGCACCAGCGGCCCAGCATCTTGAGCATCGCGTCGGGGTTGTACATGTCCTCTTCGCGGGACCACTGATTGTTCCCCGCGTAATGCAGAAGGGTCCATGACTGCACCGAATAGGGTCCGTTCCCGTCCACATCCGGCATATCGTTTCCGACGGCGAACACCACGACACCGTTGTCTTCGTTGAAGGTGCGCCACCGCAGCGGATATCGCATCTGCGACCACGCGGACATCGCCGGGATGAGCCACTTTTTGATCTCCTCACGACCGTGAAACGTGCCGAGGAAATGCTCGACGTACACCGCGTCCTCAGTGAAGAGGTCGCAGTACGGTTCCCAATGTCCGCTTTCCTGGGCGGCCGCGCTGACAGCCATGAAGTGATCGTGCGCAGCCGCTAAATCTTCATGTGAAAACATCGCTGACTCACTTTCTTTCGGGATTCACCCGCGCAGACGTCAGAGCAGGCCGCGCGCACCGTGCGGCGGCAGGTCGAGGTAGGTCAGCACGCCGGGCCGCGCCTCGCAGACGGTGGGGATGGCATTGGTGACCGGGGTTACAGCGACGATGTAGCCGGCGTGAGTGGTGTCCCCAAAATCCGAGGTGAGCCGCATATCGACCGTGATGTTGGGCTCGCCCTCCACGATGACCCGATAGACGTCCTCCAGACCGTGTTCCGGGAAGTCTTCGCGGCGCAGCTTGGTGATGTGCTCGATCACGATGCGTGGCTCACCGTCGACGAGCCCCCTGATCGAGAAGGACATGCCGGAAACGGTGCCCTTGGCGATGCGGCCGGAGGCGATGTCGAAATCCTGGTCGGCGTAGATCACGCGGTGGGCCTCATCGATGCCGTCGAGCGCCACCCCCATCGCGTCAGCGAGCATCGCGACGCTGGAACCCCAGATGCTTGCAGTCACGCCGGGTGCAAGGATCATCGAGGACGACGTATCGGGCTTGCCGAACCCGTACAAGTCGAGCTGCGGGTTGTTCCACGGGCCGTAGTTGTAGATCTCGAACAGCTTGACCGAGCGCACCTGCTGGGCGACCGTCAGCGGTGCAAGCGCCAGTCCGAATCCCGCCCAACCAGGATCTCCTCCGCTGGTGTAGAAGGAGGTGCCCCCTGCCAGGCAGGCCTCGTGCAGACGGTCATAGACGTTCCCGTCCTTCGCCTTCGGGTAGACGAGAGCCGGATCGGATACGTTGACGACGTTCTTGCCCGCACGCAGCATGCGAATACTGTCCTCGACGACCTGATCTTCTCGGCCCATGCTGTTGGCGGCATAGCAGATGCAGTCGGCATCGCCGTTGATGAGCGCGTCGGAGTCCTGCGTCGCCTCAAGTCCGATCGGCGCGATACCGGAAAGCTCGCCCACGTCGCATCCCGCCTTCTCCGGGGAGGACACCCATGCGCCGACCAGGTCGAGATCGGGGTGCCGGAGAATGCTCTGCACGGCAAGGGTTCCCAGATTGCCTGTGCCCCACTGGACGACGTTGTAGCGCATGCTCGGTCTCCGATCAGATCGGCGCTGGTTTGCCCACGGTCAATCGGCCGTCAACACGCGGGCGAGTCCCTGGCGGTCGATCTTTCCCGTCGCGAGCATGGGTAGGTCGGCCTCGGCGATGATGCGAATGACGCTGGGGACTTTGAACGACGACAAATTCCGCCGCGCATGGGCGCGCACGGCGTCGCCGGACAGGTCCGCGCCGCGGCACGGGACGACCGCGGCCGCGACCACTTCTCCCCGAACGGGGTGGGGCAAGCCGACCACGAAGCTGTGCAGCACGTCCGGCATCGCATCGAGCACAGACTCGACTTCGGCGGGGGAGACGTTCGATCCCGCGGTTTTGATAAGCGTGCTGGCGCGCCCGGTGAAGTGCAGGTGGCCGGCTTCGTCGAACCATCCCCGGTCGCCGGTGGCATACCAGCCGTCGGCGGTGAAGACCTCGTGCCGTTCGTGTTTGTAGAGCCGGTCCATCAGGATCGCTCCGCGCACCTGGATCTCGCCCTCGTCGCCGACGGGAAGTTCGGCGACCGAGTCGGGGTCGACGATCCGGTGCGCCACGACATCGGGCAGCGGAATCCCGAAAGAGCCGCGCCGGTCTGGCGACAGCGGGGTGTCGGGTACCTCCGCCATGGTGTGCGGGCCCCCGGTCTCGGTCATGCCGAGCATGTTGGGCATCAAGTCCGGCTCGCTGGGGCGCCGCCCGGGGGGAAGAGCCTGCAGCATCGTGCCGCCCCGCACGCTGGACAGATCGCGTTTGGCGAAGTCGGGATGATCGGCCATGGCGCGGCTGGCCTGCGCCCAGCAGGAGATGAACGTCGCCCGCTCCCGCTCCAAAAGCTCCAGCGTTTTGCCAGGTTCGAACACGTCTTGGGCGAGCACGGCTGCGCCGGTGGAAAGTGCCTGCAGAACAACCATTGTCAGACCGCCCACCCAGAAGAACGGCATCGGCGAGTAGATGCGGTCCGTTGAGGTGACGCCGCGATGCCGCGCCAGGATGTAGGCGTGGCGGACCAGGCTGCCGTGGGTGTGCACGACCGATTTCGGTTGCGCGGTGGTCCCGGACGTGGTGACGACAACCAGGTCGTCTGCCGGCCCGACGTCCTTCTGAGCCGTACGTGCCAGCGGCATAGCCGCTTTGGTGGCAGTAGGCCAGGGAGATACCCACGACTGGTGCGACGCAGGCCAGACGTGCACGCGGCGCAGGTACGGCGTTTCCGTCAGGGCGATGTCGGGGCCGCTGTCGGCCAGGCCAGGCAGGGCGTCGGCCATCCGCTCGACCAGGTCGCGATCGGCGATCGAGCGGCCCATCAGCACCAGCTGGGTATCGGTGTGCCGGAGCAGCCTGGCGAGTTCAGCGCCGGGCGCAAAGGTCGACAGCGGCACCGTCAGTGCGCCGATGCGCGCCGCGGCGAGCCAGGCGATCAGCCATTGGGCACAATTGGGGAACAGGATACCCACCCTTGTGCCCTTGCCCACTCCGGAAGCCAGCAGCGCATCGGCCAGCCCCAGCGACTGGGCGTCGGCTTCGGTGAAGCTCAGCCGCTCATGGTCGGTGACCAGAAATTCGCTGTCCGGCTCGGCGCGGCGTAACGCCAGGAGCTCTGGGATGCTGGCCGGGATGTCAGGTGGTGCGGTGGTGTCCACCCGGGCCATTAGCCGACGTGCACCGGAATGTTGGAGTAGCCGGCCACGTTGGCCATCGTGACCCGGCGCAGCCCGTCGGTGTCGACTTCGAAGCGGGGCCACCGCTCCCGCAACTGCGCGAAGGCCACTCTGCTTTCGAGGCGGGCGAGCCAGGCGCCCAGGCAGCTGTGCGAGCCGTATCCGAACGCCAGTGTGGTGGCGCCACCGCGGGTGATGAGAAACTCGTCCGGCCGGTCGTAGGCCCGCGGGTCGCGGGTGGCGGCGCCGGTGACAAGCAGAGTCGGCGAGCCTTCCGGGATGGTTCCCCCGTCCAGGACGACCTCGCAGGTGGTGAAGCGGCCCTGATATTGCGAGGGCGGGTGCAGCCGCAGCATCTCCTCGATCGCACCGGGAATCAGTCCGGGATCCTCGAGCACCATCTGCCACTGGTCGGGGTTGCGGTGAAAGTCGAGGACGCCGTTGCCGACCAGCTTCGTCACAGTCTCACTGCCGGCGGCGGCGATCAGGACCGTGAACGTGGCGATGTCATCGTCGGTGAGCCGCTGCGTCACTCCGGTGTCGTCCTCGTAGGACGCAGTGACCAGCCTGCTGATGATCAAATCGTCAGGGTTGCGCCGCTTCTCACGGGCCAACTCCAACAGGTAGTCGTGCATCAGCCCCGAGGCCGCCACGCCGCTTTCGGTGGTGTTCGGGTTGTTCTCCTCACGATGCAGGAACTCGTCGGTCCACAACCGGATCTGTTGCCGTTCCCCTTCGGGCACGCCGAGCATCGAGGAGATGATTTCCACCGGGAACAGCGCCGCGAAGTCAGCCACGATGTCGAAGTCGCTCTTGCCCATCAGCCCGTCGAGGTAAGAGCTGACCACCTCCGTCACCAGTGGTTCCAGATTGGCGATCGCCGCCCGGGTGAACACCTGGCGAACCAGCGTCCGCAGCCGGTCGTGTTCGGGGGGATCCATCATGATCATCATGTTGGTGTCGAAGCGCTGCCCCAGCGACAGCGCGTCCAGCGTGACCCCGTAGGCGCTGCTGAACGTCTTCCAGTCCCGATGCGCGGCAACCACATCCTTGTGGCGGGTCAAGGCATAGAAACGCCACCTGTCGCTGTAGTAGACGGGTGCCGCGTCGCGCATCCACCGGTATGTCTCGTAGGGGTCATCGAAGAAGACGTCGGAGTACGGGTTGAACTCCATGTCGGTTCGCTGTTGCGAACTCGCGGTGGCCGACGGTGCACTCGGATCCGTTGCCATCTCAGGCGTCGACCCGCATCATGTTCGACAGCGTGCCGCCCATCACCATGGCCATCTCGTCGTCGCTCAGCTCCGGGTGATGCTCGGCGTAGCTGAGCGGATCGGCCAGGCCTTCGGGGTGTGGGTAATCAGAGCCGAAGAACAGGTGGTCGACCGGCACCAGCTTCGCCAGCTCGGCCACGTTCTCCTCCCAGAACGGGTTGAAGTACACGCAGCGCTGGATCGCCTCGAGCGGATCCTCGGCGTACAGCTGCGGCATCTTCTTGCGGGTATCCGCAAGGTTCTCCAAAAGCCTCGGCAGCCAGCTCGTTCCGTTCTCCACCATCGCCACGCGCAACTCCGGGAAGCGGGTCAGCAGGCCGTGGCACGCCAGGGCGGCGACAGCGTCCTCGGCCGGGTTGCGGGCCAGGCTGTAGTAAGAGCGGAACGGTGACGGCTGGAAGGGTCGGAATTCGCCGGCGCCCTCCCAGTCGTTGGCGTATCTGGAGTAGCCGCTGTCGGATGCGTGCATGACCACGGCCACACCGGTCTCGGCGATCCGCTTCCAGAACGGATCGAACTCGGGCAGCGCGAACGACCGCGAACCGCGGGGCCCCGGCACCGGCGCCGGCCGGATCAGCACCGCCCGCGCGCCGCGTTCCAGCACCCAGTCGAGCTCCTCGATCGCCTTCTCGACGATCGGCAGCGTGATGATCGGTGTGGTGAAGATGCGTTCCTTGTAGTCGAAGGACCATGTCTCGTGCAGCCACTGGTTGAGGGCGTGGATGATCGCGTGGGTCGCCTCCGGGTGGTCGCGGAAGCGTTCCTCCACGAGGCTGGCCAGCGTCGGATACATCATCGACTTGTCGACGCCCTGCTCGTCCAGCAGCGCCAGACGCGGGCCGGGTTCGCGGAAAGCGTCAGTCGAGCGGATCGGTTTCCCGAGAATCTCGCGGTGCGGCTTGCCTTCCGGGTTGCCGTGGCGGAAGTAATCCTCCTGCGCGCCCGGCGCGGCGACCACGTCGAAGGTGGGGTTGGGGATGTAGTCGCTGATCTGGCCCATCGTGGCGATCTTGGTACGCCCATCGACCTCGACATACCGGATCGCACCCTGATAGTCGGGCGGAAGGAACTTGGTCAACGCCTCACGAGTCTCGTACATGTGGTTGTCGCCGTCGAAGACCGGAAATCCCAACTTCTCTGCCATCGCGCTCCTCCTCACTCCGGCTACGCCCACTGCACCTAACATATGGTCGCAACGCTGCATTGCAGAATGTCCTGTGTGCGTTTGACTCTAACATTAGGTGCGTAAGAAGAGAACTTGCCTTTACTTTTTAGCGCTCCACCGCTACGCAACAGTAAGGTGCTCTTTGTGACAGCTCCGCCACTGACGTTAGGGCGTGCGATCACCGCGAGAAACTGAGGAGGAGCCGGTGTGGATCTGCATCTGAGCCAGGAGCAGCGGGCGGCGAGCGAGACATTCGCGGCGCTGTTCCGCAAGGAGTCGACGCCCCAGCGGGTCCGCAGTGCGGAGTCGTCCGGTCTGGATATGGCTTTGTGGCGGCGCTACGCAGACGTCGAGGCGTTGGGGATCGGCGTGCCATCGGAGTACGGGGGCGCCGACGGCGGCCTTCTGGAGTTGACGCTGGTGGCCGAGGAGGCAGGCCGTCGTCTCGCCGCGATCCCGATCGCAGAGACCGCGGCCGCGGCACGGCTCCTGGGTCGCCTGCAAGAAAAAGAACTGCTGGGCCCGATCTTGACCGGATCGATCATCGTGTCGCTGGCCACGCGCAGCGGACCGGTGCGCGACCAACTTCTCGTCGACGGGGCGATCGCGGACGCGGTACTGGCTTTCGACGGCCAGTCTCTGCGCTACGTGGTGAGGCCGGACGGGCAGCCCACGATTCCACGGCGCAACCTGGGCGGCCTAGCGCTGGCTCGATGGGACCCTCACGGCGACAGCCGTTCGCTCGCCGGAGGCGAGCAGGCTCGGGGCGAGTTCGCCGCGGCTCTTGATGAGGTCCGCGTGCTGCGGGCGGCGGCGCTGATCGGGCTGGCCGAGGAGGCCGTCAGCATCGGTGCCGAATACGCCAAAGTGCGCCACGCGTTCGGGCAACCGATCGGGATGTACCAGGCGGTGGCCCACCCCTTCGCGGACGCTCTGAGCGCCCTGGACGGGGCCCAACTGCTGGTCCGCAAAGCGTGTTGGGCATTGGACAGCGGGCAGGCCGACGGGCCGGCGCTTGCCTCGATGGCCTTCGTCTTCGCCGCCGAGACGGCTTATCAGGCGACTCAACACAGCCTTCACGTCCACGGCGGCTATGGCTTCACCGAGGAGTACGACATCCAGCTCTACTACCGGCGGGCCAAGGCATGGGCGGTCGCGTTCGCCGATCCGCGACGCGAGCTGCTCCTCCTCGCGGATAAACGCTTCGGCCCCGTTCTCGCGAAAGGTCGCTGAGCAATGGACTTCACCGAACCCGCCAACTGGACCCGAATCCGGCGTGACGCCGAGGAGTTCATCGCGCAACACGTCACCCGTGAGGTGATCGAGAACGAACGTCGAACCGGAGACGGCGTCGACCGGGAGCTGACGCGCAAGCTCGGGGAGCGCGGATGGGCCGCGCCGATGTGGCCGGCCGGGGAAGGCGGCGCCGGGCTGGATCAGTTCGAGGCGGGCGTGCTGTTGAACACCCTGCGTCGGGGAGGCGTCCCGACGACCGGGTTCGGTACCACGTTGCTGCCGGCCAACGCGATCAGAGCCGCGGGTTCCGAAGAACTCAAGGCCAGGATTCTGCCGGGCGTCGCCGCGGGCGAAACACTCATCTGCCTCGGCTACACCGAGCCGGCCGGAGGATCAGACGTCTTCGCCTGCGCGACACGCTCGGAGCGCGACGGTGACGACTGGATTGTCAACGGTCAGAAGATCTTCACCACCTTCGCGCACGTGGCTGACTACTGCTTTCTGCTCACCCGATCGCAGGCAGGGTCGGTCGGCACCCGCGGTCTGACGATGCTGCTGGTGCCGCTGGATTCGCC
Organism: Mycobacterium sp.; assembly: GCA_025965895.1. GTDB lineage: Bacteria > Actinomycetota > Actinomycetes > Mycobacteriales > Mycobacteriaceae > Mycobacterium. Next base: position 33,634 of record JAOPWC010000118.1, read on the forward strand.
GGGCATCGAAATCCGGGCGGTGCACACCATGGGCCACGAGCGCACCAACGTCGTGTTCTACACCGACGTGCGGGTCGCCGATGCGAACCGGGTCGGCGAGGCGGATCAGGGCTTTTCGGTGATGCGGGCCGCGCTGGAGGCCGAGCAGAACGTGGCGCCGGGGGCACGGACACGATGGATCTCGACCGATGCGCTCGAGTTCGCCCGCACCCAGCGCGGACCAGATGGCACCCCGTTGGTCGACGACCCGCTGGTCCGGGAGCGCCTGGCGCGAATGGCGATGGAAGCCGAGGTCGCGGACCTGCTCGACTTGCGGGTGGCCTTCCTGGACGCCGACGGCGAAAAGCCGGGGCCGGTGTCGGCGCTGTTCGGGCCGGAAAGCTACGTCCGTGCGTCCGCCGCCGCGATCGACATGGCAGGAACCATTGGGTTGCTCGACTGGACCGACCCCGAGGCTCCCGTCGACGGCAGCATGGACGCGCACTATCGCAGCGCGGTCGCGACCACCATCTATGGCGGTTCCAGCGAGGTGCTGCGCAGCCTGATCGTCGAGAACCGGCTCGGTCTGCCGCGCAGTCGTCCCCGACGGTGACGCGGGTCAAAGGAAGTCGCTGCCGCCGTCCACGTTGAGGTGCGCACCGGTCATATAACCGTTGCTGCGCGAGGCGCAGAACGCGATCACTGCGGCGACCTCTTGGGGCAGGCCGAGACGGCCCAGGTCCACCGACATGCCGTGGCCGCGTTGCAGCAGCCGGAAGGCCGCGACGGGGTCTTCGATGTCGACTCCGGCGGAGGCGAGCACGGGTCGCGCCCAGTCGGTGAGGATCGGACCCGGCGCTACCGCATTCACCAGGATGCCGTCGGGTGCCAGCGAGCGGGCGAGATTCTTCGTGACGGACAGCAGCGCGCTTTTCGCGGCGGTATAGCTCACCAGGCCCGGCGACTGGTGCTGCACCGACATCGCCGTCACGTTGACGATCCGTGCCCAGTCCGCGGCGCGCAGCAGAGGCAGCGCCGCTCTCACGCAGCGCACAGCCGAGATCACGCCTTGGTCGAAGGCGTCCGCCCAATCGGCGTCGTTGAGATCCTCAAACCGTCCCGCTCCGCCTGGCCCGGCGGGGTTGATCAGCACATTTAGCGCGCCCCAGCGCGCGCGGACCTCTTCGAAGACGCCCTCGATGTCGGACACCGACGCCAGATCCGCCGGCAACGGCAGCACCTCGGGACTACCGGCGGCCGCCGCGGCCTCGGCGGCTTCCTTCAGCCGGGCCTTGTCCCTGCCGATGACGCCGACCCGGCAGCCTTCGCGGGCCAGACACACCGCGGTCGCCAGTCCGATACCGCGGGTGCCGCCGGTTACCATCGCCGTCGCGCCGGCCAATCCGAGATCCACGTTGGCCGATTACTTCGGGGCGAAGCGCTGGCCGGCGTCGAGGCGCACCGTGCCGCCGTTGAGCATCTGGTTCTCGACGATCGCGACGGCGAGGGCCGCGTACTCGTCCGGTCGGCCCATGCGTCGCGGGAACGCCGCGTCACGGGTGAGTGCGGCGGCCATGTCATCGGGAATGGCAGAGGTGATCCCCGTCGCGAACAGGCTCGGCGCGATCGCCGTGACCCGGATGCCCAGGCTGCCCAGATCGCGCGCCATCGTCAGCGCCATCCCCGCAATGCCCGCCTTGGCGGCGGTGTAGGCGACTTGCCCGATCTGGCCTTCGAACGCCGCGATCGACGAGGTGTTGACGATGACACCGCGCTCACCGTCGTCGGGTTCGTTGCGGCTCATGTGCCAGGCCTGCAGGCGGTTCAGGTTGAAGGTGCCGATCAGGTTGAGCTCGATCACGGACCTGAAGGCGTCCAGTGAGTGCGGTCCGGTCTTGCTCAATGTGCGCTGCGAGATTCCCCCGCCGGCGGTGTTCACGGCGATGTGCATGGCGCCCAGCTCGTCGACCGCCGCCTGCAGCGCCTGCTCGGCGCTTTCAGGATCGGTCACGTCGCACGGATGAAACGACGAGCCGGCGCCCAGTTCCTTGGCGACGGCGAGCCCGTCGGAGCTCGCCAGGTCGAGGATTGCCACCTGTGCACCCTGTGCAGCCAGCCGCTCCGCGGTCGCCCGCCCCATGCCCGACGCGCCACCAACAACGACTGCGATGCTGTCCTTGATCTTCACCCGAACCCGTCACCCCATATTCTTTTGCCGATGTGATACCCGACTATTGAGAGCGTCACTGTACATCGCAGTAGACTGAGCCACTACATAGAGGTGTACGTTGACAGCGGCGCGAGAAGATTATCCGCTCTTTCGGAGGTGTAATGACGGAGCCTGCGGTACGGCGTCCCTTGCCCCAGCCGACCATCAGCAGTGAGCCGTTTTGGACCAGCGGAGCCGACGGCCGTCTCCGCATCGCCCTTTGCGATTGTTGCGGGCGGTACCACCATCCGCCGCAGCCGATTTGTCCCGAGTGCCGCGGTGTCGATGTTGCGATGGCGCCCGTGTCCGGCAGGGGGACGGTTCTCGGCTTCACCGTGAACCATCAGCAATGGTTGCCAGACTTCCCGCCGCCGTATGTCGTCGCGGTCGTCGCCCTCGACGAGGACGCTTCAGCGCGTCTGACCACGAACATCGTGGGCTGCGACCCGGATGGCGTCGCGATCGGGATGCGGGTGCGAGTGGTGTTCGAACCGCACGGTGAGCTGTGGATTCCGTTGTTCGAACCGGACCCGACGGCCACCGAAGCGGGCCAGATTCCGCTGGCACGTGATGCCGCCGCGGCCGTCCGCCCGATGGTCTCGGTCGAGAAGTTCGAGGACAAGGTGGCACTGACCGGGGTTGGCAGCTCCTGGATCGGTCGCCGCCTCATGGTGGACCCAGTACCGCTGACCGTTGCGGCCTGCCTGCGTGCCGTCGAAGACGCCGGCCTGAGCCTGGACGAGATCGACGGCCTGGCCACCTACCCGGGCGGTCACGCCGCGGGCATGTCGGAGGGCGGCATCACCGCCGTGGAGGAGGCGCTGCGCGTCAGGCCGACGTGGATCAGCGGTGGCGGCGAATTTCCCGGGCCAACCGGGAGCGTCGTGTCGGCCATGCTCGCCGTCGCCGCCGGACTGTGCCGGCACGTGCTGTGCTTCCGCACGGTGTGGGAGGCCACCCACACCGAGTTGGTGCGCACGGGCAAGCTGCGCCCTACCGGTAGCCGGCCTTCTGGCATGTTCGAGTGGCGGTCGCCGTTCGGCGCCGTGTCCGCGGCCAACTGGATCGCTGTGAACGCCTCGCACTATTTCTGGCGTTACGGCGGCGACCGGGCATCCACATTGGCTCCCATCGCGCTCACAGCCCGGGCCAACGCGGCCCGCAATCCGGACGCGATCTACCGCAGCCCGCTGACTCTCGACGACTATCTTGGCGCGCGGATGATCAGCTCGCCGTTCGGCCTGTACGACTGCGACGTGCCGTGCGACGGCGCCATCGCGATCGTGGTGTCCTCCGTCGGCACCGCTGCGGACCGGCCCAAAACGCCGGTGCTTGTGGAGGCGGTGGGCACGCAGGTGACCGAGCGGATCTCCTGGGACCAGGACACGTTCACGCATGAACCGCAGGTGTTCGGCCCTGCGGCGCACCTGTGGACCCGCACCAGTCTGCGGCCCGACGACGTCGACGTCGCCGAACTGTATGACGGGTTCACGTTCAATGCGGTCTCGTGGCTCGAGGCACTCGGCTTCTGCGGCATCGGGGAGGCGGCCGACTTCCTCGACGGCGGAACGACGATCGCGTTGGACGGCAAGCTGCCGCTGAACACCCACGGCGGTCAACTCTCCGCCGGACGCACCCACGGCTTCGGCTTCTTGGCGGAGGCCATGCGGCAACTGCGCGGAGAGGCCACCGGCCGGCAGGTGACCGACGCCCGGGTCGCGGTCGTCACGACGGGCGGCGGCACACCCGGGGGAGCGATGCTGCTGCGGCGGGGCGACTAGCAAGAGGAGCGACGCAGACCATGAGGTTGGATCACGACCCGGAAATCGAGGCGTTCCGGGCAGAGGTCCGCGGATTCATCGAAGCGAATCGCCCCCCGGTGCAGGCGATGCGCAAGGCGGGCGTCCGCGCGCCGGAAGCCGACGACATTCCGGCGCTTCGCAAATGGACCGCCCAACTTTTCGAGGCCGGCTATTACGGCAACGACTGGCCCGTCGAATGGGGTGGCACCGGAAACAGCGATCTCCTGCACGCGATGGTGGTCGGCGAGGAAATGACTCGCGCCCGGGTGCCCACACCGATCGGCGCCGGTCTGCTGGCCGCGATGGCACTGATCCATTTCGGCCGGCACGACCAGAAGGAGCGGTACCTACCGAGAATCCGGGCCGGACAGGATATTTGGTGCCAGCTTTTCAGCGAACCTAGCGCGGGCAGCGACCTTGCCAGCCTGACCACTCGCGCGCGGCGCGACGGCGAGGACTTCGTGGTCGACGGGCAGAAGGTCTGGACCACCAACGGCCATCACGCCGATTGGGGATACCTGCTGGCCCGAACGAACCCCGATGCACCCAAACACGCAGGCATTACCGCGTTCGTGCTGGACATGGCAAGCCGGGGCATCGACGTGCGCCCGCTTCGCGAAATCACCGGGACCAGCGACTTCAACGAAGTCTTCTTCGACGGTGTACGGATACCGGCCGACAACGTCCTCGGCGGCGTCGACGGCGGGTGGGACGTGGCCACCACAAGCCTCGTCCACGAGCGTTCCAGCGTCGGCACCGCGGGCATCGGCACCCTGCGCATGGTGCGCGAAGCGGCGGTCGTGGCATGCACACTGCAGCGTTGTGGTGCGCCCGCACTGCGCAATGACGCGATCCGCCAGGACATCGGGCGCCTATACGCGGCCGCCCGGGCCGGCCTTCTGCTCGGCCAGTACAACCTGGCCCGGGCGAGGGACGGCACCGCCGACGCGGCGGATGCGCCGCTGGCGAAGATCCTGTACAGCGAGACCAATCTCGCTCTCACCGAATTCGGGCTCGCACTGCAGGGCACCGACGGCTTGTTGACCGAGGGTGACCCGGACGCCATCGCCGACGGCTGGTGGCAAGACGCCTTCCTCTACGCCAGGGCGTTGACGATCGCCGGCGGAGCGAACGAAGTGCTGCGCAACATCGTGGCCGAGCGGTCATTGGGATTGCCACGAGAACCGCGCGGTTCCTAGAGGATTCGCATCGACGATTCGGAGCACACCGTGGATTTCAGCCTCACTGAAGAACAACGAATGCTGGTGAGCAGCACCCACCAACTGCTGGACCGCAATTCACCCATCGCAAGGATGCGTAAATTCGCCGAGGAAGATGGGCATGGCTACGATCGGGCCGTCTGGGAGCTCGGCAGTGAACTCGGCTGGGCGGCGCTGGCCGTGCCGGAAGAGTACGGCGGTCTGGGGCGAGACTTCGTCGACGTGGCACTGATCGCCGAAGAGCACGGCAGGACCGTGCAGTCCGGTCCCCTGGTCAGCAATGCCCTTGTTGCGGAAGCGATCGCACAATCGGATCATGTCGAGCTCCAGTCTGAGGTGCTGCCGCCGCTGGCCTCCGGGGAGGCCGTGGCCACCTGGGCGTTCGCCGAGCATGGGCAGCCGTGGGACACCGACGGCGTGCACGCGCTGGCCGTTGAGGATGGCAACGGATATCGGCTCACCGGAGTCAAGACAGCGGTGCAGGACGGGCAGACCGCCCAGTGGATCCTGGTGACCGCACGTCTGAACGGAGACCTGGCGCAGTTTTTGGTCGACAGGGACTCGCCCGGGCTGAGTGTGCGCAGGCAACGAACCATCGACATCACCCGCCGGTTCGACGAGGTCCGCCTCGACGACGTACGTGTCCCCGCGCCGGCCGTCGTCACGCCGCCCGCCCAGGGCGATGAGGCAGTCAAGCACCTACTCCGTTGCGGGGCCGTGCTGATCTGCGCCGAAAGCCTCGGCGTCGGTGAGAGTGTGCTCGACATGACGGTCGAGTATGCCAAGCTGCGAGTCCAATTCGGCCGCCCGATCGGCAGCTTCCAGGCGGTCAAGCACAAGTGCGCGACGATGCGGATGTGGTTGCAGGCGTCGAAGGCAGCGACGTACTACGCGGCGATGGCGGTGGCGGCCGCCACCGACGATGCGCAGGAGGCCAGCAGCGTTGCGAAAGCCTACGCCGGTGTGGCGATCGCCAACCTGACCAGTGAGGCGCTGCAGGTGCACGGGGGGATCGGCTTCACCTGGGAACACGATCTGCACCTGTACCACCGCCGCGCCAAGGCGAACCAAGTGTTGTTCGGCGATCCTTTCCTGCACCACGAGCGACTGGCAGCCGTCGTCCAGGCATCCACGTGCTGACCGGTTGAACGTCGTGCTAGTGACAATTGTTTTCATCGGGGCAATCATGTAGATGACCATGTGGCCTACAGCCCGGGGTGCGGCATCACCCTCGGCCCGGGCCACAGGAAGGGCTCACATGTTGCTTCACGGGTTAGCCGCGAAGGCGGCGTCGACGGTGCTGACCGGCGTGATCGGAGTCGCGGCCTACGACCTCGCTCGAAAGGCTGTGGCGAAAGCCCCGTTGCGTGAAGCATCGGTGACCGCCACCGTGTGGGGGCTTCGAGGGACCCGGAAAGCCGAGGAGGGCGCCGAACGCGCGCGCCTGACGATCGCCGATGTGATCGCCGAGGCGCGTGAGCGTGTCGGTGAAGAAGTGCCGCCGCCGGCGGTCGTTGACGTGGACAACGGGCACAGCCACTGACCTATGTCAGCTCTGCGAGTCGTGTCGGACGCTGCGGGGCGGATGCGGGTGCAGGCCACGTGGTTTCAAGCCAGCGCCTCGCGAGCCGTCGCCATCGAGACCGAGGTCGAGAAGATCCCGGGCGTCCGGGCTGTGCACGCGTATCCGCTCACCGCATCTGTCGTGGTGTGGTATTCACCAGGCCGGTGCGACAAGGATGTCGTACTCGCGGCGATCGCCAACGCGCGTGACATCCCGCCAAATCTCATTCCGCAACGTCTACCGCGTTCGGCGGATATTCGTGCCAATGACGTGCTGCGGATGGTCCTCGGCGCGGTCGCGCTGCTGGTGTTGGGGTCAAGGCGCTATGTGTTCGCGCGCCCGGCGTTGCTCGGGCCGACGAGCCGGTTGTTGGCCACCGGAGCAACGATTGTCACCGGTTACCCGTTCTTGCGCGGTGCGCTGCGTTCGCTTCGCGGTGGGCTATCCGCCGGGACGGACGTCCTGATCTCGGTCGCGACGATCGCAAGCCTGGTCCTCAGGGAGAACGTGGTCGCCCTCACCGTGCTGTGGCTGCTCAACATCGGTGAGTATCTGCAGGATTTGACGTTGCGGCGCACCCGGCGGGCGATCGCGAACCTGCTGCAGGGCAACCAGGACACGGCCTGGATTGAACTGGACGAGGACGGCGAGGTGGAAGTCGCACTTCCCTCACTCAAGCTCGGCGACAACGTCATCGTGCATGACCAGGTTGCCATTCCCGTCGACGGTGAGGTGGTCAGCGGGGAGGCGATCGTCGATCAGTCGGCGATTACCGGGGAGAACCTGCCGGTGAGCGTTAGGGCCGGAGCGTGGGTGCATGCCGGATCAGTTGTGCTCCGGGGACGACTGGTGGTGCGGGCTGAAGCTGTGGGCGGTCAAACCGCCATCGGTCGCATCATCGCGCGCGTCGAGGAGGCGCAACGGGATCGGGCCCCCATTCAGACAATCGGCGAGAACTTCTCTCGCCGGTTCGTCCCGGCATCTTTTTTGCTCTCGGCGCTGACCCTGGTCGCCACCGGTGATGTCCGCCGGGCCATGACGATGCTGTTGGTGGCGTGCCCCTGCGCGGTGGGTCTGGCCACGCCGACCGCGATCAGCGCAGCCATCGGCAATGGAGCGCGCCGAGGCATCCTGATCAAGGGGGGCTCGCATCTCGAACGGGCCGGTCGTGTGGATGCCGTGGTCTTCGACAAGACGGGAACCCTGACGTTCGGGCGGCCGGTGGTAACCAACATTGTTGCCTTTCATAAGGATTGGCAGCCTGAGCAGGTACTCGCCTACGCCGCGAGTTCGGAGATTCATTCGCGACATCCGCTGGCCGAGGCGGTGATTCGCTCGACAGAGGAACGCCACATCGCCATCCCGCCCCATGAGGAGTGCGAAGTGCTGATCGGGCTGGGAATGCGCACATGGGCCGACGGGCGAACGATACTGCTGGGCAGTCCGTCGCTGCTGCGGCGCGAGAAGGTGAGGGTGACGAGAAAGGCCTCCGAGTGGGTCACCAAACTGCAGCAGCAAGCTGAGACGCCACTACTGCTGGCGGTCGACGGCCGACTGGTGGGATTGATCAGTTTGCGCGACGAACTGCGACCGGAATCGATCGCAATACTGAAGGCGTTGCGCACCAGCGGCGTATGTCGAGTGGTCATGCTGACCGGCGATCATCCGGAAACCGCCCGGGCAGTCGCTGACGAGTTGGGTATCGGTGAGTGGCAAGCAGAGGTGCTTCCTGAAGACAAGCTTGACGTAGTGCGCAGGCTCCGTTCGGAGGGTCACACGGTCGCGATGGTTGGTGACGGCATCAACGACGCGCCGGCCTTGGCAGCAGCTGACATCGGTATTGCCATGGGCATCAGCGGAACCGATGTCGCCGTCGAGACAGCCGACGTCGCACTTGCCGGAGACGATCTCTGCAAACTGCTGGACGTTCGGATGCTGGGCGGCCGGGCCGTCGACGTGATCCAGCAGAACTATGCGATGTCGATCGCGGTCAACGCCGTTGGTCTGCTGATAGGCGCCGGCGGCGGGCTTTCGCCAGTTCTCGCCGCGATTTTGCACAACGCCTCGTCTGTGGCGGTCGTCGCGAACAGTTCACGGTTGATTCGCTACCAAATCAGCGCCCTCGAACTGGCTTGACCTGGCGGCCCAGCCAGTCTGCGCTGTCCCGCGCGGCGCACTTGACGACGGCGCAGTCGGTGAACATGTCGAAGCCGTGCACGACGCCGGCGTACACGTGTAGCTCCGTTGACACGCCTGCGCGGCACAGCCGGGCCGCGAAGTCGATCGCGTCGTCACGAAGGCAGTCAGCGGTGCCTACGCTGACGAACGTCGGCGGTAGGCCGGCCAACTCAATCGCCCTGGCAGGCGCCGCTTCCGGTGGGACATCCTCGGTGCCGTACAGGTCACCGAGATAGCTGCGCCAGCCGAACGCGTTGGATTCGCGATTCCACAGCGGCAGTCCGTCCATGCAGCTCGATGGCGAATCCATGCGGTCATCGAGCATCGGGTATTCCAGGTATTGAAAGGCCAGACCATCGTCGCCCCGGTCGCGCCAGCGCAGTGCGAGAGCGGCGGCCAGCCCGCCGCCGGCGCTGCGACCGCCGATGCCGATGCGGCGCGGGTCCACCTGCAGATCGGCGGCGTGGTCAACGATGTAGCGCAGCCCTACGTCGCAATCGTCGAGCGGCAGGGGATAGGGCGCTTCGGGCGCCAGTCGGTATTCGACGCTGACGCACACGCACGAAAGCGCCCGGCACCACTCGCCCAGGCGGGCATCGTCCATGAAACGGTTGCCGATTACCATCCCGCCGCCGTGCATCCAGTACAGGACCGGCAGGTCGCCGGCGGCGTCGCGGGGCCGCAGCATGGTCATGCCCACTCTGCCGTCTGGTTCCGTCGTGAGGTCAACGTGTTCGATATCGGGCGCCGGGACGGGCGCAAACACCGCGTTTTGCCGCATCATCGGTACGGTCTCGTCGGAGAACACGAAGTCGGGCAGGTCGCGGACGGCCTCGCGGATTTCGGGGTCGAGCGCTTCTCGACTCAACATGACCATCAACCGACCCCCAGCATGTGCTTGCCCGCGCCGACCAAACCACCGTCGACGCGGATGTCACATCCCGAGATGAACGCCGCGGCATCGGATTCGAGGAAGCCGACCAGTGCGGCGATGTCTTCAGGGCGGCCCGGCAGCGGGTGTTCGGGTCGTTTCACGGGCGTCACCTCGATCATCAACGGAATGACCGGCTGTCGCTCGAGTTCCAGCCGACCCATCGCAGTGTCGATCAGGCCAGGCGAGATGGCAACGGTGCGTCCGCCGTTGGCGCCCCACGGGGTGGCCAGCCGTTCGGCCAGCCGCATCACCCCGCGCTTGGCCAGCACGTAAGCCGTCGCGCTGTCCAGCGGTTTGCCCAGGGCCTGCTCCACTGCCGTGCAGAAGTCGTCGGCCAGCGGATCATCGAGCAACTTCTCGATCGCGGGATTCAGGTCGCTGTAGCCGGCAATGGAGCCGATCAGGATCGCCGAACTGCCAGGCTGGACCAGGGGGAACAGCGCGTCGGTGATGTGGACGCTGCCGACCAGGTCCACCTCCATCACCGTGCGGCCGTCGGCCATCTCCGGGGAGACTCCCGCGGTGTGGACAAGGCAGCGAAATCGACCCGAGGCGCGTACCCGGTCAGCGACGGCTGCGGTGTCGGCGGCCGAGGTCACGTCGCATCGCAGTGTCTCGACGCTCGCCCCTTCGGCGCTCAGCGCGCGCCGGGCTTCATCGAGCTGCTCCTCGCCGAGATCGACCAGGATGAGGTGGCCCCGGTTTGCGAGTCTGCGCGCGCAGGCCAGGCCCATCGCGCCGGCCCCCCCGGTGATCACCAGAACATCGGTGGCGCTCACGTCAGAGCCGCTCGATGATTGTCGCGTTCGCCATGCCGCCACCCTCACACATCGTCTGCAAGCCGTAGCGGCCGCCGGTAGTCTCCAAGTGGTTCACAAGTGTGGCCAATAAGCGGGTTCCGGACGAGCCGAGAGCGTGGCCCAGCGCGATGGCCCCGCCGCGTGGGTTGAGCCTGGCCGGGTCGGCGCCCAGCTCCTGCGCCCAGGCCAGCGGCACGCAGGCGAATGCCTCGTTGACCTCGTAGGCGTCGATGTCATCGAGTGTCAGGCCGGCGCGGTGCAGTGCCCGCTGGGTGGCCGGTATCGGTGCGGTCAGCATGTACAGCGGATCGTCCCCGCTGACCGAGAAGGCATGGAACCGGGCCCGCGGCCGCTGTCCGCACGAGATCGCCATCCGCTCACTCATAATCAACGCGGCCGACGCGCCATCGGTCAGGGGGGAGGAATTTCCCGGCGTGATCCGCCAGTCGATAGTCGGAAAGCGAGCAGCCGCTTCCGCCGAGAAGAACGACGGCTTGAGCGTGGCCAGCGCGTCAGAAGTCGTGCCCGGCCGGATCGTCTCATCCACCTCGTGCTCGGCGGGTCGGCCCTCGTTGTCGACGACGGGCATCCTCAAGACTTCGTTCGTGAACCATCCGGCATCCCGCGCGGCCGCCGCCCGACGGTGTGAGCCGACCGCGTAAGCGTCCAGCGCGTCGCGATCAAGTTTCCACCGCCCCGCAACGCGTTCGGCGGCCACACCCTGCTTGACCAGCCCGTCGGGATAACGTGCGGCCACGCTCGGACCGAAGGTGTCGGCGTCCGCGCAGGAGGTACCCATCGGGACACGGCTCATCGATTCCACACCGCACGCGATCACGACGTCGTACACGCCGGCCATCACACCCTGGGCGGCGAAATGGACCGCCTGCTGACTGGATCCGCACTGGCGGTCGACGGTGGTCGCCGGCACCGATTCCGGGAAACCCGCCGCCAGCACGGCGCTGCGGGCGATATTGAAGCCCTGTTCGCCGGCCTGCTCCACACAGCCGGCGATGACGTCGTCGACCCGGGCCGGGTCGATGTCGTTACGAGCGACGAGTTCGCCGAGCACATGGCCCAACAACTCCACCGGGTGACAGCCCGCCAACGCGCCGCCCGGCTTGCCCTTTCCGGCCGCCAGCCGGACAACGTCCACAATCACTGCGTCGTTCACGTGTCGCTCCACAGAGTCGAGGTCACCGATTCGTAAGCATCATATGCGAAAGGCGATACAGCTGTTGTCGTGAAAAGTATGTGATGTTCTACTAGCAGGTATGAAGGTAACTGTCGATCCGTCGGCATGTGAAGCGAACGGGCTCTGCGTTGCGGCAGCTCCGGACGTATTCGAGCTTGCCGATGATGACTGCGTCGAGATCGTCCTGCCGACACCCCCCGCCGAGCTCATGGCCGCGGTTCGTGATGCGGTGGACTCCTGCCCGAAGCAGGCCCTGCGCCTCGTCGAGCAGTGAACGCCACATTGCATTTGACGAAGGTACCGTTCTACTCTGAAGCAGTACTGCCTTTCAGGAGGAAACTCGAATGCTTCCCGATGACGCCAAAATCATCTCTGTTGACGACCATGTGATCGAACATCCCCGCGTGTGGCTCGACCGGCTGCCCTCCAAGTACGCGGACGTGGCGCCGCGCATCGTCAAACTCCCGGACGGCAACGACACGTGGCTGTACGAAGGACGCGAATCCGGCAACTTCGCCCTGAACGCCGTGGCGGGCAAACATCCACGCGAGTTTGGCATGGACCCGCGCAGCTACGACGACATGCTGCCGGGGTGCTACAGCATCGAGGACCGCATCAAGGACATGGACATCGAGGGCGTGTGGGCCCAGTTGTGCTTTCCCAACTTCGGTGGATTCGCGGGCAGCACGTTTCACGCCGCAAAGGACAAAGTCCTCGCGAAATTATGCATCAGCGCCTACAACGACTTCATTCTCGATGAGTGGTGCGCCCACGCCTCCGGGCGCCAGATCCCCTTGGTGATGATCCCGTTCTGGGATATCGAGGCGTCGGTATCCGAGATCGAGCGGACGGCCGCCAAGGGCGCGAAATCGGTGTCGTTCATCGAGGCACCCCACAAGATCGGCCTGCCGTCGTTCCACACAGACCACTGGGATCCGATCCTGGGTATCTGTCAGGAAGCCCAATTGCCGCTGTCGCTGCACTTCGGGTCCGGAGGCATGCCGCAAGGGCTCGCCCGCGATGGAGATCTGTTCATCGGCATCGCGCTGTTCGGCTTGAACTCGATGATGGCGACCGTCGATTTGTTGATGTCAGACGTGTTCTACAAGTTCCCCAACCTGAAGGTCGCGCTCTCTGAAGGCGGCATCGGATGGATGCCCTACCTGCTGGAACGCATCGACTACTCCTGGGGCCGGCACAAGTACTGGTGCAACATCAATGCCGACAAGCTTCCATCGGAGTTGTTCCGAGAACATATCTACGGCTGCTTCATCTCCGATTTGTCCGGCATCGAACAGCGCCACCGGATCGGGATCGACAACATCATGTTCGAAAGCGACTACCCGCATTCGGACTCCAACTGGCCGCACACCCGCAAGCTGCTCGCCGAGCATCTGGTCGATGTGCCCGACGACGAAGCGCGCAAAATCGTCGAACTCAACGCCCGTAACCTCTACCGCTTTTGGGACTGACGCCGACCGATGACTGAACTTTCGGTGGGGAAGCGGTTGCGCAGCCAAATGTGCGAGACCGAGGTCATCGTGATCCGCGCGCCGCAAACCCCAGTCGAGTTGTGCTGCGGGGACCACCCAATGACCGCGGTCGACGCAGCGCGAGGCGCCGCCGCCGCGGCGGGCAGCGCCGATCACGGCGTCGTGCTCGGCAAGCGCTACGTCGACGACGAAACGGGCCTGGAAGTGTTATGCACGAAAGCGGGCCTGGGTCCGCTCGTCGCGGACGGCAGGCAGCTGGCCATCAAGGCGGCCAAAGCGTTGCCCGCGTCGGACTGAGGACCGCGGCGATGAATGTGCTGACGCTACTGGAAATGGCGGCGACCGGGATGCCCGACCGCATTGCCGTCGGGCGACTACACCCGCGGGAACCTCCTGCGACCAAACTCAGTTACCCGGCTCTTCTCGAGCGAGCCCGTTCGGGCGCTGCAATGCTGCGCCGTCGCGGCGCCGATGAGGTGGTCTATCTGGGGGTGAACAGCGACGACTTCCCGGTGGTGCTGTTCGCGGCCGCCTGGGCGGGCATTCCGTTCGTGCCGCTGAACTACCGCCTGGGCCACGACGCGCTGGAAACGCTGCTGGCGCACCACCGGAATGCGCTCGTCGTCTCTGACTTTGAGCCCCCGACAAGCGCTTACGTTCTCACGACCACAGAGTGGCGCTCGGCGTGCACCGAGCCTGCGAACGATATGGCCAGGTGGCGCGATGATCCCGACGCGGTCGCGGTGCTGCTCTATACCAGCGGGACCACCTCTGACCCCAAGGCCGGCGTGCTCCGCCAGCAGCACATGGTCTCCTACCTGTTGGGCACCGTGGACTTCGCGGCTGCGGACGAACGGGAAGCCGCACTCGTCAGTGTCCCGCCGTACCACATTGCCGGTGTTTCAAATCTGTTGAGCAACATCTATGCCGGCAGGCGAGTGGTTTATCTGCCCAACTTCACGCCGCAGGACTGGCTCGAGGCCGTGCGCACCGAGGAGATCAGCCATGCGCTGGTCGTCCCGACGATGCTCGCGAGGATCACTGACCAGGTGGGCGACGCGGCAACCGCCGGTGTCCCGACCCTGCGATCCTTGGCCTACGGTGGCGCCAAGATGCCCCGTTCCGTGCTGGAACGCGCGATCCGGCTTTTCCCCACAACCGATTTCGTCAACGCCTATGGGCTCACCGAGACCAGCTCCACCATTGCGGTTCTCGGCCCCGACGACCACCGGGCCGCGCTCAGCGGAGATCCGGCGGCACGGGCTCGGCTCGGGTCGGTAGGTCGCCTGGTCCCCGGGATAGAGGTCCAGGTCCGTGGACCAGATGGTGCGGTGCACACCGGGCCTCCAGGGGACATCTTCGTGCGTGGCCCGCAGGTGTCGGGGGAGTACCGCGGCCAGGGCACCGTGCTCGACGACGACGGGTGGTTCGCGACACGTGATCGCGGCTGGATCGACGACGAGGGTTACCTGTTCGTGGAAGGGCGCACCGACGACACCATCATCCGCGGCGGTGAGAACATCGCGCCCGCCGAGATCGAGGACGTGCTCATGGCGCACGACGCGGTGGCAGAAGCCGCCGTCTTCGGCGTGCCAGACGAGCGGTGGGGCCACGACATCGCCGCCGCGCTGGTACTGCGACCCGGCCGCACGGCCGAAGCCGACGAAATCCGCGACTGGGTGCGTGCGCGGCTACGAGGCTCAAAGACCCCCGCCCTCATCGTGTTCCGTGACGAATTGCCTCACACCGCCACAGGAAAAGTTCTGCGCCGCGAACTCCTCGCGGACCTCACTGCAGAACAGGCGCCCGCGCCGTGACCACCCTGAAAGCCCCACCAAGCCATTACGTCGACGGAGACCACAATGCCTGAAGCGCTCATCCTGTCAGCCGCGCGGACACCAATCGGGCGGGCCCGCAAGGGCTCTCTGACCTCCGTCGACGCCTACGACCTCGCCGAGGTCGCCGTCAGTGGCGCAATCGCCCGGTCACAGCTTCCGGTTGAAGAGATTGACGACCTCATGCTTGCCGAGTCACTGCAGGGCGGCGGGGTGATCGGCCGCCATATCACGGTGCGGATGGGCATGCAGGGCATGCCCGCCGTCGCCGTGAACCGGCACTGCGCCTCGGGCGCGACAGCGGTCCAACTCGCGGCTGCCACCATCATGGCGGGCATGGCAGACGCCATCGTGGCGGGCGGAACCGAGAGCGCGAGCACGATGCCGCGCCTGACCAAGGCGGTACTGGGTGCGACGGAGCCCACCCGGTGGGCGCCGGAGAGTCATCCCGATGCCCCGGGCATCCCGGCGTTCGACATGTCGGTGACGATCGGCGAGAACACCGCCCGGCTCTATGGCGTTACCCGCGAGCAGGCCGACGAATGGGCGGCCCGATCCCACCAGCGCGCCATCGACGCTATCGGCCGCGGCTACTTCGACGACGAAATCGTCCCGGTGCCCGTCGCTGCCGATGGATTGACCCATCTGTTCACCACCGACGAGCACCCGCGGGCCGGCACGACCGCCGAAGTGCTCTCCACGCTCAAGGTGCTGCACCCGGACATGCCCGGCGCGGTGATCACCGCTGGCAACTCGGCAGGCATCAACGACGCGGCGGCGGCGGTCGTCGTCGGCAGTTCCGAATTCGCGCAAAGTCATGGCCTGACACCGCTGGCTCGAATCCGAGGCTGGGCTACGGTCGGGGTCGACGTCATCCGAACCGGCGTCGCTCCGGTGACCGCGATTCCACAGGCCCTGAAGCGCTGTGGCATGAGCACCGACGATGTGGACGTCTTCGAAATCAACGAAGCGTTCGCGACCATGGCTGTTGCGTGCACACGCGAACTCGGCCTTGACGATTCGATCGTGAACGTCAACGGAAGCGGTATCAGCCTCGGCCATCCGATCGCGGCCACCGGTGCTCGAATGGTTGTGTCGATGGTCCACGAATTGGGGCGCCGAAAGGCTGATATCGGCGTGGTCGCGATGTGCGCCGGCGGCGGAATGGGTTCCGCACTCGTGATCGAACGACTCTGATTTACCCGTCGCGTGTTCACGTTGCGCTTCGACATGCGGGCGCCGAGCATTGGTGCACCGTCATCGACGATGTCCTGCCGCACAATGCCCACACGCGTTAAGCGGTGGACGGTGCGCGCCGCGGAGTGATTTTTGTGTAGCGACCGCCGATCAACCATTCGGACACATAGAGGTTTCCGTCGGGATCCGTTGCCACCGCGTGCGGCGAGTTCAAGAGGTGGCTATCGGGCAGGCGAGGTCTCGTCGCACGCCCGTCGGCGTCCAGATCGTTGGGCCACCCCGGCCGCTGCGGCCAACTTTGCGCCGCCGGCGCATCTGGCGCCGAGCCGATGTAGCCGATGAAGTTATCCCCGGCATCGAGCACGGCCAGCCGTCCGTACAGCTCCGCGACAACGAGCAAGCCGTCCCACAGCGCGAAATCGCTTGGGCTGCTCAGAAAACCCACGCCAAGGCTGCGCAGATAACGGCCCTCGAGGTCGTAGACGACGACTCTGGTGTTGTGCCGGTCGGCGATGTAGAGCTCCGGTGTCTTGCCATTTCGACGGTCGATGAATCCGGCGTGGGGGCAGGCAAGCCGTCCGCCGTCCTTCGCCCCGGTCAGCGTCAACACATGGTTTCCGTCTTTGTCGAAGCGATGAAGCACACTGGATCCATACCCGTCGGCCACCCAGACATCGCCGCTGCCGCCGAATCGTTGCTCATCCACGATGACACCACACGGGCAATATGGGCCCATCGGTCCCGCCGGAAGATCCGGATGAAGTGGCGGCAGCGGCAGTTCGGAGCAGATCTCTCCGTCAAGAGTCATCTTCACAACGCGCGGTGCGCGGGCGAGCGGGCGAACACCCTTGCCGAATAATGGCATCCAGGCAGGGTCGGAATCGTCGGCGTCGCACATGAAGGCGAAGCCGGGATCGGCCGCCCACAGGTACTCGTTGCCCGCTTCACGCACCAGCGTGATGCCGTGGCCCTCGGTCAGGCCGGTCTCGGCTACCCGCCGCAGGTGGCCGTCGATGTCGAGAGCGACGAGTTGACCGCCGTGGAAACCGATCAGCTCTGCGCCGGCGGTAGCGACGATGCCGTTGTGCACCCAGCAGGAAGCGCCACCGGGAACGGCGGACAGGTCGGCCCAATCGCCGATCACGTCGTGGGCGGGAATGTCGGGGCGGACGCCGGTATGGCTGGGCATCAAAAGCCGCTCTCAGCGCGACGTGCACACAGAGTCAGCATGTACCGCGATCCATTACCGTCCGTCCGGTGTAACCTTCATTGCTTCTGATGCATCGATCGTTCTACTATAACGCGTACGCACTCGTTGTGTGGCGAGCCTCACGATTACGGCACACCGTTGTGACGACGACCATATGGCAGGGGAGACAATGACGGCCGGTGGAACCGATCTGGTGTTCGACCCGTTCAAACCGGGTCCGCGTGATCAGTTGCCGGCGGTCCTTGACGAGTTGCGTGAGCGATTCCCCGTCTATCTCACCCGCTCGGATATCTGGGTGATTTCAAGGTTCGACGACGTCAAGGCCGTGCAGTCGAGACCCGATCTGTTCTCATCGCGGCCCAATCCCTACGAGGGAGCGGCGTCTCCGGATGACGAGATGAAACCCGAGGTGGTCGACCGACTGCTTGCGCTTGCAGCCGGCATACCGGTGGACATGACGGAGATGGCATCTGCCAAAACAATTGCCGCCGCCGACCCGCCCCAGCACACCAGGATGCGCCGAATCGTCAGCAGGGGATTCACGCCCCCGCGCATCAGGGAGATGGCGAACGCAATCAGCGAGATCGTCGAGGGCTGCCTGACCGGCATCGAGGATCAGCCCAGTTTCGACGTGGTCCAGCGGCTGGCGGTGCCGCTTCCGGTGGAGATGATCTGCCACATCCTGGGAATCGATCGCAGCCACTACAGCCAAGCCAAGCGCTGGTCGGACGCGTTCGCCGCCGCGGCCGGTGCGGTGTTCGCGAGTCCCGCCGAACGCAACGAACTGATGCTCGCCACGGTCAAGGAATTCAGTACCTACTTCGTGCCGCTCATCGAGGCGCGGCGGGCTGACCCGAAGAACGACCTCGTCAGTGTGATGGTCCAGGCGATCGACAATGAGTCGCTGAGCAACGTCGAAACGTTGATGATGGCCATCACCATCATGGTCGCGGGCAATGAGACATCGACAAATCTCATCGGCAACACCGTGGTCGAACTGCTCTCGCACCCCGATCAACTCCAACTGCTCCTCGACGATCCGGGGCTGCTACCCGGTGCGGTGGACGAGGCCAACCGTTTGACGTCTCCGATCCAGTTTGCGTTTCGCGAGGCGACCGAAGACACCGAAATCGCCGGGACCCCGATCCCCAAGGGCGCGATCGTCGCGCTGCACATGGCCGCAGCCAACCGGGATCCGCGGCGATTCGACGAGCCCGACCGCTTCCTGATCACCCGGCCCGCCGCTAAAAACCTCGCATTCGGCCACGGCATCCACTTCTGTCTGGGCGCTCACCTCGCCGGGCAGGAGGTGCGCACGGCAATCGGCGCCCTGCTGCCCTACCTGGACCGGCTCGAGCTCGTGGGACCACTGGAACGCAACCCGACGGCGCTTCTGAACGGCTGGCAAAAGGTCGAGCTCGCGTGGGCCTGATGGACGGTGTGCCGCGTTGACAACGGATTCGACCCTCGCCGCGCGCCCTTACCTCGATCGACTCGACCCGGCCAGTGCCCAACGCGCCGCTGGCGTCGATGCGACCGGCATCGACACCCGCTCGCGCCGCATCACTTCCCCACGCGGCGCGCACGCCGGACGGACTCCTCTCAGCTGCTTGGGAACGAACGGTCAGACCCTCTGGGTGCCGCGGGGACACGTAGGATTGCATCGGCGCCGCTAGGCCTTGGGTTTTCGAGCTCATATTGGAAGGAGCCGGATAATTGGGGGGAGCGACGATGAGCAACGCGTCTTCTTCTCTCTACATGACCTTCCAATACGTCGGGGCCGCAACTTTCGAGCCTTCTCCCACGCATCCATGAATGACTACTTCAAGCTCACCTAGTGGACAAGCACGGCAGGCGAAGGGACGGCGATGAAAAATATCCGAACGACCATTCAATTTGACATGCGTGGCCCGGATTGGGGCACGCCGCCGCACGAACTGTATGCCGCCGCCGTCGAAATGGCGGACTTTGCCGACCGCATCGGCATCGACAGCATCGCGCTGATGGAGCACCATGGCTCAGAAGACGGCTATCTTCCTCAGCCCTTCATTCTGGCGGCCGCCATGGCCGCGGTGACCCAGACCATCCGCTTCACCCTGGGCGCGGTGATCCTGCCGCTTCACGATCCGGTGGAAGTGGCTGAGCAGATCGCAATCACCGACCTGATTTCGAACGGACGGGTCAGCGTCATCTTCGGCGCGGGCTATGTGCCGTTCGAATTCGCCATGTTCGGAAAATCGCTGAAAGACAGGGCGAAGTTGATGGACACCGGCATCGAGACAATCCTGCGCGCATTGCGCGGCGAGCGCTTCGAGATCGATGGGCGTCCCGTCTTCATTCGGCCGCTGCCGGTGCAGTCGCCGGAAGATATCATCCTGGTCGGCGGCGGCGTTCCTGCTGCGGCACGGCGGGCGGCGCGCTTCGGTGTCGGGTTCGGGCCGATGAACGCCGAGGTCGTCGGTGTGTACCTCGAGGAATGCCGCAAGCTGGGCGGCGAGCCGCGCCAGTATCTCCGCCCGGTGCCGGGCATGCCGCTCAGCATCCACCTCTGCGAGGACCCGGATAAGGGCTGGGCGGCGATCGAACGCCACGCCGTCCATGTCATCACCGAATACGCCAAATGGGCCGAACAAGAGGGCGATGCCTCGAATTCGCCGTTCAAAGGGCTGACTGACCCTGCCGTCCTACGCCATGCCGGCTTATTCGCCGCCTGGACGCCGGACCAGCTGCTTGAGCATGTACCACCCATGCCGCACAACGGCAGCATCAGCTTCCAGCCGCTGCTCGGAGGGCTTTCGCCAGAGGAAGGTTGGAAAAGCCTGACGCTGCTCGAAGTGACTATGCCCCGACTCAAGGCTGCCATCGCGGCAGCCGAGTGAGGCGAGGCAACTGAAGGCCACCTTGTCCAGCGCGGCGATGGGACCTGCTCGAAGCCCGGGTATTCGTCTCGTTCGTATCCATTCGTCGTGTCTTAGGTCGCGTTTGGGCCCTACCCGATTGAATGCTCCTGCCAGTTGCAGCCGGTCAGCTCGGAGGACAGTTCCCACGACCGACGGGCCATCACGGCGTCGTGAGCCTTCTTGCGACGTGTGGTCACCCTTGGGCTTGCCCCACTGTGTGAAGCGTTGTGAGAAAAAGGGTTCCGCTGAACAAGTCCGTCGTCACAGGTTGGATGCTGGCCCGGGCAGCCAACCGGTGCAGTACTTGAGGATGTCGGTGTCCGCCGAACCGGGATCGATCGGTACGCGCGGCCGCCGCGCCTGGACAACTGGTTGATGAAGAGCATGGTGGCCAGCTTGGATTCCGCGTAGGCCACGCACGCCGAGTACGCGCGGGAGTGCCAGTTCAGGTCGTCGAAGTGGATGCGGCCGAAGATCTAAGTGACGCTGGCCACCGAAATCACCCGGTCCTTGATCTTGTCGCCGAGCAGGCAGGTCAGAGCGAGAGGTGGATCATTAATCTTCGTGCGCATTCTGGTCCCGTCGCACGGCGTGCAGTGCGCCTAGAAAGCCAAAGACACCGGCAGCCGCTATCGTGCTGCCCGGACCGGGGTAGGTACGGCCCATCACGCTGGCGGTATTGTTGCCGGCAGCGTACAAGCCGTCGATGATTGATCCGTCCTGGCGCAGCACGCGAGCATATTCGTCAGTGACCAGCCCACCCTTCGTGTTCAGATCGCCGGGGTAGACTTTTAGCGCTCTGAACGGGCCTTTTTCGATAGCACCTAGATTGGGGTTTGGTTTGACTAGCGGATTGCTGTAATACTGATCATGAATTGTGCGGCCTCGTTCAAAATCACGGTCGACTCCTTCGCGGGCAAAGCGGCTGAATCGCTCAACTGTCGCTAGGAATGTCTCCTGGTCAACCTTCATTTTAGTAGCTAGTTCTTCGAGCGTATCGGCAGACACAAGCTCAACCTTCGCCATGAGCCTTTTCGTCGCACCAGGAATCATGAATATCGGATTAAGGAAATGGGTCGCGTGCCGGTGATCTGTCACAAGCCACGATGGAATCGCCGGCGTTTTCTTATCATGTTCGAGCATGTGATGACCAAAATCGATATACGATTCCGATTCGTTCAGATAGCGATTGCCCTTCTGGTCGACGAGGATGCTCCAAGGAACAGAGCGCTCATGCAAGATAAAACCGTACTGCTCGCTCCCCCCCGGCATCGCGGCCGCGGCACCCCACCAGGCATCATCCATCATACCGAGCGCGCCGCCAACCTTTTCTCCAGCTTCAATGCCCTGCCCTAATTGACCTTCCGGTGCGCTCGTCCATCCTGGTACTCCGTGGTATTTCTGCCGCCACTGCTTATTGCGCGCAAAGCCTCCAGCTGCGAGCATGACGCCTCGGCGAGACCGGATATGTACTTTTTTGCCTTCTTTGTCGACGACTGCCCCGACGACCCGACCATCCTCGACAATCAGTTCCTTGAGCGGCGAATTCAACCAGACTGGGGTTTCCTGGCGAAGTACGATATGCATGAGCGAACCGGCTAGCGCACCGCCGATGCCGTATTTCATCTGCCCGGTCAAAAGGCTACCGAAAGTCCGGAACACAAAGAACGCACCGCGGATAAACCCGCCTGGCGTCGACCACGCCCGGGACAGCAGCCACACGTCATCCGTCATAAGCGGGGCCGGCAGACTGGTTCGCAGCGTCTTGCGCCACTTGCCAAGCTTGCGCACATTGAAGGGCTTCACCTCCAGGCCGCGACCGACACGCCCGCCGGGTAAATCGGGATAGTAGTCCGGGTAATCTTTTACCCGCACCCATTTGACCCCTTCTTCGGCAAGTGTATCGATGTAATGCGGAATTGTATTCAGGAATGCGAGCTTACGTTCACGGCTCGTCCATGGACCGACATCTCCGATCGTTTGCTCCATATAGTCCAGTGCTTCGTCGACCGAGTCGTCGACACCGGCTTTCACCATGAGCGGATTATGCGGCGCCCATAGCCCGCCGCCTGAAATACCAGTCGTGCCTCCCCATTTGTCCGTACTTTCGACAACAAGCGTATCCAGCCCATTGCGTTTCGCCGCAATTGCCGCGCTAAGCCCGGCAACACCCGTACCCACAACCAAATAATCGAATTCATACTCACATGTGCGACTCATGTTTTTCCTTCTGCAAGACCAGCCGACCCTTGGGGCCCGGTGGGCGGGGCGCTCGCCGTTCTCATAGGTGGATAACGTGGCGGCTGATTGCGACTCGCCCACGGCCAGAACTTCTGCACCGTCAGCGCTTGCCGTGGATTGCCGGTCGTTGGCGACAACAGGGCACGCGCGGTTTGGGTGTAGATGTCGTAGCAATAGGCGTCGCCCGGATGGGTGAGGTCGCGGTAGGGGGCCGGATCCAGGCCGTTGAGTCCTCGGCTAGCCTGCCCGCTGCCGCGGCGGGGACCAGCCACCGCGGCGAGGCCACCTTCGACGCCGGTGCGCTGCGCGGATATTCCCACCCACGCGTAGCCCCTGCGGATCAGTTCGACCGCCAGATACGTGTACTCCGGTGCAACGTCCTGCCCGCCGGTGACGTTCAACGACTCCACGACGAGGGTGCCATTGAAGGCCTGCGGAGACTTGGGCGGACGTACCAGCAGCCGGGTGACAAAGCGCGCCACCTCGCCGGGCTGCGGGAAAACCGCCCGTCAGCGGGCAACATTATGGTGCGGAACGCGGTACCGGCGTACTCGCTCTCCCGGTACCCGGCGGCCGCCAAGTCTGGTCCAGCAGTCGTAGTCCGCAAGACACCGGGACCCTCCAACCGAGCAAGCGTTGCCGCAGCGGGCGCCTGCCCGCCGATACCCGCACGCACAGCGCCGCCGTCGTCGGGCATGCTGGTCACCTTTCACGTCCAGTGAGCTGGTTCAGCCGTGATTTCTATCCCGCCGATACATCCACATGGTGGGCGGGCGACGTCGTGATGTCGGCCGCGCGGAAATCATGTAGTCCTCCGCAGTAGAATCATACTATCTAAATAGTAGAACTATAGGTGCATGGCTTGCAAATTAGAGTTGCGCCGTCGTGTGGTGTACGTGGGCCGGCCCCGCTGGCCTTCATCGCCGGGTCGAACGAGCAAGTCGCGTGACAGCCGACCCACAAGATTGATGAAGATTCCTCGTGCGTTTGGTTGCTGTGTCATCTTGCGTGTGGGGCCCACGATGCCCCGACGGCGCGGTGACTCCGGTCGAGCGCACGACGGTGCCGTCGAGTGGGGCGAGGTCAAGGATTCATCGCCGCACTCGCGACCCTCGCGAGAGGCGACGTCTACGTGAAAACGCGGGATCATTGCATCAGCCGCAAGGTACGTTCTACTCTGATGCAAATTTTATGTTGCCAGCAATGGTCCCTTTTGATCGGCTGAGAGGATGCTGGCTCGCTTCTGGAGAGATCGCCGCCAACGAGGGAGACGACCATGACCCCAGAGATCGCCCGAACACTGCTGCTCGACGAGCCGAAGGTGACTGATGAGCTGCATAGGTGCTCCCGCCGGCTCGGCGGCCGAGCCCAGGTGTGGAAGGTAGAAAGGTCCCAGCTCGTCGGTGGGAGCGGCACCGTGCGCGACCGCAATCTCACCGGCTGCGATCGTCTCGGAACACCTTCGACCCGCCGCACAACCGGCGCGGCGGCCACTTTGCATTTGGACACGTGGGTATCGCGCAGGTTGGCGCGGCGGCAGTGACCGATGTGATTACCGATGCGGTCGAAGCCGCGCTTCCGCGTGGCGTGCAGGGTGCGGCGGACCCGAATTTCGGGTGTGCCGTACGCGCTTTTGCCGGGCTTTTTCCGGGGAGGCGGTTGGGCGGTGGCGCGCTGTCGGTGTATCTCGACGGCCGGCCGGTGGTGGATGTGTGGACGGGTTGGGCGGATAGGCGTGGTGAAGTGCCCTGGTCGGCTGACACCGCGGCGATGGTGTTCTCGGCGACAAAGGGACTGTCGTCGACCGTGATCCACCGGCTCGCCGACCGCGGTCTGCTCGATTACGACGCGCCGGTTGCCGCCTACTGGAAAGAGTTCGGGGCCAACGGTAAGGACCACATCACGGTCCGCGATTTGATGCGACACCGCGCTGGCCTGTCGGAACTGAAGGGCGCTAGCAGCGCCGACCTGCTGGACCATCGGGTGATGGAGGAGCGGCTGGCCGCCGCGCCCGCCGGACGGCTGCTGGGCCAGTCGGCCTATCACGCGATCACCTACGGCTGGCTCGTCTCCGGGCTGGCCCGCTCGATAACCGGCAAGGGCATGCGGGAGCTGATCCGCTCCGAGCTGGCTGAGCCGCTGGATACCGATGGCTTGTTCCTCGGCAGGCCGCCCGCCGACTCGCCCACCCAGGCAGCGCAGATCATCATGCCGCAGGGCACCCGGGCCAACCCACTGTTCAACTTCGTGGCTCCCAAGATCGCCGGGCTGCAGCTCGCAGCCATCTTCGGTGCCGTCTACTTCCCCGGCATGAAAGCCCTTGTGCAGGGGGACATGGCGATGCTGGACGCGGAGATTCCGGCGGTCAACGGGCTGGTCACCGCCCGCGCACTGGCCCGGATGTACGGCGCGCTCGCAAACGGCGGCAGGGTCGACGGGACGCAGTTCCTGTCCGCGCAGCTCGTAGAGGGCCTGATAACCGAACCCAGCCTGCGACCCGACCGCAACATCTTTTTGCCGATGGGATTCCATCTGGGGTATCACGCCGTCGTGATACCGGGAGTCCTGCCCGGATTCGGTCACGCCGGGTTGGCCGGAACCGTCGGCTGGGCCGATCCCGCCACCGGGATGGCGTTCGCGTTTGTTCACAACCGGCTACTGAGCCCGATGGTGCTCGACCAGATCGCCTTCGTCGGCCTGGCGGCCCTCGTCAGAAGGGGTACGGCCCAGGCCCGAGAGCGCGGTGCGCAAAGCGTGCCGGAGCTGGGCGCCCCATTCTGCGAAACCCCAGACAGAGCGAGGGGCTGACTGCGCCAGCTTTGGTCTCGCTTCAGAGAAGCTTCAGAGAATGTGAGACAGATCTCCGCGGTAGATTCTCGCCAGTCGTTGAGCCAGGATGCGCGGGGGTTCGTCGCGCGGCGCGCAGCCTTCGGTGAGCGCCGGCGCACACGTCACTAGGCCGCAATAGCATCGCCGAATGGATTGACGACCACACGCATAGGCGATCACGCGAACCAGCGTCCTGTCCGGCCGTAGAACATGCCCCGTGGACAACGCGTCGGTGCCGGCAGCATTCATCGGCCCCTTGCGCACCGCCCCCGGCGATCGCTGGGGAGCGAGACCGCGAACCACCTGCAGCCGGATTACCGATGTCAGGTTGTGGCGTCTCTGCGGCGGACGCTCAGCACGGAGACCGCGACCAACACCACGGTGAGTGCCTCGGCGATCACACTGGCCGGGCCATACGGCGATTCCCATCCGTGCTCGGTGAAGCTGGCGAGTCCGGTGGTGCGCGACATTGCGAACGCGATCAGCGCGGCAGCCGAGAACACACCGCCGGCCCAGCGCAACCACGCCGGTCCGCCGATCAGGACCAGCACGGCCAGTGCACAAAAGATACTGGCCTGCACCAGGAATGCCGTGCCGATCGTCCGGATATATTGGTAGCCATGAACATAGAGGTAGGCGTGAACGAGGCCGCTGACAGCCAGCGTGGCCGCAATGCCTACTCTCACCGCCAGCTGAGCGGAACGGCGGGCTGCTGACGAACTCGAGCGGCGGGTTGATGTTGTGCCGATGGTGTCGGTCGGTGTCGAATTCATTGCAAGGTCTGCTCTTTCAGGGCGAGGGCTTGTTGGCCTTTGGTGTAGCTGACTTCGCGGATGCCCAGCGCGTCGTGCAGCTTGCCGGCGGGCAGGGTGATGGGCTTTGGTGCGGGGCCGTCGCCGGGGTGCGGCAGCGGGTAGGCGGTGGTGGTGCCGCTGTGGAAGGTGATGTTGCCGTCGGTTTTGGTAAACAGCTGGTGCACATGGCCGTTGAGGCAGGTCACCGACGAGAAGCGGCGCAGATAACTCAGTGCTTGGGTGGCGTCGTCCGTGCCCCAGCCCCAGTTGGGATACAACGCGAACAACGGGATGTGGCTGAACACGATGATGGGAGTGTCACCAGACAGGGGCGCAACATCTTTCTGGATGAAGTCGAGCTGGTCGTTGCCCAGGTGGCCCAACTTCGCCATGTTGAGGGTGTTGACCAGGCCGATGACGTGCACGCCTGCGACGTCGAAGCTGTACCAGCCCTCACCACGGGTGCCCGCGCCGAACGCCTGACGGTATTTTTGGCCGCCGTCGTCGACGGAATCGTGTTCGCCCGGCACGGTGAAGATGTGCGGGGTGTTGATCCCGGTCATCATCTGCTTGACCTGGTCGAACTGCCCGGGAGTGGCCAGATGGGTCAGATCGCCGGTGTGGATCACGAAATCCGGCGTGTAACCGAGCCCGTTGACCTGGTTGATTGCCTCGGTAAAGGTGCCGGCCACGTCGGCATTGGCGGTGCCGGTGAAGCCGATGTGGCTGTCGCTGATTTGGGCGAAGCGCAACGTCGGCCGCGCCGTCTGCGCCGCATCGGCGGTCGGGGAGGACCCGGCGACATGGGAAATCACCTCACCACCGGCCACCGTCAGCACCACCGCCGCGCCGAACCACGCCGAATGGCGCATCAGCTGGCGACGTGTCATGGTCTGTGGATCCCGCTCGGTGCTCATTTGGTCACCACCACGGTGCCGTGCATGAACGGGTGAATCGAGCAGATGTAGTCGAAGCTTCCGGCCGTCGGGAACGTGTAGGAGTAGCTGCCGTTCGTGTCCAACCCCGGGGAGTGGAACGAACCGTCGTTGGCTATCACGGTGTGCGGCTCCTCGTCATGATTGGTCCATGTCACCGTGCCGCCGACCGGGATCGTCAGGGTTGCCGGGGAAAACGCGAAGTTGGTGATGTTCACCGCGGTGCCGGCCACTGCCGCGGGCGCCACGCTGGAGGATCCGGTGTCACCGGGTGCCGCCGCGGTGGCCCCGGTGCTACCGTGCCCCGGCATTCCCGGTGTGGTGCTGGCGTCGGGCCCGAAGTTGATCGATGGCGGTCCCTGAGGCGCCGGGTTGGATGCCGAGCAACCGGACATCACAAGGATCGCCGCCGCGGCGACGGCGGCGGCCGACAGCGCGGTCAGGGAGCAATGAGGTCGTGACATGACGGGGCGAACCTCCAAGATCGGTGA
This sequence comes from Mycobacterium sp., assembly GCA_025965895.1. Classification (GTDB taxonomy): domain Bacteria; phylum Actinomycetota; class Actinomycetes; order Mycobacteriales; family Mycobacteriaceae; genus Mycobacterium. The sequence continues at coordinate 61,440 of JAOPWC010000118.1, forward strand.
CGTACCCCGCGGATGCGAAGCGCTCACCCAATAGATAGGGAGCTGGGTTACACGCGACTCTGCGCGACGTCGGTTCGTCGGCTTCGGTGAGGACCAAGACTTGCGATGACACACCGTCAATCTCACGAATTACAGACAGAGGCAACGGGTTCGGCGGATAGGCAGCCAATGGCTGAGTCGCCGCGGTTACGTGAGCCGCACCGGGGGAGGCAGAGGTTCGGGCGCCTCGATCAGCGAGGCCTCGTCGTCGGCGAGAGCCCACGACGTTTCCCGCTTCGCCTTGCGTTTGTCGTGTGCCCGTGCGACCTGAACGGCCAGTTCCAGCAGCAGGGTCAGTGCGAGGCCCAGCGCGATCATCGAGAACGGGTCGGAGCCCGGGGTGGCGAATGCTGCGAACACGAACATCCCGAAGATCAGGCCGCGCCGCAACGATTTCAGTCGTTGATAGGTGATCATGCCGATGAGGTTGAGCATGATCAGCAGCAGCGGGAACTCGAAGCTGACGCCGAACACCAGCAGCAGGTTGATCAGGAAGCCGAAATACTCCTGGCCGGACAGCGCTGTCACCTGGACGCCGCTGCCGACGGTCAGCAGGAAATGCAACGCCTTGGCCAGCACCACATAGGCCAGCAGCGCGCCGGTTAGGAACAGCACCACCGCGCACAAGACGAATGCGACCGCGAACCTGCGCTCGTTCTTGTACAGCCCGGGGGTGACGAATGCCCACAGTTGGTACAGCCAGACCGGGCAGGCCAGCACGATCCCTGCGGTCAGACCCACCTTGAGTCGCAGCATGAACTGGTCGAACGGGCCGGTCGCCAGCAGCCGACACCCGCCGTCGGCGCTGATGCTGGCCCGGGCCGACGCCGGGAGCGAGCAGTAGGGATGGCGCAGAAATTCGCCCAGGCTTTCCAGCCCGACTAACCCGCGGCCGTACCAGAGGAAACCGATTGCGGTCGTCACCGCGACCGCGACAACTGAGATCAGCAGCCGAGCACGCAACTCGCGCAGGTGCTCGACGAGAGACATCGACCCGTCGGGGTTTCTCCGCCTGCAACGGTGACGCGGGTCCATGTGTCTCAGAAAGTCGTGCGTCCTCACGAGCGGTGTCTGCTGATCACTGCGGTTGTTTGGCCGGGATCCCAACGGGGTCAGACCGGTCGAAAACCGATCGCGGTTGGCTCCGCGGCCGGATCCGCTGGCAACGGCAGCGGCCCGGGTTCCGCCGGCGCCGTCGGCGAGGCGGCGTCGGCGGGCTCACCATCGGTTTGTAGCTCGTGCAGTTCAGACTTGAAGATGCGCAACGATTTACCCAGCGAACGCGTGGCGTCTGGCAGCTTCTTGGCCCCGAACAGAAGGATCATCGCGACGGCCAGGACCGCCCAGTGGCCCGGACCGAAATTAGCGAACATGGGTTACCTCCGATGCATTTTGATCACTAGTAAGTAGAAGCGCGGGTTACGCCATCGGGGATCCTGCGTCATCCGCCGCGCCGGTATGCCCGTCGATTTGGCCGGTTGTCGCGTGAAACCGTGTAACCGGGGCCACTATTTGTTGAGGGTGGCAGGTGTCTCTGCTGCGCGATTTCGGCACCCAGACAGGCAGGCGGGCGGGTGATGGCGGAGCGCGATTCCGAGACCCCGCGCCTGCGGGTCGTGCCCGGCGGGCGGTACGCCGACTGGGAGGCGATCTACCGCGACAACGCGACGTGGGTTTATCGGACGATGTTCGCCCGCGTGGGCAACCAGGCCGACGCGGAAGATCTGACGGCCGAGGTTTTTCTCGCGGCGTTGCGGCCGCTGCGGGTATCGGCGAGCATGGCGGAGGTCCGAGCCTATCTGCGGGCCACCGCCCGCACCGTGTTGGCCGCACATTGGCGGGCCACACTGGGACACGAGATCACCTTGATCGAGGACATCGCCGCGGCTCCGGACAGCGAGGAGGCCATCAGCATGGCCCCGCAGCGGGTCAGCGCCGTGTTGAGCGGCCTGCCCGACAACTACCGCCGAATCTTGGAGTTGCGGTTCTTGCAGGGTCGGTCGATCAAAGACTCTGCGGCGGAAATGGCCATCAGCGTTGCCAACGCCAAGGTGCTGCAACACCGAGCTCTGCAGTTGGCGGCCCAGGTCAACGCGACGGACGAGCAGTGAACGCACGCGCGTCGCGGCGCTACGTCGACGACCTGCTGCGGGGACGCCGTCCCAAACCGTTTCGACCGGACGAGTTCGAGGCTGCGCAGATCCGAACCGCCATCGAATTGCGCGCGACCCGGCTGGGTAGCGGAGCGCCACGCCAGGACTTCCTGACCGATCTTCAGCGGCGGCTGTCCGCGCAAATGCAGGGCGTCCCGTCGGATGCGCCGACAGGCGTGCCCTCGACATCCCGGCGACGGGTGATGGTCGGGACCTCGGCGGCAGCGGCGGGGGCGGTCGCTGCACTCGCAGCTGATCGCCTGCTGCTGCGCAGGACCGCACAGCAACCGGCGGGGGAGGAGGCGACGGCCACCGGCGGCGATATGGTGCCGAGCGGTGGCAGTTGGCAGCCGGTGGCCGCGAGTTCGGAGATCACCGACGACGGAGCGATGCATCCGTTCGAACACGGCTCGCTGATCGGGTTCGTTCGCCGCGTCGACGGCCGTGCCGAGGCGGTGTCCGGGGTTTGCACACATCAGGGCTGCCGACTGTGGTTCGACCGACCTGATGATCAGCTCCGTTGCCCGTGCCACTCGACGTCGTTCTCGCCCAGCGGGCAGCTGCTCGCTAACCAGCTGCCGGTGCCGCCCGCACCCTTGCCGCGGTTCCAGGTTCGTGAGAACAACGGCGCCATCGAAGTCTTCGTCTCACCGGAGCCGTCCAAGCCGTCATGACATGGCCTTCGGCGGCTAGGGCAGGTCGCAGCCGGTGAGTTCGACAGACAGCTCCCACAATCGGCGCGAAGCATCCGGATCACGTGCGTGAGCCAGCAGCTTGGTGGGCTTCGGCTTACCCCACTGATGCGCCAACCCCCTTGGCGCGATGTAGGTTCCGTTCGGCAACTCAGTCGTCACCGCCTGAACGCTCGAACGCGCCCCGTCGCCGGGACTCTGCCCGATATGCGGCGCGATGCGTTCGCCGCTCCATCGCAACCACCCTGGGCCGTCCCGGGTGATGTCGCTGGCGACCATGCCAGGATCGACCGCGTACGCGGTGAACCCGCGTCGAACCAACTCCTGAACGAACAGCATGTTGCCCAGCTTTGACTCTCCGTAGGCCGACCACATCGAGTAGCGGCGTCGGTGCCAATTCAGGTCGTCGAGATGCAGCCTGGCCAACGCGTAATTACTGCTCGCCACCACGATCACTCGGTTGCGTATCCGGTCCGCCAGCAGACAGGTCAGCGCGAAGTGACCGAGGTGGTTGATGCCCATGTGCGCTTCGAAACCGTCCGCGGTACGCGTGAGCGGAAGACCCAGTACCCCGGCATTGTTCACCAGGACGTCGACGGGGCCCGCGCCGGCAGCGAATTTGCGGACGCTCGTCAAGTCCGCAAGATCGATATGCCGCACCTCGACATCGCCGCTCATCGCCGCCGCCGCCCGTTCTCCCTTGGCGACGTTCCGGCACGCAAGTACGACGTGATGGCCGGCCTCAGCCAGCTTGCTCGCGGTCGCTTTTCCGACGCCGCTGTTTCCTCCCGTGACGATGACGTGCACTGTTCTCCTTCGTGTGCAAGACGTGGGATGTGATCGCGTTGACGGCTAGAACGCTGAGCGGTGCAGTCCTCCATCGACTTCGATCCAATTGCCGGTGATGTAGCCGGCCCGCGCTGAGCACAGGTAAGCCACCAACGACGCGATCTCGGCGGGCGCCCCCATTCGGGCCGCGGGCACCCCCGCCTCCGTGAGCATGTAGTCGCGCCGCTGTTCCTCGCTGCCAAGCCCCAAATTGTTGGTGACGTAGTCGATCGCGTTGCGCGTTTCGATCCACCCTGGCGCCACGGTGTTGATGGTGATGCCGTAGCGCGCGTATTCATCGGACACGGTTTTGAGCAAGCCGACAGTCGACGGCCTCGTCGCATTGGCCACCACGTGGTGAATGTGGCCCGCGGGCTCCTTGGCGGTCGCCGACCCGATGTGGACGAAGCGTCCCCAGCCCGCGTCGCGCATGCCCGGAAGAACAGCGTGCAGCAAGAACACCTGACTCATCGTGTACGTCTGGAAAGACTCGCGGTAAACACCCAAATCGGTAATGTCGGCGAAATCCCCGGGCCGCTGATACTTGGTTTGACTGACGACGATGGTGGGCGCCCCGAGTTCGGCACGGACCGTGGCCACAGCTTGTTCCACGTCCTGTTGACGGCTCATGTCCGCGGAGACGCCGATGGCGGTACCACGGTCACTGCCAACGGCGCGCGCCGCGTGATCGATGTCAGCCTGGTTGCGTGCGACCACCGCAACCCGGCAACCCTCGCCGGCCAGTATCTGTGCGACTTCGAAACCGATTCCCCTGCTGCCGCCCACAACCATCGCAACCCTGCCGCTGATCCCGTAATCCACGGTCACCCCTCGACTGGCATCGGCAGCGACGACGCATCTCGGGGTGGGAGAAGGATGGCAGATGATTCGGCGCGGCGCGCAGCAGAGCGCTGGGACCTCATTGGCACGGACAGCGATGGTACCGAACGGGCTGGAATCATACAATTGTTTTAATGATTGCGGCATGCTGGCACACGGCATCCGGGAAAGGAGAAGCAGTGTCGACCCCCTCCAACGGCAGTCGCCCCCGCCCACCCGAAGGCGACTGGTTGGGTACGCCCTACCTGAGCTTCACCCGCGAAGGGCCATTTGCGATCTGCCGGCTCGACCGTCCTGAGGCGCGCAACGCCATGACGCCGGCAATGTACTTCGGGATCAGGTACGCGATCAGCCGGGTGAACGCCGATAAAGACTTGGCCGGGCTCCTGATCACCGGGACGGGCGACGTGTTCGCTCCGGGAGGTGATCTGGGGCAACGGGCCGGCGACGACTGGATGGACTTCGCGTCCGCCTTTGGGATGGATGTGACGCCGTTTGACGTGCTGCGCAAGTCGCCGAAGCCCGTGGTGTCCGCCGTCAACGGGCTGGCCCAGGGTGGCGGCCTCCAGATCGCCATGTGCAGCGACGTGGCGGTGGTCAGCGAGCTTGCGACGTTCCGGGTCCCGGAGCTGTATCGGGGGATCGCCGACACCTACTACAGCCAGATGTTGGCCCGCATCATCGGGCCGGTCCGCACCCGCGATCTGATGTTCACCGGACGCGTCCTGACGGCCCAGGAGGCGCTGGAGTGGGGCATGGTGTCACGCGTCGTGCCGCACGACGAGCTCCTCGACGCCTCGCGGGATGTCCTCGCACAGTGCTGCCGGACGGCGCCCGGCGCCCGGGGACTGATCAAGGCGAGTCTGGACAACTACCTCGGCCTGTTCGATCGGATCGGTATGCAGACCAGCCTTGAGGGACCCGAGGCGCTGGAAGGCTTTCTTGCGTTCAAGGAGAGGCGGTCGCCCAACTGGGTCCACCCCGACTTGCAGGTTGACGGCCGCCTCTGACGCTGCGGTGCGAGTCCGCTTTTGACATTTGTGTCAAAAGTTGCGAACCTGTTGTGCATGACCGAACTTCCGAGCATGCAGCCAACGGGCTGGTTTCAGGTGGCGTGGAGTACCGATCTGAAGGTCGGCGATGTCAAGGCGATCCGCTATTTCGGCACCGAGCTGGTCGCGTTCCGCGACCCGCGCGGAGCGGTGTCAGTGCTCGATGCGCACTGTCGACATCTGGGCGCCAATTTGTCCGTGGGCGGCTGTGTGGTCGATGATGGAATCCAGTGCCCATTCCACGGCTGGGTGTGGAACGGTGAGGGACGCAATGTCCGTATCCCTTACGAAGATCGGCCGAACCGGGCCCGCCGGATTCGGTCCTACCCGGTGCGCGAAGCCAATGAATGCGTCTACATCTGGCATGACCTGTCGGTGCGCGATCCCCTGTGGGAGGTGCCTCGGGCACTGGACGTACTCGGCGAACACGTGAGTGCCGAGCGGTACCGACACTTCGGAGACGACGAGCGGACGTTGTTTCCCGGGATTCATGTGCACCCTCAGGTGATCGCCGAAAATGCCGTCGACCCGCATCACTTCCGGTTCGTCCACCGAACCCCGATCAGCCCGGTGGTGCTGGCCGAAGCGGTTGACGGACCCACTTGGCATGCCAAAGTCGGCTTCGGCAAGCGATGGTCGGATGGCGTCGACCGGCCTGATGAGCATGCCAACACAATAGAAATCCACTGGTCGGGTATCGGTGTCAGCTTCAACGGCGAGCAGACCAAGGAGGGGGTGCGCATCATCTCCATCTGCACCACCCCGGTCGACTCGACGACGTCGGACATCTTTGCGACGTACTGGATCTCTGAAGGCGCCGACTACGAGGAACGACTGCGGGTGGCGAAAACGGCGCTGCCTGACGACATCCGAATCTGGGATCACCAAAAGTACATGCACCGCCCGGCCCTGGCTCCGTCGGAGGCCGCCGGCTTCAGGCAACTGCGCAACTGGGCACGCAGCTTCTATCCGGAAGCAGCCCTGACCGGCCGATGACACTCACGAAGTCGGCCGTGACGCGTCAGGCGATTCTCGATGCAGCGCGAAATGCATTCGCCCGCAAAGGGTATTCCGGTACCCAGATCAGGGACATCACCGAGGGGGTGCCCGTCACGCGGGCCAACTTCTACTACTACTTCAAAGACAAGCAACAGCTGTTCGTCGAGCTCGGTACTGAGACTTATCGCGAAACACGGTCAATCATCGACCAATTCGGCGCACTACCGCATCGCCCGGCGCTGACGGAGCTGGCGGACTGGGTACGGGCATATTACGTATATCTCGACCACAACGGCGCATTTCTGATGCGGTCCATGGAGGACTCACCTGATGATCCCGCGTTCAAAAGGTCGGTGATGCAGTTGCACCGGCGCACGGCACGCGCGCTCGGCGACCACCTTGCGGCTCGCAGTAGCCGGCCGACGAGTTCCGCCGTGGCCACCGGGATGATTGTGATGGCGATGCTGGAGCGCAGCTGGTTTCTGGCGCACAACGCGCAAACGATGACTGCCGAAGCGGCCGTCTGCGCATGTGCTGAGACGCTACAACGGCTGCTGGCGTGACGGGCCTTTTCCGTAGCGGCGGTTACGACGCGTCGACAGCCGATTGGATCGGGGCGGCGACCTCGTCCGGGTGAGACACCATTGCCACATGGCTCGAGGGCAGCTCGACCACCGTCGCCCATGCGCTTGGCGAACAGCCGCTCGGCGTCTGACGGAATCGCCTCATCGTTGGCGGCTACCGCATACCAGCTCGGCAAGCCCTTCCACGCCGGGGGGACATCACGTCACCGAGGGCGCTGGCCGACAGTGGTTGCTGGACCGCGAACATGACGGTGGCTTCCACCGGATCGACGTCGGCCGCGCGAAATGGTTCACGAAGTCGTCCTCGGGCAACCAGGCGAACCGTTGCTCGTCGATGCGGAGGTGGGCAAGAGCGGCGGTCGGCGGCCCTTGCGCACGCAGTGCACCGATCGACTCGCCTTCATCAAGCCCGAACGCCACAACATACACCAGTGCAACAACATTCGGATCGTCAATGCCGAGCGCAGTCATGATCTGGCCGCCGTAGGAGTGGCCCGCGACAACCGTCGAAACCGCCTCCAGAGCGAGGACCTGCCGCAAGCGCGCGACGTGACCGCCAACGTCGTCATCGGGAATTGCGGGGCGACAACATCATGCCCAGCCGCCTGGAGACGACGAATCACCGCAGCCCAACTGGACCCGTCCGCCCAAGCGCCATGCACCAAGACAACCCCCATGCCACACACCTCCCGGGGCCCCGAGCCTCGGGGCACCAGACCGCCCATTGTCGCTGCAGGACGATGCCAAAGAGGCAATCGTGATGACGCTCACGCGAACACTCGGTGACGATGCGGACGAGACCGGCGGCTCACCGTCAGCGGTGGATGAGTTTGGTGGCGATCACGTCGACGTCGGTGCGGAAATCCCGCCAGCTGCGGCTGGCCGGCTCGACGGTGATCCAGGTGACGCCGGCGTCGGCGTATCCGGCCAGCATCGGCTCGACCGCTGCACAGAAGGGCTGGCAGTCACCGCCGGCGAGCAGGCGCGCTTCGAACGGCACGAATGACACGTCGGCGGGACCGCGTCCGAGATCGACGCGCCTGCGATTGACGTCGCTGACCCATTCACCCAGTGTGGCGATGTCTTCCAGCGGGCGGGCGCGGGTGATTACCGCCATCTCGCCGGATGCCGCCATCGGCATCCAGCCATCCGCCACCTCGACCACCCGGCGCTGTGCTGCGGCCCCGTTGCCGCCGATCCAGATCGGCGGGCCGCCTGGGGTCAGCGGCAGTGGCAGCGCCACATGATCCTCCGCGCCGAACTCGGAGCCCTCGTGGTCCTGCCCGGACCACGTCGCCTTCCACGCTTGAATTGCCTCGTCCAAAAGTGAACCGCGCCGGGCGAAGTCGGCGTGCAATGCGTCGAACTCGGACTTGAGATAGCCTGCCCCGGTTCCCAAGGTGAAGCGCCCCCCGGAGAGCATGTCAATGGTTGCTGCGGACTTCGCCGCCAGATAAGGGCTGCGGTAGCCCGAGACCATGAGGTAGGTGATGACGCGGAGGCGGGTGGTCGCCGCGGCGGCGAAGCTCAGCGACACGAACGGGTCGAATGCGTGGTGCCCGCCGTGGGCCAGCCACTGCTTGTCCGGATAGGGATGCTCGCTCATCGAAAAGCCGTCGAACCCGGCGTCCTCGACACGTCGCGCAATGTCGCCGATGCTCACCCCTTCGCTCCACGGTGCCCAGTGTTTGACGGCGCGCGTCGGGAACATCAGGTTGTAGCGGAGCGTCAAGGCTTACCTCCTAACAATGAGCGGGCGACAACCACCCGCTGCACCTCGGTGGCACCCTCGCCCAGTCGTTTGACGCGAAGATCACGGAACCAGCGCTCCAGAGGCAATTCCTCGGAAAGGCCCAGCGCACCGTGGATTTGAATGCATCGGTCGAGAACCCGGTAGGCGACCTCGGTGCCGAAGAGCTTGGCGATCGACGCGTCCACGCGCACGTCGCGCGCCAGATCGGCGTTCCACGCAGCCTGATACATCAGCAGCCGGGCGGCCCGCAGTTCCACCTCGCTGTCGACAAGCATCCACTGGACGCCCTGTTTGTCGGACAGCTTGCCACCGAAGACGTCCCGGTCACGCGCCCACGCGCACGCCATGTCCAGCGCCGACTGCGCGATGCCGATCGGACCCGCGGCGTAGATGATGCGGCCGTGCACCAGGAATCCACTGGCCAGATCGAAGCCCTTACCTTCGGCGCCGATCAGCCGATCGGCGCCGACCCGCACATTATTGAAATTCAGCTCGTACGGCGCGAACGACGCCATCACCCGAATGCGGCTGAAAGTGACTCCCGGAGTGTCCTTTTCAAGGATGAAGCAGGAAATGCCAGTGCGGCCTTCACTGGTGCGCGCATACACCACTCCCCAGTCGGCGTTCTCGGCGTGCGAGATCCACATCTTCGAGCCGTTGAGGATGTAGGAGTCACCGTCGCGCGCCGCTTTCAACTGAATGGCGCGGGCCGGGTCAGATCCGCCGGACGCCTCGGTGATCGCGGTGTAGGCCTTGGTCATCGTGCCGTCGATGATCGGCCGGGCGTACTTCGCGAACTGCTCCTCGGATGCGGAGAACATGATGTTGGGCGGGTTTCCGCCGAATGCGCCCAGGGCCGGGAAGAACGCTCCCATCCGGCATTTCGCGGCCTCTTCGGCGACGACGACCTGGCCGAGCACGCTCAAACCGGCGCCCCCGAACTTCTCTGGCGTTTGGAGAGCCCACAGCCCCAGCTCGCGCGCCTTGGCCTGCAGTTCCACAAGCTGCTCGCGCGGCAGTCCGGCGGCGTCGTGGGGCAGCTTCTCCTCGAGCGGATGGACGTACGCCGCCATGAACCGCCGCACGGTGTCACGCAGCATCACCAGCTCGTCCGGAAGTTCCCATGCCCCGGCTGCGCCGGCCTCGAGACCGACGGTCATCTATGCCTTCTGTGGCGCGGCGGCCCGGTGCTGGCGCGCATTCTCCAGTTGCGGAACGTGGTTGGCCTCATACCGCTCGATCCACTCGTGCGGCAGCTTGCCCCACGCTTCGCCCACCCGCAGGCGCGGCGCGGAACTGAACACCTCGGCGGCCACCACGTCGCCGACGAAGATCGTGTTCTCATCGTTGTCCAGCGAGCCGGTGATCCGGCATTCGACGTAGCTGTGCGCGTCCAGCAGGATCGGCGCGCCGGTGATGCCCGTCTTGGTGCGCAGGGCCGACATCTTGTCGCCGTCTCGTCCGGAACTTCCGCCCAGCACCATCAGGATCTCGAGTGACTTGTCGATCTCATCGTTACCGGCTGACAGCATGTGCATCACGAAAATGCCTGATTGCAGTAGCATGTCGTGGGTCTTGTTGTACTTTGTCAAGCTGACCGTCGCTCGCGGCAGCTCCGGCACGATGCTCGCCGAGCCCGCGGACAGTGACATCAGCCCGTTGGCGAACCCGTCGTCGATAGTGGTCACAGCCACGGGATATGGTCGCAGACCGGACAGCACCGCATTGGCGGCGTCGACATCGATGGTCATGAGCTCTCTCTCATTGTTCTTTGGTCAGCCAAGGGTGAACGGGTCGCGGGTCGCCCCTGAGAGTTCGACCCACACCGCCTTGGTCTCGGTGAAATCCTTCACGGCGTCGATGCCGTTCTCCCGACCGATGCCACTGTGTCCGATGCCTCCGAATGGAACCTGTGGTGCGACCACCCGGTACGCGTTGACCCACACCGTGCCGGCGCGGAGTTTGGCTGCCACCCGGTGCGCCCGGTGGACATCCTTTGTCCACACTGCGCCGGCGAGACCGAATTCGGTGGCGTTGGCCGCGGCGATGGCTTCGTCCTCATCGGTGAACGTCATCACCGCGAGCACCGGGCCGAAGATCTCCTCGGCCACCGCGCGCATCGTTGGGTCGACGCCGGTCAGCACCGTGGGTTTGACGAAGTAGCCGCCGAACTCCGCAACGGGCTCACCGCCGTAGGCCACGACGGCGCCCTGCTCTCGTGCGGACGCAAAGTGTGACAACACTTTCTCGTACTGGGGCCGATTCGACACCGGTCCCATCTCGGTGGCCGGATCCTTCGGATCACCGAGTTTGATGGTCGCCGCGCGCGCGACGATCTTGTGCACGAGCGCATCCGCAACGTCGGCGTGCACCAGCAGCCGTGACCCCGCGAGGCAGGTCTGTCCGCTGGCGGCGAACACCCCTGCGATCACGCCGTTGGCGGCGGCCTCGAGATCGGCGTCGTCGAACACCACCTGCGCGGACTTGCCGCCCAGTTCCAGGCTGAACCGGGTCATGTTCTCGAGCGCCGCCTTGCCGACCTGGATCCCCGTGGCTGTTGATCCAGTGAACGCGATTCGGTCCACGCCCGGGTGAGCGGCCAATGCCGCGCCGGTCTTTGGTCCCCACCCGGTGACGACATTGATGACCCCCGGCGGAAAGCCGGCTTCATCGAACAGCTTCGCGAAGGCCAACGTCGACGTGGGGGTGTGGTCGCTGGGCTTGACCACAAACGTGCAGCCGGCCGCCAGCCCGGCGGCCAGCTTCCAGGTCAATAAAAGAAGCGGCGAGTTCCACGGCGTGATCGCGCCGACCACGCCGACCGGCTCATGGCGGGTGTACACGAAGTAGTTGGGCTTGTCGGTCGACACCACCTCGCCGTGCAACTTGTCGGCCAATCCGGCGCAATAGAAGTAGTAGTCGGGAAGCGACTTCATCTGGCCGACCATCTCGCGCACGAGCTTTCCGCCGTCGCGTACCTCGAGTTCGGCCAGGCTTTCCGCTTCCCGGGCGATGATCTCGCCGAGCCGCCATAACAGTTTGCCCCGGGCGGTCGCGGTCATCTCACCCCACGGGCCGTTGAGGGCGGCGCGGGCGGCCGCCACCGCGCGGTCGACGTCACCGGCGCCGGCATCGGGTACTCGGGCCCACGGTCTGCCGCTGTAGGGGTCGATGCTGTCGTAGGTGTCGCCCGACGACGCTGCGGTCTGCTCACCGCCGATGAGCAGCTTGAACTCGACCAGTTGATCGGTCGCGACATCAGTCATGGTGCCTCCTCACCGAGTGCGCGGTGCCCGCTTGTTGTTGCGTGAGTCGGGGTTTGCTCCCGCATTACCGATGTGGGTGAAGGCCATTCCGTGCCGGGCGGCAATGCTCGGCGCGAGGTCTCGGGCCTCCCACATAGCGCGCACGGTGCCCTGAATCCCTTCGGGTCGGCGGTCCGCGATCTCCGCTGCCAATTCCGCTGCCCGCGCCCGCAGTTGATCGTCAGGGACGATCTCCGTGACGATGCCGATCCGCAACGCTGTGTGCGCGGTAAGCCGCTCCTCGCTGCCCAGCAACGCCCAGCGCATCACCTCGCCGTACGGCACCCCGAGGGCCAGCATGCCCATCGGCTCCAGCGCCGAGACAATGCCCGCGTTGGCGTGCGGGTCGAAGAAGGTGGTCGTCTCCGCGCAGATCGCGAAATCGCATTCGTTGACGAAGTACATCGCCCCGCCGGCCACCATCCCGTGCAGCGCAGCGATCACCGGCTTCCACACCTTGTGCGCCTTTGGTCCCAACACCGCGCCGGGGTCTTCCTGGTTGAAGATGGGCTGGTGCTTCCACCAGGTACCCTCCGACACGTCGATCCCGCTGCAGAACGCCCGGTCGCCGTTGGCGCGCAACACCGCAACGCGGATGTCGTCGTCGTCGCGCACGCGGCCCCACACCGCCACAAGTTCGTTGGCCATCCGCTCGGTGAAGCTGTTCATGCGTTCCGGCCGGTTCAGCGTCACGGTCGCGACGTGGTCGCTCACCTCGAACTCGATCGTCTGCAGCTGCATCAGGTCCGTCATAAGAACTCCCGCGGTCATCGGCCCGTTCTCGCCGGAAGAGCGAGCTCGTCAGTGATCTGGCGCTTAAGAATCTTGCCCGCCGGACCCAACGGGAATTCATCCCGGTATTCAAACCGCCGTGGCTGCTTGTAGCCGGCCAGCTGTGCGCGGCACAACGCGGTCAGTTCCGCGGTGAGCCCATCCCGGTCGGTCACATCGTCCTTTGCGATCACCACCGCGACCGGTGTCTCGCCCCATTCCGGGTCGGGCACGCCCACCACCGCGACGAGGTCGACTCCGGCATGATTCGCGATGACCCGTTCGATCTCGGCGGGATACACGTTGAAGCCGCCCGAGATGATCATGTCGGTCTTGCGCCCGGTGATGTGAAGGTAGTTCTCGTCGTCGAGGTAGCCGAGATCACCGGTGCGCAGCCCGTCGGCGCGGAATGTCTCGGCGGTCTGCTCCGGCCGGTTCCAGTAGCCGATCGCGTTGGCGTCGCTGACGATGACGATCTCGCCGATCTCGTTGGGCGGCAGCGTGTTGCCCGCGGAATCGACGATCCGGATGGAGCACATCGGGGTTTCCTGACCGCACGACGTCGCAATGGATGTCTTGCCGGAGACGATGTCGCGATGATCCTGAGGCGTCAGGATGGTGGCCTGTCCACCGCATTCGGTAAGACCGTAGCGCTGCTGCAGATCGCATCCCAGCAGGTCCATCGCGTTGCGAGCGAGGCCGGGCGGTACCGGGGCTGACCCGTAAGAGATCCGCCGCAGGCTCGACATGTCCCGGTGCGGACCGTTCTCCAGAATCGCAAGCGTGCGGTGCAGCATTGTGGGGATGAACGTGGTGAAAGTGACTCGAGTGCGTTCGATCTCGTCGATTACCGCCTGTGGATCGAATCGCTGGTGGATCACCATGGTCTGGCCGAGGTACAGCCACGACACCGTGCGAACCATACCGCCCGCCGTGAAGAACGGCGTGGTCGCCAGCATCACGTCGTTGCGGTTGGCTTCCGTGACCAGGTTCGTGTCGGCAGCCTGATATAGCAGGCCGCGGTGCGTGTTCATCACGCCTTTGGCGCGGCCCGTGGTGCCGCTGGTGTACAGGATGACCGCGAGGTCGTCGGGGGAGATGGTCACCTGGGGCGCCACGGGATCTGCGCCGGCCAACCCGGCTTCATAGTCGGCCCCGATCGTCAACACGACCGCGAGCTCGCTCAACTCGTCGAGGAACTTCTCGCAGTGCTCGGCGTGGATGATCGCGGCGTGCGCGACGGAGTCGTTGCGGACGTGGGCGAGTTCATCGGGGGCCAGCCGGATGTTCACCGGGACGGCGACCAGTCCGGCCTTCGCGAGCCCGAATGAAATCTCGGGCCACTCGATGCAATTGCGGGCTACGATCAGCACGCGGTCGCCCGGGGACAGGCCACGATCGACCAGGCAGCGGGCCAACCGGCGCGCCCGGTCGTCGACTTGGGACCAAGTGTGGACGCGGTCACCGTCGACCAGGGCCCGCTTGTGCGGATGGCGGCGGGCATTGTTGGTGGCGATGTCTCCGATCAGCATGGCGGTCAGATGAGGAAGGCCAGCGTGTCGATGGGGCCGGCGGCATCGACAAGGTTGACGATCTTCCGAATCAGCCATAGCGTGTCGTCGTCGCGGCGGACGGTGTGGCTGACGCGTCCGGCCCAGAAACGCTGCCTGACACGGTATTCGAACAGGGCGAAATTCGACTCGACGGTTACGGTGTGGGCAGCCTGGTCCAGCACCTCGCTGTTGGACAGGATCCGGCGCATCACCGACGGCGGCGTCTGCGAATGCCGGTTGCCAGTGTTCAGTTGTGCCACTCGGCTTTTGATCCGGCGCCGGTTGTCGTTGATGTAAGCGAGCGTGGTACGTGGATCGTCGTCGGGATGCATCGGGACGCGGTACTCGGCGTCATCGGCCCACAGCGATTCCCACTCAGAGTAGCGACCTTCGTCAGCCAGTCGCGCCTCCAGGTAGAGGAACGCCAGGATGTCCGGGTCCGGCAGTGGTCGCACCGACCGGGTATGGGGACGCGTCTCCACTTTCATCCGTTACGCCTTGCCGCCGACGACCGCGGACCACTGGGCGTAAAACCCGCGCTGCGGCGTCTCTGCGCTCTTGTCGCTGTTGACGATCCCGGTGTCGTCGGTGACATCGCTGTCCATCCCACGGGACAGGACGAGCCATTCGGGTAGTTCGGCGGCCAGGCCGGCCTGGTTGCGCATACCGATCTCGCCGTCGTCGGCGATCAGGAAGCCGGCCGGGCCCATCGCGCCCTCTGATCGCCGTAGTGTGCGTTCGTTGAGCTTGTCCTGTCCGGGGATCGTCACCGCGGTGGTGTAGGCGATGGTGCAATCCGCCGCCTGCGGTTCGACGAACATCACGTTCATTTCCGCGAGGAACAGGTTGGGCCAGATGAGCGTGTGGGGCGGCCCGACCACCAACGCGTCGTGTGCCTGCTCGGGGCCGTAGGCGCGCTCCAGCTCGTCGACGTAATCGGCGAGCTTGGCGCGCGGAATGCGCCCGTACCAGACGAATTCCTCGTCGAGCTTTCGGTATTCATCGCGGTAGTCGATCTCGGAGTGGCCGTTGCCGAGGTCACGGACCACCACGTCGACTTTCGTGGGGACGTGCGAGACTTTCGCCGGTCGGATCGCGTCGTACACGGACGCGTGGGTGAACAAGGCGTGGTAACCGTCGACGTTGTTCTCCACCACCATCTTCCAGTTGGCGTGGTGAAGGTGCTTCATCCAGTTCGCCCGCAGGTCGATCTCCCGGGTCGGTGACAGGTTGAGCAGGCGGTCGATGGCGTGGGTGGCCCTGCCCAGATGCTCGCGCAGCGAAACCCCCTCGGCGGCAAGCGATGCGAAGATGAACCCGCCGTAGCTGTCCACGCGCAGTGCCCGGGCCAACCCCAATTGGGACCGCAGTGCCTTAAATCCTTCGCCGTACGACTCACGCAGCGGAACGCCCCCCAGCGCACCAGTGTTGTTGAATGTCCAGCCGTGATATGGGCAGCGGAACGCATTCGCATTGCCCTTCTCGACATTGCACAACTTGTTCGCGCGGTGCGTGCAGCGGTTCAGCAACACCCGGACCGCGCCGTCCTTGCCTCGCACCACCACCACCGGGTCATGACCGATCATCCGGGTGAGGTAGTCGCCGCGCTGGCTGACCTCGCTCTCGTGGGCGACATACACCCAGCCCGTTTTGAAGATGGTGGCCATCTCGCGGCGGAAGATCTCCGGTGAGGTATACACCGATCCGTGAACGCGGTCCGTGCGGATTAACGCTGAGACGTCGAAGTCGTCTACCGCAGCGTCATTTTCAAGGATCGTCACGCGTGAGCCTCCGAATTGTCGATGGCAGGAATGACGGCGTTTCCGAGGCGTCGGAACCCGACCCGGACGGTCGTGCCGAGGGCCGGGGCGGAATCAGCGGGCAGCGCGGTCGTCATCATCAGGCGGTGGCCGCTGCTCAACTCGACGTCGACGATCGGGTAGCTGCGCTCCGCGCAAACCAGGCCGGGTTCACGACGGTGCATCGTGGTCGCCGAGTGCACGACGCCGCGCGGTTGCACGGCACGCCACCGGCGAAGCAGGCCGCCGCAGCTGTCGCAGACCGCCTGCTCGAGTTCCAGCGGGAGATCGCAGCGCTGACAGAACGGGAGCGCCAACTTGCCGCGCGCCGCGGCGTCATACAGCGGGCGAATCGGGTCGGCCACGACATCGGGCGCCAGTGCCGGATCGAGCAGCCAGTCCTCGACGGTCACCGTGGCCGCCGCCGTCATGCCGCCCGCTCCAACACGAGTGCGGCATGATGGTCCATCCGGCCGCCGATGCCGCCGACCAGCGCGGTCGCGGCACCCGGCACCTGACGGACCGCGCCGTCACCGCGCAGCTGGATCACTGCCTCGGCCAGCGGCGTCATGCCCTGCAGGTAGAAGCCCGACAATTGGCCGCCTCCGGTGTTGGTCGGGAGCATCCCATCGGGGCCGCACTGCCCAGCTCGGACGAACTCACCTGCCGGGATACCGCCCGTCAATGCGTACTCGTCGAGCAGCAGCAGGGTCACGATGGAGAAAGGGTCATAGAGCTCGGCGACGTCCAGGTCTGCGCGGCCGAGGCCAGCCTGCGCCAGCGCGTCGTCGACGGCGCGGCGGCCGCCGCCGAACCATGATTCGCCGCCTGCGCGGCGGCGGCGCACCGGATGGTCGCGGCCGACACCGCGGACACGCACCCTGTTGGTTCCGATTCCCGGATCGCCGGTCAGCACCACGGCGACCGCACCGTTGACCGGGCGGGCGCAATCCAGGCGGCGCAGCGGATCGGCGACCATCGGGCTGGCCGCGTACCCGTCGGCGTCGAGGGGCGCGCGGTTGACCGCGTCGGGATTGCCGGCGGCCCAGGCCCGGGCGGTGGTGGCGACCCCGCACAAGTCGTCGGGAGTGTTGGCAGTGACGTGCAGCCAGCGCCGGGCGAGCAGCGCGTACGTCGGCACAGAACCGAGGAGACCGGACGCGCGCTCCAGTCCCCGCACACCCGTGTTGCCACCGCTGTGGGCGTATGCGGAGCCGGCGGTCTTGCCCGCGACCAGCGGTGCGTCGGCGAACACACACACCACGGTCGACGCCTCGCCCGCAGTGATCGCGTGCCGGGCCCGCTGAATCAACGCCACGGTGGTGGCGCCCTTGATCTCGACCTGCTCGAGCAGTCGCAGGTCGGTGAATCCGCCCTGCGCCGCGAAACCGACGCCGAGCCGGTCCGGTCGCACGCCCTGGGAGGACCCGACGAGCAGGCCGTCCACACCGCGGCGGTCCATGCCGGCGTCAGCCAGCGCGGCCGCGGTGGCCTGGCCGGCCAACTGCAGCGGGGCCGGGCCCGGTCGCAGCGACATCGGCGTCATGCCCAGCCCGACGAGGTCGACGTGCGCGGCGGTCACTTCGGGGGCTCGCCTCTGGGCTGGTCATGCCGGCCCACCTGAGCAGCGTTGCGTTCGCCGCGGTAATTGCCCACCCGCAGCCAGTCCTCCCGGTCCTCGGGGGTGGCGAGCGTGAAGCTCGACAGCTCCAGCGGGCACAAGAACACCTCGTTGCCGCTCTCGAGGTCTTCAACCAGAAGGCGGGGTCCGTTGCCGGTGAAGTCCAGCGCCAACCTTACCGCGGCGAACTCGTTGACCAGGTCGGCGAGCACGCGGCGTCCGGGGGCGGGTTTGTTCGCGTCCATTGCGGTGCGGCTTTCTGGTGTGGCGGGAGCCGGGGACCCCTCAGTAATACCGCATACGACTGTCAGAATCAATCGGGTCGCTACTGTGCTCTAATCCGGATTCTTGATCGATTAGCGCCCCCATTGCGTTGTCTACATGCGCACATGCACACTATGTGGACATGAACACCATTCCTGTTGACGAGAATGATAAGTTGACAGTGATGTCAGAAACGCTGATCGCGAGAGGGTGCCGATGAGCGCAGAGGCTGCGCCGCCCAGTGATGAGCGCTTGCGCGAAGGGCCGAAGGCATCGGTGACAATTGACACCGAGAACTACCGCAGCATCTGGATGTACCTCAAGGAGCTGCCATTCACGCAGGGGTTTGTCGAGGTCAGGGTCAACGGCGCGCCGGTGCGAACCCGTTATGCCGAGGTCGGTGCGCCGGACAAGCCGCCCGTCGTGTTGCTGCACGGCACCGGTGGCCACTGGGAGACCTTCGTGCCCAACCTGCCCGCGCTCTCCGAGCACTTCCACTGCGTGGCCTTCGACATGGTGGGCAACGGCTTCTCTGACAAACCCGACTACGACTACGAAATCGGCGTCTACGTCGAGCACGTGCTGGGCCTAATGGATCACTTCCGGATGGATCGTGCGCATTTCGTCGCGATGTCGTTGGGCGCCTGGGTGGCATCGACCGTTGCCGTGCAACACCGCGACAGGGTGGCGAAGGTGATCCTGATGTCACCGGCCGGCAAGGAGGCCGCGGCGGCGAACATGGCCCGCATCCGGGCCGAGCGGACCAAGGCGGTCAACGAACCCACATGGGAATCACTGCACGCGGTGTTCGCGCATCTCATCGCCGACGAGAGCAACCGGCTGCCGGACCTGATCGGGCTGCGGCGTGCCATCTATCAGCGCGACGACACCCGCAACACCATCGACCACCTGCTGATCCTGCAGGACGCGGCCGCTCGCGACCGCAACCTGATCCCCGAAGGGAAGTGGACGACGATCGCCGCGCCGGTGATGGTCGTCGCGTCGGGCAAGGACCACGGTGTCTACCAGAACACGGCGTCGTCGATCGCCGAGTTGATCCCGGAGTCAGAAATCTTCGAGATGCCCGACGTGCGGCATTGGCCGCACTTCGAGGATCCCGATGCGTTCAACGCCGCGGCCGTGGAGTTCCTGACGCGATGAACCGGCCCGGCCCCGACGAGATCGGCGACATCGCGCGCCGGCTGTACGCCGCCGAGCAGAACAAGAAACCGATCCGGCAACTGTCGCTGGAGTATCCGGGCATGACCGTCGAGGACGCCTACGCCGTGCAGCGCGTCCTTGTGGAGCTCAAGATCGCCGACGCGCGCGTGGTCAAGGGTCGCAAGATCGGATTGACGTCGAAGGTCATGCAGAAAGCGGTGTCGATCGACGAACCCGATTATGGGGCCCTGTTCGACGACATGTTCGTTGACAACGGGGGCCACGTGCCGTCGGGGCGCTTCATCCGGCCGCGGGTCGAGGTGGAGTTGGCGTTCGTTTTAGGCGGGGCGCTTCGCGGGCCCGGTGTGACGTTGTTCGACGTGTTGCGGGCCACCGAGTTCGTCACGCCGGCGCTCGAGATCCTCGATGCCCGGGTGCAGATGTCGGATCCGGACACGGGTCATCTGCGAACGATCGTCGACACAATCGCCGACAACGCGGCGAACGCCGGCCTGGTGCTCGGCGGTCGCGTGTTCCGGCCCCTGGACGTCGACCTGCGCTGGGTGGCGGCGCTGCTTCTGCGAAACGGAACGGTCGAAGAATCCGGAGTCGCTGCAGCGGTGCTGAACCATCCAGGCAACGGCGTGGCCTGGTTGGCGAACCGCCTTGCCCCGCATGGTGTTCCGCTTGAACGCGGTGAGGTGATCCTGTCGGGGTCCTTCACCAAGCCGGTGTTCGCCGAGCCGGGTGACACGTTCGTCGCCGACTACGGTCCGCTCGGCACCGTGTCGGTGGTGTTCGACCGCAGCTGCCGAGCCGGCGACAATACGCAGAGCGAGCCCGCGCCATGACGAACCGCTGGGCGCAGCGCATCGCAGGTACCCACCCGCAATTTGGTATCTGGGTGGCCTCCGGCAGCGGCTATGTCACCGAGATCTGCGCCGGGTCCGGGGTTGACTGGGTGCTACTCGACCAGGAGCACGCGCCGAACGACATCCGTACCACGCTCGAGCAGTTGCAGGTGCTCGCCGCCTACCCGGGCGTCGAGGTGGTGGTCCGCCCCCCGTCGGCCGATCCGGTCTTCATCAAGCAGCTGCTCGACATCGGCGTCTGCAACATCATCGTCCCGATGATCGACAGTCCTGCCCAGGCCGCCGCTGCTGTCGCCGCCACCCGATACCCGCCCCGCGGCATCCGCGGTGTCGGTTCTGCTCTGGCACGGGCGTCCCGGTGGAACCGCATCGCCGACTATCTCGCCACGGCAGACGACGGAGTGGCGCTGACCGTTCAAGTGGAATCTGTGTCGGGCTTGGCCGCCCTGCCCGAGATCGTCGGCGTGGATGGGGTGGATGCGGTGTTCATCGGGCCGGCCGATCTCGCGGCGTCGATGGGAAAGCTCGGCCAGCCGGAACATCCCGAGGTGATCGCCACGATCGAGAAGGCGCTGGCCGCAATCGTCGAGCACGGCAAGAGCGCCGGGGTGAACGCGTTCAACGAGACGATCGCGCGACGCTATCTGGCCGCAGGCGCCAACTTCGTGCTAGTCGGCGCCGACGTCGCGCTGCTGTCCCGGGCGACCGAGCAGCTGGTGATCAGGTACCGGGAACCGGGAAGATAGGCGATGGACCTCAACTTCAGTGCTGATCAGGTCGAGTTCCGGGACCGGGTGTGCACCTGGCTCGACGAGAACAAGCCCGCCGAACCGCGGCCGCGCGAGCACGTCGGTATCCGTGACTACGACTTGGCGTGGCAGCGCACGCAGTGGGAGGGCGGCTGGGCCGGGATCGCGTGGCCCAAGCAGTACGGCGGCGGGGGCTTGACGCTACTGCAGCAGCTGATCTGGTACGAGGAGTACGCGGCCCGCGGATTTCCCGGCATCGACGCCTGTTTCGTCGGGTTGTCGCACGCCGGCCCGACGCTGATCACCCGCGCCACTGACGAGCAGAAGTCCTTTCATTTGCCAAAAATCCTTCGCGGAGAGGTGATCTGGTGTCAAGGCTTCTCCGAGCCCGACGCAGGCTCGGATTTGGCCGCGTTGCGCACCAAGGCGGCGATCGACGGCGAGGACCTGGTCGTCAACGGTCAGAAGCTGTGGACCAGCTTCGCCACTGTGGCCGACTACCAGGAACTTCTGGTCCGCACCGATAGCAGCGGGGGAAAGCACGACGGGATCACTTGGGTGATCTGCGAGATGTCGACACCCGGTATCGAGGTGCGCCCGATCGAAACGATCGAGGGTGGCTCGGAATTCTGCGAGGTCTTCTACGACGACGTGCGGATCCCGCTGGCGAATGTGGTCGGAGAAGTCGACAACGGCTGGTCGGTGGCGATGTCGACATTGTCGTTCGAGCGGGGAACCGCGTTCACAGCCAACCAGGTGCGGTTGGCCAAGATCGTCGAGGACCTGATCGACTATGCCCGCGACCACGTCGGCCCGGACGGGCGGCGGCCGGCGATTGCCGACGATGAGATCGCGCGGCGACTGGCCCACGCGCGCGCGTCGGTGGCATCACTGCGGGCACTGACGTATTCGAACATCTGCCTGGCGATGCAAACTGAGACACCCGGACCCAAGGGATCAATGGTCAAGCTGCTCTATGCCGAACTTGCCAAGCAGATCGGCAAATTGGCGATGGACATCGTCGGCCCCGGCGCGATCCGCGGATCGTCCCGGTGGGACGAGGATGGCTGGGTCGGCTATTACTACTACTCGTTCTCTCAGGCGATCGGCGGCGGCACCTCGGAAATTCAGCGCAACATTCTCGGCGAGCGCGTCCTCGGACTACCTCGATGACCCCGCCCGCAAACATCCGCCCATCAGACAGGAGACCGTAATGGACCTCTTGCCCAGCGCGGAGCAACTCGAAATAGTCTCGGCGGCAAGGGAATTTCTCGCCGAGCGGGTACCGGTCGAGCAGATCCGCGCCGATCGCGACAAGCCGTCGGCGATACGTGCCGAAGTATGGCGTGAGGGCACCGAAATGGGCTTGCTGACACTGGGTCTGCCGATAGAATTCGGCGGCTCCGGCAGTGGCTTCGACGACGAGGTATTGCTGCACACCGAACTCGGCAGGAGCCTGGCTCCGGGGGCATTTCTGGCTGGCACGCTGGGGGCCCGCGTTGCCGCACTCTGCGGTGACGGGGAACTGGCCCATGACATCGGTTCCGGAGAATCGTCTGTGGCGCTTGCCGTCTTGCGCGGCGACGGAGAAGCCCGGAATGTCAAAGGCACATTCGATCTCTTCGATTCCTCTGGCGCCCGCTATGCGCTGCTGGTCGCCCGTAGCGGCGCCGCGCTCGTGGACATCGTCGAATTCGGCGAACGCGTGGCGGTCGCGTCCGCCGATCCGGGTGTGCGGGTCGCGTCGGCGACCGTGGAGTCGGCCAAGCCGCTGCATTGGGTGTCGGCAGACACCGAATGGATGTGGGGGCGGGCCGTGCTGCTCACCGCGGCGTATCTCACCGGGATAGCTCTCGCGGCCGCCGAGGCGGCGACCGAACACGCCAAACACCGGGTTCAGTTCGGCAAGCCGATCGGTGCCAATCAGGCGATCAAGCACCGTTGTGTCGACATGGCGGTGGCCGCCGAGGCCGCTCAGGCCCAAACATATTTCGCGGCAATCGCATTGGACATCAAGCGAGGCGATGCTTTGCTGCAGGTCCTGTCGGCGGCCACGGTGGCCGGGGCGGCGGCCGTCGACAACGCCGCCGCGGGCATCCAGGTGTTCGGCGGCATGGGATACACGTTCGAAAACGACATGCATCTGTATCTCAAACGTGCGCATGTGTTCCTCCATCTTTTCGCCGAGCCCGCCGAGTTGCTGGCCGAGTTGCTGGCCCAGGATAGGGCGCAATGAGGGGCTCGGTCGCGATCGCCGGCGTGGCGCTGTCCGACGTCGGCCGTGTCGACGACAAGAGCCCTTACGAGCTCATCGCGCAGGCCAGCCGCCGCGCACTCATAGACGCCGGACTGACACCGGCCGACGTCGACGGCCTGGCCTCGACCGGGCAGGGCACGCTGCCACCGGTCGATGTCGGTGAATACCTGGGGCTTCGGCCACGGTGGGTGGACTCGACGTCCGTCGGCGGCGCGGCATGGGAGGTGATGGCGTCGCACGCGTCGGATGCGATCGCCGCCGGGCACGCCGATGTCGTGCTGCTGACGTACGGTTCGACAGCGCGCGCGGATCTGCGAAAAGGCCTGCGCGGCACCAGCATCAACTGGGGCGCGCGCGGCCCGCTGCAGTGGGAGGCGCCGTACGGCCACACGCTCATCTCCAAGTATGCGATGGCCGCCCGCCGGCACATGCACCAATACGGCACAACGATCGAACAGCTCGCCGAGGTCGCCGTGTCGGCACGGTTCAACGCCGCCGCCAATCCCGATGCGTACTACCGGGACCCGATCACCATCGAAGACGTGCAGTCGGGTCCCATGATCGCCGACCCGTTCACGAAGTTGCACTGCTGCATTCGCAGCGACGGTGGGGCCGCGGTGGTGCTGGTGAACGCCGACCGTGCCAAAGACCTACGGTCACGCCCGGTATGGCTGCTGGGCTCCGCCGAGACCACCTCCCACATGTTGACGTCGCAGTGGGACGATCTGACCGTCGGACCCGCATCGGTGTGCGGTCCGCTGGCATTCCAGCGTGCCGGAGTGACCCCTGGCGACGTCGACGTCGCCGAGATCTACGACGCCTTCACGTACATGCTGATGCTCACACTCGAAGACCTCGGTTTCTGCCCGAAGGGGGAGGGCGGCGGCTTCGTCGAGAAGGGGTCGCTGCGGCTCGGAGGCGAACTGCCCACCAACACCGACGGCGGCGGCCTGTCGGCCTGCCATCCGGGCCAACGGGGGCTCTTCCTGCTTGTCGAGGCGGTTCGCCAGCTACGCGGCGAATGCGGCCCCCGCCAGGTGCCCGACGCGAAAATCGCCTGTGTCAGCGCCACCGGCGGATGGTTTTGCTCCAGCGGCACGGTGATTCTCGGCGCCGAGGAGCCGTAAGTGCTGCCACCGCCCCTGACCGGCAGCTTCGCCGACACTCCGACGCTGCTGACGGCCGCCGCCGAAAAATACGGCGACCGAGAGGCTTACGTCGAGCCCGGCGGCCGGATCAGTTTCGCCGAATGGGTCGGCCGGGCGCGCGGCATCGCCGCCGAGTTCGTCTCCCGCGGGGTCGGCAAGGGCGACGTGGTAGCGCTATGGCTGCCGTCCTCCATCGACTACGCGACCTGCTACGCCGCCGCTGCCATGGTCGGCGCGGTCACCACCGGGATGAACCCTCGGCTCGGCCGGCGGGAGATCGACAGCCTTCTGTATCAAGCGGATCCGGCGTTGATCGTCGCCGACGACATGCTGGGCCACATCGCGACTGGCGGCCGCCCGGTGCTGGCGCGCTCGTGTCTGCCCGCTTCGTCGGTCGACGATGACCCGGTGGGTGCCGCGGGCCTGGATCGGCACGACCCTGTCGCACTGATCTTCAGCAGCGGCACCACCGGCCTGCCGAAGGGCGTGGTGTTCGACGGTGACAACCTGGCCGCCGCCGCATCGTCGGCAGGGGTGATGAGCGCCCCGTACGACCGTCGGCTGACGTCGACACCGTTCGCCCACGCCGGCTACATGTTCAAGTTGTGGGACCAGTTGATATGGGGCACCACGCTGGTCATCCCGCCGGCCCCGTGGTCGGCGGCCGGCATGCTGGCGATCCTGCGGGAGGAGCGCATCACCGTGGCCGGGGCCGTGCCGACGCAGTGGGCCAAACTGCTGGAGATCGAAGGCGTTAACACCGACGTGTTGCAGGATCTGCGGATTGGGGTGGTTGCAAGCGCTCCGGCCCCGCCCGGGTTGGTGCGTGCGGTCACACAGCGCACCGGTGTGCCGCTGGTGGTTCGGTATGCGATGACCGAATGCCCGACCATCTGTGGAACAGCGCCCGACGATCCGCCCGAGGTCCAGTTCCGCACCGTGGGACGACCGGCTCGGGGGATGTCGGTCCGCGTCGTCGGCGGCGCGGTTGAGGTGTGTGGGCCGTGCGTGATGCGAGGCTACTGGCGTAACGCCGAGTTGACGGCGTCGGTGCTGCGTGACGGCTGGCTGCGCACCGGGGACGTCGGCGTGCTCCACGACGACGGCAATCTGGCGATCGTCGGGCGCAGCGGAGACATGTACATACGCGGCGGTTTCAACATCCACCCGGTCGAGGTGGAGCAGGTGATCGCGACACATCCCCGGGTCAAATCCGCTGCCGTCGTGGGCTGCCCGGCCCCGGTGATCGGCGAGATCGGCGTGGCCGTCGTCGTGCCCGTCGATACCGATAATCCTCCGTCGCTCGCTGACCTGCGGTTATACGCGCAACGAGAACTCGCCGACTACAAGGCGCCCGACGACCTCCTCGTCGTCGACGATCTGCCGCTGACCCCGATGCTCAAGCCGGATCGTGCCGCGCTGCGCACGTTGGTCAGTCAGCAGTGAACACCACTGGAATACAACGATAGAGAGGAACGCATTGATGGGAAATCTGGACGGCAAAGCGGCTTTCATCACCGGCGCCGCCCGCGGCCAGGGGCGTGCGCACGCGGTCAGGCTCGCGTCTGAAGGGGCGAACATCGTCGCGCTGGACATCTGCCGCGACATCGACTCGATGGACTATCCCAACGCGAACCCGGACGACCTGGACGAAACGGTCAAACTCGTCGAGAACGAGGGTCGGCGAATCGTCGCGCGCCAGGCCGATGTTCGTGACGCCGACGCGGTGGAAGAACTCGTCGCTGATGGTGTCCGGGAGTTCGGCCGGCTCGACATCGTCATTGCCAACGCGGGGATCATCCGGCTCAGCGGAGGCGGGAACCCACGGAAAGTCTTCCGGGACATCGTCGATGTGAACCTGATCGGTGTGTGGAACACCGTGCAGGCAGCTATCCCGGCGCTCATCGACGGCGGCCGCGGCGGATCCATCGTGCTGACCAGTTCGAGCGCCGGGCTCAAGGGCACAGGCACCGACCGCGCGGGTGGCCAGGCCTATACCGCTGCCAAGCGCGGCCTTGTCGGCCTGATGCAGGTGTGGGCGAACGAGCTGGCGCAGTACTCGATCCGGGTGAACACGATTCACCCGACGGGTGTGGCCACCGGCATGGTGATGAACGAGACGATGGCGGCCTTGGTGGCGGCTAATGACACGGCGGTGACCGCCATGCAGAACGCACTGCCGATCCCGGTTCTTGCCCCCGAGGACATCGCCGGCGCGGTCGCATGGCTGGTTTCCGACGAGGCGAAGTTCATCACGGGCACAGCCTGGCCGCTCGACGCCGGCTTCGCGGTCCGCTAGCTGTACCAACAGTCGCGGTTGGCTCTCGCGCTGGCCTGACGCGCGAGCTCAGAGCTGCCGCAGGTAGTGCTGGACGAGCCCGACGGCACGCTCCGGATACCGTCGTGCCGTCGCATCGTCAAGCCCGTCGCGCACCAGCAGCCCGGCGAGCCGGTTGTTGATCAGCGACAAGACGAAGGCTGCCACCAGCTGGTAGTAGACGATGTCACCGCTCAGGGAGCCGCCGAATTCCCGGTAGCGACGGACGAATTCGTCGTCGTCAGGGACACCGGGGGGACGGGTGAACCCGAGCGACTCGCAGAGGAATCGCTCGAACATCAGCCACCACCCGAGGTCGATGTCGGCAGGTCCGGTGGTGGCGGTCTCCCAGTCGAACAGCGCGACCACAGACATGTCATCGGCGAAACACATGTTCCCGACCCGCGCGTCGCCCCACACCACCGCCTCGGCAGGGGTGTCAGAAGCCGCATCGAGGATGACCCCGAGCGCCTGCGCAAGCGTGTCCGCACCGACTTTGACGTCGTCGCAGCACCATTTGTACCAGCCGCACAGATTGTGCAGGTAACGCTGCAGGGCGGTGGAGCCGGTATTGGGGTCGGCGCGAAGAAACGCCAGAACGTGGGGGTCATCGACGCGATGGAGGGCGACCAATGCACGTAACGCGTTATCGCACAGCGACTTTCGCCCGTCTGCCGACAAGTCCGCCGTCCATCCGCGCCTGTGCCAGCTCGGCACGTCGGACGGGGTGCGGCCGTTGACGCGCTTCATCACATAAAACGGTGAACCGAGCACCGACGCGTCCCGTTCAACGGACACGATCCGCGGGACCGCAATCCCTTGGCGGCCGAGTCGTTGCATCACCTCGGCCTGCCTCGGCGCGTTGGGCGCGGCGAACAACTGATGGTTTGCAGCCTGCATGCGCAAGACCAGCTCCTCGCTGCGGCGCTGTCCCGTCGCATCGGTCCATCCGGCCGTGACGAACAGGGTCTTGCCTGAGTAGCCGGCGTCGGGGGCGGCATATTTCGAAATCTCGAAGGCCTCGGCCCCGTTCGGGGCAAGTCGGGACGGCAACCAGGCACCGAGGACTTCGTGGACGTTGTCGCCGACGTTGCCGCGTGTCGACGCGTATGTCATTCCGCCCCTCACCCCGCCAATATGAACGCCACTGTCAGAATAGGACGATGGGGCCACCCGAATCCAGCCGCGTGCACCTCGGTGCATATGTCCTGCCCGGCCGGGCGAGCGATCCTCGTGCGGCGATAGGGCAGGCCGCGGCGGCGCAACGACTGGGCCTGCGGACTCTTTGGGTCAGCGAGCGGTGGGGCACGAAGGACCTCGGCGTGCTGGCCGGTGCGATCAGCCAGGTCACGTCGACGATAAAGATCGGATCCGGCATCACGCATTTCCAGTCACGCCACCCGGCCGTTCTCGCGTCGCTGGCGATGACCGCCCAGGCGCTCTCGGACGGTCGCATGGTGATCGGTGTCGGCCGGTCGGTAGACGCCATGTGGGACGCGGTGGGCCTGGCACGGTCGACAAATGCGTCGATCGTCGACTCAGCGGAGATTTTTCGGCGGTTGTGCCGTGGTGAAAAGGTCAGGTACTCGGGACCGGCGGGCTGCTTTCCGTCCTTGCGGCTCAACGATGTTCCGGATCAACCAGTTCCGCCGCTGGTTTTCGCCGCCATCGGGCCGAAAGGCCTGGGGTCGGCGGGGCGGCATTTCGATGGCGTGCTCCTGCACCCGTTTCTCACGCCGGACGCGGTTCGGCGCTCGGTACGGATCGTCCGCGAGGCCGAACAGGACTCGGGCAGACGCGCAGGGAGCGTGCGGGTGTACGCCACCGTGGTGGTCGCGTGCGACCTTCCCGCCGCCGAGGAGACCGCCGTGGTGGGTGCTCGGGCCGTGACCTACTACCAAATTCCCGGCTTCGGGGAAAAGCTGGTCGCAGTCAACGGATGGAGCCCTGAGGCACTGAGCCAGTTGCGTTCTCATCCGCGTCTGGCGGGCATACGGGGCGCAGCTGATTCGGTCCTCAGCCGTGACCAGCTCATCGAGGTGGCGTCGGTGCTGCCCGACGAGTGGACCGAGGGCGCTGCGGCGGTGGGCTCGGTGAGCGCATGCCACGCGGCGTTCGAGCGCTACCGGGAGGCCGGCGCAGATGAGCTCGTGCTGCACGGCAGCACGCCCGATCACCTC
Source organism: Mycobacterium sp. (assembly GCA_025965895.1). GTDB lineage: Bacteria > Actinomycetota > Actinomycetes > Mycobacteriales > Mycobacteriaceae > Mycobacterium. The sequence goes on from JAOPWC010000118.1 coordinate 90,377, forward strand.
GGCCCAGTGTGCGGTTCCCCGAGCGGATAGCCCGAGGCGCCCACCGACGTCAGCAACGCGCCGACCGCCGACCGATCGCCGCGAGCCGGAAGAGTCGAACACGCCTGCGCGCGGACCGGCGGCCATTAGGTTAGCTTCTTATGACGACTCCTTCCGCTGCTGTGGACGTACGGCGTCGCGCCGGCTGGTTGCCGGACGACCAGGATGACTTGGAGTCCTGGCTGGCCGGCCACCGCGAGCGGGTGGAGGCCAGGGGCGAACAGGTTGAACTTCATCCCGTGCTCGCCGAGTTCCAGCAGTTGTTGGACACCGATCCTGTCGTGCAGATGTACGTCAACGAGATGATCACCCAGGTGCCGCCCACCAAGCCGTACCGCAAGCGCCATCTGCGGAGCGTTACGCAGCTGATGCGGCTGATCAACGAGGTGATGACGATGGCGCCCGAGTTCGGCGAGAGCATGGTCGCCACGCCGCTCGGCGCGATCCTCGATTGGGCGATGGGGACACCGGCCGGGTTCGCCGCCTTCCGCGACCCCCGAATCAACGCGATGCTGAAGAAGATCTTGACCGCATGGTGCGAGTTTCTCGACAGCAGAGACTCGCTGTACGTGCTCAACGATTCGCCGTCCGGGTGGAAATGTGCGGCGGCGCGACGTGCCGTCGGCATCGAGCAATACGAGTACGAGCCCGATGATGAGTACTGGGGCTTTGCCTCGTGGAATGACTTCTTCACCCGGCGCTTCAGGGACGGCGAGCGTCCGGTCGCGTCGCCGGATGACGACAAGGTGATCGTGAATGCGTGCGAGTCGACGCCCTACGGCATCGCCACAGATGTCAAGCGTCAAGATCGCTTCTGGATCAAGAGCCAACCGTATTCGCTTCAGGACATGCTCGCCAATGACGATGCGGTCGATCAGTTCGTCGGCGGAACCGTGTATCAGGCCTTTCTCAGCGCGACCAACTACCACCGTTGGCACAGCCCGGTGACTGGCACGATCGTGCGGGCGTTCGTACAGGAAGGCACCTATTACTCGGAGGCCGACTCAGAGGGCGCCGACGCGGTCGAGCCGACCAACTCGCAGTCCTATCTGGCGCATGTCGCCGCGCGGGCGATCATCCTCATCGAAGCCGACGATCCGGTCATCGGCCTGGTGGCCTTCGTGCCGGTCGGAATGTCAGAGGTCTCGTCCTGCATGATCCACGCGAACATGAAGCCCGGCTACCGCGTCGCGAAGGGTGAGGAACTCGGTTACTTTCGGTTCGGCGGCTCGACTCACTGCCTCGTGTTTCGTCCTGGCGTGATCGCCGAATTCACGCTGGGCGCCATTCCGCAGCCGCACGACCCCCGCGCGCCGCTGGTGCTTGTCCGCTCGAAGCTCGCCATCGCCAACACGACGGCGTAAAGGTCACGCTGGTCATGTCCGTGTGGGGCGTGCGACCGTCATGGTCGTGCTGATCGTCGGTTTCTATGTGATGTTCCGTCGCAAAGACTGCTCTGACGCCGAGTCACATCCGCAATTACGGATCTGAGCTAGCTTTTAGACCGCAGGTGCGGGCGTTTCACCGCGGAGCGGCCGTCTGTGCGGATACGATCCGGCGGTGCCGATGATTCGTATTCGCGAGGCTGCCGAGCTGCTCGGGGTCAGCGACGACACCGTCCGGCGATGGATCGATGACGGCAGCTTGTCGGCCAGTCAGGACGAATCCGGGCGCAAGGTGATTGCGGGGGAAGTCCTTGCGAAGTTCGCGCGCACGAATGCCGCTCCCGTGCCGCATGATCCGCTCGGCGTCGCCAGATCAGCCCGCAACCGGTTCGTCGGACTGGTGACCAAGGTGGTCACCGACAAGGTGATGGCCCAGGTCGAGATGCAGTGTGGGCCATTCACTGTCGTGTCGCTGATGAGCACCGATGCGGTGCGCGAGCTCGAGCTCGAGCCCGGCAGTGTCGCCGTCGCCGTCGTCAAGGCCACCGCCGTGATCGTCGAAACTCCCGGAGGAGCGAAATGAAACGCTTCTTCGGGCTGGCGCTAAGCGGAGTGGTGTCGCTGTCGCTGGTAAGCGGCTGCGGTTCCTCACCCAGCTCGTCCGGGCCCACCACCACACCCAGTGGCCCGTCGAGCACGGCTCCGGCGAGCGGGAAGATCCTCGTTTTCGCGGCTGCATCTTTGAAGAATTCGTTCACCGACATCGGCGGAAAGTTCAAGACCGACAACGCGGGCGCTTCAGTGGAGTTCTCCTTCGCGGGCTCCTCGGATCTAGTGACCCAATTGACCCAGGGCGCTCCCGCCGACGTGTTCGCCTCCGCGGACACGAAGAATATGGACAAAGTCGGTGAGGCCAGTCTGCTGGCCGGCGCCCCGGTGAACCTCGCGTCGAACACCCTCGTGATCGCCGTGGCGCCCGGCAATCCCAAAAAGATCGCCTCGTTCCAGGATCTTGGCCGGCCGGGACTCGACGTCGTGGTGTGCGCGCCCCAGGTTCCGTGCGGGTCGGCGACCCAGAAGGTCGAGCAGGTCACCGGTGTGCAGCTCAACCCGGTCAGCGAGGAGTCGTCGGTCACCGATGTCCTCAACAAAGTCACTGCCGGCCAGGCGGACGCAGGCCTGGTTTACGTGACCGACGCGATGGGAGCCGGCGGCAAGGTCGCCGCAGTGCAGTTCCCCGAAGCCGCCGCCGCGGTCAACACCTACCCGATCGCGGTGCTCAAACAATCCAAGAATCCCGACCTCGCGCGCAAGTTCGTCGACTTCGTCACCGGTGCTGAGGGTCAGAAAGTGCTCACTCAGGCTGGGTTCGCCAAACCCTAGGGTCTCCGACCGTCATCGGCCTCGGCGAGTCCGTGCAGTGCCCGTTGCAGCACGAGCATCATCAGGCCGGCGGCGTCGTAGTCGCTGTCCTCGCGGTGTCGGGCCACCGACAGTTCGGTCATCCTTCCGAGCACGGCGAGGAAGACCGCGGCCGCGACGGCCGGGTCCAATCCGGCGGGCAGCGCGACCCGGTTCAGGTAAGCGCTGACCGCGACATGGAAAGCACCCATGCCCTGGGTGACCGGATCGGCTGCCCGCGCTTCGGCAAGGGTGCCGTCGTACCAGGCGCGGATCACTCCGCCGTAGCTGCGGTGGAACCGCACGTAACGACCCATCCACGTGTGTAGGGCGTGGGGGTCGAGATCCTTCTCCGCCAGCTGGTGCAGATCCGCGGCGATGTGTTCGCCTTCAACAACCGTCCACCCGGTGAGCTCGACCAGGATCTTCACCTTGGTGCTGAAATGGCGATACAACGTCGCGCGACTGACACAAGCCGCGGCCGCGATGTCCTCCATCGCCACCGAGTAATATCCGCGCTCAGCGAACAACGCCGAACTGGCGGACAGGACGTCCTGGCGGACAGGTGAAACGTTGGACGGCTCCGGCTCGGCTGCCGTGCTCACGGCAATCCAGTCTGCTGTCGGGGCGCTGAGGTTGCTTTCCATCGCTGCGGGCACTGATTCGGCGATGACGGCGGCGGGTGTCTCGGGGAACAGCATCAGCTGCATCGCGATGGCCAGCGACGCCGGGGTCTGCGCGCTAGAACTCAGCCCGAACATCCCGCGGTAGCGGTAGAGGTTGAGCATGTGCGCAATGCGCATCAGGGCAGCCGCTGCGTCCGCGGGGCACGCACCATCTCGTTCCCTGACAGCCCGGTCCCGCTGGGTCTGCCGTCGTTCCACTCCGACCACTGGGATCCGCTGTGGCAGGTCTGCGCCGACGCGAACGTGCCGGTGTCGCTGCACTTCGGGTCGGGGTCCTACGTGCCCGGATTCTCCTTCTCGTCGATGAAGCCGGTTCCCGGCCAGATGCAGATTCCGGACGCGCCGTTCGCCGTGGCGATCACCTTGTTCTCGACGAATCTGATGTGGACGACCGTCGACCTGCTGTTCTCGGGCAACCTTGCAGCAGTTCCCCGACTTGCAGTTCTCCCTGGCCGAGGGCGGCATCGGCTGGGTGCCCTACATCCTGGAACGGTGCGACTACGTGTGGGAGCGGCACCGCTACTACCAGGCGATCGATTTCGACACCCGGCCGTCCGATCTGTTCCGCAACCATTTCTGGGGCTGCTTCATCGACGACGAGCACGGGCTGACAAACCGGCACCAGGTCGGCATCGACCGCATTATGCTGGAGATCGACTTCCCCCACAGCGACTCCAACTGGCCGAACTCCCGCAAGCGGGCGGCCGAGGTGCTCGCCGACGTTCCCGACGACGAGTGCTCGCTGATCGTCGAGGAGAACGGGCGGCGCATGCTGAACTTCCCGAGGGTGCCCGCACAGGAGCCGGCCCTGGTCGGGTGAGCGGTTCAGCTCAACCGCAGCCCGGTGTTGCGCGTGCCGAAGATGTCCGTGGCCATAATGGCGCCCAGCGTGTTGGCGTCCCAGCGCTTGCCGCGATTGGATGCTGCCGCGACCGGGTGCCAGCCCTTGAGCAGCTGAAGGTCTTCGCCCATCGCCCGGATGATCTGGCCGCTGACGTGTCCGGCCTCGGGGCTTGCCAGCCACGCCACCACGGGTGAGCCCAATGACGGGTCCTTCGGATCGAATTCGTCGTCCCCGCGCTCGTCGGGCTCGATCGCGGGCGCCGCGCCGCGCATGCTCGCCGACATCCGCGTCCGTCCGCCGGGGCTGATCGCGTTGGCCGTGGCCCCGATCGACGCCAGTTCCAGGCTCAGCGTCTGGGTGAGCCCGACGATCGCCGCCTTGGCGGCGCTGTAGTTGGTCTGCCCGAAGTTGCCGTGCAGTCCCGCCCCTGACGTGGTGTTGATGATCCGGCCGTACACCGTGCCGCCGTTGGCCTTCGCCTCCGCGCGCCATTTACGGGCCACCGCGCGACTGGTCAGCCAGCTCCCGCGGACATGGACCCGCATGACGAGGTCGAAATCCTCGACGTCCATGTTCCACACTGCTTTGTCGCGGACGATGCCGGCGTTGTTGACCACGATGTCCAGCCGACCCAACTGCGAATAGGCGCGTTCGACCGCAAGGTCGACCTGGTGCTCGTCACCGACGTCGCTGAAATCCGAAACGGCTGTGCCGTCGCGGCTCTCGATGATCTGCACCACCTCGTCGGCCACTTTGCCGGTGCCTTTCCCGTCAAGCGAGGTGCCCAGGTCGTTGACGATCACAGTGGCCCCCTGCTTGGCGAGCTCGAGCGCATGCCCGCGGCCGATGCCGTGCCCGGCGCCCGTGACAAGCGCGACCTTGCCGTCAAGTAGTCCGCTCATGAAGCCTCCTCCTGGGGTGTGAAGACGGTCAGATAGGGACTGTCCGGGTCCTGGTCGTCGACCGGACGAAACGACGCGGTCACCGCCATCCCGACCCTCAGGTCCTGTGGCTGCGCGCCCTCGATCGTCGTCATCAACCGCGGTCCCTCGGCCAGCTCCACGATCGCGGCGACATACGGCAATCGCTCCCGGAACGGCGCCAGGTCGTTCACGTAGACCGTCGAATACGTGTACAGCGTGCCGTTTCCGCTCGCCGGCACCGGGTGGACGTCGTCGCTCCAGCAGCGCGGACACAACGGCCTGGGGTAATGGTGCACCCTGCCGCAGGCGCCGCACCGCGCGACCAGCAGCCGACCCTGTTTGGCCGCTTCCCAATACGGAGCACTTGACGCGTCGATAACCGGGATATCTGCGCGTGCCACCCTCACCACCCGGTGAATTCCGTAGAGCGCTTCTCGGTGAATGCCTGCACGCCCTCGACTGAATCGTGCGAATACGACTGGATTTCCTGTGCCATCGCCTCGGCGACAAACGCACCACTGCGGTCGGTGTCGGGGGAATCGTTCAACAACCGTTTGGTGAGTGCGATCGCACTGGTCGGCGCGTTGGCCAGCCGGCCGGCGAACTCGGACACCGCCGATTCCAGTTTGTCGGCGCCCACGACGCGGTTCACCACCCCGAGCGTCAAAGCCTCAGCAGCGCTGAGTCGTTCACCAAAGAACGCCATCTCCTTGGCCTTCTGCATCCCGATCCGCCGCGGCAGCAGGTAGCAGCCTCCGCCGTCGACGACAAGCCCGCGCTTGACGAAAGACTCTGCGAAGTAGGCGTCTTCGGTGGCGATCACCAGATCCGAGGCGTAGGCCATGTGGGCACCGATTCCGGTTGCGGCGCCTTGCACCGCCGCGATCACCGGTTTGTTGCAGTCCAGCACGCTTGACACCAATTTCTGCGCGCCGTTCATAATGCGGCGCATCGGATCGAGCACCCGCTTCTCGACGTGCTTGCGCCGGTCGGCGAGTGCCCCCACGTCGGCGCCCGCGCAGAAGTGTTTGCCGTTGGCGCGAAGGACAACGACCCGCACCTTCTCGTCGGCGTCTGCCGCGGCGAGCAGTGCGATCAACGTGTCGCGATCCTCAGGCCGCACTGCATTCGCTGCCTCGGGCCGGTTCAACGTGATCGTCATGACGCCGTCGGCGACGTCGGACAACACGGCGCTCATGGAGTGTAGGCCGCGTTGAGGTGCTTGATGCCGCTGACGAAGTTCGACCGAAGCATCTCCGGCTCGCCGACCGACACGATGTCGGGATAGCGCTCGTAAAGCATCTTGAACGCGACAATGAGTTCCAGCCGTGCCAGATGCGCGCCGAGGCAGAAGTGCGGCCCGGGCCCGCCGAAGGCCATGTGGTTGTTGGGGGTCCGCGTGATGTCGAACACCTCCGGATTGTCGAACACGGCGGGGTCGCGATTGGCCGCGGGATACCACACGACGACCTTGTCGCCCTTGTTGAACGTGTGCGAGCCGGTCCCGTCGGCGCTGGCCAGCACGACCCCGTCGCGGGTCACGGTGCGGCGCATATGGATCACCGGGCTCGAGTAACGCAGGATCTCCTCGATCGCGGTCGGGGCCAGGCGGTCGAAGTCGGCGAGCATCTTGTCGCGCTGATCGGGATGTTCCGTGAGGATGTGCAGGCCGTGGGTGAGAGCGTTGCGCGTGGTCTCGTTGCCTGCGCCGACCAGCAGGATGAAGAACTTGGCGAGTTCCTGCGGCGTCAGGTTCTCCTCGTCGGAGGTGACCAGCTTGCTGATCACGTCGTCTGTCGGATGAGCGATCCGCTCCTCGGCCAGCGCGCGCAACAGGTCGATCATCGTCTCGCTGGCCTGCGTCACCGCGGCCTCGATCCCCGCCGCGCTCTGGTCGGGAACGTACTCGGGGTCCGACGCGCCCAGCACGACGTTGGTGGCGGACAGGATGAACCGCTCGTGCTCACGCGGCACGCCGAGCAGGTTGTCGATGATCCGCAGCGGCAGCAAGATGGCGAAGCTGCTGACGAAATCGCATTCACCGGACTTGGGCATCGCGTCGAGGATCTCGGCGGTGGCCTCCTCCACCGCGCCGCGCAACGCCGAGAGCATCCGGGGAGTGAAGCCTCGGGAGACGATCTTGCGCAGCCGCATGTGTTCGGGGTCGTCCATGTCAATGATCGACCCGCGGTACTCCCGCAGTTCCTTGCTCTGATCGAAGATCTGGGTGCCCTGTCCGGAGCTGAACTCGCTAGGGCGCCTGCTGATGTCGGCGATGTCGGCGTGGGTGCCCACGGCCCAGAACCCTTTGATGGTGTCGGTGCCGGGCCGACTGGTGGGGACGAACACCGGCCGACCGGCCTCCCGCAACCGCGCGTACAGCGCGGCCCGCTCGCCGGGGCGGTCCTGCCACCAGCTCAAGGCGATCAGCGGCGTGAACTCTCGTTCGTCCGTGTCCGTCAGCACGATTCAATTCTGGCATTAGTGTCACTAGAGCACAACCGGCTATGAACTGCATCGATATGCATTCTGGCGTGGCGATCGCGGCGTTCTGTTGTACTGTTCTGACTACACTGTCATTACTGTAGGGGGTGCGCTGGTGGATCTTCGGGTGCGCGACAAAGCGTTCGTGATCGTCGGCGGCACGGCTGGGATGGGTCTCGCCGGGGCGCAGGCCCTCGCCGCCGACGGCGCGTCGATGGCGGTGGTAGGCCGCGACGAGGCCCGGGCCAAGGACGCCGCCGGCGCGCTGTCGAACTCGGGCGCGACCGCCGCCCACGGCCTGTCGTACGACGTCAGCCGCCCGGGTGAAGCGGTCGCGGCCGTCGCCGAGGCGGTCGGGGTGCTCGGCCGGCTGGACGGAATCGCGATCACCATGGGCACCGCGGGCATGATGCTGATCGATTCCGACGACGACGCATGGGAAAACGCGTTCCGCGACGTGCTGCTGGCGACCACGCGGTGCGTGCAAGCCGCCTTGCCGCACCTGGCCGAGACCAAGGGCTCGATCGTCACCACCGCCGCCTACTCGGCGCGATCGCCGGAGGACCCGCGGCTGCCCTACGCCAGCCTGAAGGGCGCCGTCGCGGTGTTCACCCGTGGCATTGCCCGCAGCCATGGCAAGGACGGCGTCCGGGCGAACTGCATAGCGCCTGGCGCCGTGGAAACCGACGAGCTGCATGCGATCCGCGGTTACGTCGCCGAGAACAAGGGCTACCCCTACGACGAGGCACTGGAGCGGGCGCTGGTCGAGGACTTCGGATTCGACGCCGCGCTGGGCCGGCCCGGGCGCCCCGATGAAATCGGCGCGCTGATCGCGTTTCTGCTGTCCGACCGCTGCGGGTTCCTGACGGGACAAACGATCGGGGTGGACGGCGGAGCGCCGTAGGGCGCGACATTGGACGGCGGAGCGCCGTAGGGCGCGACTCGCCGCCTACCCCGTGCCCTCGGCCGCGGGGTATATCAGCACGCCGCGGATGTTGGCACCGGCGCGCATGTCGGCGTAGCCGTCGTTGACCTTCTCCAGCGGATAGGTCCGCGTGACCATCGAATCCAGGTCCACCTGCCCGGCGCTGGCTAGCTCCAGGATCTTCGGGATATCGGCGCGCGGATTGCCCGAGCCGTACAGCGTGCCGACGATCTGCTTCTCGGTGAGCGTCAGGTCCATGAGATTCGCATGGATCTCCCGCTCCAGCATCGGGTGGATGTTCGTGATGACCACCCGGCCCCGCTTGGCCGTCATCGACAGCGCCTGACCCACAAGCTTGCCCTCGCCGACGCCCATCGCGCAGATGAACCGGTCAGCACCTCTGTCCCAGGTGGCCTCAGCGACAACGCTTTTAGCTTCCTCCCAGTCCGCGGCGACGTGTGTCGCACCCATCTTCACGGCTTCTGCGCGCTTGAACTCGGACGGGTCGATGACGGTGATCGTCCTTGCACCGGCGAGGCGCGCACCCTGCACTGCGGCGGCGCCGATGCCGCCGACGCCGGCGACAACGACGGTGTGGCCGGGCCGGACGTCGGCGGCGTAGACGGCCGAGCCCCATCCGGTGATGAAGCCGCAGCCCAGCAGGCAGGCGCGGTCGAGCGGGTAGTGCGGCTCGATCTTGATGAGGCTCGCTTCGTGCACCACCGTGTGGTGGGCGAAGGTGCCGACCCCGCATGCCAGCGCGAGGTCCTGGCCCTTGGTGTGGTGGCGCGCGGTGTTGTCGTGAATCTGCATGCCGCTGTAGATCTTCGCGCCCAGGTCGCACAGGCTCTGGTGTCCCGTCGAACACGACGGGCAGCGGCCACACGACGGGATGAAACCGAACACCACATGATCGCCGGGCTGCAGCCATGACACGTGCTCGCCGACGGCCTTGACGATCCCCGCGCCTTCGTGGCCCCCGATACATGGCAGGCGGAACGGCATGTCGCCGGTGACGATGTGGTCGTCGGAGTGGCACATCCCGGACGCATGCAACTCCACGAGCACCTCGGGCGCCTTCGGCGGGTCGAGCTCTACGGTCTCGACCGACCAGGGGCTGTTGCGCTCCCACAACACCGCGGCCTGGGTCTCCATTGACTGTCCCTTCTGGTGCTATGGCCGGCGGATGATGGTTTGGTATTCGATGAAGCCGGCGATGCCCTCGGGCCCGCCCTCTCGTCCGATGCCTGACTGCTTGAAACCGCCGAACGGGCTGCCGAAGTCCAGCACCGCCGAGGAATTCACCGCCACCGACCCGGTACGCAGTCGCGCCGCCACCGCCGCGGCCCGGTCGTCGTCGGCGGACCACACCGCGCCCACCAGCCCGTACCGCGAATCGTTGGCGATGGCCACGGCCTCATCATCGTCGCGGTAGCCGATCACGACCGCGACAGGACCGAACAGCTCCTCGCGGGCGATCTCGATGTCGTTGTCGGCGCCCACCACCGTCGGCGCCACGTACCAGCCGGGACCCGGCGGTCGCCGGCCGCCGGTGAGGATGGCGGCGCCGTCGAGCGTGGCTCGCTGCAGAAAGCCTTCGATGCGATCGCGGGCCGCTTCGTTGATCACCGGACCCACGTCGGTGGAGCGGTCGGCGGGGTCGCCGACGGCGAGCTTGCTGACCGCACAAGTCAACGCGTCAACGAACTCGTCATACCTGCTGTGCGGCAACAGAATTCGGGTGAGCGCCGCGCACAATTGGCCGTTGTTGCCCATGACGCCGCCGACGAGGCCGGCCGCCGTCGACTCCAGCGGCGCGTCGTCGAGCACGATTGCCGCGGACTTACCGCCGAGCTCAGTGGAGCACCGCCGCAGGTCGGCGCCGCAGGCCACGGCGATCTGGGAACCGACCGCGGTGGACCCGGTGAAACTGATCTTGTCGACGCCTCGATGGGCAGTGAGTGCCTGTCCGGTCGCAGCGCCACCGTTGACGATGTTGACCACGCCGTCGGGCAGGGCGGCCTCTTCGATCGCCTCGGCGAGCAGGCAGAGGCCCAGCGGCGCGTCGGGCGCCGGCTTCATCACCACGGTGCAGCCTGCGGCGAGCGCCGGGCCCAGCTTGAGCGCGGCGATGAACAGCGGGGTGTTCCACGGGATGATCGCGCCGACGACACCGACCGGCACCTGGCGGACATGCACCGTGCCGCCGGTCAGTGAGGGCCGGGTGGATTCGAATGGGTAGTCCGGGGCGATCGCGGCATAGCTCTTCAGCACACCGGTGGCGGTGAGCACCTGACCGAACGTGCTCCACGATCGCGGTGAGCCGATCTCGGCGGTGGCAAGGTCGGCCAGCTGCGCCTTGCGTGCGGTCAGCGCATCAGCCAGGCGGCCCAGCGCGGCACCCCGGTCAGCGGGTGTGGCATCGCGCCACGGAGATGACTGCAGAGCGGTGCGTGCGGCGCCCACCGCGGCGTCGACGTCGGTGGGCCCGGCGGTCGCGACGCTGCCGAGCACTTCACCGCTCGCCGGTGACGTCACAGCGATCCGATTGCCGTCGCCGACCCACTTGCCCGCGATGTAGCCGGCCGCAAAGTCGAGCATCGTGTCCCTTCCGTCGCCGATTCTGGCAGTAATGTCATCTTTGGGCAAGCGGCTCTCAACGGCGCGCTCGGGGATCGCGGAGGTTTCGCTATCGCCAACGTTCTGACACTATTGGTCACTATGACAGAAGGGCAGTCCTCGCCGGTGGGGGCCACCGGAAGCCCGTGGGAACTGATTGTCGAGCGGGGCAAGATCGCCGAGTTCACGCAGGCGATGCAGTCCGACAATCCCGATTACCGCGGCGCCGACGCGATCATCCCGCCGACCTTCCTGACCACGGCGGCCCGGTGGGCCCCCCGGGGCGCTCGTGTCGACGTCGGTTTCGAGCGCACGCGCCTGCTGCACGGCGAACAGGAATACACCTTCTTCGGTGAGCTGCCGCGGGCGGGTGACACGCTGCGGGCGCAGGAGAAGATCGTCGACCGTTTCGAGAAGCCCGGCAAGCGCGGGGGAGTGATGCGGTTCGCGACTGTCGTCACCGAGTACCGCGGCGCCGACGGGCGCCTGGTCGCCGAGGCGAAGGCCACATTCATCGAAACGGCCGCGAAGGCGCAGCCGGCATGACGGCCGATCTCGCCCCGCTGCAGGTCGGCACCGAGGTGATGGCACGTCAATTCGGCCCGATGACCCGCCAGATGTTCGTCCGCTACGCCGGCGCGTCGGGCGACATGAACCCGATGCACTACGACGACGAGCTGGCCCGCTCGGCGGGCTACCCGTCGGTGTTCGCTCAGGGGATGCTCACCTCGGCCCTGCTGGCGACATTCGTCACCGATTGGCTCGGGGCGCCGAACATCCGCCGGTTCGGCGTGCGGTTTCGCGAGCAGGTCTGGCCCGGCGACGTGGTCACGTGTTCGGGGCGGATCATCAGCCTCGAGCCCGACGGGGAGCGCGCACGTGTCACCGTGGAGCTGGCCTGCACACGGCAGACAGGCGGGATCGCGGTCGCCGGCACCGCAGAATTTCTCGTTTCGGTGGCACAAAACACCACGGCGCCTGACGCGTACCGGCCGGGACGCCCATACGCTTAACTGAGCATGTCCGAAGCCCCGATCATTCGCCGCGCCAGTTACGGCGCCTCCAGCCCGGAAGTAGGTATCCGGGGCGCCAGCACGCGCAGGCGCATCACCGCGGTGTCGCTGGACCTCTTCGGCAAGCTCGGGTTCTTCGACACATCGGTGGACGCGATAGCGAAAGCGGCGGGCATCTCCCGGGCGACCCTGTACCAGTACTTCCAGGGCAAGGAGGAGATCTTCCTCGAGCTGCTGGACGAATGCGGTAGCGCGCTGTTCCGTGTGGCCCGCAGAATCGGCCCGCTCGGCCCCGACGAAGTGGGCTTCGACAACCTGAACTGGTGGCTGGGCGAGTGGAGCTGGGTGTTCGAGAAGTACTCGACGATGTTCATCCAATGGACCGCGATCGCGTCGTCGGACACCACAGTGCGACCGCAAATCGCCGGGTTCGTGCGCAGCTACAACCACCGGGTGGCCGAGCGGCTGGCGGCATCGGGCGTCCGGGGAATCGACCCCGAAGCGGCGGCGATGATGATGACGGCACTGGTGCACCGGATCAACCTGTTCGTGCACACGGGCCGGGCGTACGGCCGCAGCGCCAAGCAGGCGATCGACACGCTGTCGGTGTTCTTGCAGCTGCTCCTTTTTCCCGACACCCCGCCGGCGGTTCTGGCCAGCCTCGGTTTGCATGCCGGCGCCGACCCGGCCGCAGATGTGGCCGCCATTGCGGTGCCTGCCGCGCCGAACATCGACGGCCTCTCAATCAGTGACCGCACTGCTCACCTGAGCAAGCGAGCGGTCAACACCGTCACCGCGTTGGCCGACGCGGGGGCGGCGCAGTTTCGCGCGAAGGGCTATCGGCGCACCAGCGTCGACGACATCGTCGAGGCCGCCGCGGTGGCGCGTGGCACGTTCTACAAGTACTTCAGCGACAAGCAGGATCTGCTGACTGCGGTGGGAGCTGAAATCTACGAAGCCGGAAAGGCTTTCGCGCAACGCATCACCCACGTCGACCCGCTCGACGACGAGCCGGCGCTACGGCAGTGGCTGGCCACCTACATCACGTTCTACGACCGCTACTCGGGCTGCATCGACGCCTGGGTGGAGGGCACCACCGACGACGACACGGTGATCGGGATCGGCGAGAACGGGCAGGTGCTGATGGATCTGGGCGCGGCGCAGATGTTGATCCGCCGACCGGGGCCGTACCCGTTCGACCCGATCGTCTCGGCGCTGATCCTGCGTGCGTTGGTGACCCGGGTACGGCAGGCCAGCCTGGATCTTCCCGAGCCGATCACCGACGACGAGGTCGTCGACCTGCTGATGAGCGCACTCAAGCGTGGCTTCTTCGGCGTGTCGGCCTAGAAGTCGACAACGCCCAGCATCCTCAGCCGCTCGATCACGTCGTCGGCGTAGCCCAGTGCGCGCAAGATGTCCTCCGTGTGGGCGCCGAGTGCGGGCACGTCGCCCAGGCGGATGTCCTCATCGCCGAGAGTGGCAGGCGGAACCAGCGCCGAGACCGGGCCTCCGGGAGCCTGGATTTCGCGCCAGCGCCGACGCTCGGCCAGCACCGGATGATGCCACAACTGCTCGACGTCGTTGATCCGCGCGTTGGCGATCGACGCGGCCTCCAGCCGGCGTTGGAGTTCGGCGGCGCCCAAACCTGCCACCGCGGTGGCGATGACCGATTCGAGCGCGTCCCGGTTGGCCACTCGGTCGGGGTTGGTCACAAACCGGGGATCGTCGACGAGCTGCGGGGCCGCGAGCACCTCCTCGCACAATCGCAGCCACTCGCGCTGGTTCTGCACTCCCAGCATCACGGTGCCGTCCGCCGCGGTGAACGGACCGTAGGGCGCGATCGTCGCGTGGCGTGCGCCGGTACGCGGCGGCGCTGAGCCGCCGTACCGGCCGTAGTAGGCGGGTTGTCCCATCCATTCGGCCAGCGACTCGAAGAGCGACACCGACACCGGCCGAACCTCGCCGGTGGTGGCGCGGATGTACAGCGCGGTGAGAATGCCCGAGAACGCGAACATGCCGGCCGAGATGTCGGCCACCGAGACACCGGTGCGTGCCGCCTGGTCGCCGGACCCGGTCACCGACAACAGGCCCGCTTCGGCTTGCACCAGCAGGTCGTAGGCCTTGCGATTGCGCCACGGCCCGGAGTCCCCGTAGCCGCTGATGTCGCAGACGATCAGCTGCGGGTATCTGGCGCGCAGCGACGCGGCGTCCAGTCCCATCCTCGCAGTCGCACCTGGCCCGAGGTTCTGCACCAGCACATCGGCGTCCTCGAGTAGGCTGCCCAAAATTCGTTGACCCTCAGCATGTTTCACGTCCAGTGCGAGTGACTCTTTGCCCCGATTGAGCCAGACGAAGTAGCTGGAGTCGCCATGGACCGTCCGGTCGTAGCTGCGCGCGAAGTCACCACCGTCGGGTCGCTCCACCTTCACTACGCGCGCGCCGAGGTCGGCGAGTTGTCGGGTGGCGTACGGCGCTGCCACCGCCTGCTCGAGGCTGATCACGGTCAGCCCGCTCAGCGGCGGATCGGTCATTTGGTGAGGGGGTCTCGCGGCTGACCGAGCAGGCGTTCGGCAATGGTGTTGCGGATGATCTCCGACGTGCCGCCGGCGATCGTCAGGCATCGGGCGTACAGGTAGGCCAGCGTCAGGTCGGGTGTTCGACCGACCACGGCAGCGGAGCCGGCCAATTCCATCGCGAGTTCGGTGACGTGCTGCGAGGATTCGGCCTGCAAGAGTTTGTTGACGTTGGCCTCTGCGCCGATCTCGCCGCCCAGGATGACGCGGCTGGCGTTGCGCAGGTTCAGCAGCCGCAGGGTATGGATTTCGGCGGTTACCTCTCCGACGCGGTGAAGCCACCGCGACGCCATGTCCGACGGCGCATTGTCGAGCAGTTTGACCAGATCGTCGGCGCGCACCCCGGTCGTGCCTGAACCGCCGCCGATCGAGACGCGTTCGTTGCCGAGGGTGGCGCGGGCGACCAGCCAGCCGCGGTTGACGTCGCCGACCACGTCCGCGTTCGGAACGAACACGTCGTCGAAGAACACCTCGTCGAACAGCGCGTCGCCGGTCAGTTCGCGCAGTGGCCGGACCTGAACATCTGGCGCGGTCATGTCGATCGCCATCATCGTCACCCCGGTGTGCTTGGGGGCGTCGGGATCGGTGCGCACTGTCGCCAATCCCCACTGGCATTCGTGGGCAAGGCTGGTCCACACCTTTTGTCCCGTCACGCGCCAGCCACCCGCGACGCGCCTGCCCGCGGTGCGCACCGCGGCAGCGTCGGACCCCGCGGCAGGCTCGGAGAACAACTGGCACCAGTTCGCCTGGCCACGCAGCACCGGCTCGACCCAGCGCGCCCGCTGCCCGTCGGTGCCCGCTTGCGCGATCGTCAGCATCACCCAGCCGGTGATGCCCATGTCCGGCAGATCTACCGCAGCGAATTCCTCCTCGATCACCAGCTGTTCGATCGGGTCCGCCTGGCGCCCCCATGGTTTGGGCCAGTGCGGCACCAGATAGCCCGAGTCGACCAGAAAGTCGCGGTGCTGCTCCTTCGGCAGGGACTGCAGTTCGGCCACGGCCTGCCGCGCCTGCTGACGGTAGCGGTCGGCGTCGTCAGGGAGCGTGAACGAAGCACCCCGGGCCATCCCGGTGCGCTGTGCGTCGACGATGTCGCCCGAGGGGTCGCCCGCGTCGGCGGTCAGGGCCGCCAGGGTCCGAGCTCTGCGCAGGTACAGGTGCGCGTCATGCTCCCAGGTGAACCCAACCCCCCCATGCAGCTGAATGTTCTTCTCGGCGTTGGCAACCTGCATACGGATGGAGTGGGAGGCGGCCACCGCCGCAGCGAACCACGCGGTGTCCAGATCGTCGGCGCGGGCAGCGTCCCACACCGCGGCGGTGGCCTGCTGCGCACTTATCAGCATGTTGGCCAGGTGGTGCTTGACGGCCTGGAAGGTGCCGATCGGGCGGCCGAACTGCTCACGTAACTTCGCGTAGTCGGCTGCCATCTGCAGAGTGGCCCAACCGGCGCCCACCGCCTCGGCAGATGCGAGGATCCGGAACACCGTGGCCGCGCGCCGGGCGGTGCCGGCCAGCACGCGGTCCGGGCTGACCGTCACGCCGCGGAGCGTGACATCGCCGACGCTGCGGGTGACGTCGAGCGCCGGCAGTGCGGTGACGGTCACCCCGTCCGAGGCGGCGTCCACCACCACCACGTCGTCCCCAGCCCGCAGAACCATCACGTCGGCATCGGGTGCGCCGAGCACCGCCCTGCACTCCCCGGTGACCACGAAGTCGGAGCCGACGGTCACATTGCCCGACGGGCCCAGTGCGGCGACCGTTTCGCCGTCAGCGAGGCCCGGAAGGAGCTGGGCGCGGACGGTGTCGGGAGCGCACCGGTCGATCACCAGCGACGCCGCGACGGTCGGCAGGAACGGTCCCGGGCAGAGCTCGCGGCCCTGGGCCTCGAGCACGATGGCCAGCTCTGCCAGCCCGAAGCCGGAGCCTCCGTGCTCCTCGGCGATGGCAAGCCCGTTCCAGCCGAGGCCGGCACAGGCGGCCCACATGTTGCCGGGGTGAGACGAGCCGTCATCCAGGCACGCGCGTGCGCCCGCGCGGCTGTCGAGCCGGGACAGTAGCCCGACGGCGGCGTCCGCCAGATCTCGGTGCTCGTCGGTCATGGCCAACGCTGAGGTGGTCACGTCAAGGCTCCTGCATTTTGTGACTGTCGTGTCAGATAGAAGTTAACGCATCGGACATTCGAGCGCGATACCAGGCGATGGATGGGCCGCGTCATGTGTACGTTGCGTCAGATCGCGGTAGTGTATCCCGGTGGCTGACGGCTCATCGGCGACGTCGGCAGGACCCCTTGCCGGGATCACGGTTGTCGAGCTGGCCGGCATGGGACCCGGCCCGCACACCGCCATGATGCTGGCTGACCTCGGTGCCGATGTCCTGCGGGTGCAGCGCCCCGGGCAAGGCGACACGGGCCCACAGCTGCGCGGTCGCCGCATCGTGTCCGCTGATCTCAAGGACGCCGCCCACGTGCAACGCGTGCGGCGACTGATCGACTACGCGGACGTGTTGGTCGAAGGTTTCCGCCCGGGCGTGGCTGAACGCTTGGGGCTCGGCCCCGACGAATGCTGCGCCCGGAACCCCGAGCTGATTTACGTCCGCGTGACGGGGTGGGGACAGACCGGGCCGCGCGCCCAACAGGCGGGCCACGATATCAACTACATCGCTTTGACCGGGCTGTTGCACGCGCTGGGCGACGCGGACCGGCCCCCGGAACCGCCGCTGAACCTGGTCGGTGACTACGGGGGAGGGTCGTTGTTAGCGGTGATCGGGGTGCTGGCGGCAGTGATCGAGCGGCACAGATCCGGGCGTGGGCAGGTAGTCGACGCCGCGATCGTCAACGGCGCGCCGCTGCTGGGCCATGTGCTGTGGGCCATGCGGGCCGACGGGAGGTGGACCGACGAGCGCGGCACCAACATCTTCGACGGCTCGGCGCCGTTCTACCGTACCTATGAATGCGCCGACGGTCGCTTCGTCGCGGTGGGCGCACTCGAGCCGCAGTTCTTCGCCGAGTTGCTGAGGATGTTGGACATCAACCCGGAAACGGTCGGACCGCAACGCGACCCGGCGGGGTGGCCGGCGATGCGCGCGGTGCTCGCCCAGAAGTTCGGGCAACGGTCCCGCGACGAGTGGTCGCGCATCTTCGCGAACAGTGATGCCTGCGTCACGCCGGTACTGACCCTGTCGGAGTCGCTGGAGGACCCGCATCTGCGGGCGCGCAACGTGTTCGTCGACGTCGCCGGCATCAGCCAGCCGGCGCCGGCTCCGCTGTTGTCGAGAACCCCTGCGCCGACGCCGTCGCCACCACGCACGGAATCGCTCACGCCGACGCGGCAACCGCCATTCCGGTGATCCACTCCGGCACCGGCTCATAGACCAGCGGCAGGATCGGCCTACCGCCTCCGGCGGCGCCCGCCGCGACCCAGGTCCGGATTTCGTTGGCGCCGGCGCCGGCGTGCGCGTGCGCGGTGTCGACAAGTCGAATCAGCGCGTCGACGTCCCAGGTCGACATCGCCTGCAGCACTTCGGCATCCCACTCGGGCCGGATCTTGGTGCGGGCGTCGGCCATCCCGTCGGCGATCAGGCGTGCCCGCTCCTGATCGCTGAGATCGTAGGTGTCGACCTCCAGGCTCGGCGGCGAATGTGACAGTCCGCCGGTGCCGATCACCAGCACCCGCCGATCAACGCCGTCGAGAAACCGCCCTATCGCGGCGCCGAATTCGGCGACTCGGCGGCCCGTCGGCAGCGGAGCGGTGGCGCAGTTGACGGGCACGGGTATGACGGGCTTGGCGTCCAGCTCGCCCACGAGATCCCGAATCGGTTGGGCGAACGCATGATCGAGGCCGATATCGCGGCATACGCCGATGTCGAAGCCGCGTGTCAGCAGGTGCTCGCAGAGCTTGCGAGCGAGCGGTGACGGAACCTTCAGATCGCCGGCTGGGTGACCGCCCTCGGCGATGATCGACGCCGACAGCGCCACACCAAAGGTCGGCACGACGTGGCGGAACGCGCGCCGGTGATCGCCACCGAAGACAATCACCACATCGGGATCGAAGCGGCGTACGTCCTCGGCCGCCGAGGCCAGGGCTGCCCGGAACTTGCGCCCGAACGCCTCCTCGACGTCGCGTTCCTTGCCCGGGCTGTGGCTTGCGCACACGACGAGCCGATCAGGTGTCACAGACTCACCTCTCCCATAAGTGACACTCATGTTAGATCCGGCGTCGATGGCGGTCCAGCGGCCCGGCCGGTATTCGGAAAGCGACCCGCTCGGACGGCGGAAAGAGCTATATAGTTATATGTCAAAGCCAACGTGTGAGTCGTCGATAAGCGGGCGGCGTCCATGAGGCGGCTCAACGGCTGGGACGCCATTCTGCTGTACAGCGAGACCCCTAATGTGCATACGCACACACTGAAGGTTGCCGTCATCGACGCTTCCCGCACCGGCGATTTCAGCTTCGAGCTCTTCCGGCGGACTCTGCAGCGCCGGCTGCATGTGCTCGAGCCGCTGCGTTATCAGCTCGTCGACATCCCGCTGCGGCTGCATCACCCGATGTGGCTACAGGAATGCGAGGTCGACCTCGACTACCACCTGCGGCGGATACGGGTGCCGAGCCCCGGGGGTCGACGAGAACTCGACCAGGTGATCGGTGAGGTCGCCGGCACACCGCTGGACCGGCGGCGACCGTTGTGGGAATTTCACTTCGCGGAGGGCATGGCCGGCGACCGCTTCGCGGTGATCGGCAAAGTGCACCACGCGCTGGCGGACGGCGTCGCGTCGGCGAATCTGATGGCACGGGCGATGGATGCGAAGGGGCAAGACGAGCGCGACAGCTATGCCTCGTGCGCTCCGCCGCCTACCCGCGAGCTGCTGCGTGCGGCCGGCCGTGACCAGGTTCAGCAGCTCGCGCAGCTACCGAGTGTTGTCAAGGACTCGGTCGCCGGAATCAGGCGGGTGCGCCGGCGCGCCCGCGAACGTGGCCGGCATTCCGACGTCGCGCGAAACTTCGACCCGCCGCCCACGTTTCTCAACCACGTGGTGTCGCCGAGGCGGACCTTCGCCAGCGTGACCCTCGCGCTGGCCCAGGTCAAACAGACGAGCAAGCAGCTCGGCATCACGGTCAACGATCTTGTGCTGGCCACGTCGGCGGGTGCGCTTCGGGACCTGCTTCTGCGCTACGACGGCTCGGCTGACCGGCCGATCATCGCGTCGGTTCCGGCCAGCACTGATACCTCACCTGATCGGATCACCGGGAACGCACTGAGCGGAATGCTGGTGTCCCTGCCGGTGCATGTCGACGACCCGCTCGAGCGGATTCGGCTGACAGCTATGTCCACCGGCATCGCGAAGGAGAACTACCACTTGCTCGGACCACACCTGATCGGCCAGTGGGCCGGCTATCTGCCCCCTGTGCTGGCCCCCCCGCTATTCCGCTGGCTGTCGAAGCGCGACGCGCAGAACAAGTTGATGAACCTGTCCATTTCCAATGTGCCGGGGCCCCGGGACCGCGGTCACATCGCCGGGGCCACCATGAGCGAGATCTACTCGGTGGGTCCGCTGACTGCCGGCAGTGGCATGAACATCACGGTGTGGAGTTACGTCGACCAGTTGAACATCTCCGTGATCTGCGACGACCTCACTCTCCGCGACCCCCATGAAGCGACCGACGCGATGACCCGATCGTTCAGCGAACTGTGCAGCGCCGCAGGACTCTCCGGCGATCTGGACCCCGTCGGTACTGCGATGGCGCCGGCTAGGGTCGGCTGATGCGGTTAACGTCGACCGCCCGGCCGGCTTCCGGTCGCAGGTGATTGAAGCGCCGATTGGCCTTTGCCGCAGGAACTTTGGTCGGCGTAGCGTCGACGATCAACGGGTACCGCGCGCTCGCGACCAAGGGCTACCCGTCTGTCGTCATTTATGTGGCTCAGGAACGGGTGTGCAGCAGTGAACCGGTGTCGGCGCTGCTGTTTTCCACTGCCCGCCCGGGAGCCGCGGACCAGCACCTGTTTCACGCCGAACTGAAGGACATCCCGCACGACGTCAACCGCATCGAACGACTTGCCGTCGAGCAGTTCTATGACCGCGAGGCCGAGTTGCGGCGCGCCGTCACTTCGGCTGGAAACGCTGAGCGCCGTCGAGCCGCATCACCTCGCCGTTGACGTAGCCGTTGGTGAGCAGGAAGAAAGCCGCGTCGGCGAACTCGCTGGGCGCGCCAAGCCGTTTCGGGAACGGCACGTTCGCGGCGAACTTGGCGATGGCTTCTTCGCCGACCGACTCCATGATTGGCGTCTTCATTGTTCCGGGCGCGATTGTGTTGACGCGGATACCCGCCGAGCTCAAGTCCCGCGCCGCCGCGATCGTCAAACCGATCACGCCGGCTTTGGCCGCAGCGTATGAGGTCTGGCCGATCTGGCCCTCATACCCGGCGATCGATGCGGTCAGCACCAGAGCGCCCCGCTCGCCGCTCTCGAGCGGCTCGGCCTTCGCGATCGCCGCGGCCACCAGCCGCGCCATGTTGTACGTGCCGTTCAGGTACAGGTCAATGGTCTTGGTGAACCCCGCGTAGTCGGCGGGGCTGCCGTCGCGCTGCACAATGCGTTGCGCCACTCCGAACCCGCCGTGCGCGACGACCGCGTACCGCAACTGACCCAGGATGTTTGCCTCCTCGATCGCGGCAAGAACACTGTCCTCGCTCGTCACATCGGTGCTGACGAACGCGGCCCGGCTCCCCAGCTCATCGGCCAGCGCCTTGCCCTTGTCCTCGGCCAGATCGGCGATCACCACGCCAAGCCCCTCGGCGGCCAGCCTGCGCACTGTCGCCTCGCCGAGACCCCCGGCGCCGCCGCTGACTATCGCCGACGCGCCGTCAAATGCCGCTACAGTCACTGCATCTCCTTTTCTATCCGTGGTGTCGTCACAGCTTTCCAATCAGGACGTCGTACACATCCGCGGTGTCGAGCGCGATGCGCCCAAGCTCTTTGGCGTAGTGCGTGGTGCTGCCGAACTCGTCGATCCAGCTCTGCGCTCGCAGCGTGGTCAGCCACAGCGGGTGCTCGGCAGTGACGCCGATCGCGCCGTGCAACTGGTGGGCGATTGTGGTAACCGGGCCGACGACCTGGCCGAGCACCACCTTCGCCACAGTGATCGTGTATTGGGCTTGCGGCGCGGAAAAGCCATAGTCGGCGGCCGCCGCGACGGCGTGCGTCGCCGTGGCGCGGGCGCGCTCGATGTCGCCGGCCATCGCGGTGAGCGCATGCTGCACGGCCTGAAACGCGCTCAGCGGGCGTCCGAACTGGACGCGTTCACGCGTGTGGCTGACCGTCAGTTCGGCGGCCGCGTCCAGCGCGCCTACCAGCTGGCAGCAGCGGGCCCACGCGCCGCGGCACATCAGTTCGGAGGCGATCGATCCATCGAGATGGTGCAGCCGATCGATCGGTACGTCGAACGTGACACGGTCGCGAGGCTCGCCGGCCAAGTTGTGGCCCTCGTCGACACGGGCGTCATCGAGGATCCCGACGTAGACGCCATCCGTCGCGCAGGCCGCGAGCAGAACCGCCGCCGACGCCTGCGTCCACGGCACGTCGATCGCAGTGCCACTGACCCGGTCGTCGGTGCTGACGGCATCAGCGATCGCGACGGTGAGCGGTCCTGCTTCGGGCAGCTGGAGACCGGCCTTTTGCGCAAGCCATGCCGCCAGCAGGTCGGTCTCGGCGAGCGGGACCGCACCGGCGTGGTGGGCCAGTCCGCGAAGCACAGTAGCAAGCTCGGCCGGCCCGGCGCCCAGGTCGGGTGTGCTCGTCAGCCGGGCCAGCCCCGTGGCCTCGAGGTCGTGCCACAGCCCGTCGTCAAGCCGCTCGGGAAGGCTCCGGTCGCCGACGCGTTTGTCGAACGACCGGCGCCCGATGTCGTCCACCAACTGCCGCAATTCACCATCGGAGTCGACGGGACCTCGGGCGTGAAAAACGCCGCCGGCCAACGGCGAAAACTCGCTCATCGCTTCCCTCGGCTCTTCGCGCAAGCGCTCATCGCAACCCCATGCCGCGCGCCACCACACCCCGCAGCACCTCATTGGTGCCCCCGCGGAGCGTGAACATCGGCTTGTGCACCCGGGCCGCGGCCAGCAGTCGCCCGAATCCCTCGTCGGCGGCCGATCCCTCGACAAGGTCAGCGACCGCCTCGACGGAATGCTGCTCGAACTGGGTGCCCAGGTCCTTCACCAGTGCCGCCTGATTAGCGGCGTCACCCCCGGCCGACAGCGTGCGGGCCACCGAAACCGACAGCTGTCGCACCGAGATCAGATGTGCCAGCAGATGCCCAAGGTGTGCGGTCAAGAGTGGCTCTGGCCGCGATTGCGAGGACAGCGCTTGGATCCCGGCGGTGATCAGCGGCGCGGTCGACAGGATGCGCTCGGGCCCGCTGCGCTCGAGCGACAGCTCTGAGGTGACCTGGTGCCAGCCGTTGCCGACCTCGCCGAGCACGTCGGCGTCGGGAACGAAGACGTCGTCGAAGGTGACCTCGTTGAAGTGGTGCTCGCCGGACATCAGCTCGATGGGGCTGATCGTCACCCCGCCGGCTTCGCGCGGCACAAGAAACTGGCTGAACCCCGCATGTCGCCGGTGCGGGTCGAACGGACTGGTGCGGGCAAGCACGACGACCTGGTGCGCCTTGTGCGCTCCGCTGGTCCACACCTTTGTCCCGTTCAGCAGCCAGCCGGCCTCGGCGCGGGTCGCTTTGGTCTGCACAGCTGCCAGATCAGAGCCTGCGCCGTGCTCGCTCATGCCGATCGACGAGTAGAACCGGCCCGCGGCGATACGGGGCAGCATGCGCTCGCGCTGCTCCTCGCTGCCATAGGCCAACAGCGAGGGTGCGAACTGGCGGTCAGCGGTCCAATGCGCTGCCACCGGCGCGCCGTGGGCCAGCAGTTCCTCGCCGACGACGTAGCGGTGCAGGTGGCTCAGGCCGTGTCCGCCGTAGTGCGTCGGGATCGTCAGCCCGATGAAGCCGGCGTCACCCAGCCGGGCACTGAATCCCTCATCCCAACCGGCGAGCCAGGAGTCGACGGTGGCCTGCCAGCCGTATTCGTCGCGGTCGGCCCGCAGGAAGTCCCGCACCGAGCTCCGCAGCTTGGCCAGCTCGGGCTCATTAGCGCTCAACGCGTCGAAATAGCCCACGAAAGGAGACTCCTACAACGCCGGCAACGGGCTCGACGCGAGGTAGAAGTTGGGCGTCAGGTCATCCTCTCGCGCGGCGAGGCGGTATC
Source organism: Mycobacterium sp. (assembly GCA_025965895.1). Classification (GTDB taxonomy): domain Bacteria; phylum Actinomycetota; class Actinomycetes; order Mycobacteriales; family Mycobacteriaceae; genus Mycobacterium. Next base: position 114,520 of record JAOPWC010000118.1, read on the forward strand.
GGTCGAAATCGCTGATGCCTTCCTCGGCCAGCACCTGCTCGTCCGTGAAGAAGTGACCGGTGCAGTCGGCCGCGGGACGCGTCACCAGGGCGTGGACAGCGTCGGCCATGATCTGCGGGCTGCGGGCCTGCGCATGCACCGCCTGCTCGCCGAGCACTGCCGTCATCCCGGTGCTGGCCACTGTGGTCGCCGGCCACAGCGAATTCACCGCGATCGGGATCTCCGCGAATTCCGCGGCCCACCCAAGCGTCAGCAGGCTTTCGGCATACTTGCCGACGGTGTGACCGACATGGGCGCCCACCCACTCCGGCCGCAGGTTCAGCGGCGGGGACACATTGACGATGTGCGCGTTGCCAGACTGGCGCAGTACGCGAACGGCGTTGTGCACCAACGCGAAAGCTCCTAAGACGTTCACACCCAAAAGCTTCTCGAAGCTCTTGGGCGGCAACGCCATGGTGCTCCGCAGGTCGAGCGCGCCCGCGTTGTTGATCACGACGTCGATGCCGCCGAACGCCTCAGCCACCGAGGTGACCGCGCTCTCGACGCCGGCCGCATCCCGCACATCGCAGGGCACCGGCAGGGCCTGCCCGCCGGCCGCATGCACCGCGTCGGCAGTCTCTGCCAGCGTGCCGGGGATTCTGGGGTTCGGCTTATCGGTCTTGGCGAGCAGCGCCACCTTTGCGCCGGCGGCTGCCAGTCGGACCGCGATCGCACAGCCGATCCCGCGGCTCGCGCCGGTGACAACCACAACGCGGTCGGCCAGACTGCGAGCAGAGTCGGTCACCACTCATCCTTCCGCCGGACGGGCGCTACTTGCCCCAAATGCTCTAACTATATACCTTATTAGAGCGGCGTAATTTCAGCGCCTCGTGCGCCCGACCTAGGCTGGATTGAGGTGTGATGACTGCTGTCAGTTCGATCGGCACGTATTCGCCGCACTGGCACACGCGCGACCGCCGGGTGGCGGGGCCCGACGAGGACGCGCTGACCATGGCGGTGGCTGCCGGTCGTGCGGCCGACCCCGCGGCGTCAGCGCTGCGCGTCGCGATGGTGTCGCGCAACTTCCCGCTGCTTGAGGGCGGCAACGGCGCGGTATTGCTTGCCGGATTGTCGCTTGCGGCCGACGTGCCCGTCACCGAGGTGCTCGGCGGCGGACCTGCGGTGCTGGACCAGATCGCCACCGCGCCGGTGGGCACGTTGGTGGTGGCCGCCGACGACACCGACAGCGCGGTGGGCGCGGCCGCGCTGCTGATCGGGGATTCGGGCGCATCGCTGACGCCGGTGGGCCGCCAGACCCGAAGCCTGCCGACGTTGGCGCGCGCCGATGACGGGTCCCGGCATGCCTATGCCGACCCCCGGCTACAGCGCGAAGTCGGCGTGAAGGCGACACTGGCGCATCTCGGACTGACAGGGACGCCGACGGTGGCCGTGGTGGCGGGGCTGAAAGCCGGACAGCTCGGCCCGGGCTTCGACACCTCCGTTGCGGTCGACGACCCGACGCCCTCGGCCGCCGCGGTGATCGCGTTGCTCGGCGACGCTGTCGACAACGGTGTATCGGGCCTGGTGGTGGCCCTCGAGCAGTCCACCGTCACCGTCGTGCAGCTGACGCTCGGAACAGCGTCGCCGCGGATCAGCCGCGACGAGGTGCCGGCGCGGGAGCTACCCAAGACCCGTATGACCCAAGGCGTCGGCATCCCGATCTCGCTGGCCGCCTACGCTCGCGCGTTCGAGCCTAAATTGCGCTGGGAGGCGGCGGTTTTCGATGGCCGTCCTGGAATCGACGGCGCACCGGTGTTCCCGCCGCGGGCCCGCGTGGATTCCTCGGGCGTGTTGGCCACCGACTATCGGATGGAGCCGTTGCCGCGCACCGGCACCATCTACACACAGACCACGATCCGGATCCCCGTGCCGGACCTGCCTAGCCCGTATTCGCTGGCCGTTGTTCAGCTCGACGGCAGCCCGGTGCGAGTCCTGCTCAAGGTCACCGGCTTACCGGCAGGTGAAAGCAGCATCGGCCAAGGCGGTTCGGTAGTGCTTCGCAAAATCGCGACCCGGGCCGGCATTCCCGACTACGGCTATGCGTTTTGGCCCGGCAAGCAAGGAGGTCAGGCATGAGAAATGTCGCCATCGTCGGTGCCGGGATGACGCCGTTCGCCGAGCACTTCCTGCTCGGCATCAAGGACCTGGTGCCGATGGCCTACGCCGAAGCCGTGGCGCACGTCGACAAGGGCATCGACAAATCGGAGATCGAGGCCGCCTGGTTCGGTGAACTGGGCACCACCGACGGTTTTCCGTCGGGGATCCTCGCCGATACACTCGACCTCGTCGAGATCCCCGTTACTCGTGTTGAAAACGCTTGTGCGACCGGCAATGACGCCATTCGCAACGGCACACTGGCCATTGCGTCGGGGCTCTACGACGTTGTGCTGGTGGTCGGCGCGGACAAGGTGCGCGAGACCGCGTCGAACACCACGTTCTGGGAATGGGCGGCGATGACCCGCGACAACGCCTGGGACTACCCCCTCGGTCTGGTTGCCCCGGCGAACTTCGCGCTCCACGTCACCCGCTACCTCCACGAGTCGTCCGCCACCAAGGAGCACATGGCGATGGTGGCGGTGAAGAACCATTGCCACGCCGTGACAAACCCGAAAGCACAACTGCGGTACGAAATCACAGTTGAGCAGGCGCTGGCCGCGCCGATCGTCGTCGATCCGTTCGGGCTCTACGACTGCACCCCTCAGAGCGACGGCGCCGCCGCGGTGATCTTGGCCGCCGAGGAAGTCGTCCACCGCTACACCGATCGACCCGCGTGGGTGCGCGGCGTGGGCTTGGGTATGGACCGGGTGATGCACCAGCACAAGAGCGACATGACGACGTTCCCGCCGACCGTGCGTGCCGCAAAGGCGGCGATGCGGATGGCCGGTGTGACGCCCGCGGACATCGACGTCGCGGAGGTGCACGACTGCTTCACCGGCGTCGAACTGATCAGCTATGAGGATCTCGGGTTCGCCAACCGATTCGAGGCCCACAAGCTCATCGAGGCCGGCGACACCTACGTCGGTGGCGCGATCCCGATCAACCCCAGCGGCGGCCTCAAGGCCAAGGGCCACCCCCCCGGCGCCACCGGTGTTGCGCAGTGCTACGAATTGTTCAACCAACTCCGCGGAGAGTCCGAAAACCAGGTCGACGGAGCACGAGTGGCGTTGGCGCACAACGTCGGTGGACCGACCGCGGTGTCGGCGGTCACCATCCTCTCCGCCGACAAGAACTGACGGGAGCCCCATGACCGCATCGGAAATCGCCACGCAGGCCGGCTACCAACAGTTCGCGCCGTCGCTGCTCGTCGAGAAGATCGGCGGTGTGCACGTCGTCCGCATCAACCGCCCAGAAGCCTTCAACGCCGTGGACGAGGCCGTGCACCATGCCTTCGCGACGATATGGCGGACGCTGGCGGCCGACGACGACGTGCGCACCGTGGTTACCACCGGTGTGGGCAAAGCGTTTTCGGCCGGCGGCGATATGGTGATGTTCGGCCGGCTCATCGAGGATCCGGTGGCACGCCAGTACCAGATCGCCGAGGCCCGCACGGTGTTCCTCGAGGTGATCAACTTTCCCAAGCCGCTGGTGTCGGCGGTCAACGGCCCAGCCGTCGGGTTGGGCTGCTCGATCGCCTTACTGAGCGACTTTCTGATCATGGGGGAGAGCAGCTATCTGGCCGACCCGCACGTCGCGGTCGGCCTCGTGGCGGGTGACGGCGGCGCCGCGATGCTGCCGCTGCTGATCGGTTTGATGAAGGCGAAGGAGTACGTCCTGCTCGGAGAACGCATCACAGCGACGGTTGCCGAGAAGATGAACCTGGTCACCAAAGTCGTTGGCGACGACGGTGTGCTCGACGAGGCGCTTGCACTGGGTGAGAGGCTGGCCGCGCTGCCGCCACAGGCGTTGCGGGCTACCAAGATCGCGATGAACATGCACCTGTCCCGCGCCGCCCTCGGTGTGCTCGAGTACGCACTCGCCGAGGAATACACCTCGTTCTCGACGCCGGAGTTCAAGGAACGTGTGGCTGCGTTTCGTGCTCGCTCGCCGAAGAATTCGCAACAGAAATAGGCGTCAACGGTAGGCGGTCACCCGCGCCGTGATCGCCACCTTGCCGTCGTCGCCGATTGCCTGAGCATCGCCGACCGCCGTGCTGCGGCCGATGCGTAGCCGCGTGCCGACGTAGCGGCTCTCGCGGCCCGCGATGAACGGGCGCAAGAAGTTCACCCGAAGCGACGCCGTTCTCATGTCGCCGGCACGGTCGGAATGGATCGCCGCAGAGGCGGTGAGCTCCAAGCCGGCCGCTGCCACGCCGCCGTGCACGATCGCGATCTCGTTGTTGAGTATCGGGTCCGCGTGCTGTCGCAACACCCGCACGCCGTCGTCGACGGTGTGCACGTGCACCGCCATCAGATCCGACAGGGTGGTGCTGGCCGTGCGTACCAGCGTTTCCGGCGGCCGCTCGTCGGAGAGCTCGGCGGCAGGGATGTAGAAGGACCGCACGGTGCCACCGCCGATCACGGTGTCACCGGAGGTCAGGGTGCATATCGACAGCGACGTGGCACCGACCGGACCTAGCGGGCGGGCACTGGCCACCGCGGGCGCGTCGTGGTCGTCGATGCTGTCAGGGCTGAGTTCGATTGACAGCTCGCTCGACACGGTCCACTGGTCCGTGCGACGGCGATAGTGGTTGACGATGCCGCCGGCCGCGTCGACGAGAATCGCCAGCGGCCCGACCGCTGGTGCATCGGTGAACGGATTGCGCAACCCCGACATCGGCATCGAGAGCACCGCGGTCCCCTCGGCCGGGTTCGCGTCGAGGAATTCGATGCCGAACCGGTCCTGGACCGTGTCCGGCGTCTCGATATCGTGCTGGGCCGCTCGCTGGTCGATCCCCGTCATTCGAGCAGGTCGACGACCGTGGACAGTTCGGACCCGGCGAACAGGAATTCCTCGGCCTTTTGCAGATGTCTCTTCCACAGCTCGCCGGCCTTCTCGGCATCACCGGCTTTGATCATGTCGAGGACCATGCGGTGGGTCTTCGCGGAGCGGCGCACCGCCTGCTCGGCGCGTGCGCCCTTGGTCGGTTGAAGGGAGCGGTTCGCCTTCTCGATAATGTGATGCAGCATGTCGCTGACGATCTGCAATGTTCTGTTACCGGACAGGCGGGCAATTGCGGCGTGGAAGTCGGTCAATTGATCGACGGCCTCGCTACCGGGCTCGAGCCGGCTCTCCCGTTCGACGATGTCCTCGAGTTCGGCGATCACGGCCGGATTGCGGTCTCTCGCGAGCTGCACGACCATGGGAGTCTCGAGGGTCACCCGCGCGTCGTACACGTCTTTGAGCGTCACACCCTCGTACTCGAGGATGAGCCCCGCATAGCGTGCCAGCGTCTCGCGCCGTGGGCGTGTCACCCGCGCCCCGCCGCGTACACCGCGCTGCACCTCTATCAGCGACTCCGACTCCAGCACGCGAAACGCTTCGCGCAACGTCGGCCGGGACACGCCGAAACGTTCCATCAGCTCCGATTCGGGCGGCAGCATGGTGCCTTCGGGGATTTCCCCGCGAATGAACATTCGGCGCAGCACAGTGGCCACCCGATCGGCCATCTTCGGCTCACGAAGACTGGTGACCTCCACGTTGTCCCTCCACGGCCGGCCTAATCGAGTAACTGTTTGACAGATTAGCTGATTCAGCGCTACGAGCTTGGTAAACGCGGGCTGCGAGTGAGCAAGTTCATCCCTAGTAGCCCATGGCGCGGCCCATCAAATCCTTCATGATCTCGGTGGTACCGCCATACAACCGCTGCACCCGTGCGTCACGCCACAGCCGCGCCACCTCGTACTCGTTAATGTAGCCGTAGCCGCCGTGCATCTGCAGGCAGCGGTCGATGATTTCCCACTGCACCTCCGACGTCCACCACTTCAGTCCCGCCGCGTCCTCGTCGGTGAGGCTGCCTTCGTTCAGCGCCAGCACGCACTGATCGAGGTATGTCTGCGCGGCGTCGAGCTTGGTCTGCATCTCGGCCAGGAAGTGCCGATTCACCTGGAATGTGCCGATCGGCTGCCCGAATGCGGTGCGTTCCAACGCGTACGCCTTGGTGAGGTCGAGGGCGCGCCGCGCGGCCGGCAGCGCGTAGCAAGCGATGCCCAGCCGCTCACTGGGCAGGTGCGACACGAGGTGATAGAAGCCTCGATTGAGCTCGCCCACCAGGTTCTCCTTCGGCACGCGGACGTTGTCGAAGAACAGTTCTGCGGTGTCCGCGGAGTACTGCCCGATCTTGTCGAGTTTGCGCCCGCGCGCGAAGCCCTCCATGCCGTCTTCGATCATCAGCAGACTCACCCCGCGCTGGCGGGCCGACGGATCGGTCTTGACCGCGGTGAGCACCAGCTTCGACAAAAGCCCGTTGCTGATGAAGGTCTTCTGGCCGTTGACCACCCAGTGATCGCCCTCGTCGCGCGCGGTGGTTTTGATTCCGGCAAGGTCCGACCCGGCGGCGGGCTCGGACATCGCGATCGAGCCGATGTATCGACCGGAGACGAACTTGGGCAGCCAGCGTTCCTTTTGTTCCTCAGTGGTGAGGTCATTGAGATAGGGCACCAGGATGTCGTTCTGGACCCCCAGTCCGATGCCCACCGAGCCGGTAGCGAACATCTCCTCGGAGAGGATCTGGTTAAACCGGTAATCGGTGATTCCCATGCCGCCGTAGCGTTCCGGCAGCGCCCAGCCGATCAGGCCGTGCTCCCCGGCGGCCAGCCACGCCTCCCGGCTGACCTTGCCGTCGCGTTCCCACTTCTCGGTGTTGGGCGCACATTCGCGTTCGAAGAACGCATGTGCGGTGGCCCGGAAGTCGTCATGCACCTCGTCGAAGATGTTGCGCCGCATATGATTTCCTTAGTGCTCAGCCCAGGCGATGCTTGCAGGTAGTGCCCGGCCGGGAGCGTAGATGTCGAAAAGCCGCTCACCGAGCAATGATTCGAGCTGAAGGTACGACCCGCAGAGCGAGTCGATCTGAAATCCTCGTGTGACGTAGCGATGCAGGTCGTACTCGGCGGTCAGGCCGATTGCGCCGCATACCTGTAACGCGGCGTCGCACACCGCGCGGTGCGCCCGTCCCGCGGCCGCCTTGGCGGTTTGCCCCGAGAGCCGTCCACCGTAGCGCCAGGATTCAGCGAGCAGTGCGCGAGCTCCCTCCAGCACCGCCGAAGCGTCGGCCAGCAGATGCCGGGGCGCTTGAAACGACCCGATCGGCGCTCCGAACTGCACCCGCACACCTGCATGGTCGACCGCGATGCGCAACGCGTTATCGGCCAGCGCGACCAGCTCGGTGGCCAGCGCCCGGTGCGCTGCGGCGATCGCGCGGTTCCACTCCGTCGACGCCTCCGCGAGCGGGGCGTCCAACGGCCCGCTCACATGTGTCCAGTGCACCGACGGGTCGAAGGTGTCCAGCCGGTGACCCTGGAGCTGGCCGGAGTCGACGACGGCGACCGATACGGTGCCCATCGTCCCGGAGACCGGGACGACGAGGCGCCCATGCGGCGGGCCCAGCACGATGCCCGTCACGCGGTCCTCGTCGGAACCGGGGACATACCCTGCTGCCAAGTTTGGCAGCACGATGCCGTCGGCCGGACCGTCGAGCAGAGCCGTCAGTTCGGCGAGCATCACCCGATCTAGACAGTCGGTGTGAACCAGTGACCGGCCCTCCGCCCGGAACAGCAGCTCGCAGGCCTGGATCGGGTACTCGTCCTCGATGTCCGACCAGCCGAGCTCGGACAGCCGTGGTCCGATCGTCACGTGATCGGTTGACTTGCCAGCCAATTCGTCGAACAGACGAAACACCGCCTGCTCGATCATCGGCCACGATTCGTCGGTCATTGGACCCGCCTTTCCTTCGGCAGGCCCAGCAGGTGGTCGGCGATGATGCCGCGCTGCACTTCGGCGGTGCCGCCCATGATCGTCGCGGCGCGCGAATACCACCAGTCCGCGCGGGCGGTGTCCAACTCGTCGCTGCCCCCGCCGCCGGCCCCGGCGATGATCCAGTCGCGTGACACGTCGAGAATCAGGTCGTTCACCTCTTTCTCGGCACGCGCGAACAGCAGCTTGTCGATGCTGCTGTCTACACCGACGGACACACCGTTGGCCAGCTTCCGAACGGTCGTGGCAGTGCGCGCCTGCGCGGCCACCACGTCGATGTAGACACGGGCGAACCGGTCCCGCTGTGCGGGAGTAGCGCCGTTGACTACCATGTCTTCGCGCAGCCGGCCCAGCTCGGTGAGCACCTTCGTCAGGACCGCGTAGCCATACATGCCGCGCTCATACTGCATCAGGTGCATCGCGACTGCCCAGCCGCCGTCGACGTCGCCGATCACCCGTTCGCACGGCACGCGGACGTCGTCGAAGAATACTTCGGCCAGCTCGCGCCGGCCGCTGGCCAGGGCGATCGGGCGGATGCTGACGCCGGGCGCGTCGGCGTCGACCATGATCATCGTCAGTCCCCGGTGCCGGGTCTCGGGCGCACCGGTGCGGACCAGGGCCAGCAATCGTGTCGCGGTCGGACCCTGACTGGTCCAGATCTTCTGGCCGTTGATGACGAAGTTCCCGTCGCCGTCGTCGACCGCGCTCGTGCGCAGGGTCGCAAGGTCGCTGCCCGACTCGGGCTCGGAGAAGCTCTGACCCCACCACTCGCGCCCGCTGAGATAGCCGGGTAGGTGCTGGGCGGCCAGGTCCGGCGCGAACGCGATCAAGGCGGGACCGAGTGTTTCGAGGGTCCAGTGCTGCGCCGGGACCGGCAGCATCGCATACCCGAGTTCCTCGTAGTAGACGGCGCGGTGGATCTCACCGCCGCCCAGGCCGCCCGCGGTCTCCGGCCAGCCGTAGCGGTTCCAGCCGTCCTCGTACAGCCGCCCCAGCACCCGAGCGTCGTGCGCCAAGCCGTCCTCGGCAGTGGTGAAGGCCGCTGAGCGCCACTCGTCGGCCCAGTCCAGATCTCGCAGGTAGCGCCGGAAGTCCGCGCGGTACAGTGCGACCTGCGTCACGTAATCGTGTTGGCGACCGCCGCGAACAGCCCCGACGGCGCCGTCGACAGGGGCGGACAACCGACACCCCCTTCGTCGTTACGAGGGATCCGGCCGACCGGGTCGAATCCGCTAAACAATTATCTATAAGGGGTACAATAGCCCACGCCGACAATCCAGCGAGAGGGAGCGCCAATGACGGCTTCGCCGGTCGCCGCCACCACTGTCCAATTCAACCCGGAAGCCCGCTTGTACATCGACGGCCGACTGCGGGAATCGTCGACCGGAAAGACCGCCGACAACATCAACCCGGCCACCGAAGAGGTGCTGGGAGTCGCCACCGACGCCAGCGCCGAGGACATGGACGAGGCGATCACCGCCGCGCGCCGGGCCTTCGACACCACCGACTGGTCGACCAACCACGAATTCCGCCAGCATTGTCTCCTGCAGCTGCACAACGCGCTGCAGGAGGAAAAAGAGGACATGCGCGCCGAGCTGATCGCCGAGGCCGGGGCGCCGCTGGCGATGACCTATATCGCGCAGCTGGACTGGCCGCTCGCCGACGCTGTCCGCTGGCCCGCGGAGTACATCTCGGAGTTCGGTTGGGAACGCCAACTCGACCAGGACGCCAAGATGGGCGTGCCCTACAACCGCGCGGTGGTCAAGGAACCGATGGGCGTGGTCGGCGCCATCACGCCCTGGAACTTCCCGTTCGAGATCATCAGCAACAAAATGGGCCAGATTCTGGCGACCGGCAACACAGTGGTGCTCAAACCCGCGATCGAAACTCCGTGGAGCGCGCTGCGCTGGGGCCGGATCATCGCCGAGAAGACCGACATTCCGCCGGGCGTGGTGAACATCGTGCCGGCATCCGACAACGAAATCGCGCAGCGGTTGCTGACCGACCCACGCACCGACATGATCTCGTTCACCGGCTCCAGCGCTGTCGGCCAGCTGATCCAGCGACTCACCGCCGACACCATGAAGCGCAACCTGATGGAGCTCGGCGGCAAGTCGGCCTATCTCCTGCTCGAGGATGCCGAGCTGGCCACGACCGTCGCTGGATGCATGGGGGCGCTGATGCACTCCGGTCAGGGCTGCGCGCTGACCACCCGGATGCTGGTGCCGCGCCCGCGTTACGAGGAGGCCGTCGAGATGGCCACGGCGATTTTCGCCACCATCGGCGTCGGCGACCCGACCGACCCGGCTAATTTCTGTGGTCCATTGGTGTCGGCGAAACAGCGCGACCGGGTGATGGACTACATCCGGATCGGCAAGGAGCAGGGCGGGCGTATCACGGTCGGGGGCGGCGCTCCGAAGGGGCTGGACCGCGGCTATTTCGTCGCGCCAACGATTTTCGCGGACGTTACTCCGGATATGCGTATCTTCCAGGAGGAGATCTTCGGTCCCGTCATCACGATCACCCCATATGACGGCGGCGACGACGGTGCCGTGGAGATGGCCAACAACTCGATGTACGGCCTGGCGGGCACCGTGATGGGGTCAAACGAGCGGGCCATGAAGGTCGCGCGCCGGATCCGCACCGGCTCGGTGAACGTCAACAGTGCCATCTTCTATGGCGCCGATGCGCCATTCGGCGGCTACAAGATGAGCGGCCTCGGGCGGCAGAACGGCCTCGAAGGGTTCGAGCAGCACCTGCAGACCAAGGTCATCGCCTACGCAATCGACTGACCGCGCTCGACAAGCAAGCAACGAAGGAACCATGACCGACATCCTGAGTGGAATCCGTGTCGTCGAACTGGCGGCATGGACGTTCGTGCCTGCGGCCGGTGCCGTGCTCGCCGACTGGGGCGCCGACGTCATCAAGATCGAGCATCCCGAGACCGGCGACCCGCAACGCGGCCTGATCAGTTCCGGCATCGTCACCGCCGCTGGGGGAGTGAACCACTTCATCGAGCAACCGAACCGCGGCAAACGCAGCATCGGCCTGGACACTTCCAGCCCCGAGGGACTCGAGCTGCTGATGACACTGCTGGAAACCGCTGACGTGTTCATCACCAACCTGCTGCCGGACTCGCGTCAGCGCATGGGCATCGACGTGGAGCAGGTGCGTGCCCGCAACCCGAAGATCATCTACGCGCGCGGCCACGGCTACGGCACCAAGGGCGACTTGGCATCCCAGGGCGGGTTCGATCTCGCGGCGTACTGGGCCCGAGGCGGGATCGGCGACGCGTACGCGGCCGGGGACGGGTCATATCCGCCGATCCAGCGACCGGCGTTCGGCGACTCGTACGGCGGCCTCGCCATCGCCGGGGGCATCGCCGCGGCACTGGTCAAGCGCGAGCGCACGGGCGAGCCTTCGGTGGTGGACGTGTCCCTTCTCAACGCCGCGATCTGGCAGTTGGGTCCGGACATCGTTGGTGCCGGCGTCACCGGCCGGGACATCCCCAAGTTCCAGCTCGACGAGATGCCGAACCCGGTGGCCAGCATCTACAAGACCAGCGACAACCGATTCATCGCGTTCGTCCTGCTGCAGGCGGATCGGTTCTGGGCCGACTTCTGTACTCGACTCGGCCGCACCGACCTGCTCGACGACGAACGCTTCTCCAACGCGGCCGCGCGCTTCGGCAACCGCAAGGAGTGCGTCGCCGAACTGCGCAGAGCCTTCGTCTCTGAAGACCTGGCCCACTGGGAGAAGGCGTTCGCCGGCTTCGACGGGGTATGGGATGTGATGCGCACCGCCCACGAGATCCACAACGATCCGCAGGCGATCGCGAACGGGTACCTGCCGCGCACCACCGACGCCGACAATAACGAGTTCGCGCTGGCCGCCAGCCCGGTGCAGTTCGACGAGACGCCGCTGCGACTGACCGCCGCGCCCGGCCACGGTGAACACACCGACGCGCTGCTCGCCGAACTGGGCTACAACGAGGACGAGATCATCGACTTCAAAATCAACTCGGTCATCTTGTGAGCCGGCCAGTCGCCGGCCGATTCCTGCACGTCAATCTCAACGGCAAGTCGGCAGACGCCACCGGCGCCTTCTACAGCGCCATCCTGGGCCTGCAATCGCGGATGCAGACCGACCCGAGCGTGCCGACGGACGGCAGCATGTTCGGCTTCGACGGCCCGATCCACAGCGACACTCGCTTCTACTACGACGTCCGGGGCGGCCGCGGCGGCTGCGCGTTGGAGGCGATCGAGTGGTTCAGCCCGGCGCTGTTGCCCGACACCCGCCCCGGTCCTGGTCGCCCCGGCATTCGGGCGGCGTGGTTCGCGGTTGCCGACCTCGACGGCACCGCCGCCGCGCTGCGCGACGCCGGTGCGATCGTCGGTTCGCAGGTTCACGGGCTGATCTCCGGCGAGCCTGCGGTGCTGGCGATCGACCCCGACGGGGTCGTAGTTGAGCTGACCCAGGCCACGGCAGCGTCCGCGCCCCTGTTCTGCGGGATCCTGCTGTCGGTCAGCGACGCCGCAGCAGCGGTTCACTTCTTGACCACGATCGGGTTTGAGGTCAAGGAATCGCCTGAGGATAAAGTGGTTTCCGCCGACCGGCTGACCCCGGGCGGTGATTCCACGCCGGTGAACTGCCGCATGGCCCGGGTGGTTCTGCCGGAAGACGGCGGGCAGTTCTCGGTGCGACTGATCGAGCATCCCGACGCTGCCGGACAGCGGGCGCCGGCAGGCGCGAACAGTCAGGGCCTCTATCGGTGCGCGCTGCGGGTCGATGATGTGAACGCAGCGCTGGCGGCCCTTCCCGACAGCGTCGAGGTGACGGCCGGGCCGGTGTATTGCCCGCTGCCGGGCACGAAGATCGGCGGCCTCAACATTGCGTTTTTGGCTTCACCCGACGGCGTGGTGTTCGAGTTCGTCGAGCGCCCGCTGAGCTATTTCCAGCGCTAGTCAGCGCGGGGGATACCGCTGCGTCACTTCACGAGGTAGGCAGGGGACCTGCCAGCCCGCGCGGCGATGTGCCCCACAACCAGCTGACCGCTTGGCCTAACTCCGCATACTGCAGGCCGACACCGTCTTTCGCGGGATAACGCTCCGCCGACTCGGTGAAACCGATGATCCGGCTGAGCTTATGGCCGTTGACCCGCAGGATCTGCCCGGTCAGCCAGGACGATTCGGCCGACTGCAGCCAAGCGACCACGGCCGAACTGCGGGCAGGATCCAGCGCCGGGTTGTCAGCGGCCGCACCGCTGAAGAAATCCTCACTGATCCTCGTCACGGCCAACGGTGAAATCGCGTTTACCGCAACGCCGTAGCGACGCATCTCCATCGCGGTGACGACCGTCAAGTTCGCGATCGCGGCCTTCGCGGCGCCGTAGGCACTTTGGCCGATATTGCCCCAAAGGCCAGCGCCGGACACAGTGTTGACGATGCGTGCATCCACTGGGTTGCCCTGCTTCGCCTGATCGCGCCAGTAGTCGCAGGCGTGCTTGGTCACCGCGAACGTGCCCTTCAGGTGCACCGCGATCACGGCGTCCCAGTCGGCTTCTGTGGCCCCGGTGATCATTGCGTCGCGCACGATGCCGGCGTTGTTCACCACACCCGTAAGCGTCCCGAAAGTCGACACTGCGGTGCCGATCATGTCGGCCACGTCGTCCCAGGCGGCGACCGAGCCGGTGTGCGCGACGGCCTTGCCACCGGCCTGTTCGATCTCGGCGACCACCTTCGCAGCCGGTCCATCCCCGTCGCCTCCCGTGCCGTCGCGGCTGACTCCCGGGTCGTTGACCACCACGGCGGCGCCTCGCTCCGCCAGGTCAAGGCAGTGTGCGCGGCCAATGCCGCGGCCGCCGCCGGTCACCAACACGACGCGGCCGGTCAACGGTGCGGTCATTCGTTCTTCTCCTCAGGCTCCGAACAATTGGCTGATCAGGCGTCGCCGTTGTGTCCAGTCGGCATCGCGCAGGTCGGCGTGACCCGATTCGGTGACGATTACATCGACGTCGTGGGCCGGAGTCGACGTCGGGCGGGTCAGCTGCGCGACGAGCGGCGAGCGGCCGTTGGTGGTGGACGGGACCGCAATGATCGACAATCCATCGCGGCTCATCCGGGCGGCCGTGCAGTAGTCGGGATGACCGCCGATGCCGCCGACCACCTTGTCGCCGATGCCTTCGACGTTGACCTGTCCGACCGGATCAATCTCGATCGCGGTGTTGACCGCGACCAGCGGCGCGCCCCGCGACAGTCGGGTCAGGTCGTGGGTGTAGTCGATGCCCCGCAGGATTTGCCTACCCTCGGCCCAGTCGTACAGCGTGTCGGTGCCGAGCAGATACGTGGCCGACGGCGTGCCGGCGAGAAGCCCTCGGCGCTCGAGGTCGACGACGGCGTCGGTCAGTAGGCCGGTGTCGATGCGCAGCGGCACCTTGGCCCGCAGCAGCAGCGCAGTGCCCAGCTGCCCGGGCCCGTACTGCATCCGCGCGCCGGCGGGGATGAAGCGCAGCACCCCATCGGCCAGCGCTTCGTGCACGGACCCCGGGTCGGTACCCGGCACACTGGCGGGGCCGTCGCTGCTGTACCCGACCACGCGCACCCGGGACGGCTCGAGGGGCGGTTCCGCGCTGGCCGATGGGGCGACGGAGTCGACGATGGCCAGTACCGGCACCCCGTTGTCCACGAGCTCGCGCTGCCATGAGACCTCGGTGCCGAAGTGCGGCACACCGTCGCGGCGCACCACGCGGGTGATCAGCACATCGGGGCGCAACGGCCCGGCCAACAAGCCCGGGATCGCGGCCAGGCTGGTCGGCAGGAACCGCGCGGACGGACTCCGCAGCACGTCGCGCACCCCCCAGCCCGGCATCAACGCGACCACGTCGGTGAAGGCGTCTACGTCCAGGCCGTCCAGCGGCGCAGGGAGCCAGCCGAGAACCAGGCGCAGCGAGCCCACCTCTCGGGCCACCTCGCTGAGCGCCCCGCACACCGACGTGCCGTCATCCAGGCAACGCACCGCCCCGACGCCGTCGCCCAGTGCCACCGTCGAGCCCGGGCGCAGCACCGACCGCAGTGCGGCCGAGAACTCCGAGTCAGTTTTGTTCGCGCTCATCGGTGTTGTCTGCTCTTCGCGCAAGCGCTCATCGGTGCTCTCTGCTCTTCGCGCAAGCGCTCATCGCGGTTCTTTGGGTAGACCGAGCACCCGCTCTCCGAGGATGTTGCGTTGGATTTCGCTGGTGCCGCCGAGGATGGTCTGCGCGCGGCCGACCAGCATGTGGTGCACGAGTTCGTCATCGGCCGGGTCGGCGCACGCGTCGGTGCCGAGTACCTCAGTGGCCATGTCGCCCAGGTCGCGATCGGTCTCCGATGTCATGAGTTTCAGCACGGAGAACGCCGGTGACGTCAGGTCACCGGATTCAATGGCGCGCTGCCAGGTGAACCGCAGCAGCCACATCCGCGCCCACAGCTTGGTCAACGACCGGGATAGCACCGGATCGAGCAGGTTATGGTCGCGGGCCGCCTCGACCATCCGTTCGTGCAGCCGGAACATCGAGACGGCCTGCGAGCCGAGGGTCAGCCGCTCGCGGCCGAGGGTCACCAGGGCGATCGGCCACCCCTGTCCGACTTCTCCAATCAGCGCGTCGTCGCCCAGTTCGGCACCGTCGAAGAACACCTCGTTGAACTTGCTTTCGCCATCCATCTGCAGCAGGGGCCGCACAGTGATCCCTGGGGCGTCCATCGGGACGACGAACATCGACAGGCCGCGGTGCTTGTCCGGGCCCGTGCGGGCGAGCAGAAGACCGTAGTTGGCGGACGCTGCGGCCGAACTCCACACCTTCTGACCGTCGATCCGCCAGCCGGTGTCGGTGTGCTGCGCGCGGGTTCGCACCCCCGCCAGGTCGGACCCGGCGCCGGGTTCGGAGAACAGCTGGCACCAGATGTCCTCGCCGACCCGGATCGGCTCGAGGAAGAGCGCTTTCTGCTCATCCGAGCCGAACGCGATCAGCACCGGCCCGACCAGGTCGACGCCGGTGATCCCGAGCTGACGCGGTACCTCGGCACGCGCGCACTCCTCGGCGAAGACGGCTTGGAAAGCCACCGTTGCATCGGCGCCGCCGAACTCGCGCGGCCAGTGCAGGCAGGTGTAGCCGTGGTCCGCGAGATAGCGATGCCACTGCCGGCCAGGCTCGACGTCGGCTGCGGTCGGCGTGGGTCCGTAGTTGCGCAGTTCGGTGGGTTTGGGCGCACTATCCAGAAAAGCGCGGATCTCCGATCGCAGCGTGTCGAGGTCTTGGGTCTGCACCGACACCATCACTCCTTCAGATCGGGCGACGGGTCGGTGTCACTTTCCGTCGAGATAGGTGTCGTATTCGCCGCGGGTCGCTTCCATCGCGTTGAGCCGGCGGGCCAGCAGGGTGATCTCGGACTCGTCGGCGTTGGCAGCCTTGAGCTCCTCCAGCCGGGCCCGGGTGCGGCCAATCTCGTCGACGAGGCGCTCGCGCGCCTCGTCTTTCGTGAGCAGATCCTGATCAGTCCAGTCCGAAACCGGAAGTTGCTCAATCCTGTCCACGTCTGGCCCTTCTGCGGTCACGCCGCGCGCGGGAAGTTGTAGAACTCCCGAGCGTTCAACTCGACCATCCGGTGAACCTCGTCGTCGGGCACGTTCTCCAATGCTTGAGCGGCGCGTTCCCGGCTCTGCGGCCAGAACGAGTCCGAGTGCGGGTAGTCGCATTCCCAGGTAATCCTGTCGATGCCGATCTGGTGGCGTGTCTGCACACCGAAGTCGTCTTCGATGAAGCAGCCGTGGATGTGCTTGTGGAACAGATAGCTCGGCGGGTGGTCCTGATTGATGTTGTTGTAGAAGCGGTGTTTGCGCCACACGCTGTCGCAGCGTTCCAGGATGTAGGGGATCCAGCCGATCCCGCCCTCAGACAGACCGATCTTGAGGTGCGGGTGCCGGTAGAGCGTGTTGGAGAACAGCCAGTCGGTCATCGCAGTCATCGACATCGTGCCCATCAGCGTGACGAACACGGCGAACGGCGCATCCGGGGCTATCGGTGGCGGGAAGCCGCCGGACCCGAAGTGCTGAGCCAGCACCATGCCGGTCTCTTCCATGGCGGACAGCAGTGGGTCCCAGTGGTCAGAGTGAACCGAGGGAAGGCCGAGCCGGTCGGGCAGGTCGGGGAAGGTGACACACTTGGCGCCCTTGGCGGCGACCCGGTGGATTTCCTTCACGCTGGCCTCGAGGTCCCAGAACGGCAGCATTGCGACCGGGATGAACCGGTCCGGCGCCGTCGCCGCCCACTCGTCGAGGTGGAAGTCGTTCCACGCCGCCGAACACAGTTTGGCCAGTTCCTTGTCCTCGCCCTCGGCGAAGACTGCGCCCGCGAAGCGGGGGAACGACGGGAAGCACGTCATCGCCTGCACGCCGTCGATGTCCATGTCGGCCACTCGCGCCTTGGAGTCGTAGCAGCCGGGGATCATGTCGTCGTAGCGCACCGGCTCGATCCCGTACTCCTCGGGCTTCTTCCCCGCGACCGCATTGAGGCCGATGTAGGGGTAGATGCGGCCCTCGTACTCCCACACCTGGGTCATTTGTTTGGTGTCGGGACGCTCCCACTCGATGATCTTCGGTCCCGCGTCCAGGTACTTCCTCGGAAGCCGATCGCTCCACACCTTCGGGTGCTCGATCAGGTGATCGTCGACCGAGATCAGCTCCATCCAGGGCTGCAATGGCACCTGTGCCTCCTTCTGCGATTGGACACAAAACAGCAAAACATTTAGTTATTTAAATGTGATTCTAGTCACCGGGCCGGTCGCTCAGCAAGGCAACCTAGCCAACTATGTCGAAATGGGAGGTCACAGCAGTTTGGCCTGGGTGGCGAGGCGGTCCCAATGCAGTCCGGGCGCACCGAACAGCACTTCGTCGGTGCGTGCGCGGCGCACGTACAGGTGGGCCGAATCCTCCCATGTGAACCCGATGCCGCCATGGATCTGAACATTGGCGTGGGCGGCGTTGCGTAGGGCTTCAGAGCACACGGCCTTGGCCATGCTCGCGAGCCAGTCGGCTTCGCCGGCGCCGCCGCTCGTGTCGGCGTCGGCCGCGTGCAGGGCCGCCTGCGACGCCGAGCGAGCCCACTCCAGGTCGACGAGCATGTCGGCGCACTTGTGCTTGATGGCCTGAAAGCTGCCGATCGGGCGGTCGAACTGCTCACGGGTGCGCGCGTACTCGGTGGCGATCTCCAGCACGCGCTCGCAGGTGCCGACCTGTTCGGCGGACAACACCGTCAGGGCGCGATCAACACCGCGCTGGATCAGGTCGTCTATTGGGCCGGCTCCGCTCAGCCGGGCCGCCGCGGCGCCGGCCAGCACGAGGGTTGCCATCGGCCGGGTCCAGTCCAGCACTCGCTCGGCCTCCACGGTTACCCCGGCGGCCGACCTCTCGACCAGGAACACCCCCGGCTCGCCGTCGACCAGGGCCACCACGACCAGGTCGTCAGCCGCGATGCCGTGCAGCACGTGACGCGCGGAGCCGTCGATGGTCCATCCGTCGTTACCGTCGCTCGACGCGGTGAGCGTGACGGCAGCGCGGTCCCACATTCCGCCGTCACCCGTAATCACCGCCGCGGCCGTCCGTTGACCCTCCGCCAACCGCGACATCCGATCGGCCAGCGTGTCGCTCTGCCGCTGATCGGCGTCGAGCATGAGCCCGGTTGCGAGCACGGCTGAGGCCAGGAACGGGACCGGCGCAAGCGCGCGGCCGAGCTCGTGGGCGACCACACCGAGAGCGGTGGCACCGTATCCGGCGCCGCCGAACTCCTGCGGCAACGCGATCGCCGCCACCCCCACCTGGCGGCACAGCACGCGCCAGAGTTCGACGTCGAAGCCGCGCTGCTCGCCGCCATCGCCGAACGCGACCTCACGTATCCGTTCCTCGGTGGCCAGCCGATCGCACGCGGCCCGCACCGACTGCGCAAGCTCGTGACGCTCGTCGGAAGACAGCCTCGTGGTCATGGCGTTCTTCCTGCCGCGTCGGCGTACGCGCCGGCGATGCGACGGCCGAGCTCGGTCTTGTTCACCTTGCCCAGTCCGGTCAACGGGAACTCGTCGACGACGACGAGGCGCTCCGGCCACTTCTGTTTCATCAGCCCACGCTCGTTGAGGAACGCGCACAACTCGCTGAGAGTGACTTCTCGGTGGCGCGGGGAGCGCCGGACCACCGCGCAGACCAGTTCACCGCGCTCGTCGTCGGGCTGGCCCAGCACCGCCACCTCGTCGACGAGTGGGTGGCCCAGCAACTCGTTCTCGATCTCGACGGGGGCGACGTTCTCGCCTTTGCGGATGATGAGGTCCTTGCCGCGGCCGGTGATCACGATGCGGCCGTCGGCCCGCAGGTACCCACGGTCCCCGGTCCGCACCCAGCCGTCCCCGGTCACCGCGGCCGCCCACTGGTCAGCGTTGAGGTAGCCCGCGGTGACGTTCGCGCCGGACAGCTCGACTTCACCGGCCTCGCCGGTCGGCAAAAGTGTGCGGGTGCCGTCGGGGGAGTAGCGGGCGACCCGGACGGCCGATCCGGCGATGGGTGAACCGCTGCTGTTGATCTGCTGCTCGTCGGTGTCATCGACCCGGCTGACACAGATCATCGCCGCCTCGGTCATGCCGTACGCATGGACAACGGGGATGCCGAGATGGTCGCGGACCTGCCGGTGCAATTGCGGCGGACATGGCGCACCGCCACCGATGAGCATCCGCAGCGAAGGAACCAGCGGTTCTCGGCTGCCGCTGCCCAGTTGTGCCGACACGAGCATCTGGTAGACGACACTGCCGCCGCCGGTCACAGTGACCCGGTGCTCTGCCAGCAGCGCGGGCAGCTCGGCGGGGGCGAACTTCGGGATGAGGACCAGCGGGTAGTCCGCGATCAACGCGCACGCGAGGTACACCATGCCGCCGATATGAGCAATCGGAAAGGAGATCGTCCCGACTTCGTCGGGATACTCGCCAAGACGCAGGTGCGCGGTGAAGCCGTTGGCCGCCGCAAGCAACGTTGCGTCGGAATGCCGTACCCCCTTCGGCCTGCCGGTAGTGCCCGAGGTGAAGTACACCCAGCGAGGGTCGTGCGGCGCCCGCTCGTCAGCCAACTCGGGGTCCGGCTCCGCCGGCAGTGCCCGAAGCAGGTCGACGAAATCGGCGGGCAGGGTGATCGCCTGGGCGCCTGTCGCGTTCGCTGCCGTGGATTGGTCGACCAGCAGGACATCAGCCGCCGCGACGGCGACGGCCGCAGAGACTTCGCGTTGCCGATAGATGTGGATTATCGGCGCCTGGGTGACATCGGCCCGGGCGAGCGCCAGCATCAGCAGGGCGGCGGGGACGTCAGGGGGCAGCTGCCAGGCCACGGTCATGCCCGGCCGCACACCTGCCGACCTCAGCCAACGGGTCCCGGCGCGGGTCAGTGCGGCAACCTCGCCCACGGTCAGCACGGCGCCGGACATGTCGCGCAGCAATGGCCGCTCGGGGTGGTCAGCCGCGGCGTCGTCCAGCAACCCGGCAATGGAGCGAGGCGTCACCATTGAGCCCTCCTCCGGTCCGCGCCACTAAGTTCTAAACATTTAACCATTTGACCGTGGCGCTGATCCAGCGATGGCCCCGCTGGGAGACCGCCGTCAACGGTGAATTCGCCCGCGTCGTGGGGAACTCGCGCCGGCTAGCCGCTGAGCCGCTTGCCGGGGGTGAACTTGACGGGCAGCTCGCGCACCGCATACACCTCGCCAGCGTCCTCGAACAGCTTCGCCTCGCCGGCAAGCTCGAAGTCGGGCAGCCGTTCCAGCACCTGACTCAGCATGACCTCGAACATCATCTTGGCGTAGTGGGAGCCGAGGCAGCGGTGCATCCCCACGCCGAAAGCCATCTGCTTCTTGGCGTTCACGCGCGAGAGATCGAGGGTCTCGGGATCCTCGAACACGGCCGGATCCCGGTTGGCCGCCGCCCACATCAGGATCGCCCGATCGGCCGTGCGCAGCGGCTGCCCGTGAAACTCGGCATCACGGGAGACGGTGCGGGCCAATCCGAGCGTAGGGGTGAACAGCCGAAGCAATTCGTCGGTGCCACGTTTAATCAGGCTCGGTTCGGCGAACAGTTGCTTGCGCAATTCCGAGTCCTCGCAGAGCCGCAACAGCACGTTCCCGGTGAAGCCGCTGGTCGTGTCCATGCCGCCCAGCATCATCAGTACCGCATACATGGTGACCTGGCCGTCGTCGAGCGGCTTGCCGTTCAGCGTGCCCCGCAGAATGTCACTGAACAGGTCATCGCCCAGACCCTGGGCGCGCCGCTGTTCCATGTGCTTGACGATCTCGCCGAACATCTCCATGCCGGCCGCGGCGGCCTTCTCCGGGTCGTGGGAGCGGTCGTGCACGGTGGTGTGCACCCAGTGCACCCACTCCATGCACCGCGATTCGTCGAAGTTGAGTAGTCGCAATATCAGTCGGGCCGGCAGCGGCGTGGTCAGTTCGCCGACCAGATCGCACTCGCCGCGCTCGATGAACGCGTCGATCGCCTCGTTGGTCATCTCGACGGCCGCGTCGCGGAACTTCTGGGCCGACCCGGGGGAGAACCGCTTGAGGGTCACCTCACGCAACTCTTGGGTTTCCGGGGGGTCGGATTCGATCGGCAGGATCGGCAAGGGCAGTTCGCTGGCCGGCACCCCGACCGACGGATAGGAGTTGAACAGGGCGTCGTCGCGGGCGGCTTCGAACACCGAGGCGTAGTCCACAAGGGCCCAGAAGCCCTCGTAGTGATCCGAATGCGCCACCGGACAGCCCGATTCGCGCATCTCGCGGAACCTGCCGTACGGGTCCTGGCGAAACTCAGGTGAGTGGTGGTCGAGGTCCACCTCGGCGCGCTGCTGTGAATCGGCCTGGGTGTCGGTCATCGGCACTGCTCCCTTCGTGGGCTACTTGCTCAGGATTGCGACTGCCGCGGTTCCCGGTGCCCCATAGAGCTGAGCAAGGGCAACCCGCGGACCGTTGGGCACCTGCCGGTCACCGGCCGTACCGCGTAGTTGGTGCACGAGTTCGAAGACCTGCCGCAGCCCGGACGCGCCGACCGGTTCGCCATTGGCGAGCAGGCCACCGTCGGTGTTGATCGGCAGCCGCCCGCCGATGTCGGTGGCGCCATCGGCGAGCAGGGCCTCCTGTTCGCCGTCCTTGCACAAGCCGGTCTCGGCCAGGTGGATGATTTCCGAGCCGGAGTCGGTGTCCTGCAGTTGAGCGACGTCGATGTCCTCCGGGCCCACACCGGCCAGTTCGTAGGCGGCTTTTGCGGCCTCGGCGGTGGTGCCGGGGACCAACGGCAGCTCGATCGAGGTCCTCAGCAGTTCGTAGGCACCCTCCTCGCGGCTGCGCAGCGCGGTGGAGCGCAGATAGATCGGGGTGTCGGTGTACTGCTTGGCCTTATCAGCCCGACAGACAACCACCGCCGCCGCGCCCTCGTTCGGGCTGCAGTACATGTATTGGCGCAGTGGCGCGTTCACGATCGGCGAGCCCAGGATGGCGTCGACGCTCATCGGGTTGCGGCGCCAGGCATGCGGCGCGAGAGCGCCGTTCACGAAGTTCTTCGCGGCGACGCGGGCCAATGTCAGCTCGGTGATGCCATGGTCGTGCATGTACCGCATGATCTTCGTGCCGAAATAGTGGGTGGTCAGGAACATGCCCTGATCGCCGTACCACTGCGGCAGCCCGGACACCGAGGGGTCGGCGCCAAACGCGCCGCGCGGATGCTTGTCCAGGCCCACACCAACAGCGATCTGCGCCTCGCCCAGTGCAACGTCACGAGCGGCGAGTGTGAGCAGCGAGTTGCCGGTGGCGCAGCCACTCAGCGTGGCACGGGCCGGCAAACCGGTCATCCCGACGAGGCCCGTGACGGCCTCCGGGTTCGCCACCTCCAGGCTTCCGGCGTAGAGGCTGCCCACGTCTGACCAGCCCACACCCGCATCACGCAGTGCCCTGCTGATCGCCACGGCTCCCATCTCCAGCGCCGACCGGTCCTCGTATCGCCCGAAGGGGTGAAGTCCGACACCGATGATGGCGATCTCGGCAGGTCTGCTCATTACACTCCTTTCGGCACCTGTGCGACGAGTCCGTCTACTGGCGAGCAAAGAATTGGCGCGGCCACCGGGTGCTTGTAAGTCGATAACTATATATCGGATTCGGTGGGCGGGTCTAGACTGCTCATGCCGCCCGGACAATGCTTTTCAGGGGCGATCACTAGTGAAGGTTGAGCGGTGAGCATTTCATTATTGCTGGAGATGGCGGTCTCGGGGGATCCGGACCGGGTCGCAGTCGTGGACCGGGACGTCCGGCTGACCACAGCTGAACTCAGCGCATTGGCGGACGGGGGAGCAGGCGTCATCTCAGCGGCTGGCGCCGAGCATGTCGCCTACGTCGGAACGGGCGGCGTATGCCTGCCGATACTCATCTTCGCGTCGGCACGTGCCGCACAGGCGTTCACCCCGCTCAACTACCGGCTGAGCGCAGATGATTTGCGGGAGTTGATCGATCGGCTGCCCGGTCCGCTGGTCGTGGTCGACGCGGAGTACCGCGACGTGGTGGCCGGGGCGGGCAAGCAGGTCATGGCCTCCGACGACTTCCTGGCCGCCGCCCGCACCGCCGAGCCGGTCACCGAGTTCGCCGATCCGGAGGACAGTGCGATCGTGCTGTTCACCTCGGGTACCACGTCGCGGCCCAAAGCCGTGGAACTGTCGCACAACAACCTGACCAGCTATGTCACCGGCACCGTCGAATTCGCGTCGGCGGTGCCCGACGACGCCGCGCTTATCTGCGTGCCGCCGTATCACATCGCCGGGGTAGGTGCGGCGCTTTCGAATTTGTATGCTGGCCGAAAGATGGTGTACCTGTGCAGGTTTGAGGCGCGAGAATGGATCCGTCTGGTTACGGCGGAGTCGGTCACCACCGCGACCGTAGTCCCGACGATGCTCGACCGGATCGTCTCGGTGCTGGAGAGCGAGCCGACCGAGCTGCCGACGCTGCGAAACCTCGCCTACGGCGGGTCGAAGGTCGCGCTGCCGCTCGTCCGCAAGGCGCTCGAGCTGATGCCCGGCGTGGGATTCGTCAACGCCTACGGATTGACCGAGACCAGCTCGACGATCGCAGTGCTCACGCCTGATGACCACCGTGCCGCCCTCGCCGCGACTGATCAAGCCGCGGCCAGGCGGCTCGCCTCGGTGGGCAGGCCCGTGCCCGGTATCGAGGTGCAGATCCGTGCCGAAGACGGCACCGTGCTCGGACCAGGAGAACCCGGTGAGCTGTTCGTGCGCGGGGACCAGGTCTCGGGCCGCTACTCCGGGATCGGCTCGGTACTCGACGCCGAGGGCTGGTTTCCGACGAAGGACAGCGCCACGCTCGACGAGGACGGCTACTTGTTCATCACCGGGCGCTCGGACGACACGATCATCCGTGGCGGCGAGAACATTGCCCCCGCTGAGATCGAAGATGTGCTCGTGGAGCACCCGCATGTGCGTGATGTGGCGGTGGTCGGGCTCGAGGACCAGGAATGGGGCCAGATCATCGTCGCGGTCGTGGTGGCTGCCGCAGGCGCTGCCGCCGACCCCAACGAGTTACGTGACCACGTCCGCAAAACCCTGCGGGGCTCACGGACCCCCGATCGCGTGGTGTTCCGCGACGAACTACCGACCACTCCCACGGGCAAGGTGCTGCGCCGCCAGATCGTGGAAGACCTTCGGCCCGCTCCCGCCGAGCAGTAACGTCCAAAAGAAACCCAAGGAGCTCTCATGGTCAAGAGCGGCACGAGGGTACAGAGCCAGGTGTGTGACACGCAGGTGATCGTCGTGAAGTCGGCCGACAGCCTCGACGACCTTCGCGCGGGCGGGGTCCCGATGGTGCCGATAGGCGCAGAGAACACCGCGAAGTCGTCGGACGCGACGCTCGATCCGGCCTTTGCCGACGGCAACGTGATGGGTAAGCGCTATGTCGATGACTCCGGCGCCGAGGTGTTGGTGCCAAGGCCGGTACCGGCACACTTTGCATCGGGGAGACTCCGTTGAGCCGCAAAGAGGCCCAGCCGCTGCCGGCCAGCGACTGAACGCCCTTCGCGGCGATGGGCCCGAGCATCGCCCGGGCCCATTGATCACGCGTTACGCGTTGGCCAGTGCGGGTGGCTTCACGGCGTCGGGATCGGGGTTGGCGATCGGGAGTCCCATGAAGCGCCGGGCGTTGTCGCCCATAAAGTCGTAGGTGCGGCGCTTGTCCATGCCCTCGGCGTACTTGTAGAAGCCCTTCGGCTCGGCCAGGCCCTCAGGGTGCGGGTAGTCCGAGCCGAACAGAACTCGGTCCCAGCCGACCGTTTCCACCACGTCGGAGACCGAGCCCTCCCAGAACGGGCTCACCCAGATGTTGCGGCGGAACACATCGAGCGGGTGTTCGGGGAAGTTCTGCGGCATCTTCTTGTAGAGGTCCTCCAAGTCATGAAAGAGCGGGTGGATCCAGGCGCTGCCGTTCTCCACGCTGGCGATCCGCAGCTTCGGGAAACGGGTGAGTGTGCCGTGGCAGATCAGGCTGCTGATCATGTCGGAGATCTCTCGGTGACCCAGCACTAGCCAGCGGAACGCGCTCATCTCCATGAAGTTGTTCGTCTCCGGCGGCTCCCACTTGTTGATGTACTCATCCAGCGGCGGCTGGCTCGCGTGCAGCA
Source organism: Mycobacterium sp. (assembly GCA_025965895.1). GTDB lineage: Bacteria > Actinomycetota > Actinomycetes > Mycobacteriales > Mycobacteriaceae > Mycobacterium. The sequence continues at coordinate 140,190 of JAOPWC010000118.1, forward strand.
CGATCGGCAGGCCGGCGGCCTCGACATCACGCCAGAACGGGTCGAACTCGGGCAGCGCCGGCGAACGCCAACCTCGGAAGCCCTTGACCGGCGCCGGCTTGATCAGTGCCACTTTGGCGCCGTTGTCCAGCAGGTACTCCAGCTCGCGCCGTGCGTTGTCGACCTCGGCACAGTTGATCACCGGCGTCATGAACAGGCGGTCTTCGTAGGTGTAGTTCCAGGTCTCCAGCATCCACTGGTTCAGCGCGTGAATCATGGCCATGGTCAACTCGGGGTCTTCGGCCGCGGAGTGCTCGACGAGGTTGGCCAGCGTCGGGTAGACCAGTGCCTGCCGCACGTCCTGTCGGTCCAATTGCTTGATACGGTCCACCGGGTTCCGAGTCGCGGGGGGCGCATCGATCGCGGCACCCTGCATCTCCCGCAGCGTCAGGCCCTCGCTGTTCTGCCCCGAGTAGAACTTCTCATGGGCGCCGGGAGCAGCAACGCGGTCGAATGTCGGGTTGGGGATGTACTCGGTGATCCTGCCCATGATCGCGATCCGAGTGCGCCTGCCGACCTGGACGAACTGGACCGCCCGGTGGTAGCGGTCGGGAAGGTGTTTGGTCAATGCCTCCGGGGTCTCGTACATGTGCTGATCGGCATCGAAGATCGGTGCGTCGTTGAACTGGGTCATCGGTGGCCTCCCTATTCGAGATGTCCCTCAGCAATGAGCTTCGCGTAGCTTGACAGAAGTGTCAAGTTCGGGCCCGATAAGAGCCCAATTATCAGTGTTGGAGTGCGTAGATTGCCTGTTGACATGCATGTCATATACAGTCGCGTGAATGATGCTGACTTCCGGCCCGCGCGGAGTCGACTCAGTGGACAGCGGCCGCGGCGAGCGGACCCGGTCGGCGATCTTGGAGGCCAGTCGCCGGCTCTTCCTCGAACGTGGCTATGCGGGTACACCGATCAATGCGATCACCGAGGCGTGCGGCATCTCCAGAGCCGGGTTCTACACGTACTTCAAAGACAAGCGTGAGGTCTTCAACGTCCTCGGCGAGAGCGCATATCACGACGTGCTCGCCGTGATCGCGGAGTGGGAGAGCTTCCCGCAGTCCTTCGGGCTCGACGACGTGCGCCACTGGGTGGCCGATTATTTCTCGTACATGGACCGCCATGGCGCTTTTGTGCTGGCCTCAGCCCATTCGGCTCCGGATGACGAGGCGTTCCGGCGCTCGCGCAACCGCATGCAGACGCGTGCCGCGTTCAGGCTGGGACAGCTCATCGCCGGCCACCGGCGGCACTCCCCAGAGGTCATCGGCCTGACGGTGATGGGCTTGCTCGACCGCGCCTGGTACGCGGTGCGAACACAATCGGTGGCCATCGAGCAGGACGAGGTCATCGCCGTGGTCGCCGACATGGTTTACGCGATGACGGGGCGGTGAGGCTCGCAGGCTCATGCCCGCGAGAATCGTCGATGGGACCCAACGATCGAAACAGCGCAGGCACACCCTGCCGGAGCCCCTTGAGCTGCGACAACTTTTCGAAAAGTGGTATCACATACGCTATCGTTTTCCCGACCATCGCATACCCACTCCCGACGCGAGTTCAGCACGCAGGCGCTTCTTGTTGACCTTGCCACTGGCCAGCACCGGCAGCTCATCGACGACGACCAGCCGTCGCGGCACCTTGTAGGCCGCGAGCGTGAGGCGCACGACGTCCTGCACCGCCTCGAGGGTGAGGGTTGCGCCGTGTCGCGGCACCACGACAGCGCACACCGCCTCGCCCCACCGCTCATCCGGCGCCCCGACCACCGCGCACGCCGCCACGTCATCGAGCCCACTGATGGCGTCTTCCACCTCCGGCGAATACACATTCTCACCACCGGTGATGATGACGTCCTTCTTCCGGTCGACCAGGTACAAGAGCCCGCGCTCGTCGAAACGGCCGACATCGCCGGTATAACACCAGCCGTCGCGCAGCGTCGCCAGCGTGGCCGCATGGTCGTCCCAGTAGCCCCGGAACAACGAATCCGAGGCGACGACGATTTCACCGGGCTCACCGTCGGGCACGTCACGGCCGTCGTCGTTAACGATTCTTGCTCGCACACCGGGGAACGGGAAACCGGCCGACGCCAGCACGGCGGGTCCGTCGGGACTGTCCACCACATGCAGTTCCCGCGGTAATCCCGACACGATCGCCTCGGTCTGCCCGTACAGGTTGAGAAAGCCCGCGCCCGGCAGCCGGGATAGCGCCCGCCGCAGCGTTGTCATGGTCATCGGCGCGGCGGAGTAAACGACGGTGCGCACCGCATCGAGTGCGCCGGTGTCGCCGACCTCGTCGAGCAAGGAACTCAACATCACCGGCGCCAGATGCAGCACGGTCACGTCGTTCGCGGCCCCCAGCCTGACGGCTTCGGCAGGGTCGAATTGCCGCTGCAGCACTACGCTTGCGCCGCGGGCATGCAGCCCCGCGATGATGGCGATGGCGCCGAAATGGAACATCGGCATCGTGATCAGGCCGCGGTCGTCGCAGCCGCAGCGCATTTCCGCGTTCATCGTCAAAGCCACCCGGCGTAATTCGCGTTGACCCAGAATGCAGCACTTGGACGCGCCCGTCGTGCCGCTGGTGAACAACAGGCATGCGATGTCCTCGGGACGGGCCACGAGAGGCAGTTCACCCGGGGAACCGTGGGCGACGAAGTCATCGAAGGTCGACATCTCGGGCCAGTGAGCTGCGCCGAGGGATATCAGCTGCGCGACGCCGGGCACCTGCGGTGCCAGTTCACCGATCATCGGCGCGAATTCGTCGTCGCAGAAGACGAGGGACGGTCTCACCCGCAACAGTGCGTCGAGCACTTCGGGCGGCGACAGCCGGAAATTGACCGCGGCAATCACGATTCCGCTGAGCTGCGTGGCGGCGAGCAACTCGCCGAACTCAATGCTGTTGCGGCCCATGACCGCAATGCGGTCCTGACGGCGCATACCCGCGGCGACCATCGCGCTCACCAGCTGTGCGGCACGGTCACGAAGCGCCCCGTGCGTCAACGTGTAGTCGTCCAGCCGGTACGCGGGGATGTCTGGGAACCGTCGGGCGTTGTCGGTGACGAAGTCGCCCAGCGTTATATCGGCGTCGCTCGAGATCACCATTGCGGGTTCAGCGCTCTGTCAGAGTCAGTGGCCCAGTCTCGATCACCGAGTGCAGAAGGCCCAGATCGGCGCCGGCCCGGTGGGCGGCCGCGACCGCGGCGGCGACATCCTTGCGCAGGAATGGCGAGGCGACGCGGGCGAAGGCGTACATGCCTCCGGTGCTTCGCGCATAGGCAGCGGCGCTACTCCCGCCGCTGCAAAAGGACAACGCCTCCAGCAACGCAGGCGGTTCTACTCCGAGTTGTACACCCAACTGGACAGCGGCGGCGACCAATTGGCCGTTCGCGGCGAAGAGCACGTTGTTGATGAGTTTGATGTCAAGCGCGCTGCCCAGCTTCCCGGTCGCGATGACGGGATCGGCGTAGGCGGCGAGAAAGGGTCGCACCCGCTCGACGGTCGCGAACGAGCCGCCGATCAGGACCGTGAGCCGGCCCTCGGCAATGTGATCGGCGGTGCCGCTCACCGGGGCATCGACGATGTCGGGGGGTGACGACGAGCTGTTCGTCAGCTCGGTCAGCGTGGGCAGTGTGCCCGTGGTGTGGGAGACGAAGATGGAACCGGGTTTGGCATGGGCGATGAAGCCGTCCGGTCCCAGGCCGGTCTCGCGGAGTTGCTCGTCGGAGAACAGGCAGGAGATCAGTATGTCGCTCCGCGCCGCAAGGTCGGCGACGGAGTCGGCCAGTCGCGCGCCGGCGGCGCGCAGACGAGAGCACACCTGCGGTCGCCGCGAGTACACCGTCACCTTGTGGCCGACGCCGAGCAACCGGCGAATCATCGGCTCTCCGAGGTGACCGGCGCCGATGAAACCGATCTGGTCGCCTGAATTCGTCACGACTCTACCGCGACCCAGCCGCCGCCCTCACTCGAGCGGTGTGCGGCGTCGATCACCGCGAGGCTGAGGAGTCCGTCGTCGAACGTGGCGGCGTTGCTCGCGGCACCATCGAAGGCCGGCAGCCAGTCCTCGAGCATCAGCGCCATCGCACGGCTGGCGTGCCCTGCGAGACCATGCGGCAGGTGCTCGGGATGCGCAGGTGCGCGCTCCGACGGCGGCAGCGGGCGCAGGCCCTCGTCAGCGGCCGCGCCTATCCGGTATTCCGTGGACCGCAGCGTGCCGTCGCCGACGATGGTCCCGTCGGCGCCCAACAGTTCGAGCCGGTAGTGGTCGGCATGCGCGCCGATGACCGAAACACTAAGAATGGCAATCATCCCCGACTGCATGCGCAACAGCAGGGCAGCGGTATCGTCGGCGGTGACCTCGAGTGTGTTGCCGTCGGGCAGCTCGCGGACCGGCTCACTCGAGCGTACGTCGGCACACACCTCCACCGGTCGTCCCAACAGGCTGCACAGGAAATCCAGGTCGTGCACGAGCATCCCGGCCAGGTAGCCGCCGCCCTGGGCGCGGTCGTACATCCAGCGGGCCTGCGGTGCGTGCCCGGGGTGCCAGTAGGCCGCGCTGCGGCTCACCCGGGCCACATATGGCTTGCCGAGGAAACCCGAGCGAACCGCGTTGGCCAATGCCAACCAGTCCGGATTCCAGCGGTTTTCGAAGCAGCACGCGGTGGGCCGGCCGGACTTCTCCGCCGCCTGCACCATGTCGCGGGCCGCGTCCCGGTCACCGGCCAGCGGCTTCTCGCACAGCACGGCCTTGCCCGCATCGAGTGCAGCCAGTGTCATGTCGCGGTGCAGCACCGTCGGCGTGGCCACGGATATGACGTCAAGGTCGCCGCGGGTGACGAAGTCTTCCCAGTCGGTCGACGTGTCGGTGATGCCGACCTTGTCGGCGACGCGCGCCAGCCTCTCCGGAGTTCGCGCGCACAGCGCGACGGGTTCGAACCCGTTGGCCGCCCGGAACCCCGGAACCTGCACCTGCGCGCCCCAGCCCACACCGACGACGCCGACGCGCAACGCCATACCGCCTCCTCGACTACCGGCTACTCAACAACATCGACCCGGCCACTGGTCCGCCGCCGACCCCGACGGCCACCACCCCCGGCGTCTTCGGGACTTGGCGATCGCCGCCTTCTCCCCACATCTGCACGCAGGCCTCGTGCAAAAAGCCCATGCCGTGCAACCGGCCGCCCGACAATTGGCCGCCGCTGGTGTTGATCGGCAGCGGACCGTCCAGCGCGATCCGCTCGCCGCCCTCGACGAACGTGCCCGCCTCGCCATGTCCGCAAAATCCCATGGCCTCCAGCCACATCACGGTCAGGAAGCTGAAGCCGTCGTACAGCTGTGCCATATCGACGTCGTCCGGGGTGAGCGTGGTGTTCTGCCACAGCGTCGCGGCCGAATCGTGAGCCGCCATCGTCGTGATGTCAGTCCGCTGGTCCCACGTAGCGCGTTCGAACATGCCCGGGCCGACCGATTCAACCGTCAGTGGCTGGCGCGGAAGGCTGTTGGCGGCGTCGCGCCGAGACACGATCACCGCGGTGGCGCCATCACAGGGGACATCGCAGTCGTACAGGCACAGCGGGTCTGAGATCATGCGCGCGCCGAGGTAGTCGTCCATCGTCATGGGTTTCCGGTAGATCGCATCGGGATTCAGCCCGGCATTACGGCGCGCATTGATGACGATGGCCCCCAGCTGTTTTCGGGTCAACCCGAAATCGTGCATATAGCGCTGAGCCGGCATCGCCAACCAGTTCGCCGCCGACAGCGCGCCGAACGGCGCAACCCACTCGAGGTGCGGCGGCAGTTCGCCACCGCCGAACAGGACCGACGCCCGACCACCGCCCGCCTGCTGCGCGGCCGTCGACTCCCACACGGACCGATACACCACGACGTGGTCGGCAAGCCCCAGGGTGACAGCCATGCAGGCCTCGATAGCCGGGCCGATCTGGCCGGCGGTCTCGATTGCCGAGACATACCAACGGCAACGCAGACCGAGCGCGTTGCGCACCTCGGTGATGGTGGCACCGGAAAATCCGGCGTCGGGCACACCTGGGCCCGGATAGCTGGCGATCCCGTCGATGTCATCGACGGACAGGCCGGCGTCTGAAATGGCCCGCAGCACTGCTTCCAGCGTGAGATCGAGGCCGGTTCGCCCCAGCCGCCGTCCCACTTGGGACTTGCCTGCGCCGGTGATGACGGCCGTTCCGCCGAACGGGCCGCCGCTCATGACACGGCCGCCGTGGGCTCCGAGCTCCGATGCATGTGCCTTCCAACCTCGCAGGAAATCGGCATGGCGGTTGTCCCGCCGAAGTCTATCCCCGCCTCCGGATCCAGCAAAATGTTTAACGGATTTGCGGAGATCGCGCAGGTAGGACGGCTCCGGCGCTCTCGACTACTGCGCGTGGCCAGCCTTCGCTTCGGCGTCACGGGTCAGGCCCGTGGCCAACATCAGCTCTTCGTGCAGTTCGAACCAGACCGTGTGGTAGGAGTCGACCAGCGGGCGGGTGAACCAAGTTGTCTCGCCCGCCGCTACCTTCTCTCTGGCGGCCGAGAGCTTTTCGGCGTAGGAGTTCAGCCGCGGGATCTGAGAGGCGGCGGCGGTGATGATCGGCACCACGTTCTCGTGGATGCCGTCCAGGCGGTCGAGCACGCCCGCGTCGTATTCGGGGTCAACGTGGCTGTTCGGCTCGCCGTCCTTGAGTTGCCATTCGACGATGAGTGCTTTGAACTGGGCGTTGACGTCACGAAAGTGCCCGTATGCCGCGCTCATCGCGGCGCCGTCGATACCGCTTCGTTCGTCGGCGAGCAGTTGGTCAAGCCGTTCGCGGCCCTCAGGCGACAGACGTATCGTCTTGCCTTCGAGCAGCAGGCCCCGTTCGGTCAGGTCCCCCATCTTCCCGGCCACCTCTTCTGGCTCGTGTCCGAGGATGGCGGCGATGTCGGCGGAGCGGACGCGGCCTTTGAGTCGCACCGCCTGCAGTATCTGGATGTCGTCCACGCCGGCCATTGCTGCCCCCTGTCGGTCGCTGAACTGTAGCCGGACATACCCGGCAGATGTTAAACCTAGTTATACGTCACTGTATGCCAGCTCAGGCCCGCTATTGGTCAGCCACGAACGGCGCCGAACCTCGGCCGAGGATTGATGTAGTGAACTAGGTTATATATCTTCGGTACATCGCGGTGGGTCGCCATCGCAGCCGGCGAGGACAAGGAGCGTCATGACGGAGACACACCCACCTGTGCCGCAGTACCCCGTGGAGATGGTGGAGTTGAGCGCCGCCTCAGTTCCCGCGTTGTCGCAATTTCGTCGGCTGGACGCGTGCCAGGATCGCTCCCGGCCGATATTCCGCAACGACGAGGGCGACGGCTACTGGATGTTCGCCGACTACGACGTGATCCTGGACGGCCTTCAGCATCCCGAGCTGTGGTCGAGCAGTGTCATCGTGCCCACCGAGCCCGATCCGCCGTACAAATGGATCCCGATCATGCTCGACCCGCCCGAGCACACCAAATGGCGGCGGGTGCTTGCCGAGTACTTTTCGCCAGGCAGGATCAAGAGCATGCTCGACGACCACCATCGTCTCGCAGCTGACCTGATCGACAAGATCGCGCAGGACGGTGAATGCGACTACGTTTCGCAGGTCGCCCGGGTGTTTCCGTCGACCGTCTTCCTCAGGATCATGGGAATGCCCGTCGAGGATCTCGACCAGTTCATCAAATGGGAAGACATGATCCTGCACCAGGAGGGGGTGGGTGAGGAGGTCAACGCGGCGCGATTCGCGGGCATGCAGGAAGTCATGACCTACTTCAACGACCTGATCGGCCGGCGTCGCGCAGAGCCGGACCACGACGCCGATGACATCGTCAGCAACGCGGTTGGGTGGACGATCGACGGCGAACCGGTATCCGACATCGACCTGCTCAACTGTCTGCTGCTGTTGTTCATGGCCGGCCTCGACACCGTGGCTGGCCAGGTGTCCTACGCGATGCTGCACCTGGCCACGCATCCGTCCGACCGTGCGCGGATCGTTTCCGACCCCGCGATCATCCCGCACGCCGTCGAGGAGATCCTGCGCGTCTACCCGATCGTGCAGACAGCGCGAAAAGCCACCCGCAACATGGATTTCCACGGTTGCCCGGTGAAAGCCGGGGACATGGCCGCGTTGCCACTGGCCGCGGCCGGCCGCGACGAATCCGCATACCCCGACGCGCGACGCGTCGATTTCGACCGCAAGATCACCCGCCACCTCTCGTTCGGTGGGGGTCCGCACCGTTGCCTGGGCTCACACTTGGCCCGCCAAGAGCTTGCGGTGCTGCTCGAAGAGTGGCATCGCCGGATCCCCGAATACGAAGTGGCGGGGCAACCCGTCGAGCACGGGGGCCAGGTCTTCGGACTTGACTCGCTGAAGCTGACGTGGGTCTGATGGCCGCCGAGGTCGGCCCCGACCCGTCCTGTCAATGAGAGCCCGATCGTGAGGTGCCGATGAAGGTCCGAGTGGACAACTCCAAATGCGTCGGTCACGCCCAGTGCTACGCCGTGAATCCCGACCTGTTCCCGATTGACGACGCGGGATATTCGATTCTGCAGACAAACGAAGTCAAGCCCGAGGACGAGCAGGACACTCGCGACGGCGTGTCAGCCTGCCCCGAACTCGCACTGATCCTGGACGAGGACGACTGACCAAGGGGCGGGCCGAGAAATCGACAACAGCGCAATCAGCGTCTACGAGGTGCTCCCGGTGTGGATGCGGGCCAGGCGCAAGCCTTCGTCGGGGTCCTCGATCTCGATGTTCCAGTTGCCGCAGGAGCAGTAGCAGCGGTAGTGCCCGTTCTCCGGCACGATGGCCTGTCCGTCGCAGGATCCGCCGGTGTTGGCAATGCCGGTCAGGAATTCCAGCGGCTTTTCGTGCAGGGCGCTGTCATCACCGGACATGGTCGCGGTCCTTTTCGGTGTCGGCGGATCGTGCCCGAAAGACCGGAAGCATCCAACCGTCGGCGATCGGGGAGAAGTCCACACGCACGGGCATTCCGATCGAGACGTCGGCTGGGGCGATGTCCACGATATTGGTGACGAGGCGAGCCCCCGGAGCATCCGGCAGATCGACGACGGCGGGCACCAAGGTCAGCTCGGGCATCCCCGGGATGCCGTGCACCACGGCGAAGCTGTAGACCGTCGCGTCGCCTCGCAACTCCGCCCAATTCACTGACTTCGACTGGCACGCTGGACAATACGGAGTAGGCGGTAGCCGGAATGTTCCGCAGTCGGCACACTGCGGCGCGACGAGCCGACGCCTTTTCGCCGCCTGCCAGAACGGCTCGGTGTCCTTGTTGACCGCAATCCTGACCTGTTCGCCGGGAATCGTGGCGGCCAGGGTCGCCGTGGTCGCGCTCATGCGGCGCGCCCGAGTATCAATCCGCTGACCGGCAGGCTGGCCGGCCCGCCGGTCACCAACGCGAGTTCGGCGTCGGGAACCTGGTTGATCGCGGTGCCGCGCATTTGTTCGACTCCTTCCATGATGTGAGTCATCCCGATGATGTAGGCCTCGGAGAGTTGACCGCCGTGGGTGTTGACAGGAATGGAACCGCCGTCGTAGCGGATCGAGCCGCTCTCGACGAACGGGCCGCCTTCGCCTTTGCCGCAGAACCCATAGTCCTCCAGTTGCATCAGAACCATCGGGGTGAAGTGGTCATAGAGCAGGGCGACATCGATGTCTTCGGCGCCGATCCCGCCCTGTGCGTAGAGCCGTTGGGCGATCGGCTTGTTTCCCGAGGAGGCGAAGTATTCGTCGGGCATGCCCATCCACGCGAACGCGCGGCCCCACTGCTTCACCCCTCCGTGGGCGGCTGCCACGACCGGCACCGGGGGCTGGCGCAGATCGCGAGCCCGATCGAGGCCGGTGGTGATGACGGCGACGGCGCCGTCGGTTTCCTGGCAGAAGTCATAGAGGCACAACGGTTCTGCAATCATCCGCGCGTTGAAGTAGTCCTCAAGCGTCAGGGGCTCACGGTGGATCGCCTTGGGGCGGTTCATCGCGTTGGCCCGCGTCGACAGCGCGATTTCGGCGAACGCTTCGCGCCGCGTGCCGTACAGGTGCATGTGCCGGCGCGCCAGCACCGAGATCAGCTGACCGGGACCCGACAGACCCGACGGCTGCAGAAACGAGTTGACCGGATCGGGGTCCATGGCCGAGAACACCGATCCGAGGCGCTGTTTCGCCTGCTGCAGCGCCATCACGGTGACGACCACGGAAGCGTCCCCGGCCACGATGGCAGCTCGGGCCAGCCCTATCGCGCCCGCCGAGCCGCCACCTCCGGAGGTCAGAGCCGCGGTGAACCGCACCTCTGGAATGCCCAGGGTCTCCATGAAGTCCGCGGTGTCCATTTTCTCCGTGTAACCCGCGCTGGCACCTGAGTAGTAGGCGAAGCCGTCGATGTCGGTGACCGACAGGCCGGCGTCCTCGCACGCGGCCAGAATGGCGTCGCCGGCGAGTTCCGTGATGGTCCTCGGCAGCGAGCCGCCGCGCTTGTAGTACGGCGTCGCGCCGATTCCGACGATCGCGACGTCGCGCAGGCCAGTGGTGCTTGGCACTGTCTCAGACGGTTTCAGCCGGCACCGGCGGGACGTCGGGGAACAGCTCAAAGAACGTGCCCTGGGTGATGCGCAGCCGGGTCGCGTCGCTGACCCCATCGAACAGACCCTTCAGCGTGTCTTGCGTGTGGCCGAAGGTACCTTCCATGTGCGGGTAGTCGCTGCCGAACATCACATTCTTGTAGCCCATGTGGTCGAAGGCCGCCACCGCGGTCTCGTCGTGTTGGAACGAGGCGTAGACCTGGCTGTACAGAATCTCTTTCGGGCTGCGGCTGAGCTTAGGCCGCACCGCCATATGGTGCTGCCGGTAGCCCTCGAGGAGGCGATCACCAAGGAACGGAACCCAGGTTGCGCCACCCTCGGAAATCAGGACCTTGAGGTTGGGGTGGCGATCCAGCGCCCCGGAAGCAACCATTTTCATCGCTGCCCGTTGGCCCGAGAACGTCGTCTCGGCATAGTTCATGATCGCTCCGCCCGGCCCCCGGTACACCAGACCGGCCCCACCGCTTGCCCCGCCGACCGTCATGTCCACTGGGTCGGTACCGATGTGGAACGCCACGACGATGCCGGCCTCTTCGGCCGCCGCCCACAGCGGTTCCCAGCTGTTGCGGTGCCAGTCGTCGGCGCTGGGGTGCGGGGTGGTCGGCAAGAACACCGCTTTGAAGCCCTTGTCGGCCGCCCAGTGCAGTTCCTCGACCGCGTGGTCGACATTCAGGGTGGAGACCTGCGCGGTCACCACATACCGCGGTGATACCGCGGCGATGTCCTCCAGGGCCCACTCGTTGCTGGCCCGCATGCAGGCTTTGAGAAGCTCGGGCGTACGGAATGTGGACGCCCACATGCCGAGTGAGGGGAAGATGACTTCGCCCCACACCCCTTCCTTGTCCAGGTCGCCGAGTCGGGCGCGGGCGTCCCGGATGCCCTGCGGCTTCATGCTCTCTTCGGCGAACTTCATCATCGCCGACGACGGCAGCTTGCGCCGAAAGATCTGGCCGTCGACGTGAACCGTCTCCCATTCGCCGTCCGGGTCCTTGTCTGCTCGCGGCGTCAGCTCCGCGAGACGCTTGGACAACCGCTGCTGCCAGAGGTCGTCGGGCTCGAGAAAGTGCGAATCACCTGAATTCGTCCACATCATCACCATCGGTCCTCCAGCCATGAAAGTCGCATCCGATGCGGGATCGCAACGTCAGCGCAGGCGCCCCGGATCCGGTCGGTGCCGACCAGGCAATTCACTCACATGAAAAATCTATTTTCAGACAATAAACGACTGACTCACGCGGAGTCAAGGTAGATAAGACTGGTAAGCCGTTGACTTTTCCCGACTGGGATGGGCTACCATGCGATACAGATCACAGCTCTAGGCTGGTGTCGAAAAGCTGCTTTTCGCACAAGCGAGGAAAATCGTGCCCCGTGTCGCTGCACCTCGGTCCGCCGATAATCCGGACCTGCCACTCACCGGAATCCGCGTGGTCGATCTGTCGACCACACTGCCCGGGGCGATTTGTACGCAGTACCTCGCCGATGTCGGCGCCGACGTTCTGATGCTGGAGCCCGCCGATGGCAGCCCGGTGCGCCGCCTTCGCGGCTGGCCGGCCCTCGGGCGGGGCAAGCGAAGTCGGGTCGCCGACATCAGGTACCCGGACGGCCGGGCGGCACTCGATGAGGTGCTGTCCACCTCCGATGTTTTGGTGAGCACGTTCAGTCCAGCGGGGCTGTGCCATCTCGACATCGATTCCGCAGCATTGCTCGCCCGCCATCCTCACCTGGTGATCGCCCACATCACCGGTTGGGGACGACGGGGGCCCTGGCGCGATCTCAAGGGCTACGAAGGGCTGGTGTTGGCCAAGGCCGGCCTGTCGTATGCGACGCGCCGGATGCAGAACCCGCCGAGACCGAGCTACGTCACCGTGCCCTACGCCAGCTACGCCGCCGCCCACATTGCCGTGCACGGCACCCTGGCCGCGCTGCACGACCGTCAACACAGCGGACTGGGCCAGGTTGTCGACGCCGACTTGGTGCGAGGCATTCACAGCGTCGACGCGTGGAACTGGTTTTCAGAGATGGTCGGCATTCGGTGGCCGGGCGCCTACAACGTGGTGGAGGCCTGGACACCGGAGGGAACCCCGCAAAGCCCGATGTTGTTGGCCATCTTGTGTGCACCGACGAAGGACGGCCACTGGCTGCAGTTCGCGCAAGTCTCACCGCATCTCTTCCGGGCGATGCTCGCCGAGTTCGGTGTGCTTGACCTGCTCGCCGATCCCAAATGGAAAGGCTTTCCCGCGCTGCAGGATCCGGCGCTGTACAAGGAATTCTGGGCCATCCTGATGTCGAGGATCCGCGAGCGGACACTGGCCGAGTGGCAAGAGTGCTTCGCCGCGAACCCCAACCTCAGTGCCGAGCTTTTCCGGGCCGGCCCACAGGTGTTCGACCATCCGCAACTGGTGCACGAGGGCCGTTCGGTCGTCGTCGACGATCCCGACCTCGGGCCGGTACGCCAACCGACCACGCTGATTCACACGCCGGACGGCCCGCTGCGCCACCCCGGAGCCGCCCCGAGGATCGGTGACGATGCCGCGGCAGTCCCGGCGACGACCGCTCCGGCAACCCCGGCAGCCGGGAACTGTTCCGCTACTGTCTGTCTGCCGTTGGCGGGAACCACGATCCTGGAGTTCGGCGAGATGTTCGCCGCACCCTATGCGTCGAGCATCCTCGCCGACCTGGGCGCCCGGGTCATCAAATTCGAAGCCATGAGCGGCGACAACATCAGAACGCTGCTGCCCTTCCCGGAGTCGGCGGGCGCAAAAGTCATGCAGGGCAAGGAAAGCATCCAAGTCGACCTGCACACCGACGAAGGGCGCGACATCGCCCACCGACTCGCCGCGTCCGCCGACATCGTCCTGCAGTCGATGCGGGCCGGCGCCGCGGAGCGCCTCGGGATCGGACCTGAGGCGTTGCTCGGGATCAATCCCGATCTGATCTACGTCTCAGCCCCCGGCTACGGCAACGACGGACCGTACGGCGGCCGTCCGGCCTACGCCCCCAGCATCGCCGCCGCCGGCGGCGTCGCGTTGACGAACACTCCGGACGCGATGATGGCGACCTCATCGCTCGAGGAGGTGATGCATCACGCGCCGCGGGTGCTCAGCGCCGGAACGTTGGTGGAGTTGCAATGCGACGGTCTGGCCGCCCTCAGTGTCGCCTCGGCGATGCTGACATCGCTCGTCGGACGCGGCCGCGGTGCCGCCGTCAGCGATGTGCGCACCTCGATGCTGGCGACCGCGACCCACGTGCTGACCGATTGGGTCGTCGACTACGCCGATGCGCCGGAGCCCCTCGCTCCCGAGCACGCAGGCAACGGCCTGTCGGCGTTGTACCGGATGTACGAGGCCATCGACGGCCGGGTATTTCTGGCCGCGCCGCAGGCCAAGGAATGGCGGCCGCTCGTGGAGGCCCTGCATGAATTCACTGATCTCACCGACGATCAGCGCTTCGCGACGCCGCAGGGCCGTGACACGTTCGATGACGAACTCGCCGATCGTCTTGCCCAGTTGTTCACCAAGGAATCCGCCGTTTTCTGGGAACAGCACTTGGGCGAAGCCGGCGTTGGGTGCGTGCAGGTACACGAGGGTCCACCGGCAAAGCTCTTCCAGGAAGATCCTCTCCTCGCCGCGGAGTACGCCCAAGAAGCCGTCAGCCCGATCTTCGATGAGCATCTGCGACTTTCGCCATTGGTAAAAATGAGCAGATCACTGACCCGTGCTCCGGGCGGGTGCGTGGCAGGCCAGCACACCGGGTCGGTGCTGCGCGAGTTCGGCTACGATGACGCCGCGATCGCGGCCTGGCACGATGCGGGTGTGATCCGTTGCGGCTGACCCGGCTTTCAACACACCATGCTGACGACGCCGCACACCGTCTCGAGCGAGGAGGGCCGCTACGGTGACGGACCGTTCGTTAGAACGCCAGAGCATCATCGACGCCGCGTACCGATGCCTGGACCGCAATTCCGGAACCTCGGCATCGATCAACGAGATACTGGACGAGGCCGGGCTGGGCACGCGCGCGTTCTACCGCAACTTCAGCACCAAGCACGAAGTCCTGCTGGAGATGTTCCGGCGCGACCGCGAAGCGGTGCTGGCCGACCTTCGTGAAATCGTCGCGCATGCCGCCAACCCCATTGATGCGCTGAGACAATGGATGACGTACATGTTCGCGCTCACCTCAGATCCACGAAAACGTAAACGGGTCGCCACCTTCTACTCAGAGGAGATGCGTCGCACCCCGGGCTACACCCGTGAAATGGAACTGTTCGTGACCGCCGAGCAGGCCGCGCTCGCGGCGATCCTGCACCAGGGACGGGCCACGGGAATCTTCACCGCGTGTTCGCCGGAATCGGATGCCCGATCGGTGCGCGGCGCGCTGGAAGCCGCGTGGGAAGACCGGTTCACGCAGAAATCGACAACAGAACCTGCAGAGGCCGCAGAACAACTGCTGGGTTTCATCCTGCGTGGCGTCGGGGCGGTCGACCCTGCCAAGGAGCAACCAGCCCACACCACGACGCGGGAGGGCGAGGCGGTCGCCAGATCGCTTTGAGCCTCAACCAGTGGGAGGAGAGTCATGGCCGTGACAGATCTCAGTTCTCCGAGCTTCGACCTCCATCCGCTGCACGGAATCCACGAACCCATCACCCGAACCCCGGCGCGGCGGCCTCTATCGGTGCGCCGCACCACGTCGATCGACATGACCCGCGACGAGGGATCACTGGATCCGGTGTATCTGAGCGGGCGAGGCCGTGACCTGTGGACAGCGATTGACGGAACCGCGACTGAAATCGGCCGGGCCGGACTCCTGGCCACCATCGAAATGGTGCCCCGCATTGTGCAGCACATCGAAATAGATCCGGCGGTGGCGGGCATCGCCGGGCTGTCCGGGGCGCCTGCCATGAGCGGTTTTCGCGCTGCGGTGGACAAAGTGGCCCCCGATCTGCGCCGGCGACGTGATCTGCGCTACAGCCTGCTCGACGATGTCCCAGTCGCCACATTGATCTCTGGTCATGCGCTGTCGGCGTCAAATATGCTTGGCAGCCAGGTGAAGTCGGGCTACCTGCCCGTTGCCGACCAATGCGCGGGCTTCGCCAGCAGCGGGTTACTGATGACATCGTTCGAGGCGGGTGACCCTGCGGTGGTCACCGGCCCGGTCGCTCCGGACATCGATGACGCTGACGACCCGACAGCCTGGCACGACATGGTGGCGCTGCCACGGCACGGCATGCGCCGTCGCCGACGACTTGACGTCTACCACGCCGGGCAGTCTGATCATGTCGGCATCGATGCGATGTTCCGCGACAGCTACGTTCGTGGCGACGGGGCCGAAACCATCATCCACGAATACACGCTGGACGCCGTCGTTGAGGCCGACAGCGGCGTCATCGTCCGGTCACAGGCCGTGCCGCGGGTGCTGCCATGGCAGGAGTGCCCGGGCGCGGTCGCAAGCGCCACAGGGATCGCCGGAATGACCTTGGCCGAACTGCACTTTCGAGTCCGTAGAGAGCTGGTCGGTACCAGCACGTGCACTCACCTCAACGATCTCCTGCGCAGTGTGGCCGACGCTGAGGCGCTGATCGCCTGGATGCGCGCTGGGGTTTGACGTGCGCCGACTCTGCGGCAGAAACAGCCAACTGTTTATCGCTTTAGCGAAATGGTGTTAGCTCATCAGCATGATTGCTGTGCTGACAGACCTGCTGAACCTTCTCGATCTCGACGAGGTCGGTGCCGGGGCTTTCCGTGGCACTCAACCAGATCCGCCGAACCATCACATCGTCGGCGGACAAATCGCCGCGCAAGCGCTGATGGCGGCAAGCAGAACGGCCCCGGACCGGCCGCCGAACAGCCTTCACGTCTATTTCCTGCGCTTCGGCGACGCCCGCCTGCCCGTTGCGTTCGACGTCGTCGCACTCCGGGACGGCGGCAAATTTTCCGTTCGACGGGTCACCGCGGCTCAGCAAGGCGACGTGCTGATGGAAGGACTCGCGTCGTTCACCGGCGGTGTCGACAACGCGGAATACCAGGACGCCATGGCGGACGCACCACCTCCTGACGCCCTGCTCCGGGTGGAGGAGCAGCTCGCGCCCTTCGCCCATGAATTCGACGGCTGGTGGGTGCAGAAGCGCGCCTTCGAGACCCGATACGTCGATTCGCCGCCGCGCATCGCCGTCGAGTCAGCCGGACCGCCTCAACGACTGAGCCGCATCTGGCTCCACGCCGACGGTGAAGTGCCCGATGATCCGGTGGTCAACGGCTGCGTGGTGACCTATCTCAGCGGGCTGACACTGCTCGAGCCCGCGACGACGGTGATGCAGAAGGAGCAGAAGGGGACCGGGTTCTCGGCGCTGCTCGACCACGCCGTGTGGTTTCACCGGCGTGCGAACTTCTCTGATTGGCTCCTGCTCGAACAACGCTCGCCGAGTGCCGTTTCGGGCCGCGCACTCGCCACAGGCACGATCTACAACCGCAGTGGCGATCTGGTCTGCACCGCAATCCAGGAGGGTTATTTCGGCGAGCGCATAGCTCGGGTGCCGGCATGATGATTCAACACCGTCGTGTCGACGGGGTCGACATCGAATACACCGATTCTGGAACGGGGCCGACTATTCTGTTCGTGCACGGCGTCTATGTCACCGGGGCGTTATGGCGTGACGTGGTGACCGAGCTGGGCGACGGCTACCGATGCATCGTGCCGACCTGGCCGCTCGGTGCCCACGCCACCGAAACCGGCGACGCAGACCTGGGTGCCGCAGCGGCGGCTCGCCGCATCTTCGCTTTCCTCGATGCGCTCGACGTTCGGGACGTCACTCTGGTGGCGAACGACACCGGCGGCGGCCTGGTCCTTGCTGCATTGGGCGACAGCGCGATTGATCAGTCGCGCGTCACCCGGCTGGTGCTCACCAATTGCGACAGTTACGAGCATTTCCCGCCGGGCGCATTTGCTCAGATCGTGCGACTGTGCCGATGGAGCACGCGGTTGGGTGAGGGGATTCTGCGGCTACTGGCCACGGGACCGGGCCAGCGTTTCTTCCTCCGAGCCGTGTGTCGCCGGGCGCCCGCACCGGACAGACAACGGGAGGTCTTCGGGGCGTTCGCCACCAGCGGGACAGCTCGGCGCGACGCCGTCCGGGTGACAGCCTCACTCGATCCGGTCCTGACGCTACGCGCCGCGCCGGCGATCGAAAACTTCGACCGAGCCGTGACGCTGGTGTGGGGGACCGAAGACAAGCTCTTTCCGCTCGCTCATGCGCGCCGGTTGCTCGACGCGTTCCCGCATGCTGAGCTCATCGAAATCCCCGACTGCTCAACGTATGTCATGCTCGATGCGCCGCGACAGCTTGCCACGGCGATCCGATCCTGATCAAGCCGCAACACAACGAAACGTCGGCATTCGACTACCTCCCTTGCGGGACAAGTAGTGTCGGGAAGGGTGGTTCTCCGGACTGACCTGCGTCGACGTATTCGAGGCGGCGGCGATGGCACATGGGACGGTGCCGGTGGTCTTCGTCGGCGACGAGGCGGGGCGGCTGACCATCACCGACCGGATCAAAGACGTGATCATCTGCGGCGGGGAAACGATGGTCTCCAGCCAGATTGACGTGCTGACAAACCATCCTGCGATTGCCGAAGGCGTTGTGGTGGCCGCGCCCGACCAACCGCTACGGCGAGGTGGTGGCCGCCGGGCTCGCCAGGCAGAAGACACCGGAACGGCTGCTCATCGTAGGCGGGCTACCGCGAACTCCGCAAGGAAAGGTGAACAAAGCCGAGCTTCGCCGCATGTACTTCCCGGACGTCTCCGGTTGACGCCTCAATCCATGATGTCGCGAACCATGGTCTTCTCGTAGCCCTTCAGCAGGGCTGCGCTGGCATTCTCCATATGCCTGCGCCAGTGAGCCTCCGCTTCGGCGCCGTCACGAGCAACCACCAGATCGACCAGACGGTGGTACGACTTAAGCAGCTTCGTGTACTGCGCTTTCGGCACCACGTTATGCACGCCGAGGAACGCCGCGGTGGTGTGGCGCACGGAGATCTCGTGCAGCATGCCGGCGATCACACCCAGCGTGGCGTTGCCCGACAGCTCAACCAGTCTGCGGTGCAGGTTCGCCGAGGCCCGAGCGAGGTCACCGGCCTCCCAGGCCGCGGGGATCTCCCCGACCAGTCGGTCGAGTTCCTTATGCGCATCCTCGGTGCCGGCCTCGGCGAGCAACCTCGCCGCGGGCGGCTCGATCGCAATACGGGCGGTCATCACGTCGGCCAGCGTCGCGCCGGACAATTCAAGCAGCAATCCGGCGGGGCGAGCCACGATCTCCGGACCCGGTACCCGCACCCGCGCACCGGTGCGTGAGCCCCTGCGGACCTCGACCAGTCGTTCTGATTCCAAGACCCGTACCGCTTCGCGCAGTGTCGGCCTGCTGACGCGGAAATGCGCCATGAGCTCGCTCTCATGGGGGAGGAAGTCGCCATCTTTCAGTTGTCCGTCAACGATCATCTGGCGCAGCGTGCGGGCCACCAGTTCAGAGGTTTTGGGCGACCGGACGGCTCCCGACGCGGACTCCGGTGCCATCATCGGCGCGAGCGATTCTTGTCGAGGCACCCTGACCCTCCTATACAGGACGAACGTATTGAACTCAGTAAACCATCCAAGCGGCGGCGGTGCGGTCCCGCGGTCATGCGGCGTGCCTCTGGGCGACTAGGCGGCGTCGACGGCGAAACCGATCGCGGAGGCGTCGTAGTCGGATCGGCGCCTGCCGCCCACCAGGAAACTGGGAGGCGAAATGAATGCGATGTCCGGCAGCCGACTCCGCGCTTTCAGCATGTCGCGCGCCTGGGCCGTGTCGCCACAGATCGCCACTGCCCACAGCATGTCATCTGTGACGTGATCGGCCATGGCGTCCGGGCGATTGTCGCGGAACGCCTGACGGATCGCCGCAACCTGATCCTGCCAACCGTGCAGCTCGACAAGCGAGTCATAGGTGCGCACGGTGAGATAAAAGGCGATCTGCAGCCTGGCCTCGCGAACGGCCCGCTGCGGATCCGCGTCGTCGATCGCGGTGATCAGCCAGCCCCAGCGCTGCAATGCGTTCACATCGCGCCCGCCGGACTGCGCACCACGCGCGAGCTCACGGTCGACAACGTCTGCCCACCAACGATCGGTGAACAAGCCGTGGCCCAACACGCCGTCAGCGCAGCGACCGGCGGTCCGCAGCATGATCTTGTTGAACGCGCCGACGAGTATCGGAATGTCGAGCCGACCGAGTACCGGCGCCCGGATGTCGGCGTCAATGGCGTAATAGTTGCCGTAGTATCGGATACGCTCGCCGTTCTCCGCCCGCAAGAACGCGTTGATCACTTCGATCAACTCCGCCATCCGGGGTGCGGGGTGCTCGGCATCGACGCCGAACCAGTCGCGGTTCATCCGCGATGTGCCCGAACCCAGACCGAGGAACACGCGCCCCGGCGCGAGCTTGGCGAGATGACGCGCCGCAGCGGCATGGATGAAAGGTGACCGCGCGAACGCGTAGGCGATACCCGGGCCGATCATCGCCGCCGACGTCCCCAGCGCCATCTCCGTAGTGGCCACGTACGCGTTCAGGTCGCTGAACTCGCCAGCGCAGAATGCCCGTGCGCCGGCGGCTTCCGCCTCGACCGCCCGTTGTGCACCAGGCCAGGGGAGTCCCCATTTCATGCTCGCTCACCTTCTCGCGCACCGTGTCAGGTCTCCTACTTAGTCAGATAGGTGATCCTAGCTCACCATGCGGATACGCTGATGCAACGTCCTCGACGGCCACGCTTCGTCTTCGGTTGGGCCGCTCGATGGCGCGCAGACGACGAGCCTGTCGACCGCAGCGTCCCGCCGGTGCGGTGCTCCGAGCAACGGCACGGTCACCGCGGTGCCGCCCATCAGGGCATCGGGGGCCGCTGCGCCCGCTTTTGGCACTGGCAACCTTTTTTAATCATCTATATAAATAGATCATTCTTTTGGGCGCGCGGGCACCGTGGTCAAGATTTCTGCCCCGCCTCGACGGCCACGCTCATCGGTCGGTTGGGCTCTGAAAGTAGATGAGCTGGCGCAGTTCGGCACGCAAGCGAGCCGATGAAACCGAACTCCTTCGGGCATCCGGCGGTGCCGGCCCACGCTTGCCGCCGGCCGTCGACTCGCACCGGCCGTAAGCGGACGTTACGGGGCGGCGCACACCGTCAAAAGACGCCCACGGCGGGTGCTCGCCCAGCAGGGATACGGCGGGGATCACCGCTGGGCACCCGGCCGTCCCGGGGCTCCCCGATGAGCCGTTCGGTGCGTCGATTTTGTGTTTTTGATGCGACCACCACAATTGCCCCAAATAGGTCGTTCGATGAATGGCGGAGAAACCGCGCATCGACCGTTTCGGCGCCCCATTATCGGCGAAAAATGTGGGCGTCAGCAATCGTCACGGCGAAGCGTCCGCACTTGCTGTGCGGTATCGGCACAATCGACCGGACCGCGGGGCGAGATTCAAGCAGCAAATGCAACAACGCCGATACTGCCGATAGCGGCCCGCTCTGCGCACCCCTGTGCATAGGGAGCCCCCTGGCCGGGAACAAATTCCGATGGCGGCTCGGAGAACGCTGGTGACGAGGGAGAATGGCGTTTCCGATAGTGGCGAACGAGATCCCTACCGGTCATGCGAAGCGTCTGACGCGCCACGGTCGATGGGCCATGAGACATTGCGGCCGAATTTGTCGCACGGCCGGTGAGCAAAGTGCACGTAGCGCACTAAGTAGACCTACTCAGAAAAAGTGACGAAACCGTTAGACTGTTGCTAGGGCCGAAAAGTCTGGTGTACCGTTTCCCGGCAGCCCTCTGTGCGTTGAATCACACCTTCACAGAGGTGCGCGACGAATGTGGACTCACGAAGGGATTCGCGGTCGATGAAGCATGTGGGGGAGCCGGTGGTGGAGGGCCGGCTTTGATCGCGCGCTACGACGTGCACCACGTGTCGACATTCCTTGATGACGAACCGCGACGTTGCGCGCGGAACGGACTGGTGTCGGCCGATGGGAGCACCCAACGCCCGACGCCACCGCAGAGCGGGCAAGAAAGGGACCGCTGATGGTCTCCGCCACCGGCGCCGCGAAGCCGGCTCGAGCACTGGGCGAGTTCTTCGCGATGTGTCTGGACACGCTGGTCCAGATGTTCCGCCCGCCGTGGGCGTGGCGGGAGTTTCTGCTTCAAACCTGGTTTGTCGCGCGGGTCTCGCTGCTGCCGACCATTCTGTTGACGATTCCGTTCACGGTCCTCACCACGTTCACCATCAACGTCCTGCTCGTCGAGATCGGCGCGGCCGACTTCTCCGGAACCGGTGCCGCGCTCGGCACAGTCACACAGACCGGCCCCATCGTGACGGTGCTGGTGATCGCGGGGGCAGGCGCCACTGCGATGTGCGCGGACCTCGGTGCCAGGACCATCCGCGAGGAGATCGACGCGCTGCGCGTCCTCGGGATCAACCCAATCCAGGCGCTGGTGGTACCGAGGGTGTTGGCGGCCACACTGGTCTCGCTGATGCTGGCATCTTTGGTGAGCATCGTGGGTCTGGTCGGCGGCTTCTTCTTCGCCGTGTTCTTCCAGCACGTCACCCCGGGCGCGTTCGCCGCCGGGCTGACCCTGTTGGTGGGCACACCGCAGGTGATTACCGCCCTCGTCAAAGCAGCGCTGTTCGGGCTGGCAGCCAGCCTGATCGCCTGCTACAAGGGCATCCATGTCGGCGGCGGTCCGCAAGGTGTCGGCAATGCCGTCAACGAAACGGTTGTCTTCACCTTCCTGGCGCTCTTCGTCATCAACCTGATTGCCACCGCGGTGGCGGTGAAGGCAACAGCGTGACATCACCCAGCAAGCCATACCCGCGGCTTCGCCGAGCTGCGGGCAGCTTGGTCAGCGGCTGGAATCGGCTGGGCGCGCAGACTCAGTTCTACGGCCAGACCATCAGGGGTGTCTGGGATGCCTTCGTCCATTACAAGGTTGAGCTGGTGCGGCTGACGGCTCAGATGAGCCTGGGCACCGGAGCGTTGGCTGTGATCGGCGGGACCGTGGTTATCGTCGGCTTCCTGACGCTGTCTGCCGGGTCGCTGATCGCCGTTCAGGCGTACACACAGCTGCAGGAGATCGGTGTCGACGCGTTGGCCGGCTTCACCTCGGCCTTCCTCAACGTCCGGCTGGTCTCGCCGCTGGTCGCCGGGATCGGCCTGGCCGCGACCATCGGCGCGGGCGCGACCGCGCAGCTGGGCGCCATGCGGATCAGCGAAGAGATCGACGCCCTCGAGGTAATGGGCATCCGTTCAGTTGCCTACCTGACCTCCACCCGGCTGGTGGCCGGGGTGATTGTGGTCATTCCCCTGTACTGCGTCGCGGTGCTGATGGCGTTTATCGCAACCCGTGTGGGCACGACCTTCGTCTACGGTCAGTCGACCGGCGTGTACGACCACTACTTCAACACGTTCCTGAATCCCACCGACCTCATCTGGTCGTTCCTTCAGGCGATCTCGATGGCAGTCGTGGTGATGCTGGTGCACACCTACTACGGTTTCACCGCTTCGGGCGGGCCGGCCGGTGTCGGCGAAGCGGTCGGTCGGGCCGTACGAGCATCGCTGGTCGCCGCGGTCACCGTGACGCTTTTCGTCTCGCTGGCCATCTATGGCCAGTCCGGCAACTTCCACCTGTCGGGATAACGGCGTGGAACGCAGACCAGGGGAACAGCGCATCCACCAGGCATTGTGGACATTAATTCTGTTCATCGCGCTCGGCTTATTCCTGTACGTGACGATTTCGTTGTTTGCCGGAGTCTTCACGTCGTATGTGCCGGTCAGCTTGGCCTCGGACCGATCCGGGCTGGTGATGGAAGACGGCGCCAAGGTCAAGATGCGGGGTGTACAGGTCGGACGGGTCGGCACGATTCAGGGGGGCAGCAACGGGGTCAGGCTCAAGCTTCAGATCTACCCGGATCAGCTCAAATACATCCCGGCCAACGTGGGGGCGCGCATTCGGGCCACGACCGCGTTCGGCGCGAAATACGTCGACCTGATCTACCCCAGCGACCCCAGCCCCAAGCGGCTCTCCGCGGGACAGGTGATCCAATCGCAGAATGTCAGCACCGAGGTCAATACGGTATTCCAAAACCTGACTGATTTGCTAAACAAAGTCGATCCGGCCAAGCTGAATGCCGTTCTGACTGCTCTGGCCGACGGGTTGCGCGGCGAGGGCCCGACCATCGGGGCGGCGACCACTGACGCCAATCAGGTGCTGCTGCAACTGAATCCGCGTGCCGAGACGCTGCGACGCGACTGGCATTCGGTGCAGGGCTTCAGCGACACCTACAGCGCCGCGGCGGCCAATATCATAACCGTGCTTGATTCGCTGAACACCACTAGCCCGACGATCACCGCCAACGCGGCAGCGTTGGACTCGCTTCTGGCGAACGTCATCGGCTTCTCCCAAAGCGGCATCGGCCTGCTTGGTCCCAACAAGGACAACCTGGTCACGACGGTGAACACGCTGGAGTCCACCACCAGCCTGTTGCTGAAGTACAACCCGGAACTGACCTGCATGCTCGTCGGCGGCAAGTATTTCCTTGATCACGGCGGCTACGACTTCGGCGGCGGCGCCAACGGGAAGTCGGCGATTCTGGACACGGGCATCCTGTTGGGCGACGACCCGTACAAATATCCCGACAATCTTCCGGTCGTCGGCGCCAAGGGCGGCCCCGGCGGAAAGCCCGGCTGTAGCTCGCTTCCGGACGTGTCCAAGAACTGGCCTGTCCGACAGATGGTGACCAACACCGGCTTCGGTACAGGGCTGGACTGGCGCCCCAACCCGGGTATCGGCTTCCCCGGCTACGCCAACTACTTGCCGGTCACCCGCGCGGTGCCGGAACCGCCGAGCATCCGCTACCCGGGCGGACCGGCGCCGGGCCCTATTCCGTATCCGGGTGCCCCGCCCTACGGCGCACCGATGTACGCGCCGGACGGAACACCGTTGTACCCGGGTGAGCCGCCGGCGCCACCGCCGGGCGCGCCGCGCGAACCGGGTCCGCCACCGCCGGGATCGGAGCCGTTTGTGGTTCCTGCGCCGGGATCGATGCAGCCGACCCCGACCCCACCGCTGCCCGAGCAGGCGGTGCCCGCACCGTGATTCGACCCGCACAGGAGGAACGCACGCCGTTGAGAGGCCGCGGCCGTGAGAGATAACTTGGGCGGTGCCATCTGGCGTCTGGCCGTCTTCATGGTGGTCTGCCTGTTCTTCACGTTTGCGATGTTCGCGATCTTCGGACAGCTGCGCTTTCAGTCGGAGAAGGTCTACAAGGCCGAATTCACGAACGTGACGGGGCTGCAAAACGGCCAGTTCGTCCGCATCGCCGGCGTGGAGGTCGGCAAAGTCAAGAAGATCTCGATCGAACCCGACACCACGGCGCTGGTGGAATTCAGCGCCGATGACTCGGTGGTTCTGACGAGAGGCAGCAGGGCTGTCATTCGCTTCGACGATCTGATCGGCGGACGCTACCTGGCTTTGGAGGACAGCGCCGGTGGTACCACCAAGCTCAAACCCGGCGACACCATTCCGCTGTCCAACACCTCACCCGCGCTGGACCTCGATGCCCTCATCGGCGGCTTCCGGCCATTGTTCCGCGCGCTTGATCCCGATCAGGTCAACGCGTTGACGGGCCAGCTGATCAGTGCGTTTCAGGGCCAGGGTGACACCATCAGCTCGTTCCTGCAGCAGACCGCGGCGCTGACGAACACCCTCGCCGACCGCGATCAGCTGATCGGGCAGGTCATCGTCAACCTGAACACCGTTGTGGGTTCACTCGGGGGCCAGAGCAGCCAGTTCGCCAAGGCCGTCGACTCGCTGTCCCAATTGGTGGGCACGCTCGCAGACCGCAAGCAGGACATCAGCAACGCGGCGGCCTACGCCAACGCCGCGGCCGGCTCGATCACCGATCTGCTGGCCCAGGCCCGCCCTCCGCTGCAGAAGGCAGTGCACGAGACCGACCGCACGGCCGGCCTCGTGGTCGCCGATCACGCCTACATGGACTCTCTGCTCGAGACGCTGCCGGACAAGTACCAGGCGCTGGGTCGGCAAGGCCTCTACGGCGATTTCTTCAGTTTCTATCTGTGCGATGCGGTGCTGAAGGTCAACGGCAAGGGCGGTCAGCCGGTGTTCATCAAGCTGGCCGGCCAAGACAGCGGCAGGTGCACACCGCGATGAAGCCATTCTCCGAACGCAATCCTCTCGTCATCGGCGCCATCGGGATCGGACTGACCATCGTCATCGCCTTCGCCGCGCTGAACTACAACAAGCTGCCGTTCTTCAACAACAACCGGCACTACTCCGCCTACTTCGCCGAGGCCGGTGGGCTGATACCCGGTGCGGCGGTCCAGGTGTCCGGATTCCGGGTGGGCCAGGTCGACAGCCTTGACCTGGACGGGGCGCGTGTGCTGATCAAGTTCAACGTGAGCAAGGACATTCGTCTTGGCGACCGGACCGAGGCGGCCATCAAGACCAAGAGCCTGCTCGGCGCGAAAATCCTTGAAATCACTCCCCGCGGTGACGGCCGGCAGGACGGCCCAATTCCGATCGACCGGACCCGTCCGCCCTACCAGCTGCCCGACGCCCTGGGTGATCTGACGGCAACGATCAGCGGCCTGAACACCGACCAACTGTCCCAGTCGCTGACTGTTCTGTCGGACACGTTCAAAGACACTCCGCCCGATCTGAAGTCGGCCGTCCAGGGTGTGGCACGGTTTTCTGACACCCTCGACAAGCGCGACGCGCAATTGCGGAACCTGTTGGCCAACGCGAACAAGTCGACAGGGGTGCTGGCCCAGCGCAGCGATCAGGTGGTGAGCCTGATCGCCAACACCAATGCGTTGTTGGTTCAGTTGGAAAGCCAAAGTGCTGCGCTGGACCAGATTTCGGGCAACATCTCCGCGGTGACCCGGCAGATCAAGGGGTTCATCGCCGAGAACCGCGACACGCTCAAGCCCGCGCTGGACAAGCTCAACGGTGTCCTGGCGATCGTCGACAACCACAAGGCACGGGTTCAGGAGTCGATCAAAAAGCTCAACAGCTACGCGATGTCGCTGGGTGAGTCGGTGTCGTCGGGACCGTTTTTCAAGGCCTACGTCTCCAACCTGCTTCCAGGTCAGTTCCTTCAGCCGTTCATCGACGCAGCGTTCTCCGACCTAGGCCTGGACCCGGCCACGCTGCTTCCCTCCCAGCGCACCGACCCGCAGGTGGGCCAGCCGGGCACGCCGGCGCTGCCGGTGCCGTATCCGCGCACTGGGCAGGGCGGGGAGCCGAACCTCAATCTGCCCGATGCCATCACGGGCAAGCCGGGCGATCCTCGCTATCCGTACCGGCCGCCGCTGCCGGCGCCGCCGCCCGGCGGCCCGCCACCCGGGCCGCCGGCAGCACCGCCGCCGAGCGAGCAATCCACCCCCGAGCCGACGCCAACGGCCGTGTACGTGCCGGCGCCCGGTGAGGTGCCACCGAACCGGGGAGGCGGACAGTGACGCCGCGCAGCGCCAGAATCGGAGTAGCCGTCGCCCTGGTGGTGGTGTTGATCGGCGGATTGATCATCGCATTGCGGTCGACCGGGCAGACGAATCGCACGCATGTGGTCGGGTACTTCGCCAACAGCAACGGCATCTACGCCGGCGACGAGGTGCGCATCTTGGGTGTGCGCGTCGGCAAGATCGACAGGATCGAGCCGCAGCCGCAGCGGGTCAAGATCAGCTTCTGGTACGACAGCAAGGACAAGGTGCCCGCGGACGCGAAGGCCGTGGTCTTGTCGCCATCGCTGGTCGCTGTGCGGGCGATCCAGCTGACCCCCGCGTATACCGGCGGTCCCGCGATGGCCGATCACGCCGTCATCGCTGAGGATCGCACCGCCGTTCCGGTCGAGTGGGACGACTTCCGGGTGCAACTGCAGAAGCTGACGGAGACGCTGCAGCCGACGCAACCGGGCGGGGTCAGCACATTGGGTGCGTTCGTCAACACCGCCGCAGACAACCTGCGGGGTCAAGGGGCCAACATCCGCGACACGCTCATCAAGCTGTCTCAGGCGTTCTCGGCGCTGGGCGATCACAGCAACGACTTGTTCTCCACGATCAAGAACCTCTCGATACTGGTGTCCGCGCTACAGGACAGCACCGACCTGATGCGCCAGCTGAACCAAAACCTCGCCGCTGTGACGGGGCTGTTGTCCAACGACCCGAATGAAGTCGGCAACGCGGTCTCGGACATCAACGACGTGGTGGGCGATGTGACGAAGTTCGTGGCCGACAACCGCGAAACACTCGGGACGACGTCGGACAAACTGGCCTCAGTCACCACGGCGCTCAACCAGAGCCTCGACGACATCAAGCAGACGCTGCACATCGCACCGACCGCCATCCAGAACTTCGTCAACATTTACCAGCCGTCCCAAGGGGCGTTGACCGGCGCGTTGGTGGTCAACAACTTCGCGAACCCGATCTCGTTTTTGTGTGGGGCGATACAGGCCGCATCGCGCCTGGGCGCGGAGCAGTCGGCCAAATTGTGTGTGCAGTATCTGGCGCCGATCATCAAGAACCGCCAGTACAACTTCCCCCCGCTCGGCGAGAATTTGTTCGTCGGCCAGTCCGCCCGCCCCAACGAGCTCACCTACAGCGAGGACTGGCTGCGTCCGGACTATGTGCCGCCGCCCGGTTCGGTTCCTGCGCCTCAAGGCACGAGCGGGCCTGCGTCGGCGGGACCTCCCCTGGCCGTCGAGGCGACCGCCCCGCCGGCGACCGCCACGTCATCGACGGACACACCGCCGCTGGCAGCAGAGACGCAATCCACCAATCCCGCCCACGGACTCCTGGGAATGATGGTGCCGCCCGGAGGTGGGTCATGACGCGACTGCGCCAGATCGCGGCTCGCGCCGTCGTCCTGGCGGCGGCACTGACAGGATGCCAGTGGCAGGGCGCGAACTCGCTGCCGTTGCCGGGCACACAGGGCCACGGCCCCGGCGCGTACACCATCCAGGCTCAGCTGCCCGACGTCGACAACATCGAACGCAATTCGCGGGTGCGGGTCGGCGACGTCACCGTGGGCAACGTGACGAAGATCGAGCGCCAGGGTTGGCATGCGCTGCTGACGATGACGATCAACGGCGACGTCGACCTGCCGGCGAATGCCACGGCGAAGATCGGCCAGACCAGCCTGCTGGGGTCCAAGCACGTCGAGTTGGCGCCGCCGACAAACGTGCCGCGCGAGGGCAGGCTGCATGAGGGGTCACTGATCCCGCTGTGGTCGGGTGCGGCGTACCCGTCAACGGAGCAGACGTTGGCCGCGCTGTCGCTGATCCTCAACGGAGGCGGCATCGGCCAGATCCAGGACATCACCGCCGCATTGAGCACCGCGTTCGCCGGGCGCGAGCAAGACTTGCGTAGCCTGCTGGGCCAGCTGGACCGCTTCGTCAGCTACGTCAACGACCAGACCGATGACATCATCAACGCCACCACCAGCCTAAACAATCTGGTGGGTCAGCTCGCCGACCAGAAGCCGGTGGTGGACAAAGCGCTCAAGACGCTTCCGGACGCGTTGTCGGTGCTGCGCGACCAGCGCCAACACCTTGCCAACGCGCTCGACTCCGTTGGCAAGTTCAGCGCGCTGGCGGGTGACTCGGTGAACCAGACCAAGGACAACCTGGTCAAGGAACTTCACGAGCTCGGGCCCGTTCTGGAATCTCTGGCCAACGCCGGTCCCGCCCTGACCCGTTCCCTGAGCTTTTTCGCCACCTTCCCATGGCCGAACGAAACCCTGGAGAACTGGGTGCGCGGTGACTACGCGAACCTGACCGCCGTCATCGACCTGACCCTGAGCCGCATCGACTCGTCGTTTTTCACCGGCACCCGGTGGGAGGGCAATCTCACGGAGCTGGAACTGCAGTGGGGCCGCACGATCGGCCAGATGCCCAGCCCGTACACCGCGGGCAATCCGCTTGTCGTTCCCTACCACTGGGATCAGGGGCCATAACATGCGAATGAACAGGCGAATCTGGACACAGCTGGCGATCTTGATCGTCATCGCCGCCACCGCTTTCACAGTTATGGCGTTCGGCTACATGCGGTTGCCGAACCTGTTGTTCGGCATTGGCCAGTACAGCGTGACAATGCGGCTGCCCGACGCCAGCGGACTCTACGAGCGGGCCAATGTCACCTACCGGGGCACGGCGGTGGGTCAGGTCAAGAACGTTCATCTCACCGACATCGGTGTCGTTGCGGATTTGTCGCTGCGCTCGGATGTGAAAATCCCGTCCGATCTCGACGCGCAGGTCCACAGCACCTCCGCCGTCGGCGAGCAATACGTCGCTCTGCTGCCCCGCGAGGGGACTGCTCCGCCGCTGAAGAATGGTGACGTCATCCCGCGCGACCGCACCTCGGGGCCGCCGGACATCAACGCGTTGCTCGACGCGACCAACCGCGGCCTGGAAGCGATCCCCGGCGACAACCTCAAGACCACGATCGACGAGGCGTACACCGCCTTCGGCGGCCTTGGCCCGGAGATCTCCCGATTCATCAAGGGGTCGACGAATCTCGCCATCGATGCCCGCAAGAACCTTCCCGAGCTGAGCAACGTGGTCGACAACGTCGCACCGGTGCTCGACACGCAGACCGACACGGCCGACTCGGTGCAGGCGTGGGCCGCGCACTTGGCGAATGTCACGTCGCAGCTGAAAAACAACGACACCGCACTGCGGGGTGTGCTGCAGAACAGTCCGCCGGCCGCCGACCAGGTGCGACAACTCTTCGACCGGCTTCAGCCGACACTGCCGATCGTTTTGTCCAACCTGGTGAGCATCGCCCCGGTGCTCGTGACGTACCGGGCCGACCTCGAGCAACTCCTGGTGTTGCTGCCCATCGGCACCGAGGCGATGCAGGCGATCGGGGTTCCCAACGCCGGCACGAAGCAGGCCTACAAGGGCGCGTACCTGTCCTTCAACACCAACCTCAACCTGCCGCCACCGTGTACCACCGGCTTTCTGCCCATCCAACAGCAGCGGACGGCGAACTTCGAGGACTACCCGGATCGCCCGGCCGGCGACGTGTACTGCCGCATTCCCCAGGACGCGATGTTCAACGTCCGCGGAGCGCGTAACACGCCTTGCGAGACCCGTCCAGGCAAGCGCGCGCCGACAGTGAAGCTGTGCGAGAGCGACGAGAACTACACACCACTGAACGACGGCTACAACTGGAAAGGCGATCCGAACGCGACGCTTTCGGGTCAAGACATTCCGCAGCTGCCGCCCGGGACCCTGCCCGCGCAGGGCGCACCTCCTCCGCCAGCTCCGGCACCCCCTCCGATCGCGGCCGCTGCATACGACCCAGCCACCGGCACGTACGTTGGTCCCGACGGGCATCTGTACACACAAGCCGACCTGGCCCACAGTGTCGACAAGGAGCGAACATGGCAGACGATGCTGCTGCCCCCACCGGGGAGCTAAGCGAGCCGAACAAGCCGCGCAGCGGAACCGACCAAGGATCAGCCGAATCGCCGGACGCCGCTGCCGCAGAGCCGGAATCCACCGCGGCCAGCGACGTCGAGGACGCAGAGGATTACGACACAGAAGGCGACGACGCCGCCGACAACCCCGATCCCAAGAAGCGCCGCACGCCGATGTCTCCGGTGCTGCTGGCCACGGTGATCGGGCTGGTCACCGTGGTGGCGCTGGGCGGTTTGGCCGGCTGGCTGGGGTACCGGGCCTATCAGTCGCACAAAGCCCAGCAGCAGCGCGAACTGTTCCTTCAGGTTGGTCGCCAGGGCGCCCTCAACCTGACGACCATCGACTGGCACGAGGCCGACACCGATGTTCAACGCATCCTCGACTCGGCGACGGGCACGTTCTACGACGACTTCTCCAAGAGGTCACAACCTTTCGTCGAGGTCGTCAAGCAGGCGCAGTCGAAATCGGTCGGCACAATCGCCGAGTCGGGGCTTGAATCGGTCTCGGGCAGCGAGGCCCAGGTGCTGGTGGCGGTCAGCGTCAAGACGTCGAACGCCGGTGCACCGCAGCAGGATCCACGCGGCTGGCGGATGCGGCTCTCGGTTCAGAAGGTCGGCGACGAAGCGAAGATCTCCAACGTGGCGTTCGTACCGTGACACCGTCGCGCGCCGGCCGCTCCGGCCAACACAGCAATCCCGATGACGAGCCAGTGAAGGAATCAGCTTCTGGGTCCATCGACAACGACATCGCGACCGAAGACGAGGCGACGCACACCGATCGGTCGACCGGCGCCGACACCTCCGACGGGCCCGAGGAGCCCGAGAAGCCCGGCGACGGACAGGAATCCGAGGCCGCCGAAGGGCGTGCGGACTCGGACACCGACACCCGCGAGCAGCTGAAAGCCAAGTACCGCATCAACTGGTCGCGCGCCGTGGCGTTTGGCTTGCTGCCCGCACTTGCGCTGCTGCTCGCCGCGGGCGCCGCTTACCTCAAGTGGCGGGACGCGTCTATCCGCGACGCCGACGTCGCCCGCGTCGAATCGGTCCAGGCCGCGCGCGATTCTACGGTCGCTCTCCTTTCCTACCAGCCTGACAAAGTCGACCAGCAGCTCGGGGCGGCCCGCAACCTGCTCACCGGCCAGTTTCGGGATTCGTACACGTCATTGACCCACGACGTCGTGATTCCCGGCGCGAAACAAAAGAAGATCTCGGCCGTCGCGTCGGTCCCTGCCGTCGCGTCGGTGTCGGCAGCTCCCAGCCATGCCGTGGCCCTTGTGTTCGTCGACCAAACCGTGATCGTCGGCAACGACGCGCCAACGGCTACCGCATCCAGTGTCCGGGTGACCCTCGACAAAATCAATGGGCGCTGGCTCATTTCGGGTTTCGACCCGGTGTGACCCAGCGGCGATCTCACGACGATACGCTGGTTTGCTGGTGGTGGCCGGCCCACTCTGCGATGAGGTCATCGACCGTTGTGAGCCGACCGAGCAGAGCCATGGTGTTGGTCAAAACCTGCTCGGCGTAGGAGGCCGGGGTGCCTCCGACGGCATCGCGGGGAACCACGAGGCGGAACCCGGCCTGGGTGAGATCCCCGGCGGTGTGCGGCAACGCCAGATTGAGCGACACCCCGACAAGGACGACAGTCCGCACGCCGAAACTGCTCAGCACCGGCAGCAGTTCGGAGCCCGCCGTGGGGAACAGTCCGTGGTGGCGCGGCAGCAGCAGGTCGCCGGCTGACAACAGCTCGGGAAGGACCTTGGTCGCTGCGGCGCCGGGTGCCCACCCGGCGGTGGCCGGCCCCAACACGCGCCATATCCGTGCGGTACCTGTGTGCTGGTTCCCGAGTACCCCTTCATAGGTCGCGTGTATCACGCGCAGGCCGCTGCGGCGCGCGGCGTCGAGCAGGCGGCGCATGTTCTCGATGAGGTGGGCGGAGTCGGCCGCCAGAGCGGGGAGCACCGATTCCGGCCCCAGCACACCGCTTTGGCATTCCACACAGACGACGGCCGTCGCGGCGGGATCGTCAGCGGACGGCGGTGACGGTGGCATCGTGCTCCTTGATCTGATGTGTGCGGTAAGATGGTGTCGATGTCCGGAGTCGGCCGTAAATCGGTCGGTCTCAGCATAACTCACCTTCCGACACCGGCACTATACGGTCGTTTCGATCTGTCGGTTCTCTAGATTCCCGGCCGAAAAACCTTTGCGCTGGGCGCTCGTCCGAGCGGCGTCAACACCTGAGTGCTGTTGTTCACGGCGTCAGGTCAAGCCAGGAGGAAACCAGCGTCATCGGGCTGAAGATTCCCTTCTCCCAATGGGAGTCGGAATCTCAGAACGTGCCGTTAAGGCGTTCTGGGCCCGTAGAGTGCGGTTATGCAGATCCGTGAACACGTCGGCAACGCGAAGCCGGCGATCATCTTGCACCCCTCGGGAACGGTGATCAGCTTCGCCGAATTGGAGGCGCGGGCAAACCGGTTGGCGCACCATTTCCGGAGCGTGGGACTTCGCGAGGGAGACACGATCGCGGCGGTCATGGAGAATAACGAGCACATCCACGCGGTGATGTGGGCGGCACGGCGGTCAGGGCTCTACTATGCGCTGATCAACACCCACCTGACCGCGCCGGAGGCGGCGTACATCGTCGACAACAGCGGCGCCAAGGCGGTGATCGGGACGCGGGTGATGCGCAAGGTATGTGAGGGGCTGGCTGAGCACCTGCCAAACGGTTTGCCGCCCACACTGTTGATCGCCGAGGACGACCTCGACGGCTGGGCGCGCTATCCCGCGTGTGTGGCGGACCAGCCCGCGACACCAGTCGACGACGAACGCGAAGGCGACCTGTTGCAGTACTCATCGGGCACTACAGGGCGCCCGAAAGGAATCCGCCGCGAACTCGTGCACCTGTCTCCTGCCGAAGCGCCCAACATGCTGATGCCGTTGATGGCCGCCGTGGGGATTACCGGTGACTCGGTGTATTTGAGTCCGGCGCCGCTGTATCACACCGCTCCGTCATTCTGGTCGATGGTGGTGCAGGCGATGGGCGGCACGACGGTCGTCATGGAGAAGTTCGACCCGGAACAGGCGTTGGAGTGCATTCAGCGCTACCGCGTCACTCACGGCCAGTTCGTCCCCGCGATGTTCGTCCGGATGCTGAAGTTGCCCCATTCGGTGCGTGATTCGTATGACGTGTCCAGTCTGCTGCGGGTTGTGCACGCCGCGGCGCCCTGTCCAGTCGACATCAAGAGGCAGATGATCGACTGGTGGGGCCCGATCGTCGACGAGTATTACGCCTCCTCGGAGGCAGTGGGCGCATCGTTCATCCGGGCCGAGGAGTGGCTGGCCCATCCAGGGTCGGTCGGCCGGCCCCTTGTCGGCGTTCCGCACATCGTGGGCGAGAACGGCGAAGAACTGCCGCCCGGAGAAATCGGCGAGATCTATTACGAGGGCGGCTATTCGTTCGACTATCTGAAGGACGAGGCGAAGACGGCCGCGTCGCGCAACGAGCGTGGTTGGGTGAGCGTCGGTGACGTCGGCTACCTCGACAATGAGGGGTATCTGTTTCTCACTGATCGGCGCCATCACATGATCATCTCCGGCGGGGTCAACATCTATCCTCAAGAAGCCGAGGATCTGCTGGTAACCCATCCGAAGGTGCTCGACGCCGCCGTGTTCGGCATCCCAGACACTGAAATGGGTCAATCGGTCAAGGCTGTCGTTCAGACCGTCGATCCGGCCGATGCCACCGACGCGTTCGCCGACGAGCTTTCTGTCTGGCTGCGGGACCGGCTGGCGCACTACAAATGTCCGCGGTCGATTTCTTTCGTGGCGCAGCTGCCGCGCACTGATACCGGCAAACTGTACAAGCAGGAGCTGGTCATGAATTACGCGATGCGGGCACCGTCAGGCTGACCGGTTCTAACGCCGGATATCCATGCCGGCGTCCACCTTGAGAAGGCTCCCGGTGAATGACCGCCCCGCATCGGATATCAGGAACAGAATGGCGTTGCTGACATCTTTCGGTTCGATCATCGGAAAGTCCGGCAACGCGGTTTGCATCGCATTGACGAGGTTGGGGTTTTCTTCGATCACCTTGAACAGTGCCGGGTTCTCGGTGACCATGGGCGTAGCGCAGTTCGTCGGGGCGACGGCGTTGACGCGGATGCGATGGGGTGCAAGCCAATTCGCATACGCACGCACGAGGCCGGTGATCGCCAGTTTCGACATCAGGTAGGCGTCTGAGCCGCCGCGGCCGTCGGTGAGGTCGAGCAGGGCTGCCATGGAGCTGGTCGCCACGAGATTTCCACCCTGACCGCCCTCGATGAGATGAGGGATGGCCGCCTGGAAGGTGTTCCATACGCCGACCAGCATGATGTCGATTCCCAGTCGCAGCGCTTCGGTCGCATCGCGCTCATCGGGATTGCTCAAGATGACGCCGGCATTGGCGAGCGCCGTATCGATGTGGCCGAAGTGCTGCACGCCCTTGTCGAACGCGTCCTGCAGCGCTGATTTGTCACGCACATCTGCCGTGCGGATCAGCATCTGCCGACCGGTCTTTTCAACCAGGCGCGCAGTTTCCTGCAGATCGTCCCAGGTGCCCAGCTTGTAAGGCACGACCTCGAGGTCTTCGCAGATATCAACGCCGACGATGTCAGCGCCCTCCTCAGCGCACAGGACGGCATGTGATCTGCCCTGACCCCGCGCGGCGCCGGTGATGAAAACGACGCGACCATCCAGTGCACCCATGACGTGTCTCCTCTCGTCGACCTTGATCGATGCGGCCCGGCCCTAGTGAGCCTTCACTGGCCGGCGGTAGAAGATCAGCAGCTGTCCGACCCCGCCGGCCACGACCAGCACAACGGAGATCAGCAACCCGGCCCAGCCGTCGTGCCGGTTGTGGCCGAACAGCACCCAGTCCAGACTGAGCCGGCCGGCACCCAGGGTAGCGACGGCCAGCGCGCCGACCGCCGGTGGAGGGAATCGGCGTGAGCAATCCGGCGGCGATCCCCGGTCCTGCGGCGATCTCGGCGGTGGCGGCGATCCGCGCGTGCTGGTTTCCCGGTCGCATCCCGATGCTGTCAAACCACCTGGCGGTGCCTGAGATTCGGCCCCCCGAGAAGATCTTGTTGTAGCCGTGGCCGGCCATGGTCAAGCCGAGACCCAGACGCAAAATCAGCAATGCGGTGTCGTATGCGTAACCAGAGGAAGTCATCGAGGGTCAGGCCGGGCGAAAGGCGTAGGTCAGCAACGACTGGCCGTCGGCGGTTTCTAGGGTGGTGGTTGTCGATGCCATGCGCTGGCCGATGCGAAGATCGCTTGCCGACGCATCCACGATCAGAGTCTCGACGAGCAACCCCTCGGGAAGCTCGACGTAACCCACCACATAGGGCCGGAATTCGTCAGGACTGCGCTTGCCCTTATAGGGCAGCGGCGGTGCGAACTCCTGCGTGGTGAACGTGAAAAGCGTTCCTATGGTTGAGAGTTCCAGCAGCTCAATGTCCTCGGTACCGTCGAAGAGCTCGGCGCGCTCTGCCGGGAACTTGACGACTCCCGTTGAGCGCCTGCGTGAGCCGAACAGCACGGCCCGGTCACCCTCCGCGCGGAACAACCCTTCAGCGATCAGCGCGCTCATCTCAATCGACCTCCACGACCATCGCCGCACCCATTCCGCCACCGGCACACATCGACAACACGCCGATGCCGCCGCCGCGGCGGCGCAGCTCATGGATCGCCGAGGTGACCATTCGAGCGCCGGTCGCCGCGATCGGATGCCCGAGGCTGATGCCTGACCCGTACACGTTGACGATCTCTTCGTCGATACTGAGTTCACGGGCACACGCGACCGCTTGGGCGGCGAACGCCTCGTTGATTTCGAACAGCGTGACATCTTCGCGCTTGCGGCCGGCCAGATCCAGTGCCTTGGGGATCGCGATGATCGGTGCGCTGCCGGTGCGGTGCGGCGGCACTCCGACCGTCGTCCACGACAGCACACTGGCGAGCACGTCGCCCCCGATGTCGGGGCTCGCCAAGGCCAAAACGGCGGCGGCGTCGTTGATACCCGACGAGTTGCCGGCCGTCACCGTGAAGCCGTCGATCTCCGGGTGCAGCACCTTCAGGCCGCCCAGCGCTTCCAGCGTGGTGTTGCGGCGCGGGTGTTCGTCCTCGGCGAAGGTGCGAGTGGTGCCATCAGGTTGGCGTACCTCGATCGGGACGATCTCGTCGACGAACGATCCGGCGTCGATCGCCTTGATCGCGCGTTTGTGGCTGCGCAGTGCCCACTCATCCTGCGCCTCCCGCGAAATGCCGTACTGCACTGCGCAGTTGTGGGCCACGGTAATCGACATGTCCATGGCCGGCGCGTCGGGGGTGGGCGGGTGAGAGAAGGAAAACCACGGGTCGTCGTAGCCGCCGGGCTCCTTGCCGCTGGTGAACGGCTTGCGCTTGCGGGCGATGGGCGCCGTGGACAGCGACTCCGCGCCGCCGGCCAGCACCGCGCGGCTCATTCCCGCCGCGATCTGCCCGACGCCCACGGCAATCGCCGAAAGGCTTGATGCGCATTGACGGTTGAGCGCCAGCCCAGGCAGGTCGGTGAGCCCCAGATCCACCGCGACGTAGCGGGCGATATCACCACCGCCCTGGTACACCTCCGCCAGGATCAGGTCGTCGAAGTCGCTAGCTTCGAGGCCAGACCGATCGATGGCCGCGGCGACCACGGGCTTCGCTAACTCCCTGGACTCCACATTGGCCAACGTGCCCTTGCGTGCCGTGCCGATCGCGGTCCGGGCAGCGGAGACGACCACCGCGCAGCCGCTCGATGGGGCCATCTCTCTCCTCACCGGTGCATGTCCTCGAGTACTTCAGCCGACGCCCGTCGACCGCGGCGGCCAGTCTATACCGTTAAATGAATATCGCTATAGGCAGGTCTCCCTCCGGCAGGAGCACATCGATGAAGGTGATCACTTCCGTTGACGACGCGCTGCGGGCCGTCGGGCAGCAACTCGGCGTCAGTGAATGGAAGGAGATCGATCAGCACCGCATCGATACCTTCGCCGACGTCACAGAGGACCATCAGTGGATCCACGTCGACGTCCAGCGCGCCAAGGTCGAAAGCCCCTACGGGGCGACGATTGCGCACGGGTTCCTGACGTTGTCGCTCATCCCGGGGCTGAGCAAGCACAACTACCAGGTGCGGAACGCCAAGATGGGCATCAACTACGGCTTGAACAGAGTGCGGTTCCTGGCACCGGTGACGGCGGGCAGCCGAATCCGGGTCCGCTCCGAGCTCGTCGATGCCGCGCCAGTCGGGGACACAACCGTCAACCTCACCGTCAAACACACGGTTGAGGTGGATGGATCGGAGCGGCCCGCGGCGGTGGCCGAGTTGATCGCGCGGTTCGTCTTCTGACATCCAGCCGGTGCCGTAATCGCGTGCGACTACGTCGTTCCGGGCTGCCCGTACATCGCCACCACCACGGTGCGGTTCAGGCTGTTTTCCGACCACACACCGATGGCGGTGTTGCTGCAGTCCTGCATGGTGGCGCGTGACGGGGGGTCATACCACCATTGGTTGAGGATCTCGACCCCACTGATGGCCAGGGCCGGGTTGATCGCGATGGTCTCGGACACCTTGCCGACGAAGCCCGCATCCCGTGCCCGGTCCTGTGGAGTCGATCCGTCGGACCCGACGTCACCGTTGATGTCGGGGTGGTCACGCACGTCGAAGGTGTGCCGACGGGCGGCATCGACCAAGCGGCCGTCCAGGCGGGGGTCCGTCGTACATCCGTTTTGCTGCTGCGCGGTGTAGATGTTGACGAAGACGCTGTCAATCAGGCGCTTGTTGTCGGCGCGCGCTGCGGGCGACGACGTTACGGCCGCGGCCGCCAGAACAGCCATCACCAACAGTGTCACCGCACAGCGGTGCGCTCCGCTTGTCAGCGTCCCCGTCATCGGAATGCCTCCCGGCGTGCCCACAGCCCGACCACTCGGTGACACTACGTCAGAATCGGACAGACCGACAGGCTAATCGGGGGTCCTGGCGAACGGTCGATGGGTTTGTTTCGCTGTCGGCGCGGCGACCATGAACTAGGCTCCAGACACACCTATGAAACAGCGAAAATTGTTGATCGCCCTCGTATGGACATCGGTCGTCGCGACTGGAGCCTTGCTTGGGTTCGCGCCCACGGCCAGCGCCGACGCGGTGGCGTACCTGGTGAACGCCACCGTCAGACCCGGCTACAACTTCGCCAACGCCGATCAGGCGCTCGCCTACGGTCATGGAATCTGCGACAAAATCGCCAGCGGCGAGGGCTATCCGCAGCTGATGGGCGACGTCAAAGCCGACTTCAACACCTCCGACGGGTATCAGGCGTCCTACCTGATCAGCCAGGCCGCTCAGGAGTTGTGCCCGGCGCAGATTTGGCAGCTGCGGAACTCGGCGGCGCATTACCGGCCGCCCGCCGGCTGAGGTTGTCGACCGTTGACCGAACGGGCAGAAGTCGAACGCGCGTTCCGGCACTACTACATGACGGGTCCGGTCATGGAGGACTGGGTGGCGTGGGCCAACCTGTTCACGGGTGATGCCGTCTACTTCGACCACTACTACGGGACCTTCACCGGCCCGGCGCAAATCGCGGCGTACCTCGAGGGCACCATGGGTGCTTCTCCGCAGGTGTACACCGTGTTGAAGTGGTACGTCATCGACGGTGGCCGCGTGGTGTACGAAGCGGTCAACCGCGCAGACAATCCGCAACCCGGTTGCCCCCCAATAGATTTCCCGTCATATCAGATCGTCGACTATGCCGGCGGTGGCAGGTGGTGCCGCGAGGAGGACATCTGGATCATAGGCGAGATGAAGGCCTTCGCCCGCTCGTATGCGGCCGCAGAGTGCGGTCGTCCGCAGGCTCTGGAGCAGAAACTCAGCCGTAACGACTGGGGCGAATGGGTGCAGTGGGCGCGTCCGCCGGGCGGCCACAAAGCGCGGCCGTCCTGGCTGGGCAAGGAGGGTTTCAAACCCTTCAGCGGCATCCGCGACATCGATTTCGGCGTGCGGTCCCACTGACTTTCGCAGGGCTGGAAAGCCAGCTCGCGAATCAGAGGGTCGTGCTGATCGGGTCGTGTGGCGTACAGGTCAAGGCGCTCTTGATCGTGGGCCGCCAACACCCCTTCGACGTCGCGGTGAATGTGCCGCTGAACTGTGAGGCCGTGACAAACACCTGGGCCGGGATCCACCCCGACGTGGTCGCGCACCTCCCCGGACCGTCCGGGGTGGACACGCAGACCGTCGACGCATCCGGCTGAGTGGCTCCCGTGCACGCCTCCGGCTCGGCTGTCGACGTCACTGCCTTTGCGCCCCCAGGCAGTACGACAGGCTGCGGCGCCGAAAGGGTGAACGTGCACGACTGATCACCGGGCCCGACCGCGGGGCGATCAGTGGGGTGTCGCGACATGGTGGCCGCCGCCGACAGGGGAGCCGGTATTGCCGCCACGCCGGTCAGGAGCGCCATCGCGAGCAGTATCGCCGCGAACGCCGGACGCCAGGTCATCGCCGTATCGTATCCGCCTCGTCGCCGGGTGACGCCGCTTCTCGTCTGATCGGCTCGGCCGCCGGAAATCATTGGCGGCCTTCCTGGTCGGTGAGCCGCAGCGCGGTCAACATCGTGATCAGCGGCGAGGTCGATACGACGTCGGTGTGCCCCGCGGCCAGCGCGTCGCGCACCGCGGTGTCGGAATTCTGCGGAAGCTCCGGATACTCGCCGACCGTGTGGGCTCGTAGGGGGCTCACGCGGCGCGCGATGTCGGCCAGCGCGCGTAGGTCGAGCGTCTCGTCTTCTGACCAGGACGTCAGCGGGAGAACACCTTCTCGAACCTCGCCTTCGGTGCCGTCCACGGTGATCAGCTTGCCGTCGAGCGTCGCTGCGACGCCCGGGCCGCAGCCGACGACGGTCGGCCGGCCGATCTCACGACTGACAACCGCGGCGTGCGATGTCGCGCCGCCCACTTCCGTGACGATCCCGCGCGAGGCGAGCATGCCTTGCACGTCGTCAGGGCTGGTGGAAGGGCGAACAAGTATGACGTCTTCGTCGTTGTCGGCAGCGTCGAGGGCGGCGTCCACATCGGTGCAGGCCCGGCCTGCGGCCACGCCGGGACAGGTGGGCACGCCACGAGCCAATAGAGGTGCGCCCAAACGAATTTCGGGCTGTAACGACGGCCGCAGCAGCGTCTGCAGATGGGCCGGCGTGACGGGCCCCAGCGCCTCGGCGTCGTCGATAAGCCCTTCGTCGCGAAGCTGCACGGCCATCCGCACAGCGGCCTGGGCCGACCGCTTGGCCGCCCGGGTCTGCAGGAGCCACAGCTTGCCCTCCTCGACGGTGAACTCGATGTCCTGAACATCACGTGCGAGCTGTTCGAGGGTGCGCGCTGCGGCCATCAACTCGTCGTAGACACCGGGAAGCTCGCGACGCAGAGCGGTGACCGGTTCGCAGTCGGCGGTGCCCGACACCACGTCCTCGCCCTGGCCGCCGTGAAGCCACTCGCCGAACGGATCGTCCGCACCCGTCATCGGATTGCGGCTGAAGAGCACACCGGTGCCGGAGGAGCGGCCCATGTTGCCGAATACCATCGCCTGCACGACGACCGCGGTGCCGCCGGCATGACCCAGGCCATGATGTGCGCGGTAGGCCCTGGCGCGTTCGCCGTTCCACGAGTCGAACACGGCTTCGATCGCACGGCGTAACTGAACCACCGGCTCGTCGGGTACCACCGCCGCGTCATCCCCACCGCAGACGATGCGTCGATACATCTGCTCAAACCGATGGCGCGTGTCCCACGAACTCGGCGGTGGTGGCCCCTGCCAGTGCTTGTTCGACGCCATCGTCGATGCCAAGGTTCAACACGGTGTCGAGCATGCCGGGCATCGATTGGGCAGCTCCTGAAGCGCACGCTGACCAACAGCGGACGTGGACCGGTGCCGAACGTGCGCGATGTGTGGGCTTCGACATGGCGCAAGTTGGCGAGTACCGCGGGCCAGATGCGGTCGAGGCAATGGTCCCGGTCGGCGAAGAACTCCGCGCACACTTCAGTGGTGAGACAGAATGCGGGCGGCACCGGCAAGCCGTGGCGGCGCATCGCGTTGATGCCGAAGCCCTTGTTGCCCAGGACGTCCCGCGATGATCCGGCGCTGCCGTCAAGAAGCACAACCGGGGACTGGCCGGCGCGCACCGGACTGCCGTGCGGGGCCGCGCGCGCGATCGCTCTCCGGTCGGTGTCGCAGGGCATGCTTCACACACTGACAGCATGCTGCCACATAGGCAACCTGGTTAGCGTTGAGCTCGTTTACCGGCCGCTGCTGTCGGGAGGTGTCGGCTGGCCACCCGCATCGCCCGTGAGGGCATTCGGATCCTTTGTCAGGTCGACGTCATGGTCGAGGTCGGGCAGCATCGGGACGGCCGAGCAGACAGGAGTCAAGACGAGCGGGCAGGAAACGCCGTCGGAATCGGCGCCGGCAGGTGC
The DNA here is from genome assembly GCA_025965895.1 of Mycobacterium sp. GTDB lineage: Bacteria > Actinomycetota > Actinomycetes > Mycobacteriales > Mycobacteriaceae > Mycobacterium. The sequence goes on from JAOPWC010000118.1 coordinate 182,841, forward strand.
GGCCAGGCAGACGGCGATCGCCGAAGCGGCCGCAGCGATGGTTGCCGTTCTCGCGATCAACAACGTCGCACTCCATTCTTTATCTTTCCGGCCCGGTTCGGCCGAGTATCGCACCGGCCGGGTCCGCCATGCCATATCGCCGGATTCACCGCCGAACCGTGGCATGCGCCCGTCTAGTTCGTCCGTATTCGGTCCTGCGCTCGCGATCTATCCAACCGAGGTGGCTGATGGACAACCGATTGCTCGCCGCGGCCGGCGCCGCAGTGGTCGTCGCCGCATCGGTAGCGGCATGCTCGAAGCCACCCCCTCAGGCCCGGCCGCAGCCTTGCCAAAAACCGCGCGGCACGGAACACTTCACATAAGTAACCAGGTTAACTTTGTGAGGGACCACGATGCCGTCCGACGACTGGCGCCCGCGCCTGCAGGCGTTGGTTGCCGATTTCGGTTCCCGGCAGGCTGTTACCAAAGCGGCGGCTCACGCCGCGGGCAACACGATTGACCGCATCCAGGTCGCAAGTGCCTTTCACGCCGAACTCGTCGACAATCACCTGGCGGCACCCGGCTGGCCGACGTCCGTCGGCGGGATGGAACTGTCACTGGAAGAGCAGCTCGACTACTACCGGATGACCACTGCCGCCGGAGCGCCACCGCATCCGTGCCCGCTGTCGTTCATCGTCGCGCCCACATTGATCAAGCACGGCACCCAAGAGCAGAAGGACCGGTTCCTGGGGCCACTGCTGCGGGCGGACGAATTCTGGTGTCAGGGCTTCTCCGAGCCCGGCGCCGGCAGCGACCTGGCGTCGCTCTCCACGCGCGCGGTCCATGCGAACGGGGCATATCGGGTGACGGGTCAGAAGGTCTGGACATCGATGGGCGACCGCGCCGACTGGATGTTCGCCCTCGTTCGCACTGGTCCGCCGGGGCGAAGCACCGACGGCATCACCTATCTGCTTATTCCGATGAACACAGCGGGCATCACGGTGCGTCCGCTGAGGGACATCAGCGGCGCCGCCCACTTCGCGGAGGTGTTTCTCGACGAAGTCGAGGTCAGCGTCGAAAACAGGGTCGGCGCCGAAGGGCAAGGCTGGTCGATCATGCGAACATCGCTCGGCCACGAGCGCGCCACCGCATTCCTGGCCGACGAATTCAAGTATCGCCGCACCGTCGACCAGGTCGTCGAGCTGCTCGTCGCCCGAGCGCTGGACAGTGATCCACTGGTGCGACAGGACATTGCGCGGCTCGAGGCCGGCGTGCGGACCATCGCCGCCAACAGCGCCCGAGCGTTGGAGGCTGTGTTGCGCGGCGACGATCCCGGCGGCGTCGCTTCAGTCAACCGCCTGGTGAAGTCTGAGTTCGAACAGCACTTACACGCGCTTGCCCTGCGAGCGGCCGGGCCGTACGGCGCATTGGGCAGCCGGGCTCCGAACGCGATCGACAAGGGCCGGTGGACGTTTGGCTATCTGATGAGCCGCGCAACCACGATCGGCGCGGGCACTGCCGAGATCCAACGCAACACCATCGCCGAAACGGTGCTCGGATTACCCTCACATCGAGGAGAGGGCACCAGAAAGGCCGCAATCGTTCCCGGTTCGCCCTTGGCAGTCGCCCGGCACGACGAGCGTGAGCTGCGCGAGGTGCTCGCCAAGGCGCTGGAAGCCAAAGTTGACATAGCGGCGCTGCTCGACCGGAACCGCCCGATCGACGTGAGCGACCCTGGTGTGTGGTCGGCGCTCGTCGACTTCGGATTGCCGGGCCTGGCCGTCAGTGAACAGATCGGCGGTGCAGGCGCGCCGCCCTACCTGCTCGTCGCCGCCATCGAGGAAGCCGGCAAGGCCCTGGCCCCCGCGCCACTCGTGCCCAGCGTCACCGCCCTCAATGTCGCGGCGCAGGTTCGAGCAACAGGCGTGGCCGAGCGGATCGCGGCCGGCGCGACCGCCGCCTTCGCCATTCCCCTGCGCGATTCCGGCTGGGTGACCACGGGACGTGAGCTTCCCGAATGGGACGGTTCGCGGGTGACCGGCGTGGTGCCCATCGTCGCCGGCTTGCCGAGCGCCGAGGTGCTGCTGGTGCTGGCGCGTGCGGCCGGTTCGGAGAACGAGGTGCTGGTGGCTGTCGACCCGGCTGACGACTCGGTCAACGTGGCCGCGCATCAGCCCCTGGATCTGACCGCGACAGTGGGCGCGCTGACGCTGAACCAGGCCGCGGGTGAGGTTCTCGCTGGCGGAAGCGAGCTGCGTCACGGTCTTCGTCTTTCCCGTCGTCAGGCGCTGCTGGCGGTGGCCGCGGACTCGATCGGCGTTGGCTCCCGCGCGCTGGCCATGGCCGTGACCTGGGGCGGCGAGCGTCGGCAGTTCGATCGCCCGATCGGAAGCTTTCAGGCGATATCGCACCGTTGCGCAGACATGCTCGTCGCGGTGGAAGGGGCACGCAGCCTGGTGCTCGCCGCGGCCGAGGCGGGCGTCGAGCGCGACGAATCCGCATACCTCGTCGACCTGGCGGCGGCTGCCGCGTTCGACGCGGCGGTCACCGCAGCAGAGGGCACCGTGCAGATTCACGGCGGTATCGGCTTCACCTGGGAGCACCCGGCACACCTGCTGCTTCGGCGGGCGCGCAGTAACGCGGTTCTGGTCGGACGTGCCGAGGCGTTACGGGACCGCGCCGCCCGCGACGTGATGGCCGCCTGGCGCGAGAAGCGCCTCGAGCAGGCCCTATCGCGATGAGCCCGTTCAGAGGCATCCTGCCCACGTAATATTCCTGGTGAACTAAGTCCTCGATCCCACGGAGGCCCGATGCGCGTTCTTATCACCTGTCAGCGGCCTGGTCGGCCCTCCGACGCGAGGGAGACCGTCAGGCGGCGCAGGGAGGAGCGGGCGAGGCTGGCGAAACTCCATATGCCGCCGGTGTTTTCGGGCAGCTGGGAAGCCTCCGACGTGCTGGCGCCGCTACAGCCCGGCGAGTCGATCACCGGCATCAGCATCTGCAAAGGCACAGTGATGGGCCGGGCACTGGTCGTCGGACCCGACACCATCGACGACCTCGAGCCGGACGAGATCATGATCGCCCACGTCACCGATGTCGGCTACACCGCGCTGTTGGGTCACTGCGGCGCCGTTGTCACCGACATCGGCGGCGTGATGTCTCATGCCGCGGTGGTGGCCCGCGAGTACGGGGTGCCTGCGTCGTCGATACCCAGGTCGCAGCTGCGCGGATCAAGACCGGTGCGCTGGTAGAGGTCAACGGAGCCGCGGGCACGGTGACCGTGCTTGAGCCGGCGCCCGACGACGAACTCGTATGACCGTCGCATCGAACAGGAAGATTGGCAACGTGGAATACGGCATGGGCCCCGAGCTGGAGGCGTTCCGCGCCGAGGTGCGCGCATTCGTCGCCAAGCACGCACCGCCGATCCGGCCACGGGCCGGGGTGCGCAGTGCCGAGAGCGAGGCCGAGCTCAAGGCGCTTCGGGAGTGGACTGCGCGGCTGTATGAGGCCGGCTACGCCGGCGCCGACTGGCCCGCCGAGTACGGCGGGCGCGCCGATCGCTCACCCGAACACGCGTTTATCGTCGGCGAGGAACTGGCCCGTGCCCAGCTACCTGGTGTGCAGGGCGGCGGCGCGCTGGCGTCGCACGCGCTGATCCACTACGGGACCGACGAACAGCGCCGCCGCCACCTGCCCGAGATCCGCGCCGGCCGCGAGCTCTGGTGCCAGCTGTTCAGCGAACCCGGCGCCGGAAGTGATCTGGCGTCGCTTCGCACCCGCGCGGTACGCAACGGTGACACGTATATCGTGAGTGGCCAAAAGGTGTGGACAACCGACGGGCACTGGGCGCACTACGGCTACTTGCTGGCACGCACCGATCCCGACGCGCCGAAACACAAAGGCATCAGCGCGTTCATCCTCGACATGTCCACCCCGGGCGTCACCGTGCGCCCGTTGCGCGAACTCACCGGGACCTCTGATTTCAACGAGGTGTTCTTTGACGCGGTCGTCATACCGGCTGACGCGATGATCGGCGCATCGGAGCAGGGGTGGGTGATCGCGAACGCAACGCTGGCACACGAGCGAACCAGCGTCGGCGCGGTAGTGGTCAAGCTACGCCTGGCCGTCGACGCACTAATCACCCTGGCGGGCAACGTCGCAGTCGACGACCGTCCGGCGATCGAGAGCGACCGCGTCCGTGACCGAATCGGGCAGTTCAGCGCCGAGGTGGAGGCATTGTCGGCGCTGACCTACGCCAACGTCACCCGCTGGTCGCGCCGCGAGGAACGCATGCACGACGCCGCGATGGCCAAGCTGATGTTCAGCGAGCTGAATCTGGAGATGGCCCGATTCGCCCTGGAGCTCGGGGGCGAATCCGGGCTACTGGTCGAGGGCGACCCGAATGCGCTTGACGACGGACGCTGGCAAGACGAGTGGCTCTACGCCCGGGCCTACACCATCGCCGGTGGCAGCTCGGAAATCATGCGCACTCTGATCGCCGAACGCGGGCTCGGCTTGCCGCGCAACCGTCGATAGCGCGACGGTCAGGTCGTGACCAGCGCGGCGCGGTGTTCGGCGACCGATCCGTCGAGTGCCTCGTCGACCTTGATGCGGCGCAGGAACAGGTGGAGGTCGTGCTCCCAGGTGAAGCCGATGCCGCCGTGCACTTGCAGCGCCGTGCCGGCGACCTCGCTGGCCGCCGACTTCGCATAAGCCGCTGCCGCCGAGGCGGCATGTGAGCGTTTGACGGGATCGGGTCTGTCCAGAGCGTCGGCGGCCGCCCACAGGACCGACCGCCCCGCCTCCACCCGGACTGCCATGTCCGCGCAGTGGTGTTTGACGGCCTGAAAGGAGCCGATCGGCACGCCGAACTGCTCGCGTTGCCCCGCGTAGGCAACGGTCATCTCGAGCAGCCGCGCCGCACCACCCAGCGCGTCCACCGCGCGGTGGACCGCCAGGGCATCACGGACACCGGACAGGGTCCCGGCGGGCAACGTCGCCCATTGGTCGACCGAGCCGTCCAGCTGTAGCCGTGCCCACGACCTCGTGAGATCCAATGTCGACATCGCGACGAGTGTCGGGTTGCGGACCACGGCCAGATACTCGGCGTCGTCGGTACGGCCCGCGATGGCGAAGCAGGGCATGTCGGCGGCCATGGGCACCGGGCTACTGCTACCACTGAACCGCAACTCGTCGCCCCCGGCGGCGGCCACGGGTCCCATGGCCAGTTCGACCAGGTCATTGCCCTCGGCCGCGGCGTCCGCTTGCGGCATGCCAGCGAGGGACAGTAGCCACGCTGCGAGAGACAAATCGGCCAGCGGCAGTGAGCTCGCGGCGTACCCATGCGCCTCGGTGAGCACTGCCAGGTCGACATGCGTTCCACCGACGTCAGGGGTCAAAAGCCCGACCAGCCCGGACTCCGCGGCGTGCCGGACGGCAGCCTGATCGAGCGTGACCGGCGCCGCGTCGAGTGCCTCGCGCACGCGCCGGATCGGGTCGTGCCGGCTCAGCCAGGATCCCTCGGCGTCGACGAGCTGTTTTTGTTCACCGGTCAGGCCGAAATCCATCCGCGGCTCCTCACTAGTAAGTTGACCTAGTAAACCATGTCGTCTACGTTTAGCGGAACGGCGAGCGCCGCTTGTCGGTACGGCGCAGGGTGATGAGCGCTCGTCGCCAAGAAGAGGCAACTGGAAGTGACGATGACAAGCATCCACGATGCGCTGGAACGGCTCTGGGGTGCCGACGACCAGGCTCGGATGCTGCAGTGCGACGGCGAGTGGGTGTCGTGGGGGCGGATTCGCTCGCTGACCGAACGCATCGACCGTGAGCTTGCCGACGCCGGCTGCGACGCGGGCGGCCGGGTGGCCGTCGTGCTGGGCAATCGGCTGGAATCTGTCGCCGCACTGATCGCCATCTTCCGCGCCGACCGCACGCTGGTGACCATCAGCCCGTTGCAGCCGCCGGAGCGCTTGAGCGCCGACCTCGCACGCTCCGGCGCCCCGTACGTGATGGCGCCCGAAGCGTTGTGGTCCGAGCAGGTCTTCGTTGACGCGGTCGCCGCTCTGGGCGCCGCCGGGTGGAGCGTCCAGGGCGACACGGTCGCGGTGCGCGCGAGGGCGACCAATGAGCCCGCGGACGGGGATCCGGCTGTGGCCGTTGAGATGTTGACGTCGGGCACCACCGGCGCGCCCAAGCGCATTCCGCTGACGCGAGCTCAGCTCGAGGCGTCCCTTTCTGCGGCACTGAGGCACAACCAGCGGCCCGACATCAGAGGCAAACAGCCGCTCACCGGGACGGTTGGCATGGTGACTTTGCCGATCGTGCACATCGGGGGACTCTGGGCCTTATTGCAGTCGCTGGTGGCAGCGCGTCCGTTCGTGATGCTCGAGCGTTTCACCGTGCCCGCATGGCACGCCGCGGTCACAGAACACAGACCGGCTCTTGCCGGGCTGCCGCCCGCGGCTATTCGCTCGGTGCTCGACGCCGGCATCCCGCCCGAAGACCTCTCCAGCGTCCGGGCGATCAACGCCGGCACCAGCCCGGTCGACCCGGCGCTGGTGGATGCCTTTTACCAGCGCTACGGCATTCCGATCCTGATCGTGTACGGCGCCACCGAGTTCTCCGGTGCCGTGGCAGGGTGGACGGTCAAGGACTTCCGCACGCGATGGGACGGCAAGAAGGGCAGCGTCGGGCGCGCATTCCCCGGGGTTCGTCTACAGGTGATCGACGACGACGGCGCCGTGCTGCCGGCGGGGCGTGCCGGCCGCCTGCAGGTCGCCTCGCGGCAGGTGGGAGGGTCAGGCGACCACTGGCTCACCACCAGCGACCTCGCGCATATCGACGACGACGGCTTTCTCTACATCGACGGCCGCGCCGACGACGTCATTGTTCGCGGCGGCTTCAAAGTCGCACCCGAGACCGTGGTAAAGGCTCTGCGCGCTCACCCCGCCGTCGCCGATGCCGCGGTCGCCGGTATGCCGGACCCGCGATTGGGCCAGGTCCCCATCGCCGCTGTGGAGTTGCGAACCGGCGCCCAGGCGAGCGGAGAGCAGTTGCGGCTGCACTGCCGGTCATTGCTGACGCCGTACGAGGTTCCCGCCCAGGTTTTCGTTGTCGAGGCGCTGCCCCGCGGTGCGTCGCTGAAAGTCGACCGGCGCATGCTGCTCGGGTTGATCGAGGAGCTGCGCGGGCGCCACGCCGACGACACCGCCGTGCAACCGACCGGAACTGATTGAAGGAGTGGTTATGGCACAAGCAGTCATCGTCGAGGTGGTGCGTTCACCGGTCGGCAAGCGCAATGGTGGCCTGTCTGGAGTGCACCCTGCCGAGTTGTCCGCTCAAGTGCTCAATGCGCTGGTTCAGCGTGCCGGGGTGGACCCGGAGATCGTCGACGACGTGATCTGGGGCTGCGTGGGACAGGTCGGTGACCAGGCGCTCGATATAGCGCGGACCGCCCTTCTCACGGCCCGATGGCCCGAAAGCGTGCCGGGGGTCACCGTCGACCGACAGTGTGGGTCCAGCCAGCAATCGATCCACTTCGCGGCCGCCGGTCTGGTCGCCGGGCACTACGACGTCGTCGTCGCCGGTGGTGTGGAGTCGATGTCGCGGGTGCCGATGGGGGCGACGATCGCCGCCGGTGGCAACCCGTTCCCTGATGGATTCATGGCCCGCTACGGCGTCCATCCGAACCAGGGCATCGGCGCGGAGATGATCGCCGAGCGGTGGGGCTTCGACCGGACCGCGCTTGACGAGTTCTCCTTGAGCTCGCACGAAAAGGCCGCAGCAGCACAGGATTCCGGGGCATTCGACGATCAGATAGTCGCGATCAAAGACTCCGGGGGCAACGCGGTGCTCGAGGACGAGGGCATCCGGCGCGGCGGTTCGGTCGAGAAGCTGGCTCAGTTGAAACCCGCGTTCAAGGAGAACGGAGTAATCCACGCAGGCAACTCGTCGCAGATTTCGGACGGCTCGGCGGCGCTGTTGATGATGACCGACGAGAAGGCTGAATCGGTGGGGCTGAACCCGATTGCGAGGATCCACACCGCCGTGCTGGCCGGCGCCGACCCCGTGATCATGCTGACTGCGCCGATCCCCGCCACTCAGAAGGCGCTGAAGCGCTCCGGGCTGAAAGTCGAAGACATCGGGGTGTTCGAGGTCAACGAGGCCTTCGCACCGGTGCCGCTCGCATGGCTGGCCGACATCGGCGCTGATGAGAAGAACCTGAACCCCAATGGCGGGGCGATCGCGCTGGGCCACCCCCTCGGCGGATCTGGTGCCCGGATCATGACCACAATGCTCTATCACATGCGCGACAAGGGGATTCGTTACGGCCTGCAGACCGTGTGCGAGGGCGGCGGCCAAGCGAACGCCACCCTCGTGGAGTTGGTGTGACAACTATGGGACGAGTGCAGGACAAAGTTGTTCTGGTCACCGGCGGTGCGCGGGGACAGGGCCGCAGTCACGCGGTGAGACTCGCCGAAGAGGGCGCCGACGTCATCCTGTTCGACATCTGTCACGACATCGACACCAACAAGTACCCCCTTGCCACGCCGCGGGATTTGGAGGAAGCCGGCGAGGAGGTCGAGAAAACGGGCCGACGGTCGATCACCGCCGAGGTCGACGTGCGTGACCGCGCAGCGCTGGCCCGTGAGCTGGGCAGCGCCGTCACAGAGCTCGGCGGCCGACTCGACGTCGTCGTGGCCAATGCCGGTATCTGTCCGCTCGGCAGCGACCTTCCGATCACAGCGTTCGCCGACGCCTTCGACGTGGACTTCGTCGGGGTCATCAACACGGTTCATGCGGCGCTGCCGTACCTGCGGCCCGGCGGTTCCGTGATCACGACCGGATCGGTGGCCGGCCTGATTGCGGCTAATCAGGCCGCCGGGGCCGGAGTGGGACCCACGGGACCAGGTGGCATGGGCTACAACCTCGCCAAGACCATGGTCGACCAATACACCCGCGCTCTCGCATTGCAACTGGCACCGTTGTCCATCCGCGCCAACGCGATCCATCCGACGAACGTCAACACCCCGATGCTGCAGAGCGAACCGATGTACCGCGTGTTCCGGCCCGACCTGGAGAATCCGACCGCCGACGACGCGGCGCTGGCGTTTCCGGCGATGCAGGCCATGCCGATCCCGTATATCGAGCCACAGGATGTCTCGAATGTCGTCTGCTTCCTCGCCTCCGACGAATCCCGCTACGTCACCGGCCTGCAGTTCCGGGTCGACGCCGGAGCGATGCTGAAGTTCTGATCGAAAGGGGTTGCGATCCATCATGACAACCACAGAACCCACCGCCGACTCCGACGCCGACAAGGCCGCTGTCGAGGGCCGCATCACCGACGAGGACATCGCACGGTCGAAAGCGCAGATCGGAATCCCGGTCAACCAACGCGACGAGGCCTGGAACAAACTTCCCAGTGCCGACAGCATCAGCCACTTCGCGTTCGGCTGCGGCGATGACAACCCTCTGTTCCGCAACCCCGCATACGGCTCGACAACCCGTTGGCACGGTCAGATCGCGCCGCCCACCTTCCCGATCGCCACCGGGCTTGACCAGACACCGAAGTTCACCGACCCGGACCGCAAGAGGTTGTTCCGGGGCCTGTTCCGCGGCACCGGGAAGTACTACGCCGGTGTCAAATGGGCCTGGTACCAGCCGACATACGCCGGGCGTCCGGTACTGTGCGAGACCTTCACGCTCGATGTCGAGGTCAAAGAAAGCCAGTTCTCAGGTGGACGTTCGGTGAAAGAGACCTATCGGTATCTCTATGTCGACGCCAACGGCACCCCGCTCGCGACGCGCGACGAGTCCTACATCAACGCCGAACGACAAGGCTCGAAGAAGTCGGGCAAGTACTCACACATCGAGCGCCAGAAATGGACACCGGAGGAGATCGCCGAGATCGACGCCGTCTACGACGCCGAGGTGCGGCGCGGCGCGGATCCCAATTGGTGGGAAGACGTCGCGGTCGGCGACGAGCTGACGCCGGTGATGAAGGGCCCGCTGACTGTCGTCGACATCATCAGTATGCACATGGGTTGGGGCTGGGGCGGTTACGGCGTGGGACCGCTGAAGTACGGCCACGAACTGCGTAAGCGCATGCCCGCGTTTTACACGCCGGACGAGTACGGAGTGCCTGACGTGGTGCAACGGCTGCACTGGGACTCCTCGCGGGCACGGGCGCTGGGTATCCCGGCTCCCTACGACTACGGCCAGATGCGAGCGGCGTGGGTCAGCCACTTGCTGACCAACTGGATCGGTGACGACGGCTGGCTCGCGGAGATGGAGCTGCAGCTGCGCGGCTTCAATTATCACGGCGACGTTCACAAATGCACAGGCGTGGTCACCGCCAAGGCGGACACGCCCGGTGACCCGGTGGCGATCGATGTCCGGGCGACCAGTCAGCGCGACGACGCGACGACGAAGGGCACCGCCAAGGTGCTGTTGCCGTCCAAAGAGACAGGTGCGGTGGTGCTTCCGGCTCCCGACGGTGAGTTGAGACGGCGCGCAGCGCAGGTGGTGTCTCGATTATCCGGACGCGTCGGCGAGGAGATGCGCCGACTGCATGGGGAGTGAGCTGACGTGAAGCGACTGGTGTTCGAAACCGAGCATGAACAACTGCGCGAGACCGCGCGGCAATACATCGAGCGGGAGGTGGCTCCGCACGCCGAGAAGTGGGAACGCGAGCGGATCGTGGACCGCTCGGCATATCAGGCCGCGGCGAAATACGGGCTCACCAGATTCAATATGCCGGAGAAGTACGGGGGCGGAGGCTCTGACGACTTCCGGTTCAATGCCGTCGTGGTCGAGGAGCTGGCCAAGTACGGTTCCGCAACCCCCGCATTGAGCCTGCAGAATGACATCGTCGGGCGTTATCTGAAGTCGCTGGCCACCGATGAGCAGCAGCAGCGGTGGATACCCGGATACGTCGTGGGTGAGACCATCGGTGCGATCGCGATGAGCGAGCCGGGCGCCGGCAGCGACCTGGCCGGCATCCGCACCTCGGCAGTGCGCGATGGAGACGGTCAGGGCCGGGCCTTCTGCTCCGGCGGGGACATGACCGGCGCCGATACCGACGGCGCCGCAGTCGCCGCGAACGAGGTGGTGCAGGCGATCGTCGGACTGCCCAAGCCGGTGGTGGCCGGCGTACGCGCAGCGGCGGCCGGCTTCGGTTGTCCCCTTGCACTGGCGTGCGATCTGGTGGTGGCCGCCCGATCGGCGTACTTCCAGCTGGCGTTCACCAACGTAGGCCTCATGCCGGACGGCGGAACGTCGGCAATCGTCGTGGCCGCGATTGGGCGACCCCGCGCCGCGAGGATGGCTATTCTGGCCGAAAGGATAACCGCCTCAACGGCGTTCGAATGGGGACTAATCTCCCATGTGGTTGACGACGACGGGTACGACGCGGAGTTGACGTCGATACTCGCGGCGATCGCCAACGGTCCCACCACGTCCTACCAGTGGGTCAAGCGGGCGCTGACAGCCGCAACACTGTCTCCGCTGTCCGCAGTACAGGCGATCGAGGCCGACGGCCAGCTAGACATCCCAGGTTCGTAAGTGTCAAGCCGCGGCTGAGGTGCGGTGCGCCCAGGCGGTGTGTTCGTCGTAATCGGTGTGGTGGCGTAGGCAGCCGTGCAAGATGCCCACGAGACGGTTGCC
>JAOPWC010000051.1 GCA_025965895.1 Mycobacterium sp.
GTGTCGCTAGTCAGTCTCTGCTTGAGATACCCGGATGTCAAACCATCCGATAGATCCGGTGTTGGGAGGCGATCTGGGGCCGGGTGCCGTGGAAAGTAGGCTCCGGAATGCATATCAGACATGTGACGTATCCAGTAATATGTAGAAATGTCGAGGCGATCTCCCCACCGGCGAGACTCAGCCGCGAGCACAGATGACGCCCGTGCTCGGATCTTGGTCGCCGCCGAACGCTGCATCGATCGCCATGGCATCCGCAAAACGACGATGGAAGACATAGCTGCTGAGGTGGCAATGTCGCGGCCGAGCGTCTATCGCTACTTCGCCGATCGCAACGACCTGTTCATTGAACTGATTGCACGGCACTCCGGTGCCTTGCGCGAGAGGGCATACAAGCGCATCTCCCAACATTCCAGCCTGCCCGAACAGATCGTCGAGGGACTCATCTTTCTCGCCGACCACGGCCGACGTGACCCACTCATGCGGCACTTGATCGACCCGGATGGAAAGAGCCTCGGCCAGCGATTGGTTGCCTCGCGAACATCGGAGTTACTGATGGCCGAGTTGTGGGATCCGTTCATGGACGCCGCCTATGCGAACAATGAGTTGCCACACGGACTGCCGCGCGCCGATATCTATCTCTGGATGGGCAACCTCGGGCTAATGCTGATGCGGGGCCTTGAGGAATGCGAAGGCGACCTGAAGCGCTACCGATCGATCCTTGAGCACTTCGTCGCCCCCGCCTTTGCCAGCCCGAGCCGGCATGCGGGCACGTAAGCCCTCGGCGGCGCCCCAATGCCTTCACACATAGTCAGCGAACGTTTGTCGCGATGTCCATCGAGAATGGGTGGCGCGCGAGGTCATCAGCTGACGGCGCGAGCCGGAGGAATGTTCGACTGCACGATGACGATCGGGTGGTGGGAAGAGACGACGGCACCGGAGCTGGTCGACATGGACCTGTTTCGAGCGCCCTTCAGAACGCTCCTTAACGCGTGTGATGGCGCTGTGGCCGAACCCAGTTGCCTGGTCGGGTCATGCCGTGAGTGCGACGGTCTGCCGCTGACCGGTCTCTGCTGCCCGCTCGACGGCGTCGATCAGGCGGTGACGACGCACCGCGTGGTCGAAGTCGGGAACGACGTTGGTGCCCTCGGTGATGTCGTCGCGCAGTTGGGCGTATGCGTAGGCGATGTTGTATGCCGTTTCGTTGGAACGCCCGGCAAACTGTGGGACGCGCTGCTCGTACCTAGCGGGCACGGGCAGTGCGACGAATTCGTTCTGGGAGCCTTGTCTTCCCACCAGGGTCAACCGACGGTTCCAGCTGCTGCCGTGAGACGTGACTACCAGGTCGCCGTCGGTTCCGTTGATTTCCCAGCGGAAGTCGGTGGCGCGCGAGACGCCACCCCGGACAAGCACATTGGCCACCGCCCCGGATTCCAGTACACCGGTGACGGCGATGTGATCATCGGTGTTCTTGGTGATGACCTGCCCCGTTGTGGTATCTCGATACGTGGGGAGCAGGTTTCTTGATGTGGCGGTTACCTCGATGAACTCGCCGAGCACCATGGTGACCGCGTCCACGGTGTGTCCGAAGCCGACGGTCAGCAGGTTCGCGCCGTTAGCTTCGTCCAGGATGTACGGGCCGATTTTCAGCGCGTCGGCCCAAGCGTTGTGCGAGCTGACCAGCGTGGTGGACAACATTCTACCGAGGTAGCCCTGGGCGACCAGGTCACGCAGGTAACGCAGCAGCGGGGACGATCGGGCTTGTAGGCCTATCGCCGTGCGCACGTTGCGGGAGCGGGCCAGCGCGGCGAGTTCCTCGGTTTCGGTCAGGTTGATGCCCAGCGGCCACTCGCTGAACACCATCTTCCCGGCGTTGATGGCTGCCACGATCGTCTGACGGTGCAGTGGAGCTTTGACCGCGATGATGACCAGGTCGACTTCTGGGCTCTCGGCGAGTTGCTCGGCACTGCCGAAGGTCAACTCCACGCCGTACTTGTGCCCTGCTGCTTGGGCCGACTCGGCGCTGCTCGTGCTCAACGCCCGCAGCTCGTAGCCGTCCAGCGAGGCCAGCGCCGGAAAGTGCGAGGCGGCCGCCCAGCCGCGACTGGCGCTCAGACCCACGATTCCGACACCGATTGGCTTGCTGTCGACCAGCGGCTCAGTCATGGCGAACATTCCCTTGCTGGTGTCGTGTGGTGATCCAGCATTGTCATATGTTCACTCTATCCTGAACATAGCGGATGCGGATTCGGCCGAGCAATCACACCCGGCGAACCTCATCAGCCGGCGCGGCCCACCGAGTACGGGTCCCGCGGCCGCTCGGACCTGCGCCAGGCAACGTCCTGTTGCGAACGAAAACCATGAAAACACCATGAAACAATGGCCGGTATGGCCAGTCGCACCTCGTCACCGCTGCTGCACCCCGCCGAGGAGGAACTCGACCTCTTCGCGATCATGTCAGCGCTATGCGATCCGGTACGGCTGACCATCGTGGCCTCACTGGACGGCCGACCCGAACGATCCTGCACCTCATTTGACCTACCCCGGGCAAAGTCAGCCGTGAGCCGACACTGTCGAGTGCTCCGCGAGGCTGGCCTAATTCGCCAGTACGACGAGGGCACCAGACGAGTCAGCACACTGCGTCGCGAGGAGATCGGTCGACGCTTTCCCGGACTGCTCGATCTCATCCTGCGCGAAGGCGAAAACAAGATCGTCCCACTACAGCAGATCCGCTCGACCCACACCGGGTGAACAGACCACCGATCTACCCGTGGGTGTCTAAGCGTGAGGATTTGAAGCGAGCACTGGGACTCAAGACTGGCAGTCGCGAGTGAGACAACGGCGAACCGGCAGCTCAGAAGGGTGAGATTTGCCGACGAGCGTGAGACCCTATACAGGCGGGAGCGTGTACACCTGGACGAGTGGTGCAAACGGATCGCCCCCACAACCGAGCTGCGCAAATGGTACGGACACGATCCGGCCCGTTTCGACGAGTTCACGTGCCGCTACCAGGCCGAGCTCACCGATCCTGAGCGCGCCGACGCGCTGGCGCACCTGCGCGAGCTCGCGCACCGGAAGAAGATGCTCACCCTGCTCATCGCGACCACTGACGTCGATATCAGCGAGGCCGCCGTCCTGGCCAAACTCGTGCTCAGCTGGCGGTTTCGGGCGCACAATTGAGGTGTCCGTCTGAAACCTGGGGAGCCGCGATGAGCGAGCAACTGTACGACTTTTTCGGCGAGATCTTCCAGCGGTACTTCAGACCCGCCATCGGCGCATATCCGCGAATGGGTGGAGCACTCGTCGAAAGGTTGCTCACGCTGACTGACGATGTCCCGGATCGATTGGCACAGACCCGGCGCGCCGCAATGGCATGGGGCAAAGCCGAAACCCCGAACGCCAGGATCACCTCGGAACTCTTCGTGATCACCCAACACGGACTGATGTATGCCGCCGGGTTGAACGAGTCGCGCCGGGCGCTGTATTACCTGGCCACGCCGCCCGCGTTGTTCGATCCGTTCGTCGATCAGGTTGACACCGCCGAACCGCGTGAGGGCGCGGTAGTCGTGGTGGACAGCCGGTTCGGCCGCGACCTCGCATCCGCGCATCCGATGGACACCGCGCTGCGCCGGATACTCGATGAGCACCTGGCGCTGCGGGTGGATCTGCCCGCGTAGCTATTTCTTCGCCGCGGTCTTCTTGGTCGGCGCCTCTTTCGCGGTCTTGTTGGTGGGGGCATTTCTTGGCGGCCTGGTAACCCTGCATATTCCCGCGATGCGGCGATGGGGCCAACCTGAGGGAAGGCGGGATGTGAAAACTCGATCAGTGCGGAAGGCCGGCGACGGTGGCGAAGACGCGGAGCTCGCGCTCGATGTCACACCCGGCCGGCTGGTACACAAGCTCAGTGACTCCAAGGGCGGCGATTGCCGCGATCTTCTCTGGTAGTTGTTCAGCCGTGCCGGTCAAGGCCATGGAACTGGCGAGCGGGATGAGGTCCGCGACGTGCGGTTTGTCGCGGGGGTTGGCCTTCACCAGATGCCCGGCGTGGATTGCGAGATGCCGCTCACTCTCGGGGAACGCCTCGATCGCCTCACGCCAAGGCCGTCCGCCCGGTAATGCGTCGACCGCAGCCGCGCCGCCGCGTTCGTACGTGGCGTGGTAGAGCACGACCGCCGCGGGGGCAGCGGCGTCGATGACGCGCGGCGAGGTCAGGTCCTCATCCTCGTCGAGCACGGTGCCGAACGACAGCAGCGCCCGCCAGTCGGCGACTTCGGCGGCATCGGGTTGCGGTAAGGCGGCGGAGAACACACCATCGCCGAGTTCGGCCGCCACAGCCAGCCCCTTGGGCCCGTCGGCGCCGATCAGGATCGGCACGTCATTCGGTCGTTCCGCCCCGAAGCCGGGCAGGTGCAGCATGCGGATAGTCGCCCCATCCCACATCCCGGTCTCGCCGGCAAGGAGAGCCTTCAGGCAGCGGACGTAGTCGGCGACCTGTCGCCACGGCATCGGCCGCTTGCCCAGCGCCAGCCGACCGGAGAATCCTGAGCCGATCGCCACCGCTACCCGACCAGGTGCTTGGCCCACGAGCTCAGCGATGGCGGCGGCGTTCACCATTGGATGGCGCAGGCTAGGAACGAGAACGCCCGGCCCGAGGCCTATGCGCGACGTTCGCTCCGCGCACCGGCTGAGCACCATCCAAACATCGGGGTAGACGGCGGGAGAGTCGTACAGCCACGCTCGCTCATAGCCGAGCTCCTCGGCGATCGCCACATGCGCCGGACTGTCGGATGA
>JAOPWC010000212.1 GCA_025965895.1 Mycobacterium sp.
CGGGACGACCGCTACTCCGAACTGCGTGGCCTGAGCACCGTAGACCTCCCGAAGCCGGAGATGTCCTACCTCGGCGGCAGATACCCGGCCTGGCGCGGACACCGGGCACGGCTGCCACGCCGCCGGCCAGCCGATATTTGCGACAGCGCGCTCATGGCGACGATGAGCAGCGGCAAGCGAGTCCGGGAACCGATCCCCGGCGGAACGTAGACCATATACGAGCGGCTGCCCACCGGTCCGCTGTAGCCGACCTTCTCCCACCCTGGCCGGACGGCACCTTGCCCGCCCGGACCCCTCCGTCGCGGCGCCGTCGGCCTGCGACGCAGGCCCCGTTTGCGCGGTGACATCAGGACTCGCATCGCGCCCCGAGCCTGCTTCTGTGTCCGGCGCGGCGGCATGCGCCCCCTCCGTGACGAAATCGGCTCCACTCCGGTCCGCTGAGGACACGGAACAGCCAGCTCACGGCACCTGGCGACGGCGAAGGCCGCCGCCAGGTGACAGCACCGGCCCGACGTCTACCGTCGGGTCGGGTCGGGTCGGATCGAAATCAGCCCTTGGTGGTGTTGCGCCCGCTGCGATCGGTCCCCGACACCTTCTCGCCGGCGGCCTGACCGGCCTGGGCGGCCTCCTCGGTCACGGCTTCGGTTGCCTCGACCGCGTGCGTGGTCATCGACTCGGCGGCCTCCCGGGCCTGGCTGGTCGTGGCCTCGGTCGCCTGCGCTCCAGCCGACAGCAGGGTCTTAGTGAGTTCGCGCTGAGTGGCGAGCACCTGCTCGGCGAAGTCGAAGACCTTGTCGACGATCTGCTGGGGGTTGGGCAACCCCGACTGACCCCCGGCTGCGCCGGCCATCAAGGCCTGGACGTTCTCCGCCCACGTGCGCATGGCGGTCGTGATCGCCTCCTGGCCGCGCTTGGTCGCGTCGGTGAACTGATTCTGCGGTGTGGTCATCTTCTTGTCCCCAATCTTGCTGTGCTTGAAATGAGACGCTTTGTCGTTCAGATGCCATCGCGCTGATCGGCGACAACACCGCTGGCCGTGGGCGGGCGTGCCACGTGCGGCCGGGTCGGCGACCAGATGGCTCCGCTGCCCGTCGTCGTCTCGCTCCAGCAGCCCGCCGCGCGCGCGTCCCGAGGCGCGCCTGTGCGGCCGACACCGTCCACGAAGCCATCCCGCGCCCTGCCGAGTTGCCCTGTCTCATCATCAAGGCGCCGGCTCCGCCGGCTGCGCCCGGCTGCGCCACCGGGTTAGCCAACGATGACCAAGAGCGATCCGGGCCAGAGCCCAACGGCCTAACGGAGCTGACCCTTCGCGGCTCATCAACGGTCCTACCGCACCACGCCGACCGCAAGGGCGCTGCGCGTCGCTCCGCGATGGCCTCCAGCGGTCAAGCCAGGCCCGGGCACTCTCGCTCACCGCCGACGGCAGACAACCGGAACGGGGCGCGTCATGCCTGCGAGGGAATTTCACCCTCCTCGCCCGGCCCACATGGGACGGGACAGGAGGGCGTTGCTGGAGAGCCGCAGCAGCTACGAGGTGGGCACAGCGTGGAGGCCGGTGCCGCACCTGCTCGCCCGGGCGAGCTGGCTGGGAGGCAGCGAGGATCCGGGATGATCCTGCGGCCGGGGCGACGCGGCGGCCGCAGGGCCACGACCGGTGATACGGGATCGTGTCTCGATGGTGACCGTGGCCCGGTTCAGGAGGAGGCTGCGGTGGCAACAACCCGCCGCGCCGGGCGAGGACGGGCACGAGAAATCACCGTGCGCCCGCCGGGCGGCCCGAACAGGGGGTGGGCTCGGTGACCGCTGTCGATTCGCCCGCACGGGACCCCGAGCCGGCCACGGCGGCCCGCACGAAGCGGGAGAAGGAGCCGCCGCCGCTCAGGGATGGGGACGTCGAGCGCGCCGCGCCGGACCCGGCTCCCCGCCACCGGGCGGACGGGGGTGCCGCGCTCGACGGGGAGGGTGTCGAGGCCAGCGCGCCGGACCCCGCGGGTCTGCCGCAGGAACGCAGCACCTCGGGCGGGGTCGGGTGGGACGAGGCCGAGCCCGAGGAAGACTCCGACGACGATCCCGCGGTGCTGCGCCAGGCCCGCCACGACGCCGAGCTCACCGTCGCGGTCGACCCGGTCCGGGCCTACCTGAAGCGGATCGGCACGGTGGCGCTGCTGGGTGCGGCGCAGGAGGTCGAGCTGGCCACGCGGATCGAGGCCGGGCTGCTGGCCGCGGAGCGGCTGCGGGGCCGCCCCCGCCGGGGGTGTCCGCGCAGTTGCGCCGGGACCTGCGCCAGATCGTGCGCGACGGGGAGCGCGCGAAGGACCGCCTGGTGGAGGCCAACCTGCGGCTCGTGGTCTCGATGGCCAAACGCTACACCGGCCGCGGCCTGGCGTTCCTGGACCTGATCCAGGAGGGCAACCTGGGTCTGATCCACGCGATGGAGAAGTTCGACTACACCAAGGGCTACAAGTTCTCCACCTACGCCACCTGGTGGATCCGCCAGGCCATCACCCGGGCAATGGCAGGCCAGGCCCGCACCATCCGCCTCCCGGTGAACATCGTCGAGGCCATCAACAAGCTTCGCCGCGTCCAGCGCGAGCTGTACCAGGGCCTGGGCCGCGAGCCCACCCCCGGGGAGCTCGCCGCCCCGCTGGACATCGCCCCGGAGAAGTTATCTACGTTGCAGCGCACCGCTCGCCAGCCGCTCTCGCTAGACCAGAGCGTCGGTGACGAGGGCGACGCCCGGCTCGGGGATGCCATCGAGGATTCCGAGACCGTGGGGGCCGCCGACGCGGTCGGCCTCACCCTGCTGCGCGATCAGCTGCAGTCGGTGCTGGCGACGCTGTCCGAGCGCGAGGCCGGCGTGATCCGGCTGCGCTTCGGCCTCACCGACGGCCGGCCGCGCACGCTGGAGCAGATCGGCCAGGTCTACGGGGTGACCCGGGAGCGGAGCCGACAGATCGAGTTGAGGGCGATGGCCAAGTTGCGCTGCTCGTCGCGCATTGCCCTGCTCCGGCACTACCTCGACTAGCTCGCCGAGCTGCCCACCGCTCGACCAGCGAGGCCGACCCTGGGCCCGGCTATGGCGCTGGCGGGGCGAGGTTTCCACGCTCCCCGGTAGGCAGGATCACCCGATGAGGCCACCAGCAGCCTCGCGGCCTGACGCACGCGGCGACACACGTTCCCCGCCGCGCGCCCACGGGCACAGCGATCCGACGTCACCATCATCTTCCACACCAGGACCAGGACCAGGACCAGGACCAGGACCAGGACCAGGACCGAGCATGGATC